>NZ_JBSAXA010000014.1:0-176137 GCF_053427615.1 Burkholderia sp. AW33-5 | reverse complement strand
ATCTTCGCGACGGCCAGCGGCTCGACGCTGTCGTTCGACTCGACGAGGATCGCGCGATCCGCACCGATCGCCAGCGCCGTGCGCAGCGTTTCCTGCGCTTGCGTCACACCGACCGACACCGCGATCACTTCGGTCGCCACACCCGCTTCCTTCAGGCGCACCGCTTCTTCCACCGCGATTTCGTCGAACGGGTTCATCGACATCTTCACGTTCGCGATGTCGACGCCGGTGTTGTCCGACTTCACGCGGACCTTCACGTTGTAATCGACCACTCTTTTCACTGGCACCAGGATTTTCATGCACACGCTCCAAAGTTACGAATACGACCAGAGGCCATTCTATAGCGAGGCCTCATGACTGCGCGGCCAAGCGGACCAATCCATCGCGGCTATCGAGGATAGCGCTCATCTTCGGCGCGCCGGCAATAGCGAACGGTCGTTCTATTTTAAAAGAGAAAAAACCCGGACGCAAAGCCCGGGTTTTCGATCATCGACTCTAATCGTCACCGGGCGCGCCCAGCACCACGTATCACCAGGCGGCGATGACCGCGCCGCCGAACTTCTGTTCGATGAACTGCTTCACTTCCGCGGAATGGTAGGCCGCGACCAGCTTCGCGACCCACGGCTTGCTCCGGTCGGCCTCGCGAATCGCGAGGATGTTCGCGTAAGGGCCGTTCGGGCCCTCGATCGCGATCGCGTCCTGTTTCGGCTTCAACCCCGCTTCCATCGCATAGTTGGTGTTGATCGCCGCAGCGTCGACGTCGCCAAGCGAGCGCGGAATCTGTGCCGCATCGAGTTCGACGATCTTCAGCTTGCGCGGATTGTCGACGATGTCGAGCGGCGTCGCCTTCAGCCCGGCGTCCGCACGCAGCTTCAGCAGGCCCTGCTTCTGCAGCAACAGCAGCGCGCGGCCGCCATTGGTCGGATCGTTCGGCACCGCGATGCGCGCGCCCGGCTTCAACTCGGCCAGCGACTTCACCCGCTTCGAATAGATGCCCATCGGGAACGTGACGGTATCCGCGACCTTGATCAGCTTGTAGCCGCGATCCTTCACCTGCGCCTGCAGATAAGGATCGTGCTGGTAGCTGTTCGCGTCGAGATCGCCCGACGCGAGCGCCGCGTTCGGCTGCACGTAATCCGAGAATTCGACGATGCGGATGTCGAGGCCGCTCTTGGCCGCGACCTTCTTCACCACGTCCATGATCTGCGCGTGCGGACCGCCCGTCACGCCCACCTTGATGGTTTCGGTCTGCGCGTGCGCGCTCGCGAACAACGCGGCCGCGCCGAGTGCGGCCGCGAACTTCAGCATGAAACGTCGTTGCATCGTCTCCCCCTACCCATGAATGTCGTTATTACTTGTGGCTCAGCCGGCGCACGAGCCAGTCGCCGAACGATTGCACGATCTGCACGAACACGATCAGGATCGCGACGACCGTCCACATGACTTCCGGCAGATAGCGCTGGTAGCCGTAACGAATGCCGAGATCGCCGAGCCCGCCGCCGCCGATCGCACCGGCCATCGCCGAGTAGCCGACGAGCGAAACAAACGTGATCGTCAGCCCTGCGACGATGCCGGGCAGCGATTCGGGCAGCAGCACCTTGAACACGATTTGCGACGTCGTCGCGCCCATCGACTGCGCGGCCTCGATCAGCCCGCGGTCGACTTCGCGCAGCGCCGTCTCGACCAGCCGCGCGACGAACGGCGCGGCCGCGAGCGTCAGCGGCACGACCGCCGCAGCCGTGCCGATCGACGACCCCGTGACGAGCCGCGTGAATGGAATGACCGCGACCAACAGAATGATGAACGGTGTCGAGCGCACCGCGTTCACGATGCCGCCGAGCACGCGATTCACGCCGAGGTTCTGCAGCACGCCCTGGCGGTCGGTCAGGTAGAGCAGCACGCCGAGCGGCATCCCGACGAGCGCGCCGACCGCTCCCGAGATGCCGACCATGATCAGCGTCTCCCAGAACGACTGCACGAACATATCGAACATCTCACTCAACATACGAAAGCTCCTCTACCACCACACCTTGCTCGCGCAGGAACGCGAGTGCCTGCCCGACCTTGCCCGGTTCGCCGCCCGCGAGCACCGCGAGCGACCCGAACGCCTGCCCCTGGATCTCGTCGATCTGGCCGTGCAGGATATTGAAATCGAGTTCGTACCGGCGAATCGTCTCCGACAGGATCGGCTGGTCGACACCCGAGCCGGTGAATGCGAGCCGCAGCAAATGCCCGCTGCCCGTCTTCAGCCGCTCGGCCACGCGTGCCTTCAGCGCGGGCGGCAACTCCTGCGCGATCACGTCGCCGATCAATGCGCGCGTCACTTCGTGATGCGGCTGCAGGAACACGTCGATCACGCGGCCTTCCTCGACCACGCGACCCGCGTCGAGCACCGCCACGCGATCGCACACCTGCTTGATCACTTCCATCTGGTGCGTGATCAGCACGATCGTCAGGCCGAGTTCGCGATTGATGCGCTTCAGCAGGTCGAGGATCGCGCGCGTGGTCTCGGGATCGAGCGCCGACGTCGCTTCGTCCGACAGCAGCACCTTCGGCTTGCTCGCGAGCGCGCGGGCGATGCCGACGCGCTGCTTTTGGCCGCCGCTGATCTGCGCCGGGTAGCGGTCCTTCTGCGCGGACAGCCCGACGAGGTCGAGCAGCGGCAGCACGGCGGCCTCGATGTCGGCACGGCTCGCGCCAGCCAGTTCGAGCGGCAACGCGACGTTGTCGAACACCGTGCGCGACGACAGCAGGTTGAAGTGCTGGAAGATCATGCCGATTTCGCGGCGCGCTTCGCGCAGTGCGCCAGCCGGCAGCAGCGTGAGATCGCGCCCGCCGACGACGACGTTGCCTTCGGTCGGCCGCGTGAGCAGGTTGATGGTGCGCACGAGCGTGCTCTTGCCGGCGCCGCTTCGGCCGATGATACCGAACACCTCGCCCTGCGGGATCGTCAGATTGACGTTGTGCAATGCGTCGACCCAGCCGGTCGGCCCGGGGAAACGCTGCGACAGATTGCGTAATTCGATCATGTAAACAAAACGGCGGCCGACAGGCGAAGCCCGCCAGTCGGCCGCCGATGCATCTGGAATAGCCGGCGATTTTACCGCAAACGCCTCATTCCACTTAATAATCGATTTCGATCTTTTCATAACCAGACGAAATTAGAGGGGCACTGCTGGCCCGCCGTGCGAGTGCCGCGACTATGATCCGGAACACCGATGCCAACTAAACAGGAGACCCGCCAGATGACCGCCACCACGACGCAGACCGCCGCGCCCGCCGCCACCGCGGCACTGGACACGGCAGCGCCGCCCGCCCCGCGGATGGGCCGGCTGCGTACCGCGGACGGGCTCGAACTGGCGTCGTATCGCTGGCCGGCCGGCGACGGCACGGAGCCGCCGCGCGCGACGATCGCGCTCGTGCATGGCCTTGCCGAGCATGCGGGCCGCTACGCGGCACTCGCGGCCAGATTGAACGTGGCCGGCATCGACGTGCTGGCGATCGATCTGCGCGGGCATGGCCAGTCGCCCGGTAAACGCGCGTGGGTCGAGCGTTTCGACGAATACCTGAACGATGCGGATGCCCTCGTCGCCGAAGCCGCCCGCGACGATACGCCGCTCTTTCTGATGGGCCACAGCATGGGTGGCGCCGTCGCGGCGCTGTACGCGATCGAACGCGCGCCGGTTCGCGGCCACGCGCTGGCGGGTCTCGTGCTGTCGAGCCCGGCGCTCGCGCCGGGACGCGACGTGCCGCGCTGGATGCTCGCGATGAGCCGCTTCATCAGCCGCGTGTGGCCGAGCTTCCCCGCGATCAGGATCGACGCGGCGCTGCTGTCGCGCGATCCGGCCGTCGTCGCGGCCAATCGTGCCGATCCGCTCGTGCACCACGGCGCGGTGCCGGCACGCACCGGCGCCGAAATCCTCGATGCGATGGCGCGCATCGAGCGTGGTCGCGGCGCGCTACGCGTGCCGGTGCTTGTCTATCACGGCACCGAGGACAAGCTGACCGAACCGGACGGAAGCCGTGCGTTCGGCGCACGCGTCGGCTCGCCTGACCGCACGCTGACGCTATACGAAGGCGGGTTCCACGAAACGATGAACGATCTCGAGCGCGACCGCGTGATCGATGCGCTGATCGCGTGGATTCACGCGCACGTGCCGGCACGCTGAGCGCGCGCCGGCTCGCTCCCGGTCAGATGCCGGCCAGCACGCGCAGGTGCGCGACCACGCTGCGGCCGAGCGCGGACAAGTTGTAGCCACCCTCGAGGCAGCTCACGATGCGGCCCTGCGCGTGCCGGCGCGCGACGTCGACGATCTGCGTGGTCAGCCATTCAAAATCGGCCTCGACGAGACCGAGATTGCCGATGTCGTCTTCTCGATGCGCGTCGAAACCGGCCGACACGAACAGCATCTGCGGCTTGAACGCGTCGAGACGCGGCAGCCAGGACATGTCGACCGCTTCGCGGATCGCCATCCCGTTGCTGCGCGCAGGCATCGGCAGGTTGACCATGTTCGGCGCCTGATGATCGACGCCCGAGAACGGGTACAGCGGGTGCTGGAAGAAGCTGCACATCAGCACGCGCTCGTCGTTCGCGAACGCGGCTTCGGTGCCGTTGCCGTGATGCACGTCGAAATCGACGATTGCGACACGCTCGAGGCCATGGACATCGAGCGCATGCCGCGCGGCGATCGCGACGTTGTTGAAAAAGCAGAAACCCATCGCGCGCGCGGGTTCCGCGTGATGGCCGGGCGGCCGCACGCTGCAGAACGCATTCGCGTAGCGGCCTTCGATCACGGCGTCGGTCGCCGCGATCGCCGCGCCGGCCGCACGCAGCGCGGCGCGCCACGTGTCGCGGTTCATCAGCGTGTCGGGATCGATCTCGACGTAGCCGTCAACGGGCGTCATGCTGCGGATGTAGTCGATGTGAGCCTGCGTATGCACGCGGCCCAGCGCCACCTCGCTCGCGAACGGCGCGGTTTCGTGCACGATCAGGTCGTCGATGCGGCTCGCGATCAGCTGATCCTGGATCGCCGACAGGCGGGCCGGGCATTCCGGATGCCATTCCCCCATCTCGTGCAGCATGCAGTCGGGGTGCGTATAGAAGGCGGTTGCCATAAGCTGTCATCCGCGACGCAAGGTGCGCCGCAGGTCTCCATCAATGATGTCCATCGTCTGCCGCGAATTCGCCGCTAACTTACCACAACGGTGCGCTGCTTCGCCCCGGCACGCAGGATGCGTCGGGTATACTGCGCCGAACCCCATCGCCCTGTCCGCCCGCTTCGACATGAATTCCAGCAAGCCTGCCGCCCTTCTCTCCGCACTGTTCAGCGTTCGCGTCCCGCTCGTTGCCGCTGCCGTCGCCGTTACCGTGGCCGCCGCGCCCGCCGTCGCGCAGACGCAGCCCGCGAAGTCCCCCGGCACGCGCGTCGCGCAGGCGCAACCGCAGCAGCCGGCGCCGCAAGGCCAGACCTTCGAAGAGGAAATCGTTCCGCAGCGTTACGCGAACAACGCGAAGGTCGATGCGTTCATCGACGAGATGGTGAGCCGCAACGGCTTCGATTCCGCGAGCCTGCATGCGCTGTTCTCACGCATCAGCTACTCGGCCACCGCCGTGAAGCTCGTGAAGCCGGCGCCGACGCCTTCGGTGAAGAACTGGCGCGTCTATCGTTCGCGCTTCATCGAACCGATCCGCATCAACGCGGGCGTGAAATTCTGGAAGGCGAACAAGGCGACGCTGCAGCGCGCGTCCGAGGAATTCGGCGTGCCGCCCGAAGTGATCGTCGGCATCATCGGCGTCGAAACGATCTACGGCCGCTACATGGGCAACTTCCGCGTGCTCGATGCGCTGACGACGCTCACGTTCGACTACCCGGACACGCCGAATCGCGACAGCCGCCAGGCAACGTTCCGCAAGAATCTCGAGGACTTCCTCGTCTGGACTCGCGACAACCAGCTCGACCCGACCACCGTGCTCGGCTCGTACACGGGCGCGATCGGCATCCCGCAGTTCCTGCCGAGCAGCATCCGCGAGTATGCCGTCGACTACGACGGCGGCGGCCACGTCGATCTGCGCAGCAGTCCTGCCGATGCGATCGGCAGCGTCGCGAACTACCTGAAGCAGCACGGCTGGGAAACCGATCGCCCGGTAGTCTGGCGAATCACGCCCGACACGGGCAGCCTCGGCATCGCCCAGGCCGCCGCGGACGGTCAGCCCGAACCGCACTGGGCCCTGTCGCAACTGCTGCGCGCCGGCATGACGCTCAACGAGCCGACGGTCAACATCACCACCGAAGCCGGCACGCCGGTCACCGTGGTCGATCTGCCGTCGCCGGGGAGCGCGACCGAATACATGCTCGGCCTCAAGAACTTCTACGTGCTGACGCGCTATAACCGCAGCTTCTTCTACGCACTCGCCGTGTACCAGCTCGGCGAAGCCGTGAAGGCGCAGATGGAGGCGAATGGCGCACTGCCGCTGCCTGCGGCGGACACGGAAGCGCCGGCGCAGTAAGCACGGCCCGCGCAAAGAAAAAGCGCCGCTTGTGCGGCGCTTTTTTATCGCGTGATGCTGCTGATGCCGTTCGGGCTCAGGCAGGAAATACGCCGGTCGACAGATAGCGGTCGCCGCGATCGCAGACGATGAAAACGATCGTCGCGTTCTCGACCTGACGCGCGATACGCATCGCGACTTCGCATGCGCCACCCGACGAGATGCCGGCAAAGATGCCTTCGACAGCCGCGAGCCGGCGCGCCATCGTTTCGGACGCGGCCTGGCTCACGCTCTCGACGCGATCGACGCGGCTGCGATCGAAGATCGTCGGCATATAGGCTTCCGGCCACTTGCGAATGCCCGGAATGCGCGACCCTTCTTCCGGCTGCGCGCCGACGATCTCGATCGCCGGATTCTGTTCCTTCAGAAAGCGCGACGTGCCCATGATCGTGCCTGTCGTGCCCATCGCCGACACGAAGTGCGTGACGCGCCCCTCGGTGTCGCGCCAGATCTCCGGGCCCGTTCCTTCGTAGTGCGCGATCGGATTGTCGGGGTTCCCGAACTGATCGAGGATCACGCCCTTGCCTTCGCGCTGCATTTGCTCCGCGAGGTCGCGCGCCAGTTCCATCCCGCCCTTTACCGGCGTCAGGATGATTTCGGCGCCGTATGCGGCCATGCTCTGGCGGCGCTCGATCGACAGATCCTCCGGCATGATCAGCACCATCTTGTAGCCGCGGATCGCTGCTGCCATCGCGAGCGCGATGCCCGTGTTGCCGCTCGTCGCCTCGATCAGCGTATCACCCGATTTGATGCGACCGCGCGCCTCGGCCTTGCTGATCATCGACAGCGCCGGACGATCCTTCACGGAACCGGCCGGATTGTTGCCTTCCAGCTTCGCGAGCACCACGTTGTTGCGTGCGCGAATCTCGTCGTCCGGCAGGCGGACCAGTTGCACGAGCGGCGTGTTGCCGATCGTGTCTTCGATAGTTTTGTAAGCCATGGAGATACCGTGAGTGCGAGGCCGATCAATCGATTGATTGTAAACCAGCACCGGGGCTCGCGCCGGCAACCCCATTGCGACGATGGAATAGATGCGCCACACGATTCACGCGTGTGCGTGTGCAACATGCACGCAAAAAACCCGCGGCAAGCCGCGGGAAGCCGTCGCAATGACGGCGGCTGAAGGAGCCCTTTGTCTCGCGTGCGTTATTTCTGCGCGGTGCGGGCAGGTGCCGCAGCGGGCTTCGCCGCCGCCGGCTTGCCCGCGGCCGGTGCCGCCGCACCCGAGCCTGCCGCACCGATCGTCAGCCCTTCCCGCTGAAGGCGCTCGACCGTTTGGCCGCCCATGCCTTTCACGCGCGACGCGAGGTCGTCTGCATTCCTGAACGGCCCGTGTGCGCCGCGCTCGTCGAGAATCGCCTTCGCCCGCGCGGGACCGATGCCCTTGATGCCGACGAGTGCATCCTCGTTCGCGGTGTTGACGTCGACGGCCGCCCAGGCCGACGCGATCGCGCCGAACATCGCGGCGGCGGCAAACCATTTCCTGATCATGTGCTGGATCTCCGATGAAATCGGTCGGCGGCTGCCGACCGTGAGACCCAGTCTAGCGATGCGACGCGCAGGCTTAAACCTGGCCGGATAGCCAACGCACGTAGCGGTCGACACCTTCCTGCACCGTCAGGAACGGCGCATCGTAGCCGGCAGCACGCAGTTTCGTCTGGTCGGCCTGCGTGAAGCACTGGTACTTGCCGCGCAGCGCATCCGGGAACGGCACGTATTCGATCAGCCCTTGCTCGACCTGCTGCGCGAGCGTCAGCGGCGGCAGGTTGTCGAGTGCGCGCAGCGTGTTCACGACCGTCGATGCGATGTCGTTGAACGGTTGTGCCCGGCCGGTGCCGAGGTTGAAGATGCCCGATTTCTCCGGATGGTCGAAGAAGAACAGGTTCACCTTCGCGACGTCCTCGACCGACACGAAGTCGCGCGTCTGCTCGCCCGGCGCATAACCGTTGTACTCGCCGAACAGCTTGACCTTGCCTTCCGCGCGGAACTGGTTGAAGTTGTGGAACGCGACCGACGCCATGCGGCCCTTGTGCGTCTCGCGCGGACCGTACACGTTGAAGTAGCGGAACCCGGCGATCTGGCTCTTCGCGCTCGGCAGCACGCGGCGGATCACCTGGTCGAACAGGAACTTCGAATAGCCGTAGACGTTCAGCGGCGCCTCGACCTCGCGCTCCTCGACGAATCGCGTCGAGCCGCCGTAGATCGCGGCCGACGACGCGTACAGGAACTGCGCGCCCTGCGCGAGGCACGCATCGAGCACCGCGCGGCTATAGCGGAAGTTGTTGTCCATCATGTAGCGGCCGTCGGTTTCCATCGTGTCCGAACAGGCGCCTTCATGAAACACCGCGCGTACCTTGCCGAAATCGCCGCGCGCGAAGCGCTCGACGAATTCCGTCTTGTCGAGATAGTCGTCGATCTCGCAATCGACGAGGTTCCGGAACTTGTCCGCGCGCGTCAGATTGTCGACCGCAATGATGCGCGACTCGCCGCGCTCGTTGAGCGCCTTGACGATGTTCGCGCCGATAAAACCGGCTGCGCCGGTGACGATGATGGTCATGGTCGTTCTGCCTGAAAAATTGCAAGACATACGTGCGGCGCACCGCCGAGCGCAGTCAGTGAAACAGTTCGTCGTAGTCCACCGTGGCCGTACCCAGCTTGCCGACCACGATGCCGGCTGCGCGATTCGCGAGCACGACGGCATCGACGAGCGGCACGCCGGCGCCGAGCATCGTCGCGACCGTCGCGATCACGGTATCGCCCGCGCCGGACACGTCATACACCTCGCGCGCGAGCGCCGGTGCATGCAGCTCGCCCGCTGCGGAAAAAAGCGTCATCCCCTCTTCCGAACGCGTGAGCAGCAACGCATCGAGATCGAGCTCCGCACGCAGCTTCGCGACACGCGCGCGAAGGTCGTCTTCCGATTGCCACTGACCGATGACCTCGCGCAACTCGGCACGGTTCGGCGTGATCAGCGATGCGCCGCGATAGCGCGCCCAATCGCCGCCCTTCGGATCGACGAGCACCGGCTTGCCGGCCGCGCGCGCCTTCTCGATCATCGTCGTCACGTGCGTCAGGCCGCCTTTCGCGTAATCCGACATCAGCACGACGTCGTGCTGCGGCAGCAGCGCATCGAAACGCGCGAGCCCGGCGAGCAACACCTCGTGCGTCGGCATCGCCTCGAAGTCGACGCGCAGCAACTGCTGCTGGCGCGCGAGCACGCGCAGCTTGATCGTCGTCGGCAGTGACGCGTCGCGTTCGAGATGGGGAGTCACGCCACTACCGTCGAGCAATTCGACGATGCGCTCGCCCGGCTCGTCACAGCCGACCACACACAGGAGCCCGGCTTGACCGCCGAGCGTCACCGCGTTGCGCGCGACGTTGGCCGCACCGCCAAGCCGCTCTTCCTGGCGCTGCACGTGCACGACAGGAACCGGCGCTTCCGGAGAAATGCGCTCGACGTTGCCGAACCAGTAGCGGTCGAGCATCACGTCGCCGACCACGAGCACGCGCGAACGCGCAAGCTGCGCGCGCGGTACCGGCACCACTTCGCGAAGGGTAGTCATCGTGCGTTCATCCACGGGGAGAGGACTGGGGGTCGACATGCGGACGCCCGATCGCATGGTAGTCGATGCCGAGTTCGGCCATCGCGTCCGGCTCGTACAGATTGCGCCCGTCGAAGATCACCGGCGCCTTCAGTTCGGCCTTCAGGCGCGTGAAATCCGGGCTCCTGAATTCCTTCCATTCGGTGACGATCACGAGCGCATCCGCGGCGGTCACGGCCGCGTCCTGGGTATCGACGAAGTGCAGGCGCGCAAACACGTCGGAAGTCTCGCCAAGATCGAGCGCGAACACGCGGCGCGCCTCGTCGATCGCGACCGGATCGTACGCGCGCACGGTCGCGCCACGCCCGAGCAGCGCGGCGATCAGCCGACGGCTCGGCGCCTCGCGCATGTCGTCCGTATTCGGCTTGAACGCGAGGCCCCAGACCGCGAATTCGCGACCGGTCAGGTCTGCGCCGAAGCGTTGCTCGATCTTGCCGATCAGCACGTCCTTCTGTGCGGAGTTGGCCGCTTCGACGGCCTCCAGGATGCGCAGCGGCTGGCCGTTTTCGCTCGCGGTGCGAATCAACGCCTGCACGTCCTTCGGGAAGCACGAGCCGCCGTAACCGACGCCCGCGTACAGGAAGTGATAGCCGATGCGCGGATCGGAACCGATCCCGCGGCGCACGGCTTCGATGTCGGCACCGACCTTGTCGGCGAGATTCGACATTTCGTTCATGAACGAAATGCGCGTCGCCAGCATCGCATTCGCCGCATACTTCGCGAACTCCGCCGAACGCACATCCATGTAAATCGTGCGCTCGTGATTGCGGTTGAACGGCGCATACAGCTTCTTCATCTTCTCGCGCGCCACCGTGCCCGTCTCGTCGTCGTCGACACCGATGATGATTCGGTCCGGGCGCATGAAGTCCTCGACCGCCGCGCCTTCCTTCAGGAATTCCGGATTCGACACGACCGAGAAACGGTGCGCGACGCTGCCCGCGAGGCCGCGCGCGCCGAGCGCCTCGTCGACCACCGCGCGCACGCGCTGCGCGGTGCCGACCGGCACCGTCGACTTGTCGACGATCACCTTGAAACCAGTCATGTAACGGCCGATGTTGCGCGCGGCCTCGAGCACATATTGCAGGTCGGCCGAACCGTCCTCGTCGGGCGGCGTGCCAACCGCGATGAACTGGATCTCGCCGTGCGCAACGCTCGCCTCGATGTCGGTCGAGAAGCGCAGACGCCCTGCCGCGCGGTTGCGCGCGATGATGTCCAGCAAGCCCGGTTCGTGAATCGGCATCCCGCCGTTGTTCAGGATCTCGATCTTGCGCGGATCGACATCCAGACAGAAGACGTCGTGGCCGATCTCGGCGAGGCAGGAGCCCGTGACGAGACCGACATAGCCAGTGCCGATGATGGTGATTTTCATAGATGTTCCGGTATGTCCCGGTAAATGACTAACTTGGCCGCCGGGCCGGGCCCGGCGACAACCGCAGCGCTTACGCGGCGAACGCCGGGATCAGCCCGGCATCGCAGGTTCGACGCGGCGCGGCGCATAGGTTTCCCAGCCGCTGCATCCGGGGCACTGCCAGTAGAAGAGCCGTGCCCGGAAACCGCAATTCTGGCACGTATAGCGTGGCAGATTCTTGGTGCGCTGCTTGATCAGCGCACGCATCATTTCAAGTTCCTTACGGCGCGGCTCGTCGGCGGCCGCGATCTGCGCATCGAGCAGATGCAGCATGCCCGACAGATTCGGCGACTTCTCCATCTGCGTACGCGCGAGCGTATGCGCCGCTTCCTGGCCGCGCAACCCTGCGATGTGCTGATAAGCAATATCGAGCAGGTCGTTCGACGGATAACGATCGACGTAGCCCATCAGCAACTCGGCGCCCTCGACCGGCTTGCCGAGCGCGACGTAAGCCTTCATCAGCTTGTCGGCGACGAGCGGCAGATACGCCGGATTCTGCGCTTCGACACGCTTCCAGTGCTCGATCGCGGCCGCGTGATCGCCCGCCGCCTGCGCGGCATCGCCGGACAGGATCGTCGCGCGAACGTTCTGCGGGTTCGCAGCAAGCGCGAGCTTCAGTTGCTCGGCCGCATCCGCGGCGTTCTTGCGTTGCAGCGCGTCCTGCGCGAGTTCGCAATGGAACTGCGCGATTTCGGTGCCGAGCGGCTTGTCGCTCATCGACTCGATGCGTCTCGCGGTATCGATCGACTTGTTCCAGTCCTTCTCGATCTCGTAGATCGTCAGCAGCGCCCGCTGCGCGCCCAGCGCGTAATCGCCATCGGCGAGCCGATGGAAGGCCTCCTCCGCACGATCGAGCAGGCCGGCCTTCAGGAAATCCTGGCCGAGCTCGTACAGCGCGTGGTCGCGCTCGTTTACCGGCAGGTCCGTGCGGCTCAGCAGGTTCTGATGCACGCGGATCGCACGGTCCGTTTCGCCGCGGCGGCGAAACAGGTTGCCGAGCGCGAAGTGCAGCTCGACCGTCTCGGGATCGAGCTTCGCGACCTCGATGAACGCGTCGATCGCCTTGTCCGGTTGTTCGTTCAACAGAAAGTTCAGGCCGCGGAAATACGATCGCGGCAGGTTGGCGCTCTCCGACAGGAGATTCTTCAGGTCATAGCGTGACGCCGCCCAGCCGAGCGCGAACGCCACCGGAATCGCGAGCAACCACCAGAAATCCAGATCCATGCGAAATATCGAAGCAGAGACGAAAACCGCGCGAAGGTCGCGCGGCGTCCGTGTTAAATGACGGGCGGCATCGGAGGCTGGTCGACGACGGCCGGGGTTTCGCGCGCCGTACGCAGATCGCGCTTCAGGCGCCCGTTCTCGAGGCGCATGCGGAAGATCGCCGGCAGCGCGGACAGCAGGCCGGCCAGCAGCCCCACGACGAAGAACGCGAGGCCGATCAGGATCAGCGGCGCTTGCCATGCGTAGCCGGCAACGAAATTCAGCGTCGCGGTTTGCGTATTGGCCAGCGCGAGCACCAGCAGCAGCACGAACACCAATACCCGGATCAGCCAGACGATAAACTTCATGTAGCCCTCTCTTTGTTGAGGTTTGCCGTGGCGCGCGACTCCCCTTCGCGGCGCCGAATCGACCCGTATTGTAAAGGAAGCGTTTCCGCGTCACCGCACATCCTGCGGGTGCACGTTGTCACGCGGCCGCCGGAAATGAAAAAAGCGCCCGCAAGGGGCGCTTTTTTCTTCAGCCTTCGCCGGACGGATTCCGGGCAAGCCGAACGACGCTCAACGCTCGTCGTCCGGATCATCAGCTTTCAGCGGCTCGCCGGCGCGGCCGTCGACGCGTTCACGCAATTCCTTGCCGGGCTTGAAGTGAGGCACGAACTTCTCGGGCACCTGCACCTTCTCCCCCGACTTCGGGTTGCGTCCGACGCGTGCCGGGCGACGGTTGAGGCCGAAGCTGCCGAAACCCCGAATTTCGATGCGATGCCCTTTCGACAAGGCGTCGGACATCGCATCGAGCATCGTTTTCACCGCGAAATCCGCATCCTTGAGGACAAGTTGCGGAAATCGCAGTGCCAGCTGCGCGACCAACTCGGATTTGGTCATACTTCAGCAGACCTCGTGAGGCTTACTGGTTCTGGCCGTCGAGCTTCGCCTTCAGCAGCGCGCCGAGGTTGGTCGTACCGGTCGCAGCAGCGCTGGTGTCCGACTGCAGGCCGCGGATCGCTTCCTGTTGTTCAGCCGAATCCTTCGCCTTGATCGACAGGTTGATGCCACGCGACTTGCGATCGATGTTGATCACCATCGCGTTGACCTTGTCGCCTTCCTTCAGCACGTTGCGTGCGTCTTCGACGCGATCCTGCGAGATTTCCGATGCACGCAGGTAGCCTTCGACGTCGCCCGTCAGCGTGACGACAGCGCCCTTCGCATCGACCGACTTCACCACGCCGTCGACGATCGAACCCTTGTCGTTCATCGCAACGTAGTTGCTGAACGGGTCGCCTTCGAGCTGCTTGATGCCGAGCGAAATACGCTCCTTCTCGACGTCGATGCCGAGCACGATCGCTTCGACTTCGTCGCCCTTCTTGTACTTGCGAACGGCTTCTTCGCCGGCTTCGCTCCACGACAGGTCCGACAGGTGGACCAGGCCGTCGATGCCGCCCGGCAGACCGATGAACACGCCGAAGTCGGTGATCGACTTGATTGCGCCCGTGATCTTGTCGCCCTTCTTGAAGTTGCGGCTGAAGTCATCCCACGGATTCGGCTTGCACTGCTTCATGCCGAGGCTGATACGACGACGGTCTTCGTCGATCTCGAGGACCATGACTTCGACTTCGTCGCCCAGCTGGACAACCTTCGACGGAGCAACGTTCTTGTTGGTCCAGTCCATTTCCGACACGTGGACGAGGCCTTCGATGCCCGATTCCACTTCGACGAATGCGCCGTAGTCGGTGATGTTCGTGACCTTGCCGAACAGGCGCGTGCCCGACGGGTAACGGCGCGAGATGCCTTCCCACGGATCGTCGCCCAGTTGCTTGATGCCCAGCGAGACGCGGTTCTTCTCTTGATCGAACTTGAGGATCTTCGCGGTGACTTCCTGGCCAACCGACAGGACTTCGCTCGGGTGACGCACACGACGCCATGCGATGTCGGTGATGTGCAGCAGGCCGTCGATGCCGCCGAGGTCGACGAATGCGCCGTAGTCGGTGATGTTCTTGACCACGCCGTTGACGATCGCGCCTTCCTTCAGCGTCTCGAGCAGCTTCGCGCGCTCTTCGCCTTGCGTTGCCTCGATCACTGCACGACGCGACAGCACGACGTTGTTACGCTTGCGATCGAGCTTGATCACGCGGAACTCGAGCGTCTTGCCTTCGTACGGGGTCGTGTCCTTGACCGGACGCGTGTCGACCAGCGAACCCGGCAGGAATGCGCGGATGCCATTGACCATCACGGTCATGCCGCCCTTCACCTTGCCGGTGATCGTGCCGGTGACGAGTTCGTTGTTGTCGAGGGCCTTTTCCAGCGACAGCCACGATGCCAGGCGCTTCGCCTTGTCGCGCGACAGGATCGTGTCGCCGTAGCCGTTTTCGAGTGCGTCGATCGCGACGGACACGAAATCGCCCGACTGCACCTCAACCTCGCCCTGATCGTTCAGGAATTCCTCGATCGGAATGTAAGCCTCGGACTTCAGGCCTGCATTGACGACCACGAAGTTGTGGTCGACGCGCACGACTTCGGCGGAAATCACTTCGCCGGCGCGCATGTCTTGGCGGGTCAGCGACTCTTCGAACAGAGCCGCAAAGGATTCGGTATTCGGGGTGGAGGTTTGCAGGTCGGACATAAAAATCTGATTGTGCATGGATCGCTGTGCCACGCCGGCCGGAATGGCAGGCTGAAAGGGCCAGATCGAAGCCACACGGGGTTAAGGGTTCGAAACACGCTCCGCGCTTCTCGCGCGAGGCACCTACTGCTGCCCGCCTTCTCAGGCCGGCTGACCGAGCGCCCGATACCACTGCAGCACCTGGTCGACTGCCTCATCGACCGAAAGCGCCGACGTATCGAGCAGCTTGGCATCTGCCGCAGGCTTCAGCGGCGCGGCCGCGCGATTGCTGTCGCGCGCGTCACGTTCACGAAGATCCTGGAGCAAGTTATCTATATTAGCAGAAAAACCTTTTTGCATCAATTGCTTATGCCGTCTGGCCGCGCGCGCCTCGGCGCTGGCCGTCAGGAACACCTTCAGCACGGCGTCCGGGAAGATCACGGTGCCCATGTCGCGGCCGTCGGCGACGAGGCCCGGCGTCTTGCGAAACGCGCGCTGGCGCGCGACGAGCGCGGTGCGCACCGGCGCGTGCACGGCAATCTCCGACGCGCGGTTGCCAACCGCTTCGGCGCGGATGTCGTTCGACACGTCGACGCCATCGAGCTGCGCGCAGCCCTCGCGGAACGTGATGTGAAGATCGTCGATCAGCCTCACGAGCGCATCGATATCCTCCGCCGCGATGCCGTAGCGCACGCTCGCGAGCGCCGCAAGACGGTACAGCGCGCCGCTGTCGAGCAGGTGGAAGCCCAGATGCGCGGCGACGAGCGCCGCGACGGTCCCCTTGCCGGAAGCAGTCGGACCGTCGATCGTGATGACGGAGGTCGGGTGAAAGGGTCGGGTCGATTTCATCGGAACTGTCGGGTCAGGCTTTGGCGAGCGCGGCGAAGCGGTCGAAATAGTCGGGGAACGTCTTGCCGACGCACTTCGGATCGTTGATGCGCACGGGCACGCCGCCCAGGCTGACGAGCGAGAAGCACATCGCCATCCGGTGATCGTCGTACGTGTCGATCGCTGCATTCGGCGTGAGCCGTTGCGGCGGCGTGACGACCAGATAGTCGGGGCCTTCCTCGACGATCGCGCCGACCTTGCGCAGTTCGGTCGCCATCGCGGCGATGCGGTCGGTTTCCTTCACGCGCCAGCTCGCGATGTTGCGCAGCGTGCTCGTGCCGCTCGCGAACAGCGCCGCGACCGCGATGGTCATCGCCGCGTCGGGAATCAGGTTGAAATCCATGTCGATCGGCTCGAGCTTGCCGTGGTCGTGGCCGATGCCGCGCACCTCGATCCAGTCGTCGCCCATCGATACGTTCGCGCCCATCTGCATCAGCGCATTCGCGAAGCCGACGTCGCCCTGGATGCTCGCGCGCCCCACCCCCTCGACGCGCAGCGGGCCGCCGCCGAGCGCGCCGGCCGCGAGGAAGTACGAGGCCGACGACGCATCGCCCTCGACCATGATGCGCCCCGGCGAACGGTAGCGGACGCCGGCCGGCACGACGAAGCGCTGCCAGCCGTCGCGCTCGACGGTCACGCCGAAGCGGGCCATCAGCCGGATCGTGATGTCGATGTACGGCTTCGAGATCAATTCGCCATCGACTTCGACGACGATCCTGCCGTCCTTCGCCTTCACGAGCGGCAGCGTCATCAGCAGCGCGGTGAGAAACTGGCTCGACACGTCGCCGCGCACGCGGATCGGTGCGTCGACCGTGATCGCCGCAGATTTGATCCGCAGCGGCGGAAAGCCTTCGTTTTGCTCGTAGTCGATCTGCGCGCCGATCTGCCGCAGGCCGTCGACGAGGTCGCCGATCGGCCGCTCGTGCATGCGCGGCACGCCGTGCACGCGATAGTCGCCGCCGTTGACCGCGAGCGCCGCCGTCAACGGTCGCACCGCGGTGCCCGCGTTGCCGAGGAACAGATCGGCGGTCTTCGCGGTGAACGCGCCGCGCGTGCCGGTGACGACACAGGTGTCACCCTCGCGCGCGAGCTTCACACCGAGCTTGCCGAGCGCGTCGAGCATCACGCGCGTGTCGTCGGAATCCAGCAGGTTGGTGATCGTCGTATCGCCTTCGGCAAGCGCCGCGAGCAGCAGCACGCGGTTCGAGATGCTTTTCGAGCCGGGCAGGCGCACGGTGCCCGATGCGCTGGAATACGGGCCGAGATCGAGATAGTCCATGGGAATCGTCCTGTTTCCTGTTATTTCTTGACCGGTTCGGCAGCGGGCTGCGCGCCACGTTCCTGCCATGCCTTGCGTGCAGCGCGCGAGCGCGCGAACACGGCTTCGAGCGCCGCGCCATCGCCGGCGTCGATCGCCGCACGCAGCCGGGCGAGCACGCGCGTGTAGCCGTCGAGCTCATCGAGCAGCGCCGCGCGATTCGCGACACACACGTCGCGCCACATTTCCGGGCTCGACGCCGCGATCCGCGTGAAGTCGCGGAAGCCGCCCGCCGCGTACGAGAATTTCAGTTCGGCATCCGCCTCGCCGAGTATCTGCTCGACGAGCGCGAACGACAGCACATGAGGCAGATGACTGATCGACGCAAACACGCGATCGTGCTGCGCCGTGCTCATCGTGCGCACGTCGGCGCCGGTCGCCCGCCACATCGCATCGATCCGCGCAACCGCTTCGGGCGCATTCTCCGGCAGCGGACACAGCACGACGTTGCGACCGACGTACAGATCCGGCAGCGCGGCCTCGACGCCGCTCGATTCGCGCCCGGCGATCGGATGGCCCGGCACGAATTGCGCGATCCGCGCACCGAGCACATCGCGTGCCGCCGTGACGACGTCGGACTTCGTGCTGCCAGCGTCGGTGACGATCGTCGCAGCGTCGAGCCACGGCGCGATGCGCGCGAGCAGCGGGCCCGTTTGCGCGACCGGCGCGGCCAGCAACACGAGATCGGCGCCGGCGAGCGCGTCGCGCAGCTGCGCATCGTCGTCGAGCGCCGCTGCGCGATCGATCACGCCGAGCGCGAGGGCGCGCTCGACCGACGCACGCGAACGACCGACGCCGACAACTTCGCCCGCACCGCCCGGTGCGCGCTCGCGCAGGGCGCGCGCCAGCGATCCGCCGATCAGGCCGACGCCAAAGATGACAAGTTTGTTGAATGCAAAGCCTGACACGACAAGAGCCAAGTGACGCGCGCGGAACGACACCCCGCGCACGGAAGTCCAGATTCCAGGCAACGGGCCCGCACCCGGCGCGACCTGCACCGGATACCGCCCGAACCCGCCTTGGGCAGCGCCGCCCGGCCTGCCCTGCCCGCTTCGCCGCGCCGCCTGCTCGGTGCTGGCGACGGGCCGCTACGCGTCAGCGCGCGCGCGGATACGAACCGAGTATCTTCAGGAACGCGGCCTTCTGGCCGAGCTCCGCGAGCGCGGCGGCCACGGCTGGTTCATCCCAGTGCCCTTCGATGTCGATGTAGAAGTAATACTCCCACGTGCCGACCCGCGCCGGACGCGACTCGAAACGCGTCATCGACACACCGTGCCGCGCGAGCGGCTCGAGCAGCTTGAACACCGCGCCCGGCTCGTTCTTCACCGACACGATCAGCGACGTCTGGTCGTGACCGCTCTGCCCGGCCGGCTGCTTGCCGACGATCACGAAGCGCGTGCGATTGTGCGGATCGTCCTGAATCAGCGAGAACGCGATCTGCAGACCGTAGTGTGCGGCCGCGCGGTCGCCAGCGATCGCCGCGACGCTCGGGTCCGCCGCCGCGAGACGCGCGGCCTCCGCATTGCTCGACACCGCTTGCCGCTCGAGCTGCGGCGCGTTCGCGGAAAGCCACTGCTGGCATTGCGCGAGCGCCTGCGCATGCGCGCAGACACGCGTCACGCCGTCGAGCGTGCCGCTCTGCGTGAGCAGGTTGTGATGGATCGGCAGCGCGAGTTCGCCGCTGATCAGCAACTGCGTCTGCAGCAGCAGGTCGAGCGTGCGCGACACCGCGCCTTCGGTCGAGTTCTCGACCGGCGCGATGCCGAATGCGGACGCGCCCGCCTCGACCGAGCGGAATACCTCGTCGATCGACGGACACGGCAGCCCTTCGATCGACTGGCCGAAATACTCGAACATCGCCTGTTCGCTATACGTGCCGACCGGCCCGAGAAACGCGACGTGGATCGTCTGTTCGAGCGCGCGGCTCGCGGCCATGATCTCGCGCCAAATAGCGCTGATGTGTTCGCTCGCGAGCGGCCCCGCGCTCATGTCCTGCAGGCGCGCGATCACCTGCAGCTCACGCTCTGGCCGGAACACCGGCGCGTTGAAGTGCTTCTTGACCTCGCCCACCTCGAGCGCCACCGCGGCGCGCTGGTTGAGGAGCGCGATCAGCTGCGCGTCGATCGCGTCGATGCGGTCGCGCAGCGGTTTCAGGCGGGAATTCAGTTCGTCGTCCATGCGTAGTTGCCGTGCTGTTTGAACAGCGCGCGCTCAGGCGCCGCGCTGTTCGAAGTCCTTCATGTACTCGACGAGCGCCTTCACGCCCTCGAGCGGCACCGCGTTGTAGATCGACGCCCGCATGCCGCCGACGGACTTGTGGCCCTTCAGCTGCAGCAGCCCGCGCGCCTTTGCGCCGGCAAGGAAGTCTTCGTTGCGCGTTTCGTCGGCCAGGAAAAAGGGCACGTTCATACGCGAACGCACCGCCGGCTCGACCTTGTTCAAATAGAAGCTGCTCGCATCGATCGTGTCGTAGAGCAGCTTCGCCTTCTCGAAATTGCGCGCCTCGATCGCCTCGAGGCCGCCCTGCCGCTTCAGCCACTGGAACACGAGGCCCGCGATGTAGATCGCATACGTGGGCGGCGTGTTGTACAGCGAGTTGTTCGCGGCGACCGTCTTCCATTCGAATGCGGACGGGCAGATCGACAGCGCGCGATCGAGCAGATCCTCGCGAACGATCACGACCGTCACGCCGGCCATCCCGATGTTCTTCTGCGCGCCGCCGAACAGCACGCCGTACTTCGCGACGTCCATCGGACGGGACAGGATGTGCGACGACACGTCCGCGACGAGCGGCACGTCGCCGAGGTCGGGAATCTCGAACGTCTCGACGCCGTCGATCGTCTCGTTCGTGCACAGATGCACGTAGGCCGGATCGTCCGACAGCTGCCATTCGGCGCGGGCGGGCGCGCGCGTGAAACCGTCGGCCGTCTTGCCGGATGCGGCCAGATGCGGCGTGCCGTATTTCTTCGCTTCGTTGAACGACTTCTGCGACCACGAGCCCGTCACGACGAAGTCGGCGGTCTTGCGCGAACCGAGCAGGTTCATCGGCACGATTGCGTTCTCGGCAATGCCGCCACCCTGCAGGAACAGGATCCGGTGGCTGGCCGGCACATCGAGCAGCTCGCGCAGGTCGGTCAGCGCTGCCTCGTGGATCGACATGAATTCCTTGCCGCGATGGCTCATCTCCATCACGCTCATGCCGCTGCCGTGCCAGTCGAGCATTTCGTCGGCGGCCTGCCGCAGCACTTCCTCGGGGAGCGCCGCAGGACCGGCGGAGAAATTAAAGACGCGCATCGTGAAAACCTCGGGAGGGACGCGACCGGCTTGCCGCCGGTAGAAAGAACCGCGCCAGAAAAAGAATGGCCGCTTGCGCTCGCGCGCAAACGGCCATTATCGCACTGTCATCAGGCTCCCGCCAAACCCGGCCGAACGGCCGGGCGGCGTGCCCGGACGGCTTACTTGCCCGGCTTGACTGCCGCGACTTCCTTGTCAGCCTGTGCGCGCGTTGCCTGGATCGCTTGCGGCATGTACTTCTGCATCAGGCCGTTGACCACGTCGCGGCCGACCTGATCCTGAACCTGGATGAACTTGCGGCCCGTCGGGCTCTTGTAGAACGTCGTCAGATCCTTGATCTCCGACGTGCTGTAGTACTTCGCGTAGGCGTCGTACTGAGCCGACATCGCGTCGCTCTGGAACTGTTGCGTGCCGAACACCTTGCCCGCGCCGTCAACCAGCTTCGGCACCGCGTTCTTCTGCAGCGTCGGCACGGCGGCTTGCTTTTGCTTGTCGTTCAGCGTCTTGTTTTCCGACAGCGCGTCCGACAGGATCGCCGGCACGAGCTGCTTTGCCTGCATCTCGGCGCTGTTGCCGATAGCCGACACGAGCTTCGGCGCGTCGATCGCGTCGAGCAGATCCTTGATCGCAGCCTTCTTGTCGGCGTCGATCGGCGCAGCTGCCGCGGTCGCAGCCGGTGCGGAATTCGACAGCGCTTGCGCCATCGCGAACGTCGGCACCAGTGCAGCCAGCAGAACCAGTTGCTTGAATTGCTTTTGCATCATCACTCCCTTTTGGAAATATGAATGGTTGCTCGCCGACCGCGGCGCCTGGCGCGCGCGGCGGCTCGAGTCTCATCCGTTCTTCAGGCTTCGCCGTCCGACGCCTCGTCGGCCTCGCCATCGCCCTCTTCGGCTTCTGCGATCTGCTGCAGACCGGAGAGCTTGGTACCCTCATCGAGACTGATGAGTGTAACACCTTGCGTGGCACGCCCCATCTCGCGAATCTCGGACACGCGGGTACGAATCAACACGCCGGCGGTCGTGATCAGCATGATCTGATCCTCGGCGTCGACGAGCGTGGCGGCGACGACCTTGCCGTTGCGCTCCGACGTCTGGATCGCGATCATCCCCTTCGTGCCGCGGCCGTGACGCGTGTACTCGGTGATCGGCGTGCGCTTGCCGTAGCCGTTCTCGGTCGCGGTGAGCACGGTCTGCTCCTCGCTGCCGGCAACCAGCAGCGCGATGACCTGCTGCCCGTCCTCGAGCTGCATGCCACGCACGCCGCGCGCTTCCCGGCCCATCGGGCGCACGTCGTTCTCGTCGAAGCGCACGGCCTTGCCGGCGTCCGAGAACAGCATCACGTCGTGCGCGCCATCGGTGATCGATGCACCGATCAGGAAGTCGCCCTCGTCGAGACCGACCGCGATGATGCCCTTCTTCATCGGGCGGCTGAATGCCTCGAGCGGCGTCTTCTTCACGGTGCCGAGCGACGTCGCCATGAACACGAACTTGTCGGCCGAGAATTCCTTGACCGGCAGCACGACGTTGATCTTCTCGCCGTCCTGCAGCGGGAACATGTTGACGATCGGACGGCCGCGCGAGTTACGCGAACCCTGCGGCACTTCATAGACCTTGACCCAGTACACGCGGCCGCGGTTCGAGAAGCACAGGATGTAGTCGTGGGTGTTCGCGATGAACAGCGTCTCGATCCAGTCGTCTTCCTTCATCTGCGTCGCCTGCTTGCCGCGGCCGCCGCGCTTCTGCGCGCGATACTCGGACAGCGGCTGCGACTTCACGTAGCCCGCGTGCGACATCGTGACGACCATGTCCTGCGGCGTGATCAGGTCTTCGGTATTCAATTCGGTCGCGTTCAGCTCGATCTTCGAGCGGCGTGCGTCGCCGAATTCGGCCTTCACCGTCGTCAGCTCCTCGCCGATCATCGTCGTGATCCGCTCGGGGCGCGCGAGGATGTCCAGCAGGTCGGCGATTTGCGCCATCACTTCGCGGTACTCGCCGATGATCTTGTCCTGCTCGAGACCGGTCAGGCGCTGCAGACGCATCTGCAGGATTTCCTGCGCCTGTGTGTCGGACAGACGGTACAGCCCGTCGGTCTGCATCCCGAACGCCGGGTTCAGGCCTTCCGGACGGTACGCGGAGCGGCCGCCCGCCGCCGCATTCTCGGTCTCGGCGCGCGTCAGCATCTCGCGCACGAGCGACGAATCCCACGGCTTCGCCATCAGCTCCTGCTTCGCGATCGGCGGCGTCGGCGCTGCCTTGATGATCGCGATGAACTCGTCGATGTTCGCGAGCGCGACCGCGAGACCTTCGAGCACGTGGCCGCGCTCGCGCGCCTTGCGCAGTTCGTAGATCGTGCGGCGCGTCAGCACTTCGCGTCGATGCGACAGGAAGCACTGCAGGATTTCCTTCAGGTTCAGGAGCTTCGGCTGACCGTCGACCAGCGCGACCATGTTCATGCCGAACGTGTCCTGCAGCTGCGTCGCCTTGTACAGGTTGTTCAGCACCACTTCGGGCACTTCGCCGCGCTTCAGCTCGATCACGACGCGCATGCCGCTCTTGTCGGACTCGTCGCGGATGTCGGAGATGCCCTCGAGCTTCTTCTCGTTGACGAGCTCGGCGATGCGCTCGAGCAGCGAGCGCTTGTTCACCTGGTACGGCAACTCGTCGACGATGATCGCCATCCGCTGGCCGCGGTCGATCTCCTCGAAGTGCGTGGCCGCACGCATCACGACGCGGCCGCGCCCGGTGCGATAGCCGTCGCGCACGCCGGCGACACCGTAGATGATGCCGGCCGTCGGGAAGTCCGGTGCCGGGATGATCTCGATCAGCTCGTCGATCGTCGCTTCCGGGTTGTTCAGCAGGTGCTGGCACGCGTCGACGACTTCGTTCAGGTTGTGCGGCGGGATGTTGGTCGCCATGCCGACCGCGATACCCGACGAGCCGTTGATCAGCAGGTTCGGGATGCGCGACGGCAGGACCGCCGGCTGCATCTCGTTGCCGTCGTAGTTCGGCTCGAAGTCGACCGTTTCCTTGTCGATGTCGGCGAGCAGTTCGTGACCGATCTTCGCCATGCGAATTTCGGTGTAACGCATCGCCGCGGCATTGTCGCCGTCGATCGAGCCGAAGTTGCCCTGTCCGTCGATCAGCATGTAGCGCAGCGAGAAGTCCTGCGCCATCCGCACGATCGTGTCGTACACCGCGGTATCGCCGTGAGGGTGATACTTACCGATCACGTCACCGACGATACGCGCCGATTTCTTGTACGCGCGGTTCCAGTCGTTGTTCAGTTCGTGCATCGCGAACAGTACGCGCCGGTGCACGGGCTTCAGGCCATCGCGGACATCCGGAAGGGCACGTCCGACGATTACGCTCATCGCGTAATCGAGATACGAACGGCGCATTTCCTCCTCTAGGGAGGTGGGCAGGGTCTCTTTGGCGAATTGATCCATGTATCCGTATCGTTTCGGAGCGAAGACGGCGAACGCCTTTCGCGTGGGCGCTGCATGCGCAACGCAACGCGAGATTCTAACATGCGCCCATCGACCGCCAATTCGCCACCCCCTCTATATGTAAACAGCAAAAATCGCCGCCCATGGAAAAGGCACCCGAACCGGCCATGATCGCGCCCCTTCAGAAGGCTTGGGCGTCGCCCGGCTCCTTGTCACGCACGCGCGTAAACCCTTGCCGCCTTTCATGCAATTTCGCGGACACGCTCTTGACAATCTCTAAAAGTTACGGCAGGCGGGTGTTGCGCATGCACCACAAAGTTGAAGCGATCTTGGGGTGGGGAGGATTTTTTTTCGTAGGAAGGGAACGATATGGCAAAATGCCAACGCACTGAAAGTTAGACGCTGCTCGAAGTCTACACAGAGCGGTGCCGCGTTTTTTGTGCCGCACCAATGTTATACTTCGAGCAATGTATGACTTGTCACCGTCAACAGGCTCGCAGTAAACCTGCGGTAATCTCAATTTCGAGAGGAGAAATATGAATAAACTTTCAAAGCTCGCGTTCATTGCAGCTACCGCAGTTATGGCTGCATCCGCTTCGGCACAGTCGGTGCCGGCGTCGCGTCAAGCCGTCAACGACAACTGGGTGAACGGCACGGGCGAATGGGTGTGGATGAACGGCACGAACGAGCTCTGCTGGCGTGACGCGTTCTGGACGCCGGCCACCGCCAACGCGAAGTGCGATGGCGCACTGGTCGCCCAGGCACCGCAGCCGCCGGTCGCTCCGGTTGCTCCGGCCATCACGAGCCAGAAGATCACGTATCAAGCCGACGCACTGTTCGACTTCGACAAGGCAACGCTCAAGCCGCTGGGCAAGCAAAAGCTGGACGAACTGGCTTCGAAGATCCAGGGCATGAACACGGAAGTGGTCGTCGCTACGGGCTACACGGACCGCATCGGTTCGGACAAGTACAACGACCGTCTGTCGCTGCGCCGTGCGCAAGCCGTCAAGTCGTACCTGGTCAGCAAGGGTGTCCCGGCCAACAAGATCTACACGGAAGGCAAGGGCAAGCGCAACCCGGTCACGACCGGCTGCAACCAGAAGAACCGCAAGCAACTGATCGCCTGCCTCGCACCGGACCGCCGCGTGGAAGTCGAAGTGGTCGGTACGCAAGAAGTCCAGAAGACGACCGTTCCGGCGCAGTAAGCCGCGGTTTTCGACTGCTTCAAAGCCCCGCTCCGGCGGGGCTTTTTCTTTGACGCCCGTCCTGGCGCTCGCTGGCCTCGTTGTGCGCCCCCTTATATACTCGGGGCTGACGTACCGACACACCGCCCTCCTTCCGTAGCCCGTTTGCCGACATGACCAACGCCGATCCGCACGAACTCCAGAAATTCAGCGACCTCGCCCATCGGTGGTGGGACCCGAATGCCGAATTCAAACCCTTGCACGACCTGAATCCGGTCCGGCTCGGCTGGATCGATTCGCATGCACACCTCGCCGGCAAGCGCGCACTCGATATCGGCTGCGGCGGCGGCATCCTGTCCGAATCGATGGCCGGGCTCGGTGCCCAGGTGAAAGGCATCGACCTGTCGACCGAAGCGCTCGGGGTCGCCGACCTGCACAGCCTCGAAAGCGGCATCACGGTCGACTACGAGGCGATCGCCGCCGAAGCGATCGCCGAACGCGAGCCGGGCACTTACGACGTCGTCACCTGCATGGAGATGCTCGAGCACGTGCCGTCGCCGGCCGGCGTCGTCGCCGCGTGCGCGACGCTCGTGAAGCCGGGTGGCTGGGTATTCTTCTCCACGCTGAACCGCAACCTGAAGTCCTACCTGTTCGCGGTGATCGGCGCCGAGTACATCGCGCAGATGCTGCCGAAAGGCACCCACGACTACGCGCGCTTCATCCGCCCGTCGGAACTGGCGAGCTTCATTCGCGGGACCGACCTGCACATCGTGGAGATCAAGGGCATTACCTATCACCCGATCGGCAAGCGCTTCGCGCTGTCGAACGACACCGACATCAACTATCTCGTCGCGTGCCGCCGCGGCGCGTGACCCTCCGACCGGCATGACGATTCCCCTTTCGACCGAGCGGCCTGCATTCGACGCGCCGCGCCTGCTGCACTGCGATGCCGTGCTATTCGACCTCGACGGCACGCTCGCCGACACGGCGCCCGATCTCGCCGCTGCAGTTCACAAGATGCAGCGCGTGCGCGGCCTGCCCGAAACGTCGCTCGACCTGCTGCGGCCGCTGGCATCGGCCGGCGCGCGCGGCCTGCTCGGGGGAGCATTCGGCATCGACCCGCAATCGCCCGGCTACGACGCGATGCGCGACGAGTTCCTGGCCAATTACGCGACCGACATCTGCGTGCACACGGTGCTGTTCCCCGGCATCGGCGACGTGCTCGACGAACTCGATGCGCGCGGCGTGCGCTGGGGCATCGTCACGAACAAGGCGATGCGCCTCACCGCGCCGCTCGCCGACCTGCTCGGCCTCGCGCCGCGCGCGGCCTGCATCGTCGGGGGCGACACAACGCCGCACTCGAAACCGCATCCGGCCCCGCTGTTGCATGCGGCGGAACAAATGACGCTCGCGCCGGAACGCATCGTCTACGTCGGCGACGATCTTCGCGACATCCAGGCCGGCAGCGCGGCGGGAATGGCGACGGTCGCGGCCGCGTACGGCTATTGCGGTGACGGCGTCGCGCCGGCCGACTGGCAGGCGCAGCATCTGGTCGGCACGACGCAGGAACTGCGCGAACTGCTGCGCGATGTTGGGCTATAATGATCGATCTTATCCGCGGGGGCGACCTGGTTTCGACAGGGGTTGTGAAGCGGCTAGGGCATGTCGAGGACCCGTCACCTCGTTAATCAATGGGAAAATCGTAACTGCAAACGACGATACGTTCGCACTGGCAGCCTAACGGCCGCCGTCCTCTGCCTAGTTCACTGACGGGCTAGTGTCGCAAGACCGGTAGCAATACCGCCAGAGGTCATTTACGTCAGTTAAGCCCTGTCGGCGTCGCGACGCCAGGGTCGAAAATCTAGCGAATCGCCGTAGTGCAGCGTGTTCGTCCGCGTCGCTGCGGTTAAATCAAATGACTGAACTAAACATGTAGAACTAGTCGTGGAGCGCTTCTGGACGCGGGTTCGATTCCCGCCGCCTCCACCAAATTCCGCGCTTGACGCACGAACCCCGCACGACGCGAGTCTGCGGGGTTTTTTGTTGCCGGAGAGGCCGAACATCCCGCGCCCTCCGAAAAAGCGCCCGGCCTCGGACGGGCCGGGCGGAATGCCGCCGGCATTCCGGCGGCAGGAGGTGACGGATGTTCGACGTCGCCCGCGAAGTGATCGACCGCGGCGGACGGTCCCCCTGCCCGGCACGCGACGCATCATCGCAGCCGCAGCACGGCCTCACCGGGCGACGCGCCGCTTAACTGCCGCGATACAGCGACTTCATTTCTTCTGCGCTGGCCGGACGCACGCCGATCGCACGCGAACCCGATGCCGATGCGCCCTGCACCTGCGCGCCATAACCGCTGGCGTCGGCGCCTTGCGCCTGGGCGAGCGCGCTGCGCTGTTGCTCCGCGACACGCGCCGTGGCGGCCTGGATCGCTTCCGGATAGTGCGGATCTTCGCCGCGGGCGGTGTTGTAACCGGCCTGCTGGAGCTGAACCAGTTCGGCGCGAACCTGTGCGCGGGTGAGTGCCGAGCCGGACTGCGCGAACGACACGACCGGGGCAACGAGAGCAGCAGCAACGACAACGGCTTGAACGAGCGACTTCATGATGACCTACCTCCAGATTTGTCTGATTTCGCGGTGAACACCCGTTCATCGCTGACAAACCGAAGTTTATGTAGGCGCGTGCTTAAGAATAAGGCAGGTTTCAGGAAGACATCCTTCCCAAAACAAGGGTTAACCCTATACCCATGCAGACATGGGCCAGCACCGCAAGATCGCACCACGCGAGACCGAACCGAGCCCCACAAAGCACGAGCCCCGCAAGGCAGTACACCCTGCGGGGCTCGAAAAGAACCGCGCGGCATCGGCGCGATCAGGACAAACGATCGCGGCGTCGACAACCCGGCGCGTCAGCGCCTGCTTATTGAGTGTCCATCGGACACTTCAGGTTGCAGCCGTTCGGGTCTCCCAAATCACCCTTGCGGCGCAATGCCGACTTCTTGCCGCTCTGGTATTTCTGCGACGGCGCAGACGCCGCGAACGGCATCTGCGGATGCTCGTTCAGGCGGAACTGTTCGCTCAGGATCCCGCCGGGCACGCCCGGTGAATTCTGCGCGAACGCCAACGGCGAAACGGCAACAAGAAGCCCTGCGGTCAACGCTGCCGCGGAGAAGGGAACGGATAGTTTCATGGCGGGATGACGCCTGAACGGCGTGCTTGTTGGAACGTTGATCAAGCGGCAAGCGTAGCGCAAATCCCTCGCTGCTGCAGCGCGGTTCGCGCGCGTCCCCGTTACCGTGCGTTGCCGTCCGGCATACCGCCCCCGGCGATACCGGCGAATCCCTCCGCGATGCCGATCAGCGTCCCGCACGCGGCCGGATCGTAGCCGTCGAGATGCGCGACGCGGTCGACGAAGCGCGCATCGCGCAACAAGGCGAGCACGCCGGCGAGCGGTCGCGAATCGAGCTGCGCGCGTTCGCACGCAAAGTAATAGTCCTCGTCGACGACCGGAATGAAATCGAGCCCGAAGTGATGGGCGGCCGGCTCGACGCCGAAGCCGAGATCGGCCATCCCGCTCGCGACGAACGCGGCGATCGCCGAATGCGTGAGTTCGGCCGACGCATAGCCGTCGATACGCTCGGGATCGATGCCGATCGCGCGCAATGCAAGATCGAGCAGCATCCGCGTGCCCGACCCCGGCTGCCGGTTGACGAAGCGGATGTCGTTGCGGGCGAGATCGGCGAGCCCGCCGACCTGCTTCGGGTTGCCCCGCGGCACGAACAGCCCCTGCTGGCGACGCGTCAGATGAATCAGCACGTGACGCGCGTCGTCGAGCCACGGCCGGTAGATCTGCGCGCACTGTTCGCGGAACGCGCCGCGTGGCAGATGAAAACCGGCCAGCTCGCATTCGCCGCGCGCAAGCGCCTGCACGGCCTCGACGCTCTCGCGATACTTGATGTCGACGGCGGCCTGCGCATCGACAAGCGCGGAAACGAGCGTCGCAACCGCGTAGCCGTGCGACGCATGGATGCGCACGGCGCCGTCGCGTTGCGCGAGCCGCCGGTTCAGGTCGCTCGCCACCTCGGCCGCCAGCGCGCGCAGGTTACCGTCGAGACGGCTGCGCGCGAGCCGCTGCGCGTCGACGATCGCCTGCCCGAGCTCCGACAGCGTCGACCCCTTGCCGCGCGCCGTCTCGATCAACTCGCCGCCGACGCACGCCTCCAGCGCCCGCAGCATGCCCCACGCGTGCCGATACGACAGACCTTTCGCCTGCGCGGCCTGCGCGATGCTGCCCGTATCGGCCACGAGCTCCAGCAACGGGGCGACATCCGACAGGCTGGCGGTGCGGCCCTCGGTGTCGCGTACGGTCAGATACGCGTCGCATTCGATTCGAATCAATTATGCACTCCGATTTCCTATTGCGACTGCGGAATCTTCCGCTTATCGTTGCTCAAAATCAATCAGGACGAAGTCCCGATGTGCACTATATGAATTAGAAGCACATATGAGACTTTGGAGGAGCATAACCGATGTCCCCGAATTCCCCTGCGCCCGACGCGCTCGTCGAGCGCCACGCGCGTGCCGGCCGCTCGCTCGTCGCGATCCTGCATGCGATCCAGGACGACGCAGGCTACGTGCCGGCAGGTTGCGTCGCGCCGCTCGCGAAGGCACTGAATCTGTCGCGCGCCGAAGTGCACGGCGTGCTCACCTACTATCACCACTTCCGCACCGCGCCGCCCGCGCGCGTGACGATCCAGATGTGCCGCGCCGAGGCGTGCCGCAGCATGGGCTGCGAAACGCTGGCCGCGCACGCGGAAGCGCGCACGGGTTGCCGGTTCGACGCGGCGCACGGCGATGGCGCCGACGCGCACGCGCCGGGTGACGTCGCGCTCGAATCGGTCTACTGCCTCGGGCTGTGCGCGCAATCGCCGTCGATGACGGTCAACGGCGTGCTGCACGCGAAGGTCACGCCGGAGAAGTTCGACGCCCTGCTCGCCGACGCGACCGCCCACACCCCGGAGGCCGCATGACGACCCGCATCTACGTTCCGCGCGATTCGTCCGCGCTGGCGCTCGGCGCCGACGCCCTCGCCGCCGCGATCGTCGCGGAAGCCGAGCGGCGCGGCGTCGCGATCGAACTGATCCGCAACGGCTCGCGCGGGCTGCTGTGGCTCGAGCCGCTCGTCGAGGTCGGCACGGCCGCCGGGCGCGTCGGCTACGCGAACCTGTCGGCCGCCGACGTGCCTGCCCTGTTCGACGCGAACTGGCTCGACGGCGGCGCGCATCCGAGCGGCGTCGGCCTCGTCGACGCCCTGCCCTATCTCGCGCGCCAGCAGCGCCTCACGTTCGCACGCATCGGCCTGACCGATCCGCTGTCGATCGACGATTACCTGAAGCACGACGGCCTCGCCGGCCTGAAGAACGCGCTCGCGCTCGACGGCGGCGCCGCATGCGAATTGCTGATCGAATCGGGGCTGCGCGGCCGCGGGGGCGCAGCCTTCCCGGCCGGCATCAAATGGCGCACCGTCCGGCAGGCCAGCGCGACGCAGAAGTACATCGTCTGCAACGCGGACGAAGGCGATTCGGGCACGTTCTCCGATCGCCTGATCATGGAAAGCGATCCGTACTGCCTGATCGAAGGGATGATCATCGCCGGCATCGCGACGGGCGCGACGCTCGGCTACATCTACGTGCGCAGCGAATACCCGCACGCGATCGCGGCACTGGAAACCGCGATCGAGCGCGCCCGTGAAGCCGGCTGGCTTGGCGAACGCGTGCTCGGCTCCGCGCATGCATTCGACCTGCACGTCGCAAAGGGCGCCGGCTCGTACGTGTGCGGCGAGGAAACGGCGCTGCTCGAATCGCTCGAAGGCAAGCGCGGCGTCGTGCGCGCGAAGCCGCCGCTGCCCGCGCTCGCTGGCCTGTTCGGCCAGCCGACCGTGATCAACAACGTGATCACGCTCGCGACCGCGCCGGTGATCTTCGCGCGCGGCGCCGCGTTCTATCGCGACTACGGGATGGGCCGCTCGCGCGGCACGCTGCCGTTCCAGCTCGCGGGCAACATCCGCTACGGCGGCCTCGTCGAGCTCGCGTTCGGCGTCACGCTGCGCGAGCTGATGTTCGACTACGGCGGCGGCACGGCCAGCGGCCGGCCCGCGCGCGCCGCCCAGGTCGGCGGCCCGCTCGGCACCTATCTGCCCGAACATCAGTGGGACGTGCCGCTCGACTACGAGGCGTACACGGCGATCGGCGCGGTCGTCGGCCACGGCGGCATCGTGCTGCACGACGACACGTCGAATCTCGCGGAACTCGCCGAATACGCGATGAAGTTCTGCGCGATCGAATCGTGCGGCAAGTGCACGCCGTGCCGGATCGGATCGACGCGCGGCGTCGAGACGATCGCACGCATTCGCCAGGGCGACAAGTCGGAGCGACAGGTCACGCTGCTGCGCGACCTGTGCGACACGATGCTCGCCGGCTCGCTGTGCGCGATGGGCGGGATGACGCCGTACCCGGTGCTGTCCGCGCTCGACCATTTCCCCGAAGATTTCGGGCTCGCCGCCGGCAAGCAAGCCGCGTCGGGTCCGGTCAAGGCCGCGGCCTGACCCAGAAGGAGCCCTGAATGTCCCTCGACACGAACAACGTCCGCCAAGGCGGCTGCGGCTCGGGCCAATGCGCGTGCAAGAGCGCCGCGCAGGCGCGCGTGCGCGATCCGTTCGACGAAACCGACTACGGCACGCCGCAACGGCATGCCGATACCGACGTCACGCTCGAAATCGACGGCCAGCCGGTGACTGTGCCGGCGGGCACGTCGGTGATGCGCGCCGCGATCGAAGCCGGCGTCAATGTGCCCAAGCTCTGCGCGACCGATTCGCTCGAACCGTTCGGCTCGTGCCGCCTGTGCCTGGTCGAAATCGAAGGCCGGCGCGGCTATCCGGCATCGTGCACGACGCCCGCCGAAGCCGGGATGAAGGTGCGCACGCAATCGGACCGGCTGCAGTCGCTGCGTCGCAACGTGATGGAGCTGTACATCTCCGATCACCCGCTCGACTGCCTCACCTGCCCCGCCAACGGCGACTGCGAGCTGCAGGACATGGCGGGCGTGGTCGGGCTGCGCGAAGTGCGTTACGGCTTCGACGGCGCGAATCACCTGCGCGAGCAAAAGGACGAATCGAATCCGTACTTCACGTACGATCCGTCGAAGTGCATCGTCTGCAACCGCTGCGTGCGCGCATGCGAGGAAACGCAGGGCACGTTCGCGCTGACGATCGCCGCACGCGGTTTCGAATCGCGCGTCGCCGCCGGCGAAAGCGAATCGTTCATGGCGTCTGACTGCGTATCGTGCGGCGCCTGCGTCGCCGCGTGCCCGACCGCCACGCTGCAGGAAAAATCCGTCGTCCAGCTCGGCCAGGCCGAGCACTCGGTCGTCACGACCTGCGCGTACTGCGGCGTCGGCTGCTCGTTCAAGGCCGAGATGAAGGGCACGCAGGTCGTGCGCATGACGCCGCACAAGAACGGCCTCGCGAACGAAGGCCACGCGTGCGTGAAGGGCCGCTTCGCGTGGGGCTACGCAACGCACAAGGACCGCATCACGAAACCGATGATCCGCGAGAAGATCACCGACCCGTGGCGCGAAGTCAGCTGGGAAGAGGCGCTGACCTACGCGGCGACGCAATTCCGCAAGCTGCAGCAGAAATATGGCCGCGATTCGATCGGCGGCATCACGTCGTCGCGCTGCACGAACGAGGAAACCTACCTCGTGCAGAAGCTTGTGCGCGCCGCGTTCGGCAACAACAACGTCGACACCTGCGCACGCGTGTGCCACTCGCCGACCGGCTATGGCCTGAAGACGACGCTCGGCGAATCGGCCGGCACCCAGACCTTCGCGTCGGTCGGCCAGGCCGACGTGATCGTCGTGATGGGCGCGAACCCGACCGACGGCCACCCGGTGTTCGGCTCGCGCATGAAGCGGCGCATCCGCGAAGGCGCGAAGCTGATCGTGATCGACCCGCGCCGCATCGACGTGGTCGACGGCCCGCACGTGAAGGCCACGCACCACCTGCAGCTGCGCCCCGGCACCAACGTCGCGATGGTCAATGCGCTCGCGCACGTGATTGTGACCGAAGGGCTCGTCGCCGACGCGTTCGTCGCCGAACGCTGCGACACGCGCGCGTTCGAGCAATGGCGCGAATTCGTGTCGCGCGCCGAGAACTCGCCCGAGGCCACCGCTGAGGTGACGGGCGTACCGGCCGAACGGGTGCGCGAGGCCGCGCGCCTCTATGCCACCGGCGGCAACGCCGCGATCTACTACGGCCTCGGCGTGACCGAACACGCGCAAGGCTCGACGACGGTGATGGGCATCGCGAACCTCGCGATGGCGACCGGCAACATCGGCCGCGAAGGCGTCGGCGTCAATCCGCTGCGCGGCCAGAACAACGTGCAAGGCTCGTGCGACATGGGTTCGTTCCCGCACGAGCTGCCTGGCTACCGGCACATCAGCGACGCAATCGTGCGCAGCCAGTTCGAGGAAGCATGGTCGGCCACGCTGCAACCGGAACCGGGGCTGCGCATCCCGAACATGTTCGACGCGGCGCTCGACGGCAGCTTCAAGGGGCTTTACTGCCAGGGCGAGGACATCGTCCAGTCGGACCCGAACACGCAGCACGTCGCGGCCGCGCTGTCGTCGATGGAATGTATCGTCGTGCAGGACATCTTCCTGAACGAAACCGCGAAATACGCGCACGTGCTGCTGCCGGGCTCGACGTTCCTCGAGAAGGACGGCACGTTCACGAACGCGGAGCGTCGCATCTCGCGCGTACGCAAGGTGATGCCGCCGCTCGCGGGTTACGCCGACTGGGAAGTGACGCTGCTGCTGTCGCAGGCGCTCGGCTACGACATGCACTACACGCATCCGTCGGAAATCATGGACGAGATCGCGCGGCTCACGCCGACCTTCTCCGGCGTGTCGTACGAGAAACTCGACGCGCTCGGCAGCATCCAGTGGCCGTGCAACGAAGCTGCACCGAACGGCACGCCGACGATGCACATCGACGCGTTCGTGCGCGGCAAGGGCCGGTTCGTGATCACGCAGTACATTCCGACGCCTGAAAAGGTCACGCAGCGCTATCCGCTGATCCTGACCACGGGCCGCATCCTGTCGCAATACAACGTCGGCGCGCAGACGCGCCGAACCGAGAACGTCCGGTGGCACGAAGAGGATCGCCTCGAGATTCATCCGCACGATGCGGAGGATCGCGGGATTCGGACCGGCGACTGGGTCGGCATCGAATCGCGGGCCGGCCAGACGGTACTGCGTGCGCTCGTGTCCGACCGCATGCAGCCGGGTGTCGTGTACACGACGTTCCACTTCCCCGAGTCGGGGGCGAACGTGATCACGACGGACAGCTCCGACTGGGCCACGAACTGCCCGGAATACAAGGTCACGGCCGTGCAGGTGATGCCGGTTGCGCAGCCGTCGGACTGGCAGCGCGCGTATGCACGCTTCAACTCGGAGCAGCTCGATCTGCTCGAGCACCGCGCCGCCACGCCGGCTGCCGCGACGACGGGCAAGTGAGGACGCGATGGACATCGGACACCTGATCGACATGGCCAACCAGATCGGCGCGTTCTTCGAATCGATGCCCGATCGCGAAGAAGCGCTGGCCGGCATCGCCGAACACATCCGGCGCTTCTGGGAACCGCGGATGCGACGCGCGCTACTCGCCGCGCTCGACGATCCGTCGAGCGAAGCCGCGCAACGCGCCGCGCCGATCGTGCGCGACGCGATCGCCGCGCACCGCGCATCGCTCACGCCGGCCGCGGCCCCCGCCTGAGCGCTCCGCTACGCGGGCACCGGCAGGCCCGCGAACCAGCTTTCGCAATGGCGCAGCAGCGCGTTCGCGTCGGTGGCGGTACGGCCGCGCACCGCGATGTAGCCATCGGGACGCAGCAGGTAAAACGACGGCCTCGAACGGCCGTATACCTGCGCGAGCCCGTCCGTGCCGTCGCTTTCGGCATCGGCGACGCGCCAGGTTCGCACGGCGCCCGGCATGATCCGCTCCAGCCCCTGCACGAGCGCCTGCGCGTCCGCGGGCATCGGCGGCACATCGGCCGTATCGCCCGTGTCGGCACCTGCCGGCTCCTCGAGCAGCAGCAGCGTAAAGCTCGCCGGATCGTGCAAGTCGTATAGTCGCGCGGTCCCGGGCGCCCGGCCGAGCGGCCCGTCGACCACGTGCACGAGCGCGTCGGGGGCACGCTCGCCTGCGCGCGGCCCGCCATCGAGCAAGCGTTCGAGCGTGAGCGGGCTTTTCCGGTATTGCACACCGAGCTCGCTGACGGTGCGGCGCACCGCGTCACGCACCGGCCCGAACGACGCCAGCAGCGGCACGACATGATCGCGCAGCAGCTTCATCGCGCCGTGGTCGGCTTCGACGATCTGCGTGATGAAGCCGGTCTGCCGCAATACGTCACGCTCGATCGGATGGCGCTCCGCGTGATACGTGTCGAGCAGCCGCTCCGGCGTGCCCGCGCCAAGCACGCGCGCGAGCTTCCAGCCGAGATTGAACGCTTCCTGGATACCCGTGTTCATGCCCTGCGCGCCCGCCGGGCTGTGAACGTGCGCGGCGTCACCCGCGAAGAACACGCGCCCGTGACGCAACCGTTCGACCATCCGGCTATGCAGGCGGAAATACGCCGACCACGCGAGATCGCTCGGCGCGATCGACGCGCCGACGCGAGCGCGCACGATCGCCTCGCATTCGTCGAGCGTCGGCGTCGGCTGGGTCCGCGCATCGGGCGGTGCGTCGCCGCCGGGCGGCCGGTCGGCGACAAGCCGGTAGCGGCCGCCGCCCATCGGAAACAACCCCGCGATGCCGTCCGGCGTCGTGAACAGGTGGATCTCCTCGTCCGGCCAGTCGGGTATCGCCGCGAAATCGGCGAGCAGGAAGGTCTGCTCGAACGCATGCCCGGCGAAGCCCAGGCCGAGCAGATGGCGCACCGTGCTGTGCGCACCGTCGGCGGCGATCAGGTACGACGGTGCGAACGCCTGTTCACGACCGTCGGCGCCGCGGATCGTCACATCGAGCGACGTACCGCCCGCGTCGCACGCGGTCAGCGTGACACCGCGCTCGACCGTCACGCCGAACCCGGCCAGGTGCTCGGCGAGCAGCCGCTCGGTGATGCTCTGGTCGAGAAACAGCAAATACGGATAGCGTGTTTGCAGTGGATCGAAATCAAGCCGCGCAATCACGCGGCCGTCCGCATGCAGTGCGGCCGCATGCGCACGATGGCCCAACGCGAGAAACGGTTCGACCGCGCGATGCTGCTCCAGCAGTTCGAGCGTGCGCGCCTGGATGCCGATCGCGCGCGAATACGGTGCGGGCGCGGCGAGCCGGTCGATGATGCGCACCGGCACGCGGGCACGCGCGAGCGCCATCGCGGCGGCAAGGCCGGTCGGGCCCGCGCCGACGATCAGCACGGGCGGGATATCGAGCAGTGTGTCAGCCATGAGAACCTCGATGACACGCGATTGTGCAAGTCTACGCCGCTCCGCGTGACGGGGCCATATGCCGACCGGCCGATCTGGGGCACCCCCGCGCAGTGTGGGAAAATACGCGCTTTCCGTCAGTTTTCGCGTCATGGATACCGCATTCGACCGAGCGTATGCCGCGCACCGCGCGGGCCGCCTCGCCGAGGCCGAGCACGGCTATCGCACCGCCCTCGCCACCAATCCCGCTGACGCCGACGCACTGCATCTGTTCGGCGTGCTGCGGCACCAGCAGGGCCAGCATGCCGAGGCGGCCGATCTCGTCGGGCGTGCGGTCGACCTGCGCCCGAACGATGCCGCGCTGCAGCTCAATCTCGGCAACGCGTTGAAGGCGCTCGGCCGACTCGACGAAGCGATCGACCGCTTTCGCAACGCGCTCACGCTCGCGCCCGAATTTCCGCTCGCGCACTACAACCTCGGCAACGCGTATGCGGCGCTGCAGCGCCACGAGGATGCCATCGACGCGTTCGGCCGCGCACTTCGGCTCACACCCGACGACGCATCGATCCACAACAACCTCGGCAACGCGCTGAATGCCCTCGGCCGTCACGACGACGCGCTCGCCGCATTCCATCGCGCGCTCGAGTTGCGGCCCGGGCATGCCGGCGCGCACAACAATCTCGCGATGGCGCTGAACGCGATGGGCCGGGCCGACGACGCAATCGCGCACTTCCAGGCGGCGATCGCCGCGCAGCCGCGCTTCGTCGCCGCGCATTTCAATCTCGGCAACACGCTCGAGGCGGTCGGCCGTCACGCCGAAGCCGCCGCCGCATTCGAAGCCGCGCTCGCGCTGCACCCGCCGTTCCCGCTCGCCCTTTTCGGGCTCGCGAACGCGCTGTGCGCGCAGGCACGCCAGCGCGAAGCGCTGCCCTATTACGAACGCGCGGTCGGCCTCGATCCGTCGTTCAGTCTCGCGTGGCTGAACCTCGGCAACGCGCATCACGCACTCGGCGCGCACGAGATGGCGCTGCGCGCGTACGACCAGGCGCTGCGCGTCGCTCCCGACCTCAAACTCGCGCACCTGCATCGCGCCGTCACGCTGCTGACGCTGGGCGACTTCACGCGCGGCCTGCCCGCATACGAAACGCGTCACGACACGCCGGGCGCGACGCCGCTCGGCACGCTGCCGCGCTGGCAAGGCGAGCCGATTGCGTCGCGCACGCTGCTGATCCGCGCGGAACAAGGCTTCGGCGACACGCTGCAGTTCGTCCGCTTCGTGCCGCTCGCCCGCGCGCGCTGCGCGCGCGTCGTGCTCGAAGTGCAGCCGGAACTCGTCACGCTGCTCGCGCCGGCCGCGGCACGCTGGCGCGTGACGCTCGTCGCACAGGGCGCCGCGAAGCCGCCGGCGGCGGACGTCGCGTGCACGCTGATGAGCCTGCCGTTCCTGCTCGGCCTGCAGCCGGCCGACATCGTCGCGGGCAAACGCTACCTCGACGCGCCGGGCAGCGCGCACCGGCGCTTTCGCGGCTCGCTCGGCGGCCAGTCGAAGCGCAAGTTCGGTCTTGCGTGGTCAGGGCGCCGGCAGGCGCAGGAAAACCGCTCGATGCCGTTCGACGCGCTCGCGCCGCTGCTCGCGCTGCCGGACATCGACTGGGTCGTGCTGCAGCCGGCGCTCGACGAAGATGAACGTGCGCGCGTCGACGCGCATCCGCGCGTGCATCGCCTCGACGGGCGACTGAACGACTTCGCCGACACGGCCGCGCTGATCGAACGGCTCGACGGCGTCGTCACGATCGACACGGCGGTCGCGCACCTCGCGGGCGCACTCGGCAAGCCGCTGTGGATCATGCTGCCGTTCGCGCCCGACTGGCGCTGGTTTACCGGCGACGATTGCCCGTGGTATCCGCACGCGCGGCTCGCCCGCCAGTCCGCACCGGGGCAATGGCTCGACGTGGCGACGGCGGTCGCCGGCGCGCTGCGCGACGCCTGACCCCGGCCGAGCGCGGATGAAAAAAAGGAGCGCGACGCGCTCCTTTTTTTCATTCGACGCAATGCGACGCGGGTGGCGTCAGGCCGCCTTGTACTGGTTGCGCGACTCGGGCGTGCGATACAGCACGAGCGTCGCGATCAATCCGCAGATCGCGGCGACGCTCAGCCACAGCCCCGGAGCCGCCTTGTTGCCGGTCTGGTGGATCAGCAACGTCGAGATCGCCGGCGTGAAACCGCCGATCGTCGTCGCGAGGCTGTACGCGAGCGAGAAGCCGGCCGTGCGCACGTCGGCCGGCATGACTTCGGTCAGCGCGACGACCATCGCGCCGTTGTACGAGCCGTACAGGAACGACAGCCACAGCTCGACCGCCAGCAGCCGCAGGAACGACGGATCGGCCACGAGCCACAGCACGGCCGGGTAGGCCGACAGCAGCGTGAGCACCGTGAACGCGATCAGCACCGGGCGGCGGCCGATGCGATCCGACAGCGCGCCGGACAACGGCAGCCAGACGAGATTGGACAGGCCGACGCAGACGGTCACGACGAGCGCGTCGAGCGACGACAGGTGCAGCACTTCCTTGCCGAATGTTGGCGTGTAGGCCGTGATCATGTAGAACGACACCGTCGTCATGATCACCATCCCCATGCCGGCGATCACGACACCCCAGTTCTCGAGCATCGAACGCATGATCTCGCCCATCGTCGGACGATGACGCTTCGCAAGGAATTCGTCGGTCTCCTTCAGCGAACGACGGATCAGGAACAGGAACGGGACGATCAGACAGCCGATCAGGAACGGAATGCGCCAGCCCCACGCAGTCATGTCCTCGACCGGCAGCGCGCGGTTCAGCAGCACGCCGACGAACGCGGCGAACACGACCGCCACCTGCTGGCTGCCCGATTGCCATGACGTATAGAACCCCTTGTTCCCCTTCGTCGCGATTTCCGACAGGTAGACCGACACCCCGCCGAGTTCGACGCCCGCGGAAAAGCCCTGCAGCAACCGGCCGAGCAGCACGAGCACCGGCGCGAGCACGCCGATCGTCGCATAGCCGGGTATCGCGGCCACCGTGAGCGTGCCGAGCGCCATCAGCCCAAGCGTCAGGATCAGCCCCTTGCGGCGGCCGTGGTGGTCGATGTATGCGCCGAGCACGATCGCGCCGACCGGGCGCATCAGGAAGCCCGCGCCGAACACGGATAGCGACAGCATCAGCGACGCGAACGCGTTGCCGCTCGGAAAATAGGTTTTCGCGATGGCCGACGCGTAATACCCGTAGACCATGAAGTCGTACATTTCCAGGAAGTTGCCGCTGACGACCCGGAACACGGTACGAACCTTCGATTCCTGGACGACGGCGTGTGTTGCTGTGGACATGTTGTTCTCTCTCGGCGCGGATGGCGCGACATCGGCGCCGTAGGGATCCGACGATGCGTGTGGCGCCGGACCGGCGCGCACGAACATCGTTGCCAGCCGGCGGCACGCCGCGCAACGATGTGCACGCCGGCATGGTCGGCAAATGATGCCACGCGAAGCCGACAATTGCCTTGGGGCCTGGGCCGCGATCAACGTCGCCGCGTTCGTCTCGTACGAATCGCCTCGAAAAACGCATGAAAATCAGATCGGTCTGATCGACAGGTCGCCGGCGACTCACCACAATGTCACGACTCGCCACGCTATTCGCGCCGCTGCCGGCATCGTCGCCCGTGTCGCACCGCGTACCGCCCTCATGATCCCAACGCCTCTCGTTCCCGTCGAAGGTCCGTTTGCCCGCCCTCGTGTCGCGCCCCTCGACGGCGTGCCGCCGTTCGGCCGTGAATGGACGTTCCGCGGCGCGCCCGGCACCCGCCTCGGCACGCGCTGCGCTGCCGTCCTGAAGACCTCGTGCATCGACGTCGAAGCACCGCATCGCACGTGCCGCTGGCAATCGCCGCCCGCCGCGCGCCCTGTGTCCGCCGGTGTAGCGGCCGTTGCGGCGCGCGCCGCCGGCCAGCACATCGAGCATGCCGCCGGTCGCGCGCACGACCGGCGTGCGCGGCACGCCGCCTGCTGGAGCATTGGCGCACTCGGCATCATCGGCTGGCTGATCGCCGCGCACGAGCCGTTCCCGGGTTTCGCGCGTGCGCCTGCGATTCAGACCGTTGGCGTCGTGCCGGCGCATCCCGTGCAGTCCATGGTTGCCGTGCCAACGACCGCGGTGGCGCCCGCCACGCCGACCATCGCGCCGGCTCAGCGCGTCGCGGCACGGCAGGTTGGGACGCCTGCCGCGGCGTTGCCCGTCGCACGCGACGCGGCGACCAAGCCAGCGCCGCGCCGCCCCGACACGACACCGAACGTTCAGCGCGTCGCCACTGCAGCGCCGCCAACGCCGCATCGTTCGGACACCAGGCGCACGGCAACGGCACGCGTGCACGCACCTTCCGCGCCGCGAGTCACCGCCCGCCCGTCAGTCACTCACCACGCGTCGCGCACGCCGACGCCCGATCGCGTCGGTTCGCCTGCGCATCCCGGCGCCCCCCACGACCCGCTCGACGATCCGCTCACGCTTATCGCGATGGCGAACGCGCTGCAGGCCGATCGCCCGGCACCGGCGACCCATGCGCCCGCCGCCGGCTTCGACTGGACAGCGCAACTATCCCACCGCCGCCTGACCGACGTACCGGATACGCTCACCCGCTGACAGCGCCCAACAAAAAACCCGGCGAAGCAGGCTTCGCCGGGTTTTCGTCCGTCCGTCGGTCCATCGGACCGAATCGTCACTTGTGCGCGGGCAATCCCGTTTCGGACTGCCGTTCGAGTTGCCGTACCTGCTCCTGCAGATCACGCAACTGCACCTGCGCGGCCCGCTTCTCGATCTGCAGCGCCTGCGTCTGCTCCTGCGCCGCCTTCTGCCGCTGCGCGACCTCGGCCTGCTGGCCGCGCGCGATATTCAGATCGGCCTGCAGTTGCTGCGCGCGATTCGCCTGCAGCGCGATCACGCGTTCGAGGAACGTCTTCTGCGCCTGGAGTTCGGTGCGACGAATTTCGACATCCGCGAGCTGCGCCGTCTGCTGGACGAAGTTCGCGTACACCATCTCCGCGCGGTTCTTCTCCTGCGACCTGATCACGCGCCACAGATGCTTGTCCTGAAACAGCGCGACGTAATACGTCATCTCGCGCGGATCGAACATCAGGCTTGTGCCATAGCTGCCGTTGTAGGTGGTGCGCATCTCGACGATTCGTCCGTCATGCAGCATCTGCGTGAGTTCGGCGACGTTGCCTTGCGCGGCGGCCTCCGTGGCGGACGCCGGCGCGGCGGTCGCCGCATCGCCGCTCAGGCTCGTCACCGCGGGGCGCGTGCCCGCGACCGGCGCGGTCGCGTCGGACCACGCCGCGCCCGCGTGCGCGCAGGCGGCCAGCGCAACGATCCACGTCGCGCATCGGGCAGGGGAAAAATCTCGGAAGGCCAACGTCAGACTCCGTCGAACGAATCGGGAGTCGCGATTATCGTTCAAAACGAAACGGCCGCATCTCGAATTTATCGGGATGCGGCCGGCTTTCCTGCGCGGCAATACAAGAACGGGTTACAGGCGGGTCTCGCGAGCGGCGCGCAGGAACGCATCGAGCAGCGGCGTGCAGTCGAGCAACTCGGAGCCGCCGGCGCGATGAAACTCCGGGTGCCATTGCACGCCGACGACGAACGGCGCACGCCGGTAGCGAATGCCTTCGATGATCCCGTCGCCGGCCGACACGGCCTCGATGTTCAGATCGCGGCCGAGATCGCGGATCGCCTGATGGTGGATCGAGTTCACGATCGCTTCGCTGCGCCCGGGGAACATGCTCGCGAGCGTCGACGAGTCGGGGAAGCGGATGGCGTGGCGATGCTGGTCGTAATGCTCGCTCACGTGCGCATTCGCGGTCGGCACGTCGGTCGCGATGTCCTGGTACAGTGATCCGCCGAACGCGACGTTGATCAGCTGGGCGCCACGGCACACGCCGAGCACCGGCTTGCCGGACTCGACGAACTCGTGAAACAGCTCGAGCTCGTACATGTCGCGCACGCGGTCGCCCGGCCACTCGGGGCGCGCATCCGACGCCGCGTAGGTTTGCGGCGACACGTCGGCGCCGCCTTGCAGCAGCAGGCCGTCGAGATGCTTCGCGTAGTCGCGCAGGCGGATGTTGCTCGGATGCAGCATGCCCTGGTGACCGACGGTCGGGATCATGAACACGAGCACGTCGCGCGACATCACCCAGTGCGCGATCGATTCCTCGAGATACTGCAGCGTCTTGCCGCGCAGCCCCTTCGCGCCCGGCTCCGGATGGAAGATCCGCGCCGACACGCCGATGCGCAGCGTGCGCTGCGTGATCCGCTGGCCGGCGCGATCGAAGATCCGGCGTGCGCGCGCCGCGACGATCCGGCCGAACACCGACCACGGCGTGTCGCTTTGCTTCAGGTACGCGGGCGGCGTGTTCTGCGCGCTCGCGGGCGGCGGACGCGGCGTGTCGAAATCGGGCTGCGCGCCGAAACCGGGCGGCGCGGCGCCGGGTTTCGGCGGCACTGCACGGCCTTCTGCGGCAGCGCCTGTCGTGCCCGCAGCGCCCGGCTCGGACGCCGCCGTGACCGGCGACGCGCCGTCCGCCGCGACGATCTGCGCGGCGGCAGCCCGCGTGGCGGGCGCCTCCGGCGTATGCGCCGGACTGGAACGGGGGGAATCGGTGGAAGCGGAAGAGGTGCCGGGCAGACCGGCCGGGGAAGGCGTGTTTTCGCTCATGACGATGGTCTGGTACGTCGCTCGCGCGTGGTGGATTGACGAGGATTCATTATGCTTCAGTGCACGATCGCGCGGTAAACGAGCAACATCCTGTCGATATTGTTGCAACTCGTCGCATCCGCCGCGACGCGCGTCACCGGCCCCGTTCGACAACATCGACAGTCGCCCGGGCAAACTGGACATCAGTGATATATCACAATAATATTCACGAATCGCCCACGCTACCCGATCGACCGCGCCATGATCGCGCCCTGCCCGGCCACCGCGCCGCCGCCCGCATGAACGACCTGACCGACGCCCTCCACGACCGGCCCGCCGCATCGGCGGTCAGCCTCGCCGATCGCGCATACGCGCTGATCCAGCGCGACATCATCACGATGCGCCTGAAGCCCGGCGCCGCGCTCAACGAAGCCGACCTCGTCGCACGCACCGGCATCGGCCGCACGCCCGTCCATCAGGCCGTCCACCGGCTGGTGCTCGAAGGGCTGCTGTCCGTGATGCCGCGCAAGGGGCTGATGGTGCAGCCGCTGTCGCTCGACGACATCGTCGCGGTGATCGACGTGCGCCGCATCAACGAAGCGCATTGCGTCGAACTCGCCGCCCGCCATGCGACGCCCGACGATCTCGCGCGCATGGCCGCGCTGCTCGACGACGGGCAGGCCTGCGTCGACACGCACGACGTCGAAGGCATGATGGAGCTCGACCGCGCGTTTCATCAGACGATCGCCGCGGCGGCACGCAACACCGTGCTCGCGGAAATCCTGCGCGCGCTGCACGAACGCTCGCTGCGCTTCTGGTTCGTCACGCTGTCCGAGCCGCGCCACCTGTCCGAGGTCCAGCGCGAACACCTCGAGTTGTTCGAACGGCTGTCCGCGCGCGATGCCGCCGGCGCTCGCACGGCCGTCGAACGCCATATCGACTCGTTTCGCGCCACGCTTGTCCAACATCTTCGTCCCTGAGCCGCCCATGACCACCTTCACGCCCTTCCCTCCGCTCGCCCAGCTCGCCGCCGACCTCGCCGCCGGCCGGACCACGAGCCGCGCGCTCGTCGACGTCGCGCTCGACCGGATCGCCGATCCGGCCGGCCAGGGTGCCGCCGTCTTCACCGAAGTCGACGCCGACAACGCGCGCGCGGCCGCCGATGCCCACGACCGCCTGCGTGCGGCGGGCACCGTGCTGTCGCCGCTCGCGGGCATCCCCGTGTCGGTGAAGGATCTGTTCGACGTCGCGGGCCAGGTGACGCGCGCCGGCTCGCGCGTGCTCGACGACGCGCCGCCCGCCAAGTCCGATGCGGTCGCCGTCGCGCGGCTCAAGCGCGCGGGCGCGGTGCTGGTCGGCCGCACCAACATGAGCGAGTTCGCGTTCTCGGGGCTCGGCCTGAATCCGCACTTCGGCACGCCGCGCTCGCCGTACCGCCGCGACGTGCCGGGCGACGCGCGGATTGCCGGCGGCTCGTCGTCCGGCGCGGCCGCGTCCGTCGCCGACGGGATGGCGGCCGTCGCGCTCGGCACCGACACCGGCGGCTCGATCCGCATTCCGGCCGCGCTGTGCGGACTCACGGGCTTCAAGCCGACCGCGAGCCGGATCCCGACGCAAGGCGGCGTGCCGCTGTCGACCACGCTCGATTCGTTCGGCCCGATCGGCCTGACGGTCGCCTGTTGCGCACTCGTCGACCGCATGCTCGCGGGCCTCGAGCCGCACGTGCCGGCCGCACGGCCACTCGAAGGCGTGCGGCTCGGCGTGCTGACCAACTATGTGACGGACGGCGTCGACGCCGATGTCGCCGCCGCGCTCGACGCATCGCTGAAACACCTCGAAGCCGCCGGCGCGATCGTCACGGAAGTGCGCTTTTCCGCGCTCGACCGGTTGCCGGACATCAACCGCTTCGGCTTCTCGCCGATCGAGGCCTACGCGTGGCATCGCCCGCTGCTCGCGCAGCACCGCGACCAATACGATCCGCGCGTGCTGTCGCGCATCCTGAAGGGCGAGCCGGCGAGCGCGGCCGACTATCTCGACCTGCTCGCCGCCCGCCAGGCGATGCTGGACGAAGCGGCGCACACGGTCTGGTCGCGCTTCGACGCGCTCGTCGCGCCGACGGTGCCGGTCGTGCCGCCGCGCATCGCCGAACTCGAAGCGGACGACGCCGCCTTCACGCGCACCAACGCGCTGATCCTTCGCAACCCGAGCGCGTTCAACTTCCTCGACGCCTGCGCGCTGTCCCTGCCGTGCCATCCGCGCGATGCAGCGCCGGTCGGCCTGATGCTCGCGGCCGCGCCGCATCGCGACGACGCGCTGCTCGCGATCGGCCAGGCGGTCGAAGCCGTGCTGAACACGATCCGGTGACCGCACGGGCGCAATGACGGCGGCAGATGCCCCGGACGCAGTGGCTGCGGCGGGGTGCCGCACGTGCGCTGTCAGTTTCGTGCCAGATCGTTCGCGCTAAAATCGCGCGATTGTTTATCGGACCGACCAACGACAGGAATCCCGCCGACATGAATGACTCCACGCTCGCACTCCGCCGTGAACGCCGCCTGCTGATGCTGCTCGGATGGGTGTGCATCGCCCTGCTGGCCGGCGCGCTCTATCTGCAGTACGTGAAGAATGAAGATCCGTGCCCGCTGTGCATCATCCAGCGCTACTTCTTCGCGGCGATCGGGATCTTCGCATTCCTGGCAGCCGGGATGCGCAACTGGCGCGGCATCTGGGTGCTCGAGCTGCTGATCGCGATCGCCGCGGCCGGCGGCGTCGGCACCGCCGCGCGGCACCTGTCGATCCAGATGAATCCGGGCTTCAGCTGCGGCTTCGACACGTTGCAGCCGATCGTCGACAGCCTGCCGCCCGCCCAGTGGTTCCCCGGCATGTTCAAGGTCGCCGGCCTGTGCGAAACGGTCTACCCGCCGATCTTCGGCATCCTGCTGCCGGGCTGGGCGCTGATCGGCTTCGCCGCGATCCTGATCGCCGTCGCCTCGAGCCTCTGGCGCCATCGCCGCAAGCTGGCGGGCTGACCGGACGCGCCACGCGGTCCGGCCGACCGGTCGAGGCCGCGCGGGCGCGTCGCGCCGCTCACCCGGCTGCGCCGGCGCAGCTCCGACGCGCCCGCACCCTGCCCGCCGCGCGTAAACACCTACCCCCGCCGCAACCCGGATTTCCGGGTGAACGCACGTCGCGCGACATCCGCGCGCACGCCCCGCCGCACATGCGTTTCGGGCCGATGCCCGTGCATCTGCGCCCCGATTCCCCGCGGCGGGCCTATGATCGACATGATCGCCGCCTGATAGCCCGGATCACCGCCCGGCAATGTTTCCGCCGCCTTGCGGTGCTATCTTCGCGACTGGATGGCGATCTACGTGCGCGAGGCCAGCGGTCTCTCCTCCTGCGTAACGCGCGCCCGATCCGCAATGTCGACTGGATTCATCATGACAACGCAAACCATCCGCATCCGTCACCCTCATGGCGTCCGCACGTCCCGCGGCGTCGTTCGCGCGCGCCCTCGGCGCACGGCCGCCGCACCGGATCAGTCGGGCAGCCGGCCCGCGTCGCTCCCATCCGTCCTCGTTGCCGCCGCGCCCGCCAGCCCGCGTCGCGCGTCGTGCCGCGTCGTCCCGACCGGAGCGTGCTGATGGAAGCCTGGCTCGGCGATTTGCAGCAACTGCTCGCGCACGGCGAAGCGGCCGTGCTCGTGACGGTCGCGCACACCGACGGCTCCGCGCCGCGCGAGGCCGGCACCAAGATGCTCGTCACGCGCGACACGGCCCGCCATACGATCGGCGGCGGTCATCTGGAATGGAAGGCGATCGAGATCGCGCGGCACCTGCTGAAGGACGGCGCGCACGTGCCCCACGCACGCCGGCTCGAACGGCTCGCGCTCGGCCCGAGCCTCGGCCAGTGCTGCGGCGGCGCGGTCGTGCTCGCATTCGAGCGGCTCGACGTCGGCGACCTCGGCTGGATCATGTCGCTCGCCAAGCGCGTCGCGGCGGGCGCCGCGACCGTGCGTAGCGTATCATTCGGCCCCTCGCCGGGCGCGCCGCTGCTCAGCGAGCCCGAATCGCCCGCGGCGCACGCCGACTGCCTGCTGTGGGAAACCGGCGGCGTGTCGCTGATGACCGAAACGATCGCGCCATTTGCGTTCCCCGTCGTGCTGTTCGGCGCGGGACACATCGGCACCGCGCTCGTGAAGGTGCTGGCCACGCTGCCGTGCCACGTGCACTGGATCGACGGGCCCGACGCGGTGTTCCCGCCGGCCGACGCACTCGCCGGGATCGACAATCTCGCGATCGACGCGATGGCCAGCCCGGCCGATGCCGTCGACACGGCGCCGCCGCATGCGTACTTCGTCGTGATGACGCACGACCACACACTCGATTTCGTGCTGGCCGAACGTATCCTGCGGCGCGGCGACTATGCGTATTTCGGGATGACCGGCTCGCGCACCAAGCGCATGCAGTTCGATCATCGGCTGGCGGCGATCGGCATCGATCCGGCCCAGCTCGCGCGGATGCGCTGCCCGATCGGCGTCGAAGGCATCGTCGACAAGGCGCCCGAAGTGATCGCGATCTCGGTGGCCGCGCAGTTGCTCCAGGCCGTCGAGGCGAACGCGCCCGTGCAGGTTTCCCCACAATTCTGACCGACCAAGAACAACGCCATGACCCCGACATTCAAGGACAAGATCGCCCGCGCTCCGAAAGCGGAGCTGCACATCCATATCGAGGGCTCGCTCGAGCCCGAACTGATTTTCGCGCTCGCGCAGCGCAACGGCGTGAAGCTCGCGTACGAGTCGATCGACGCGCTGCGTGCCGCGTATGCGTTCACCGACCTGCAGTCGTTCCTCGACATCTATTACGCCGGCGCGAGCGTGCTGCTGACCGAGCAGGATTTCTACGACATGACGGCCGCATACTGCGAACGCGCACTCGCCGACAACGTCGTCCACACCGAACTGTTCTTCGACCCGCAGACGCACACCGAACGCGGCGTGCCGATCGAGACGGTCGTTGCCGGCATCGACCGCGCGCTCGCCGATGCCGAGCAGCGCGGGCTGTCGAGCAAGCTGATCCTGTGTTTCCTGCGCCACCTGTCCGAAGAAGATGCGCTCGCGACGTTCGAATCCGCGTTGCCGCTGTTCGAACGCTATCGCCACCGGCTGATCGGCGTCGGTCTCGATTCGTCCGAGCTCGGCCATCCGCCGACGAAGTTCGCGCGCGTGTTCGAGAAGGCGCGTGCGCTCGGGCTGAAGCTCGTCGCGCATGCGGGCGAGGAAGGTCCGCCCGCCTACATCCACGAAGCGCTCGACGTGCTGAAGGTCGATCGGATCGACCACGGCGTGCGCAGCATCGAGGACGCGGCGCTCGTCGAACGCCTCGCGCGCACGCGCACGGCGCTGACCGTGTGCCCGCTGTCGAACCTGAAGCTGTGCGTGTTCGACGACATGACGAAACACACGCTGAAGGCGCTGCTCGATCGCGGCGTCGCGGTGACGATCAACTCCGACGATCCGGCCTATTTCGGCGGCTACGTGAACGACAACTACTTCGCGACGGTCGACGGGCTGCAACTGACGGACGCCGAAGTGCACACGGTGATCCGCAACGGCTTCGAGGCGTCGTTCGTCGACGCCGCGCAGCGCGATGCGCTGATCGCGCGTCTCGATTCGTACTGGCAGGCCGCGTGACGGCCGGCATCGAGGTTCGCTAGACAGATGAAACACGTCGACGACATCCGCTTCGTGGCGATCGGCTCGACCCTGCGCCACGCCGGCCGCGTGCGTGCCCCGCGCGCACACGCCGACGCCGCGCCCGTCGCCCGCGTGGCGGCGGCGTTGTGCGACGTCGCGCGCCGAAGCCTGTCGTGGCGGCTCGTCATGCAGCTCGCCGCCGCGTCCGTCGCACATGCCGCCACGCTCGCGTGCGCGTTCGCCATCCGCGGCGCCCCGGCCTTCACGCTTCGCCGCGTCGCGCATGCCCGGACAGCACCCGCCATGCCGTCGCCCGCGCGGCGCCGACCGTTTTCTTCTGTTCGCCTTACCTTGATGCAGGACCATTCGTCATGACGCAAACCGCTTTCCGTTCCCAACTGCTGACCTTCAACGGCGACCCGGCGCAGTCGAGCCAGGCCGCGAACCACGAGACCGACGGCCTCCTGATCGTCGACGACGGCAAGGTCGTCGCGGCCGGCCCGCATGCGCGGCTCGCCGCGACGCTCGCGCGCGACGCGGTCGTCCATGACCTGCGCGACAAGCTGATCGTGCCCGGCTTCATCGACACGCACATCCACTATCCGCAGACGGACATGATCGCGTCGCCGGCGCCCGGCCTGCTGCCGTGGCTCGACAAGTACACGTTCCCGACCGAGCGCCGGTTCGGCGATCCGGAACATGCGCGCGAGGTCGCCGACTTCTTCGTCGACGAACTGCTCGCCTGCGGCACGACGAGCGCGCTCGTCTACTGCACCGTGCACAAGCAGTCGGCCGACGCGCTGTTCGCGGCGAGCGACGCGCGCGACCTGCGGATGATCGCGGGCAAGGTGCTGATGGACCGGAACTGCCCCGAATTCCTGCGCGACACCGCGCAATCGGGCTATGACGACAGCGCCGAGCTAATCGGCCGCTGGCACGGCAAGGGCCGCCAGATGTATGCGCTGACGCCGCGCTTCGCGCCGACGTCCACCGAGGCGCAGCTCGAGGCATGCGGCGAACTCGCGCGTCGCCATCCGGACGTGTTCGTGCAGAGTCACGTCGCGGAAAACGTCGATGAAGTGAAATGGGTGGCCGAGCTGTTCCCCGGCCACCGCAGCTATCTCGACATCTACGATCGTTACGGGCTGCTGCGCCCGCGCGCGGTGTACGGCCACTGCATCCACCTCGACGACGAGGACCGTCGCCGGATGGCCGAGACGCGCACCGTCGTCGCGCACTGCCCGACGTCGAACTTCTTCCTCGGCAGCGGATTGTTCGACTTCGACAAGGCCGGCGAATTCGACGTGCCCGTCACGCTCGCCACCGACGTCGGCGGCGGCACGTCGTTCTCGATGCTGCAGACGATGAATGAGGCGCACAAGGTCGCGCGGCTGTCGGGCCACCACCTGACCGCGACGCGGATGTTCTGGCTCGCGACGGCCGGCGCCGCCCAGGCGCTCGACCTCGCCGATACCGTCGGCACGCTCGCGCCGCGCACCGAAGCCGACTTCGTCGTGCTCGACCCGCAGGCCACGCCGCTGCTCGCGCGCCGCACGAAACGCGCGGAGTCGCTCGAGGAACTGCTGTTCGCGTTCGCGCTGCTCGGCGACGACCGCGCCGTGTACCGCACGTATGCGGCCGGCCAGCTCGTGCACGAGCGCGGCGCCGCACGCCGCACCGCCGCCGCGTAACGCGCGCGCGCCGGCCCATGCCTGCGCCGGCGTGCGTCGCGACGCATGCCGGCGCAACCGGATTCGCACACCGCGCACGCCCCACGGCATGCTAGAATTCGCCGCTCATTGGGGAGTAGCCGCTCCGCTCGATGCCCCGCGCCAACAGCGCGCATCGTGACGGAGGCGTCCGTCAACAGACTTGGCCTTTCGGCCATGGCGGACGCAGCCACGAAGGCCTGGCGAGACCGATGGTTCACTGCGCGCCGCATCAGGGCCCGGCGCGCGGTGGATCGTCGCTCGCACGCACAACACCGGCCCGTGGAACCCCGTACGTGTCCCAAGCCTTCCTGATCTCCACCGGCGCCGTCGCCCTCGCTGAAATCGGCGACAAGACCCAACTGCTGTCCCTCGTGCTGGCCGCGCGCTATCGCAAGCCCGTGCCGATCATTCTTGGCGTACTCGTCGCGACGCTCGTGAACCACGGCTTCGCCGGCGCGCTCGGCGAATGGCTCGGCGCGCTCGTCACGCCGTCGATCATGCGCTGGGCGCTCGCGTTCTCGTTCATCGCGATGGGGCTGTGGATCCTCGTGCCGGACAAGCTCGATGCGGACGAAGCCAATGCCAACCGCTCGCGGCTCGGCGTGTTTGGCGCGACGCTCGTCGCGTTCTTCCTCGCGGAAATGGGCGACAAGACGCAGATCGCGACCGTCGCGCTCGCCGCGCGCTTCCAGGATTACATCGGCGTGGTGGCCGGCACGACTTTCGGCATGATGCTGGCGAACGTGCCCGCCATCCTGCTGGGCGACCGTTTCGCGCACCGCTTGCCGACGAAGCTGGTGCACGGCATCGCGGCCGTGCTGTTCGTCGTGCTCGGCGCGCTGGCGCTGCTGGGCGTCGGGGCGTGACGCGCGCAGGCACGTGGCGCGGCCGGACGGCCGCGCCGGTGTCGATACCGCGTTACTTCGCGACCGCCGCCCCCGATGCCGGCACGGCCGGCACCGCACGCTCGTTGGCGGCCGGCGCGGCCGGGCCGCCGTGCTTGTCGACCGGCAACCGCACCGTGCGGATCGCGCCGTTCGCCAACGGGAAATCGGCGAGCGCGCTGCGCGCCAGGAACGGCATCGCATACAGCAGCGCACCGTTGTCGCCGGTGGTGCGCGCGGTCACGTTGTAGACTTCCTTGCCGGTCGCGCGCTCGGTGATCCGGATGCCGAGCGTGTAGTCGAAGACCTGATAGGTCTGCGCGACGTAGCCGGCCGGCATCGGCCCCCAGGGCCCCCACGGGCCCCACGGCCCGCCCCGCCAGTACGGCCCCGGCCCCATGAACCACGGGTCGTAGTAAACCGGCTGCGGCACCGTCACCAGATCACTGCCGACCCCGTAGGCCAGCCCGATCAGATAGCGGGCCTGCGCGGCCGGCACCTGCCTGAATGCATACGCGGACAGCTCGTTCGCGACGATCGGCTCGTAAGTCGATTGCTCGATGCTGTGCTTCTGCGCATCCGTGCGCGTGAAGGCGTACGTGCGTGTCGCGTCGCTGCCGCTCCAGTCGGAGAAGGCCGTGACCTGCGTCGTCACGTAGCTCGTGCAGCCCGTCAGCAGCGCCACGCACAGCACCGCCGCCCAACCCGCACTCCGTTGAATCCATTCGTGTTTCATGTCGATCCTCGTCGATCCGTCATCCGTTCGTCGCACCGCGCGAACCGCACGGGATGCCGATAATACGCGGACAGCCGGAACCGGTAAAAAGTTCGCCCGGCACGCAGCCGCCAGCCTTTGTACAATGGCCCGGTTCGCCCGGCCCGCGCCGCGGGCCCGATCCCCATTCCACCGATCTCGACGACCATGTCCGACAACGCCTCCTCCACCGTGATCCGCCGCGCCGACTATACGCCGCCGGCCTTCCTCATCGATTCCGTCGCGCTCGAATTCGAGCTCGCGCCGGCCCGCACGATCGTCAGGAATACGATGCGCGTGCGCCGCAATCCGGACGCGGCGCCGACGCCGCACCTGGAGTTGCTGGGCGAAGCGCTCGAATTCCTCGGTGCACACCTCGACGGCGCGCCGTACGGCGCGGTGCGCGTGCACGAACACGGGCTGACCGTCGAAAACGTGCCCGACGCGTTCGAGCTCACGCTCGACAGCGCGTGCGCGCCGGACCAGAACACGACGCTGTCCGGCCTGTACGTGTCGAGCGGCAACTTCTTCACGCAGTGCGAGGCCGAGGGCTTTCGCCGCATCACCTACTTCCTCGACCGCCCCGACGTGATGGCGTCGTACACCGTCACGCTGCGCGCCGACAAGACCGCGTATCCGGTGCTGCTGTCGAACGGCAACCTCGTCGACTCGGGCGAGCTGCCCGACGGCCGCCACTTCGCGAAATGGGAAGACCCGTTCCGCAAGCCGAGCTATCTGTTCGCGCTGGTCGCGGGCAAGCTCGTCGCGATCGAGGAGAAGATCACGTCCGGCTCCGGCAAGGAAAAGCTGCTGCAGGTCTGGGTCGAACCGGCCGACCTCGACAAGACCCGTCACGCGATGGATTCGCTGATTCACTCGATCCGCTGGGACGAGAAGCGCTTCGGCCTCGAGCTCGATCTCGACCGCTTCATGATCGTCGCCGTGGGCGACTTCAACATGGGCGCGATGGAGAACAAGGGGCTCAACATCTTCAACACGAAGTACGTGCTGGCGAACCCCGAGACCGCGACCGACACCGACTTCGCGAACATCGAATCGGTGGTCGGCCACGAGTACTTCCACAACTGGACCGGCAACCGCGTGACCTGCCGCGACTGGTTCCAACTGAGCCTGAAGGAAGGCCTGACGGTGTTCCGCGACCAGGAATTCTCGGCCGACATGGCGGCGGGCGACGACGTCGACTCCGCGGCCCGCGCGGTCAAGCGCATCGAGGACGTGCGCGTGCTGCGCCAGCTGCAGTTCGCCGAGGATGCAGGCCCGATGGCGCATCCGGTGCGTCCGGAAAGCTACGTCGAGATCAACAACTTCTACACGATGACCGTCTACGAGAAAGGCTCGGAAGTCGTGCGGATGTACCAGACGCTGTTCGGCCGCGACGGCTTTCGCAAGGGGATGGACCTGTACTTCAAGCGCCACGACGGTCACGCCGTGACGTGCGACGACTTCCGTCATGCGATGGCCGACGCAAACGGACGCGATCTCGCGCAATTCGAACGCTGGTACAGCCAGGCCGGCACGCCGCGCGTGTCGGTGCGCACCGCGTACGACGCAGCCGCGCGCCGCTACACGGTCACGCTCGCGCAAGGCTACGGCGATGCGTCGCCGGCCGCGCGCGAGACGCAGCAGGGGCCGCTGCTGATTCCGTTCGCGATCGGCCTGATCGGCCGCGACGGCCGCGACCTGCCGTTGCGTCTCGACGGCGAAGCGGCCGCGTCGGGCACGACGCGCGTGCTCGACTTCACCGACACCGAACAGACCTTCACGTTCGTCGACGTGCCGGAGCAGCCGCTGCCGTCGCTGCTGCGCAATTTCTCGGCACCGGTGATCGTCGAGTATGACTACAGCGACGACGACCTCGCCTTCCTGCTCGCCCACGACAGCGACCCGTTCAACCGCTGGGAAGCCGGCCAGCGCCTCGCGACGCGCGCGCTGCTGACGCTCACCGCGCGCGCCGCCGCGAACGAGCCGCTCACGCTCGGCGAGAACTTCGTCGCCGCGTTCCGCCGCGTGCTGACCGATGAAAACCTGTCGCCCGCGTTCCGCGAACTTGCGTTGACGCTGCCGTCGGAAACCTATCTGGCCGACCAGATGGCGGAAGCCGATCCGGCCGCCGTGCATCGCGCGCGCCAGTTCGTGCGCCGCCAGCTCGCGACCGCGCTGCGCGCCGAGTGGCTCGCCGCGTACGAGCAGCATCAGACGCCGGGCGCGTACGAGCCCACGCCCGACGCATCCGGCCGCCGTGCGCTGAAGAACCTCGCGCTCGCGTATCTCGCCGAACTCGAGGATCCGGCCGACGCCGTGCGCATCGCGACCGAGCAGTACGACGCGGCGAACAACATGACCGATCGTGCCGCCGCGCTCGGCGCGCTGCTGTCCGCCGCGGCATCAGGCGCGAACGACGCGGCCGCACACGCGCTCGACGACTTCTACCGTCGCTTCGAGAAGGAAGCGCTCGTGATCGACAAGTGGTTCGCGATGCAGGCCGCGCAGCGCGGCACGTCCACGCAGCCGACGCTCGCGAAGGTCCGCAAGCTGATGGCCCACCCCGCGTTCAATCTGAAGAACCCGAACCGCGCACGCTCGCTGATCTTCAGTTTCTGCGCGGCGAACCCGGCGCAATTCCACGCGGCGGACGGCTCGGGCTACGCGTTCTGGGCCGAACAGGTGCTCGCGCTCGACGCGATCAACCCGCAGGTCGCCGCTCGCCTCGCCCGCTCGCTCGAACTGTGGCGCCGCTTCACGCCGGCGCTGCGCGACCGGATGCGCGAGGCGCTCGAGCAGGTCGCCGCCGGCGCGAAATCGCGCGACGTGCGCGAGATCGTCGAGAAGGCCCTCGCGTAACGTCACGCACGCGATTCGCGTCGCGTGCCCGTGCGACGAAGCCGGCGTCGCCCCGTTGCGGCGCCGGCTTTTTTGTCGTCTGAAGGTTGGCGGGGTCGGAGCGGGACCATGCGTTCAGCCGCCCGGTTTTACCGCCGCTTTCGCGCCGAGCCGCCGCGCCACGCACGCCGGCACCCGGCCGGGGCAGCCGACCGACCATGTAACCGGACGAAAAAAGGCGGCGGCTCGGGAGGCGCGCCGGGTAAAATTGCGGCAATTCAAGGATTCTTTGGCCTTTCGGAGTCTGTCATGTCCATTGCCCGCCGCACCACGCTGTCCAAGTTCCTGATCGAGCAGCAGCGTGAGACCAACAACCTCCCCGCCGACCTCCGCCTGCTGATCGAAGTCGTCGCCCGCGCGTGCAAGGCGATCAGCTACAACGTGTCGAAGGGCGCGCTCGGCGATGCACTCGGTACCGCCGGCAGCGAGAACGTCCAGGGCGAAGTGCAGAAGAAGCTCGACATCCTGTCGAACGAAATCCTGCTCGACGCGAACGAATGGGGCGGCAACCTCGCCGCAATGGCGTCGGAAGAAATGGAAACGTTCTTCCCGATCCCCGCGAACTACCCGCGCGGCGAATACCTGCTCGTGTTCGACCCGCTCGACGGCTCGTCGAACATCGACGTGAACGTGTCGATCGGCACGATCTTCTCGGTGCTGCGCTGCCCGGACGGCAAGCAGGCGACCGAGGAATCGTTCCTGCAGCCGGGCACGGAGCAGGTCGCGGCCGGCTACGCGGTGTATGGCCCGCAATCCGTGTTCGTACTGACGACCGGCAACGGCGTGAACTGCTTCACGCTCGACCGCGAAGTCGGCTCGTGGGTGCTCACGCAAAGCAACATGCAGATCCCGGCCGATACGCGCGAATACGCGATCAACGCATCGAACGCACGTCACTGGTATGAACCGGTCCAGCGCTACGTCAGCGAACTGAACGCCGGCAAGGAAGGCCCGCGCGGCGACAACTTCAACATGCGCTGGATCGCGTCGATGGTGGCCGACGTGCACCGGATCCTGAACCGCGGCGGCATCTTCATGTACCCGGCCGACAAGCGCACGCCCGATCGTCCGGGCAAGCTGCGCCTGATGTATGAAGCGAACCCGATGTCGTTCATCGTCGAACAGGCCGGCGGCGCCGCGACGACGGGCACGCAGCGCATCATGGAAGTGCAGCCGACCGGCCTGCACCAGCGCGTGCCGGTGTTCCTCGGCTCGAAGAACGAAGTCGAGCGCGTGACCAGCTATCACAACGAAGGCGAAGGCAAATAAATTTGCACTGCAGCACTAGACGGAGGTGCGAGACGCCAGTACAATCGCGCCTTCGCGATGTGGCCCTGACAGGCTGCATCGCAGTGAAGTGAAAGCGGGAAGTCCGCCGGATCGATGGTTTCGCGAAGCAGCCGCAGCAAGCTGAAAAAAATTTCGCAAAACCTATTGCCAAGATCTCGGATTTCACCATATAATTTCATTTCTCTGCTGCCGGTGTAGCTCAGTTGGTAGAGCAGCGCATTCGTAATGCGAAGGTCGTAGGTTCGACTCCTATCTCCGGCACCAAGATATAAAGGCCTGATAAGCATCGCTTATCAGGCCTTTTCTCTTTTCCGGCGACGATTTCCGATACACGAAGTCCTGCGCCACCCTCCCCGTCATTTCCGCTTGCGGGCATCCCCCGACTCCCGCGCCGCGCGCCGCCGATTACAATCGCCGGACCACCCGGCCCTTCCCCCGCATCATGCGCATCTGGCGCCTCGAACGACCCAACCTCGGCGGACAACTGGACGTGTCCCGCGCGACCGGTCTCGTCACCGCGATCGGCGGCAGCGAGCCGAATGCGTTCGCCGCGGAAATCCTGAAGCTGTTCGACGATGCGCTGTCCGTCACGCAGTGCACGATCTTCGCGTATGAGTTCGGCAGCCGGCCACGCACAGTGTCGGTCGCCGATCATCGCGGCGGCCGCTACCTGCGTGACGTCGCCGACACCTACGTGCGACATTTCTATCCGCTCGACGGCAACCAGAAGATCGTCTCGGCCGCGGGTCGCGCAACGCACCGCCGCGACGTGCTGCTGCATCAGCAGGCCGGCGACGAGATCTGCCACGACGCATATCGGGCAGCCTGCTACCGCGGCCCCGACGTGTCCGATCGCCTCGCGTTGCTGATGCAGCCGAACGACTCGACCTGGCTGTCGATCAACCTGTATCGCGCGCATCGCAGCGGCGCGTTCCAGCCGCGCGAGGTCGCGGCCATCGAAACACTCGCACCGCTGATCGCGCAGGCCGCGCAGCATCACTACGCGCTCGCCGGCGCGGCGCAGATCGGCATCCCGCAACTGATGCTCGCGCGGCTGCGCGGCGCGTGCCCGGCACTGTCCAAGCGCGAACTCGACGTGCTGCGCGGCGTGCTCGAAGGCCAGACCGCGCAGGAGATCGGTGAAACGATCGGCGTGAAGGCCTCCAGCGTCGTCACGTACCAGAAGCGCGCGTACCGGCGCCTCGGCATCTCGAGCCAGCGCCAGCTCTTTGCGCTGTGCCTGCAACCCTGAACCGCGCTCGCCGATCCTGAACGCGTCGAGGGTAAATCCCGGCCCGCCGCCGGCCGTACGCTGTACCCGGAATGGGGACAGCGGTGTTCGGTACGGCTTCCATACTGCATCCAGCCTGCCGCACGCATCGCGTCGTCGAGCGTGCGCATTCCAACAGTGCAACCTGGAAGCCAACGATGGGCATCGAATTCAAGCCATATCCGTTCGTCGCCGCGCGCCATCCCGCGCACCTGCCGACCTGCAGCGACGGTGTCGACGTGCAGCGGCACCGCGTCGCGATCGTCGGCGGCGGGCCGGTCGGCCTCGCCGTCGCGCTCGGCCTCGCCAATCACGGCATCCGCAGCGTGCTGCTCGAAGCCGACGATTCGGTCTGTCACGGCAGCCGCGCGATCTGCATCTCGCGACGCAGCCTCGAGATCATCGAGCGGCTCGGCGCACTCGATGGTTTCCTTCGCGTCGGACTGCCGTGGAGCGGCGGACGCAGCTTCTATCGTCACGACGAAGTGCTGCATTTCACGATGCCGCAGGACGAAAACCAGAAGCTGCCGCCGATGGTGAACCTCGCGCAGTATCACATCGAGCAGTTCCTGCTCGACGCCGCACTGCGCCGCCCCGAATTCATCGAAATCCGCTGGCAGACGAAGGTCGCCGGCGTCACGCAGCGCCCGGACGGCGTGCGTCTCGACGTCGATACGCCGCTCGGCGGCTACGCGCTCGATGCCGACTGGGTCGTCGCGAGCGACGGCGGGCGCAGCACGATGCGCGATGCGCTCGGCCTGTCGCTGCACGGCACCAGCTACGAAGGCCGTTACGTGATCGTCGACATCGCGCTCGACAGCGATCGGCCGACCGAGCGACTCGCCTACTTCGACCCGGCGTCGAATCCGGGCTCGACGGTGCTCGTCCACAAGCAGCCCGACAACGTGTGGCGGATCGACTACCAGCTGCGCGACGATGAGGATCCCGAAGCGGCCGTCAAACCCGAGAACGTGATCCCGCGCGTGCAGAGCCTGCTCGACATGATGGGCGAGCGCGGCGACTGGTCGCCGATCTGGATCACGATCTACAAGGCGAACGCGCTGACGCTCGAACGTTACCGGCACGGCCGCGTGCTGTTCTGTGGCGACGCCGCGCACCTCGTGCCGATCTTCGGCGTGCGCGGCGCGAACTCGGGCATCGACGATGCCGACAATGTCGCGTGGAAACTGGCGTACGTGATTCGCGGCCTCGCGTCAGACGCGCTGCTCGACAGCTATTCGGACGAGCGCGTGTTCGCGACGCACGAGAACCTGCGCTACGGCACCAAGAGCACCGAGTTCATGGCGCCGCCGTCGTTCGCATTCGACCTGATGCGCAAGGCCGTGCTGACGCTCGCGGCCCGGCATCCGGCGTTGCGTTCGCTGATCAATCCGCGTCAGACATCGGCCATCGCTTACACGGCGTCGCCACTCAATGCGGACGAACGCGATGCGTTCTCCGCTGGGCCGCCGCCCGGCACGGTACTCGCCGAATGTCCGCTGATGCTGCAGGCGTCGAGCGACATCGGCAACGACAACGGCGCGCGTCGCGGTCACCTGACCGATCTCGTCGGCGCGTGCTTCACCGCTTTCCGCTTCACACGCGACGGTGCGTCCGATCCGTCGTTCGCCGATCTCGAACGACGCCTGCGCGACGCCGGCATACCGTTCGCGCTGGTCACGCTCGCGCGGCACGCGGCACCGCAACATCCGCGATGCGGCGGCTACGATGCCGACGGCCGGCTGTTCGACCTGTACGGCGCGCGCGACGGCACCGTCTATCTCGTGCGTCCGGACGGACATGTGCTCGGCCGCTGGCACGATGCGCGCGTCACCGACCTGAGCGCCGCGCTCAAACGCGTGCTGCACCCGCACACGTCATCCGATCCTCAGGAGAACGCATGATGACCGACACCGAACGCGACATCCTTTACACCGACCTGTGCCGCACGATGACTCGCATCGGCGAAACCGATGCATCGCTCTTTCTCGCGCGCTTCGCACTGCTCGCGATCGAGGCGATCGGCGACGCGGCGACCGTCACCCGCCTGATTGCCGACGCCGGTGACGGCCTGCCCGACACCGACGCATCGACGCCGACGCACGGACGATGACACATGGCACCCCTTTCCTTACAGATTCATTGCGTAGACAGACGAATCCCCTGGAAAAACCCGTTAAGGGTGCATAACATTACTTAACGATTCCGACCCGTCTATCGCGTTACATTGCGTGGGCGGCGCGGCGGGTCGCATGCCGCCTTCATGCAGCTTGCGGCGAAACAGCCGACGTCCGGTCATTTCGACTCAACACAAGGAGAGGATCACCATGACTCATGGCTTGATTATGTGGCTCATCATCGGCGCGATCGCCGGCTGGCTGGCGGGCCTGCTCGTCAAGGGCGGCGGGTTCGGCCTGATCGTCGACATCATCGTCGGTATCGTCGGCGCGGTGATCGGCGGCTGGCTGGCGGGGGTGCTCGGCATCAGCCTCGGCAGCGGCTTCATCGGTTCGGTGATCGTCGCGGTCATCGGCGCCGTGATCCTGCTGTTCGTGATCCGGCTGTTCAGGCGCGCGGCCTGACGATCTTCTCGCGCGCCCTCGGGCGCGCTTTCGTTTCGTATCTGCATCGAAGCGGCGCGCGGCATCGCCCGCGCGCCACCTTCCGCTTTCACCGGCGCTTGCCGCCTTGCAACCAGCCGTCGAGCACGTCGGTCGTCAGCAATCCGCTGCGTGCCTCGCGTGCGCCATCGCGTCCGATCCACACGGTACGCGGCATTTCTCCCCGCCACGTCGCATCGAGTGCCGCTCGCAGGCGCTCGGGCATCGGCTCCGCATTCGCATACTGCGCGACCTGCGGCGGCAGGTTCATTTGCGCGAGCGCCTGTGCGATCGCCGCACCGTTGTCGTCGTACGCGTCCATCGAAACCATCGCGAGCCGCACGTCCGGATGCCGGCGCTGCCACGCGACCAGATGCGCGGCGTTCTCGCGGCAGTAGCCGCAATCGAGCGACCAGATCTCGACCGCGAGCGGCCGTTCGGGCGCCGTCGCGTACAACTTCGCGACCTCGGCCGCGCGCAGCGGCTGCAGTTCACCGGCCCATGCGGGCAGGCTCGCAAGCACGGCGCCGATCGACACCATCAGCCGTTTCATCGCGCTCCCTCCACGGGAATGAGCCGATAGCCGTCGTAACGCGTACGCCACGACAGGTAGATGCGTCCTGCATCGTCGAGCAGTTGCGGGTTGTCGCTCGCGCCCGACGTCGACGCGATCACGCGCGGCGCCGACCAGTGCTCGCCGCGATCGTCCGAGCGGCGCAGCTTGATCTGCATCGTGTCGCCGTCGAACACCTTCCATGCGAGCCACACGACATCGCCGCGCGCGACGAGCGCCGCATGCGATGCCTGCTCGGCCGGTACCGACGGATTCGCGCCGAACGCCCAGGGCGTGCCGAGTGGCCGGCCATCGGCGCCGATGCGCGAGTAGAACACGTCGGCGCGACCGTCGACGACGCCGAACCACGCAATGTGGCGCGTGCCGTCCGGCGTGATCGCGAGCGCCGGCCCGTGCTCGGGGCACGCCTCGACGTGCCAGTTCGAAAACGTGGCGCGCACCGGCACGACGGGCTCCGACGCCGACACGGGCAGCACCGCGAGCGCATGATCGCGGATCTGCCCCGGGAACACGTTGCGCCACACCGCTTCGATATGTCCGGCCGGACCGATCGCCATCGCGATGCGGCAGCATTCGCATGTGTGATCGGTGACCTTGCGCTCGGGCTCGAACGACGCGCCGCCGTCGCGCGACACGGCGTAGTACACGGCCGCGCCGTCGTACGTCTGCCCCGCCGCCTTCGCCGCGACGAGATCGCGCTTGTCGATCCACGCGATCGCGATGTTGCCGGCCGGATCGACCGCCATCATGTCGAAGCGGTGCGTGATTGCCTGCCGGTCGCGATGCACGGTGACGGGCACGCTCCACGTCGCGCCGCCGTCGAGCGAACGCGAGAAGCGCACCATGCCCGTGTACGGCGCATCGAGCGGCATCGACCACGACACGTACACCGCGCTGCCGTCCGGGCTCGTCGCGATCTTCGGGCGATTCTCCGCACTCGTGTAGATCGGCTCGGGCATCGCGTTGACGGTCGTGGGTGCGGACAGCGTGCGGCCCGCGTCGTCCGAGCGCGCGACGACGACGTGCGCGCCTTCGACCCATGCGACCCACAGCCGGTGCCGCGCGTCGAATGCGGCGCCGGTCGCGAGCGGCTGCTTCTGCTGCGCCGGCGCGGCCTGCATGCTCATGTGCGCCGCATGCGGATCGACGGCGTTCGGCGCGTCGTGCGCGCGTGCGGGCGACAGCGCCGCGAGCCACAGCGCGCAGCCTGCCGCGAACGATTTCACAGCGACCATTTCAGTTCTCCGAAGAAAGTGCGGCCCGGATACGGGTGGAACACGTAATAGCGGCGGTCGGTCAGGTTGTCGATGCCGAGCGACGCGGTCCAGTGACGGTCGAACCGGTAGCGCGCCTTCAGGTCGACGACCGTGAAGATGCTCGTGCCGCCGTACACGTCCGGATTCACGTCGCCGTTGTCGAGCGTATTGAACTGGCGGCCCGAGTAGCGGACGCCGACGCTCGCGAGCCAGTGCTCGTCGAAGCGGTACGACGCGAGCAGGTTCGCGCGCATGCGCGGGATGCGCGGAAAGCGCGAACCGACGTAAGCCGGATTCGCAGTGTCGGCCAGAATCTGCGCATTGCTCGCCGACACGTTCGCGTCGATGTCGAGCCCGCGCAGCCCGACGTTCTGACCACTGAATGCGAGTTCGACGCCACGTACGCGCACCCGATCGACGTTCGAGATGTTGGTGACGGTCGACGCGCCCGACACCGTCGTCTGGCTGTAGATCGAATCGCGCAGGTCGCTCTGGAACACGCTCGCGCGCACGACGCCGACACCCACGTCGCGCTCTGCCGTGAAGTCCCAGTCGATCGCCTTTTCCGGGCGCAGGTTCGGGTTGTTGTTGACGATCGCGTTGTTCGAGATCGTGCCCTGGAACAGTTCGCCGACCGTCGGAAAGCGCGTGCCGGTCGCGAACGACAACCGGAAGCGCCAGACGTCCGTCGCGTCCCATTGCAGCGCGACTTTCGGCGACAGCGCATTCGCGCCGCGGTCCGCATAGCCGAGCATGCCGTTGGCGTTGCCGAGCGCGCCGCCGTATGCATCCCAGCGCTCGTAGCGCAGGCCGAGGGTCGCGAGCCAGCCGGGCGCGAAACGCCACGCGTCCTGCGCGAACAGCGCCTGCGTGCGCGTGTCGCCCCGGTAGACGCTCGCGAGCGACGCAGTCGGCCCGGCCAGCCAGTCGGCCGTGTTGTACGTGACGTTGCGCAGGAAATAGTTGTCGTAGTGATAGCCGAACGTAAATGCATGGCCCTTCACTTCCGGCGCCTCGGCCTTCAGGTCGAACGTGCGCCAGCCCGTGCCGTCGCCCTGGAACAGCGTGCCCGCCCCGCCCTGCACGGTCGACGCCGCGCGCAGCACGTCGCGCGACACGTCGTATGCCGACACCACGCCCGACAGCCGCCAGCCCGAATCGAGCCGGCCGTTCAGGCCGAGCGCGTACAGCCAGTTCTCCTGGTCGCCGCGCTGCGGCGCGAACGCGCTCGGCGCGACGGTCATGTTCCGGCCGCCGATCAACACGTTGCCGCCGTAGACGGGATTGCCCGCCGCATCGCGAAGGAAGGTCTCGCCGTGCTGCCGGTAATGGTTTTCCCAGTGCCCGAGCGTCAGCGTCGCGTCGACGCGGTCCGTGAACGCGTAGCCCATCCGCACCGTCCCGTTGAGCTGCTCGGTCCGCTCGATGGTCTGCGCGCCGACGATCGTGCGCGGCTTGCCGTTCGGCCCGATGTCGGTGGCCGCCCCCGTCACCGGCACCGCGGCGCCGAGCTTCGGGTTGAAGGCTGAATTGGGGCTCGCATACTGCATCGGCTGGCCGTTGTTCTCCAGCCGGTCGAGCGACAGCGAAAACCAGAACTTGCCGATGCGGTTCGCGATCCGCGCGGTCTGGTGATTGCCGCCGAAGCTATCCGCGAAGCCGTAGCCGTCGTGATAGCGCTGCGTGAAGAACTGCGTCGACAGCGACGCCTCGAGTGCGTCGGGACGCCGCGTCGTCAGCAGCACGGTCGAGCCGATCGCGTTGCCGGGATACAGCGCGGAAAAGGGACCATACAGCACGTCGACGCGCGCGATATCGTCGGGCGCGATCAGCGACCAGCGCGGCGGATACGCATAGCTCGAACCGAGCAGGTTCGACAGCAGCAGGCCGTCGGCGTAGACGAGCCCGCGCGCGCTCTGCAGCTCGTTGAAGTCGCGGCCGGCGAACACGCTGTTGCGGTCGCCGATGTAGCGCTTGCGAACCATCAGGTTGGGGGCGTACTTCAGCGCGTCCTCGGTGGTGACGTTGGTGTGCGCGTCGATCTGCTCGCGCGTGATCGACTCGACGACGGCCGGCGTATCGGGATCGACGGGTTGCCGCCGGGCGGTAACGCTGACGGCGGTCAGCGTGTCGCCCGTCGGCGCGGGCGCGGCGACCGGTGCGGCATGGCCGGCCGGGTCGCCCGGACCGCCGGGCGCCGGGTCGGCGGATACGCCATCGATCGTGGCCGCCTGCGCGGCAGGCCAGGCAAAAACGGCCGCGCAGGCGAGCGCGAGCCGGCCGCGCGACGGCCGCGCGGCGAAGGTGAACGACATGGATGAATTCCTGAAAACGTGACCGGACGCCGCCGGGCGCGAGCCGACGCGCCGCGCGCACACGGCGCGGCGCGCGGACCGGGCCGCGGGCGGCACGCGCGCCACCGGGGCGCGCGGACGATATCAATCAGATCGGGACGTTTTCAGGCGGGCCGCGCGGCTGCGCGAGGCGGATGCCCTTGCGGGGAAAAACGGGAACGGCCGGGGCGGCGGCCCGGTACGCGAAGGCGCGCACGAAGCCCGGCAACGCAGGTAGGCTCGTGCCGAGCGCCACGTTCGCCGCGAAGCCGGGACAGTACACGCAGTGCGGCACGCCGGCATGGTCGAACGACGATGTGCCGCGGTCGTCGCCCGACTGCGCGAGGACGATCTGACGCGCACCTGCCGCACTGCACAATTCGAGCGTGAGCTCGCCGGAACCGTTCGATGCGAGACGCGCGTAGCCGACGACGGGCGACAGTACGTTCAGTACGAGCGCCAACCATACGAGGCCGATCCATCGCGTCGTTCGTTTCATCGCGGTCCAGGAAAAAGTGCGCGCAAGTATAACAAGCGGCCCGATCGTTGCCGACGTGCGAGGTGCAATAGCCGGCATCGCACGGTGCGCAGCAGCGCATGTGCCGTTAATACAACAGAGACAAAATCTAACGATTCGCCTCTGGCATAAATCCGAGCGCGAGGTTGATAATTATTGAACCTGCTGGAGAAACGACCATGGACGAAAGACCAACCCGCATGCCCCCGCCCGAGCAAGTGATGAGCCCGGATCCGGAACCCGTCGGCGTGGAATTCCTCGCCGAGTTGCCCGAGTATGTCCGGGCATTCTTCGACGAGCAGCACAAGCTGTACTCGCCGAAGTGAACCTACGTTCCGTTCTGTAACCGCCACGTGTCGATCGATATCGTGCGGTTCATCGCTGCGTTTTCGGCGCAGATCGCTTCGCACCCGGGCTGCAACGGCCTGACGGTGCCGGATCAGCGCGTCCGCTGATTCTTCTGTCGCGTCGTTCCGCCGCGCGACTGTCTTCGTCTATCCTTCTGGTTTTCCACCTCCGGCCCGTCCGGTTCTCCCGATCGTTCCGATGAAACAAGCCATTCGTGCCAGCGTCGCTGTCGCCGCGCTCGGCGTCGCCCTTTTTTCGTCACCGCACATCGCACGCGCGGACGGCGACGACACCGCGCTCACCAATCTCGTCGCGCTCGCATCACAGCGGCTCGCGCTTGCCGAACCCGTCGCGCGATGGAAATGGGCGAATCACAAGGCGATCGAGGACCAGCCGCGCGAAGCGGCACTGCTCGCATCGGTCGAGAAGCGCGCCGCACAGTCCGGCGTGGATCCGGCGTTCGCGCGCACGTTCTTCGAGGATCAGATCGCCGCGAGCAAGGACGTGCAGAACGCGCTCTTTGCAACGTGGCGCGCGACGCGGCCGCCGGAAGGCTCCCCGCCCGACCTCGCGACCAGCACGCGGCCGGCGCTCGATCAGCTCACGCAAAAGATGCTGGCCGGCCTCGCGCAAGTCGCACCGCTGCGCGACGCACCCGACTGCCAGGCGCGGCTCGCACGCAGCATCGCGAACTGGAAGACACTGACCCGCTACGACCGCACCCAGACGCAGGCGCTCGGCATCGCGCTGTCGCACGTCTGCTCCGCCGGCGGCGCCAGCGCGATCGGCTGACGGCGCACGGCCATTGCACGCGGCAGCACGGCCGTGCTCAGTCGGCTGGCGTGAGCGCCGCTAGCGGAATCAGTTGCAGGCCGCGCGCGAGATGCGTCTGCAGCAGACGATGGGTATGCGGTTCGAACGCACCGTCCGCGCCGTCGGCCACGAGCCGCGCGGCCGCATCGAGCGATTCGGCCGCACCGAGGTAGCGCCAGCCGTCGATCACGTGAAACAGGCGGCGCTCGCCGCTCGCCTCGAACGCGACCGGGCCGTCGAACGGCCAGGGCGCATTGCCGGCACGGCCACTTTCGGCCGCGGGACGCCGGTTGTATGACGGACGCAGGCGAGCGATCCACTGTGCTTCCGCAAGCATCGCGCCGAGTTCGTTGCCGGTCTCCCGCCATTCGACGCGCCGCACCTGCTGCGCAATCCGCATTTCCTTCGACGAACGCCGCTCGCCGGTCAGCAGCGCACGCAAGCGCTGCCGCACGCGCACGCTGCGGCCGACGTACAGCGCTTCGTCGCCCTGCCCGAACAGCGCGTACGCGCCGCATCCGGCCGGCGCGGTATCGAGCCACGCTTCGGTCATGCCGCCCGCGAGACGGAAGTGGCGCGTCGTGCGCGTAATCTGGTCGCGCAGACGCTCGAGCGGCACGATCTCGTGCAATTGCCGCCAGAACTGCCAAAGGAGATCGGCATCCGCGAGCGCCCGGTGGCGGGCGGCGGGGACGAGACCGTGGCGTTCGATCAGCGCATCGAGTCCGTGTCGCGCCTCCCGCGGAAACAGCGCGCGCGACAGCCGCACCGTGCACAGTACGTCCGGATTGAACGCGAAGCCGGCGCGCTCGAATTCGGCACGCAGGAAGCCCCGGTCGAAGCTTGCGTTGTGCGCGACGAACAGCTTGCCGTCGAGCCGCTCGAACAGCACGGGCGCGAGCGACGCGAACGACGGCGCGTCGCGCACCATCTCATCGGAAATGCCCGTCAGTTGCTGGATGAACGGCGGAATCGATTGCCCCGGGTTGACCAATGTGGTCCATGTCGACACGCCCAGCGGGCCGATTTCGACCACGCCGATTTCAGTGATGCGGTGTTCGGCGGACGAACCACCGGTGGTTTCGAGGTCGACGAAGACGAGCGGCTGTTCGCAGGCGGGATCTGACGGGCTGAAATCGGACATAAAAAGCGGGAGAAACGATGCTTCCGTGAGTATGCACCGGCAGGCGTGTTCGTGACCAGTCCGAAGCAGATTCGATTCGCCGGTCCCTGGTTTTCGTGCCCCAAAAAGCAAAAAGCCCCCGCGATGCGGGGGCCGGACGAGTTCGGCAATGCGTGGCGCGTCAGACCGCCTGGATATTCGCTGCCTGCTTGCCTTTCGGCCCGACTTTCACTTCGAAGGACACACGCTGGTTTTCCTTCAGCGTTTTGAAGCCGTCCATGCGGATTTCGGAAAAGTGCGCAAACAAATCTTCGCCGCCATTGTCGGACGTAATAAAGCCGAAACCTTTAGCATCGTTAAACCATTTTACGATACCGGTATCCATACCTTCGTTCCCCACTCGATTAGATCAAAAAAGCTACTGTTTATAGCCGCTTCCCGAAATCCCGCAACGGCGCGCCGACACTCACCCCCAGCGCTCCGCCCGGGGACGGAGTGCTGACTTTATAAATTGGACAATCCAGGCGCGTCAAGGGAATTTTTGGCGCTTTCTTTATCAAAAAAACGTCAATACCACTGGAATCGGTACACCATCGTCTTTTATTAATTGATTCGCACCAAAAACCTGTCAATATTACCGGGATCGAATCCCACATAATCGAAACCGTGAAAAACCTACCGGGGACAAATCGGGGCGGTAAAATCCTCGGGTTTTTTCCGGATTGCGAAGAACGAGGGACGTTGCGATGCTGGTGCAAGGCAATGGAAGGAGAAGGTCATGTGGCTGGACGGAATCAAACGCTTCGCGAGCCGACTCGCACGCGTGCGCCGCAAGTCCCGCGCGTTGGCCGAGTCCCGCGACACACCTTGCGACACCGAATTCGACCCGACCTGGCACGGCGATCATTGGCAGAACCTGCTGGCGTCACCGCTGGACGCCCGTCACTACGTGATGGAAGACTGGACGTATACGCCGCCGCAACCCGAAGCCGACGACACGCCGCCCACGGGCAAGCGCAAGCGACGCTCGTACACGCAATAGGGACCTGGAAGACGGGCAAAAAAAAAGCGCGACTGGGAAGTCGCGCCGACAAAGGTTTGGAGATCTTTTCCGTCAACGAAAAAGTCTGCTTCGGAAAGCAGAGATCGCAGTATAGCGAGAGAACATCCTTTCATTATCCATGCTCCACACAAACCTCTATTGCCGATGTGTCAATAATCGCGCCAGGCCTACTTCCGCCCGCCAGTGAGTGCCTGTCGCGATCGCGCAACGTCCACGACACCCTTTATGCAGTCCTGAGCACCTTCTCCGCCTGCTGCGCTGCCGCAAAGCCTTGATGGCCGGGGCTCCCGGCGCATACACTTATTCTTGCGGGATTCAAAATACAGTATTGCCGGAAGCAATTTTCTTCTGCACCCGGCCCCATCCGTACACTGCAAATGGATTTCCGACGAGGGTGCCGCGCTCCACGCGCACGGCGTCGCCGACCCGCGACGCCGCCGATGCCCGCAGCAGGTTCGATCGACATCATCCTGTTTGGAGACAGATCATGAAAAAGCCCCTGATCGTCGCCGCATTGACCGGCGTGTGCGCCACCGCCGCCCATGCGCAAAGCAGCGTCACGCTGTACGGCCTGATCGACGCCGGCATCACTTATACGAACAACCAGGGTGGCCACAGCGCGTGGCAGGAGACGAGCGGCTCGATCAACGGCAGCCGCTGGGGCCTGCGCGGCACCGAGGATCTCGGTGGCGGACTGAAAGCCATCTTCACGTTGGAAAACGGCTTCGGCATCAACAACGGTTCGCTCAAGCAGAACGGCCGCGAATTCGGCCGCCAGGCGTTCGTCGGCCTCGCGCACGAGAGCTACGGGTCGCTCACGCTCGGCCGCCAGTACGACAGCGTCGTCGATTTCCTCGGCCCGCTGTCGCTGACCGGCACCCAATACGGCGGCACGCAGTTCGCGCACCCGTTCGACAACGACAACCTGAACAACTCGTTCCGGATCAACAACTCGGTCAAGTATCAGAGTGCCAATTACGGCGGCCTGAAGTTCGGCGCGCTGTACGGCTTCTCGAATTCCAGCGATTTCTCGAACAACCGCGCATACAGCGTGGGCGCGTCGTACAGCTACATGGGCTTCAACGTTGCAGCCGCGTACATGCAGCTCAACAACAACATCAACGCGCTGTCGCTCGCAGCCAGCGACCCCGGCGCGGTGGCCGGCGACTGGACGTTTGCCGCCAGCCGTCAGCGCACCTGGGGCGCGGGCCTCAACTACACGTTCGGGCCCGCGACGGCCGGCTTCGTGTTCACGCAGACGCGCCTGACCGATTCGGCCAGGATCAGCGCCGGGCAGTCCGGTGTGTCGGGCGGCATCCCGCTCGCCGGCGGCACACGCTTCAACAATTACGAAGTGAACGGCCGCTACGCGCTGACACCGGCGTTCTCGCTCGCGGGCTCGTACACGTACACCGACGGCCGCCTCGACGGCCAGACGCCGAGCTGGCACCAGTTCAACCTGCAGGCCGACTATGCGCTGTCGAAGCGCACCGACCTGTATCTGCAGGGCGAGTACCAGCGGGTCAATGCGGACGGCCTGGCGGTCGGCGCGAACATCAACGGGCTCGGCACCGCGTCGTCGACGAACAAGCAGATCGCGGTCACGGCCGGCATGCGCCACCGCTTCTGAGCCACGCCATCGGTCCCGGCGCTTCGGCCGGGAGCGTCATGACGAGCGCCCCATCCCGGGGCGCTCGTCGTTTCGGCGCGGCACTGCGCGGATGCACCATTCGCTGCTCACGCGCCGCCCGGTGCCGGATAGCGAACGTCGAGCACGTCGATCGGCTGGGGACCGGCCGGCGTCATCAGCGTGACGGTGTCGCCGATCTTCGCCTTGATGAGGGCCCGCGCGACCGGCGAGATCCAGCTGACACAACCGCGATCGAGATCGACCTCGTCGATCCCGACGATCGTGACGGTGTGATCCTCGCCGTCCGGCGTCGCGTAATCGACGGTCGCGCCGAAGAACACCTGGTCGACATTCTCCTGCCGGCTCGCGTCGACGACTTCGGCGAGATCGAGCCGCTTCGTGAGGAAGCGGATCCGGCGGTCGATCTCGCGCAACCGCCGCTTGCCGTAGATGTAGTCGCCGTTCTCCGACCGATCGCCGTTCGACGCCGCCCACGACACCAACCGCACGACCTCGGGACGCTCGACGTCGATCAGGTTCAGGAGTTCGTCCCGGAGCCGCTTGTGGCCGGCCGGGGTAATGTAGTTCTTCGTGCCCGCCGGAATCGCGGGTTGACTCGGGTCGAGATCGTCGTCGTCGCCGTCCGACTCTTTGACAAACGCCTTGTTCATGATGCAGATTCAACACATGGATGACTGATGCATCAAGGGTACACGAACGCGGCCGCCCAAGATCGGGTGACATTTTTTGCGAATAAGGCTTCCCTTTTTATACAACCCTGCTATACTTCCGCTTCTGCGTGCGGCTGTAGCTCAGTTGGATAGAGTACTTGGCTACGAACCAAGGGGTCGTGGGTTCGAATCCTGCCAGCCGCGCCACCTTTTTCGAGGGCCTTCCAAACCGAAGGCCCTTTCAGTTCGATGTTGTAGCGTTTTGTTTTTGCGTGCGGCTGTAGCTCAGTTGGATAGAGTACTTGGCTACGAACCAAGGGGTCGTGGGTTCGAATCCTGCCAGCCGCGCCACCTTTTTGGGGGCCTTCCCATCGCAGAAGGTTCCGACAGTTGAAGCAGTACCGTTTTGCGTGCGGCTGTAGCTCAGTTGGATAGAGTACTTGGCTACGAACCAAGGGGTCGTGGGTTCGAATCCTGCCAGCCGCGCCACCTCAGAAGGGCCTTCCTCCGGGAAGGCCCTTTTTTCTTTTCCGCTCCCTCTTCTCTTCGGCCATCGCCCGCTCGGCTCGAGTCGGGTTGCCGCTGCGCGACACCGCCCGACCCGCTGCACAAACGAAAACGGCGGCCCGTGGCCGCCGTCGTATCCCGCCGCAAACCCACGCGCGGCGTCAGTAATCCTGCCGCTCGCGCTCGATGCGCATGCCGCCGTCGTGACGCGCATGCACGCTGTCGTCGGTCGAGCGCTCGCGCATGATCCGCATCACGTCCGGATTGGTCCGCACGCGCCGCATCACGTTCGCGAGATGCACGCGATCGCTGACCTGGATCACGAACCGCAGCACCGTCGATTCGTGCGTCAGATCCTCGTCCATCGCGATGTGCACGATGTTCGCGTCGGCCGACGTGATGTCCGCCGCGACGCGCGCGAAGATGCCCTTCGTGTTCTTCACGAGCGCCTTCACCGCGACGTCGAACAGACGACCCGGCTGCGGCGCCCACTCGACGTCGATCCAGCGGCCTGGATCGCGACGATGGATGCGCTGCGCGACCCGACAATCGGTCGTATGAATCGCCATCCCGAGGCCGATGCCGATATAGCCCATGATCGCATCGCCCGGAATCGGCCGGCAGCACGCCGACAGTTGCACGGACATCCCTTCGGTGCCGGTAATCACGACCGGCGGCGCATTGTGTGCGGGATGCCGCTCGGACTTCGGCAGATCGTCGTCCGCATCGCGGCCGCTCATCAGCACCTCGATGCGCTTGGCCATCACCGCGGCGACGCGGCGGCCGAGGCCGATGTCCGCGAAGATTTCCTGGCGGCTCTTGTTGCCCGTCCACTGGACGAGCTTCTCCCACACCTCGGGCGCGACATCGGCGAGCGCGAGCCCGTAACCCTTCAGACTCTGGTCGACGAGCCGCTCGCCCAGCTGCACCGACTCGTTCAGGCGCATCGTCTTCAGGTAGTGACGAATCGCCGAGCGTGCCTTGCCGGTGCGCACGAAGCCGAGCCACGCCGGGTTCGGCTTCGAATACGGCGCGGTGATCACCTCGACGATGTCGCCGCTCTTCAGCTCGGTACGCAACGGCAGCAACTCGTTGTTGATCTTCACGGCCACGCACTGGTTGCCGAGATCGCTGTGAATCGAATACGCGAAATCGAGCGCCGTCGCGCCGCGCGGCAACGCCATGATCTTCGACTTCGGCGTGAACACGTAGACCGCATCCGGGAACAGGTCGATCTTCACGTGCTCGAGGAATTCGCTCGAATCTCCGGCTTCGCTCTGGATGTCGAGCAGCGACTTCAGCCACTGATGCGCGCGCTTCTGCACGTCGTTCAGATCCGCGCCGCCGTTCTTGTACAGCCAGTGCGCGGCCACGCCCGCCTCGGCGATCTCGTGCATCTTGCGCGTGCGCACCTGGAACTCGATCGGCGCGCCGAACGGGCCGACGAGCGTCGTGTGCAGCGACTGATAGCCGTTGATCTTCGGGATCGCGATGTAGTCCTTGAACTTGCCGGGCACGGGCTTGTACAGCGCGTGCAACGCACCGATGCACGTGTAGCAGTCGAGCGGATTCTCGACGACGACGCGAAAGCCGTATACGTCGAGCACCTGCGAGAACGACAGCTGCTTGTCGCGCATCTTGCGATAGATGCTGTAGATCGTCTTTTCGCGGCCGGTGATCTCGGCGTCGAGCTTCGCGTCGCCCATCGCGCGCTGCGCGGCCTCGAGGATCTTGCTGATCACTTCGCGGCGGTTGCCGCGCGCGGCCTTCACGGCCTTCTCGAGCGTCGCGTAACGATGCGGGTTGAAGTTCGCGAAGCTCATGTCCTGCAGCTCGCGATACGTGTTGTTCAACCCGAGGCGGTGCGCGATCGGCGCGTAGATGTCGAGCGTCTCGCGTGCGACGCGGCGGCGCTTTTCCATCGGCACCGCGCCGAGCGTGCGCATGTTGTGCAGACGGTCGGCGAGCTTGACGAGGATGACCCGCACGTCGCGCGCCATCGCGAGCAGCATCTTGCGGAAGTTTTCCGCCTGCGCTTCCTCGCGGCTGCGGAACTCCATCTTGTCGAGCTTCGACAGGCCGTCGACCAGTTCGGCGACCTTCGGGCCGAACCGTTCGGCCAGCTCGCTCTTGGTCACGCCCTGGTCTTCCATCACGTCGTGCAGGAGCGCGGCCATCACGGCTTGCGCGTCGAGCTTCCAGCCGGCGCAGATCTCCGCGACGGCGACGGGATGGGTGATATAGGGTTCGCCGCTCTGGCGATATTGACCGAGGTGGGCTTCGTCGCTGAAGTGGAACGCCGCCTTGACCTCTTTGATTTCTTCCGGAGGGAGATACTCGGCAAGCGCGGTCGTCAGTTTCGCGATCGAAACGACGCCGTGCTTGCGCGGCTGCTCCGGCGTGGCGGTCGGCCCGAACAGATGCCGGAAGGACTGTTCGAGGACCGCGTCGATGTACTGGCGCGCAGGCGACTGGGCCGTGGCTTCGGTGGTCGAATCCGCGGAGGCGGACGATGGGGTGGTGCTCATATTCGCCTCCAGGTCGAGTCGTTGCGCGCGTGGACTACATGGCTGGAACGGGCCGGATGCGCGTTACACCGGCACCTTCTTCAGCATCTCGACGCCGACCTGGCCGGCGGCGATCTCGCGCAGCGCGACGACGGTCGGCTTGTCGCGGCTCTCGATCTTCGGCGTATGGCCTTGCGCGAGCTGCCGCGCGCGGTAAGTGGCGGCGAGCGCCAGTTCGAAGCGGTTGGGGATTTGCTTCAGGCAGTCTTCGACGGTAATGCGAGCCATGTTGGTAATTCCTTCTGAATATAGTCCCTATTCTACCTTATGTCCCTCTACCCCCGCGTCATTCCGCGTGGGGCAAATGGATGCCGAGCTCGATGAACAGCTCGGCATGTCGCGCGTACTGCGAAGCAAAGCGCAGGCGCGTCGCCGCGACGATGCATTCGAGCTCGGCCAGTGCACGATCGAAATTCTCGTTGATCACGACGTATTCCGCTTCGGACGCGTGCGCCATCTCGCTGCCCGCCGCGAGCAGGCGTCGCGTGATCACGTTCGGTTCGTCCTGGCCGCGCTTCTTCAGACGTTCCTCGAGCGCGTCGAGCGACGGCGGCAGAATGAAGATGCCGACCGCGTTGCGGAACTGCTTCTTCACCTGCTGCGCGCCCTGCCAGTCGATCTCGAGCAGCACGTCGTGGCCGTTCATCATCTGCTCTTCGATCCAGACGCGCGACGTACCGTAATAGTTGCCGTGCACCTCCGCGCTTTCGAGGAATTCGTGCGCGGCGTGGCGCGTGCGGAAATCCTCGACGGTCGTGAAGTGGTAGTGCTGGCCGTCCTGCTCGCCCGGGCGCGGCTTGCGCGTCGTGTACGAAATCGACAGGCAGATGTCGCTGTCCTTCGACAGCAGCGCGTTCACGAGCGTCGACTTGCCGGCGCCCGACGGCGCGATGACCATGAACAGGTTGCCGGGATAGACGCCGCCGTGCAGCGCATGCGATGCGTGGCCGTCGTGAGTGGGATGGGTCATGTTGCGTTACTCCAGGTTTTGCACTTGCTCACGCATCTGCTCGATCAACAGCTTGAGCGCCATCGATGCGTCGGCCAGTTCCTTTGCCGCCGCCTTCGAGCCGAGCGTGTTTGCTTCTCGATTCAGTTCCTGCATCATGAAGTCGAGACGCTTGCCGACGCGGCCGCCCTTCTCGATCACGTGACGCGTTTCGTTCAGGTGCGCGGTGAGTCGCGACAGTTCTTCCGCGATGTCGATCCGGATGCCGTACATCGTCACTTCCTGACGAATGCGTTCCGCGGCTTCCTCGCGCGTGACGATCGGCGCGCTGCCTTCGGGCGCCGCGAGGCCGAGCGCTTCCTGCAGCCGCTCGACGATCTTCTGCTGATGCTTCGCGATCAGCTCCGGCACGAGCGGCGTGATGCGCGCGACGATCGCTTCCATTTCGGTGACGTTCGACAGCAGCATCGTCGCCAGCTGCGCGCCTTCGCGCGAACGCACGACGACGAGCTCGCCGATCGCCTCCTTGCCGCACGCGAGCACCGCGTCGCGGATCGCTTCCGCCGACACGCCGCTCTCGGCGAGCACGCCCGGCCAGCGCAGGATCTCGCCCGCGCGCAGGCGGCCGACGCCCGGGAACGAATCGAGCACCGAGCGCTCGAGCTCGGCAAGCTGGCCGAGGGCCGTCTGGTTCAGCGCGCCGGCGCCGATGCTCTGCTCGCCGCGCTGCAGGTTGATGCGCACGTCGACCTTGCCGCGCGACAGCTTGTTCATCAGCATTTCGCGCAGCGCGGGCTCGCACGCGCGCACGTCGTCCGGCATGCGGAAATTCAGGTCGAGGAAGCGCGAGTTCACGGTGCGCAGTTCGACCGACACGCTGGTGCCGCCGTTGCCGGTAGCCGTCGCGAGTTCGCGCGTCGCGCTCGCATAGCCCGTCATGCTGTAGATCATGGTTCGTCTCGCCGTCTGGGTGCCCTTCTCGGGCGGGAATATGTCGAGGCGCCCGGCGCATTGCAAGGCGCGGGGCGGGAAGCGCGCATTATCCCATTTTTGCGCCCCACCCCGCCGGGCAAGGCTGCCGTTCGGCGCTAAAATCGGGGTTTCCTCTTCCGTCCACGATTCCCCCATGACGTCTTCCCTGTCCCGCCCGAGCGGCCGCCGCGCCGACGAACTGCGCAAGGTCGCCCTCACGCGCCATTACACGAAACACGCCGAAGGCTCGGTACTCGTCGAATTCGGCGATACCAAGGTGATCTGCACCGCGAGCGTCGCCGAACGCGTGCCCGAATTCCTGCGCGATCGCGGCCAGGGCTGGCTGACGGCGGAATACGGGATGCTGCCGCGCGCGACGCACACGCGCAGCGACCGTGAAGCCGCGCGTGGCAAGCAGACGGGCCGCACGCAGGAAATTCAGCGCCTGATCGGCCGCGCGCTGCGCGCGGTGTTCGATCTCGAAGCGCTCGGCCCGCGCACGATCCACATCGACTGCGACGTGATCCAGGCCGACGGCGGCACGCGCACGGCCAGCATCACCGGCGCCTTCGTCGCCGCGCACGACGCCGTGTCGAAGCTGATCGCGGCCGGCAAGCTCGCGCGCTCGCCGATCACCGACCACGTCGCCGCGATCTCGGTCGGCGTGTACGAAGGCGCGCCCGTGCTCGATCTCGACTACGCGGAAGATTCGCGCTGCGACACCGACATGAACGTCGTGATGACGGGCGCCGGCGGCTTCGTCGAAGTCCAGGGCACCGCCGAAGGCGTGCCGTTCTCGCGCGCAGAGATGAACGCGCTGCTCGACCTCGCGCAAAGCGGGATCGGCCAGCTCGTGCAGCTGCAGAAGGACGTGCTGGGCGCCGGCCATGTCTGACGATCGCACCCTCGCGCCGCTGTCGCGCATCGTGCTCGCGTCGAACAACGCCGGCAAGCTGCGCGAGTTCACCGCGCTGTTCTCGACGGTCGGCATCGAGATCGTGCCGCAGGGCGATCTGGCCGTGCCGGAGGCGGAAGAGCCGTTCGGCACGTTCATCGAGAACGCGCTGACGAAGGCGCGCCACGCATCGCGGCTCACCGGCCTGCCGGCGATCGCCGACGATTCCGGCCTGTGCGTGCGCGCGCTGCGCGGCGCGCCGGGCGTCTATTCGGCGCGCTACGCGCAGCGCGCGGGCGGCGACAAGGGCGACGCGGCGAACAATGCGTACCTCGTCGAGCAGCTGCGCGGCGTCGCCGACCGGCGCGCATACTATTGCTGCGTGCTCGCGCTGGTGCGCCACGCGGACGATCCCGAGCCGCTGTTCGCCGAAGGTCGCTGGGCGGGCGAGATCGTCGACACGCCGCGCGGCGAGCACGGATTCGGCTACGACCCGTATTTCCACCTGCCGTCGCTCGGCGCGACGGCGGCCGAACTCGAGCCGGCCGTGAAGAACACGCACAGCCATCGCGCGCTCGCGCTGAAGGCACTGCTCGCGCGGCTCGCGGAGGAACCGGCATGATCGTCTTCGTCACGCATTCGCAACCGGAGGCCGCATGAGCCAGGCGGCGGAAACCGGCGCGCGCGTCGTCGCGGCCTTCACGTCGCCCGGGCAGGTACGGCTCACGTCGCTGCCGCCGCTCGCGCTGTACGTGCATTTTCCGTGGTGTGTGCGCAAGTGCCCGTACTGCGATTTCAACTCGCACGAGTGGAAGGGCGAGCGGTTTCCGGAAACCGAGTACCTCGACGCGCTGCGCGCCGATCTCGAACAGGCGCTGCCGCTCGTCTGGGGCCGGCAGGTGCATACGGTGTTCATCGGCGGCGGCACGCCGAGCCTGCTGTCCGCGGCCGGTCTCGACCGGCTGCTGTCCGACGTGCGCGCGCTGCTGCCGCTCGATGCCGACGCCGAGATCACGCTCGAGGCAAACCCGGGCACGTTCGAGGCCGCGAAGTTCGCGCAGTTCCGCGCGAGCGGCGTGAACCGACTGTCGGTCGGCATCCAGAGCTTCAACGAAGGCCATCTGAAGGCGCTCGGCCGCATTCACGACACCGCGCAGGCGCGCGCGGCCGTCGAGATCGCCGCGAAGACGTTCGACAACTTCAACCTCGACCTGATGTTCGCGCTGCCGAACCAGACGCTCGACGAATGCCGGGCCGACATCGAGACCGCGCTGTCGTTCGCGCCGCCGCATCTGTCGCTGTATCACCTGACGCTCGAACCGAACACGCTGTTCGCGAAGTTTCCGCCCGCGGTGCCCGACGACGACGCGTCGGCCGACATGCAGGAATGGATCCACGCGCGCACGGCAGAGGCCGGTTACGACCGCTACGAAGTGTCCGCTTACGCGAAGCCGAATCATCAGTGCAAGCACAACCTGAACTACTGGCGCTTCGGCGACTATCTCGGGATCGGCGCGGGCGCGCACACGAAGCTGTCGTTCCCGAACCGGATCCTGCGGCAGGCGCGCTACAAGCATCCGGCCACCTTCATCGAACAGGCGATGGCCGGCACGCCGGTTCAGGAGGAACGTGAAGTCGGTGCGCGCGACCTGCCGTTCGAGTTCATGCTGAACACGCTGCGGCTCGTCGAGGGCTTCCCCGTGCACAGCTTCGTCGAACGCACGGGCTTGCCGATCGGCACGATCGAGCCGGCACTCAAGGATGCGGAGCAGCGCGGACTGATCACGCGCGATTTTGCGCAGATCGCGCCGACGCCGCTTGGCCAACGGTTCCTCAACGACTTGCAGGAATTGTTCCTGCGCGACGATTGAGGCTGAACGAGGCGGCATTTCGGTTACAATGCCGCCTCGTGTGGAAGCGTGGCCGAGCGGTTTAAGGCACCGGTCTTGAAAACCGGCGACGGGAAACTGTCCGTGAGTTCGAATCTCACCGCTTCCGCCAGGAAGTTCGCCAAACCCCGTCCATTCATCGAATGACGGGGTTTTTGTTTGTCCGCCGCGCGCCACGCACGGTGCCCGCACAACGGGCCGACGCATCTCGCGCGATGCCGTTACAATCCGGCGCTCCGATTCGCGAAACGGGAAACCACGTCATGAAGCCCTTCATCGCCTCGTCGCTCGTCGCCCTGCTGGCTGCCGTCGGCACGCACGCCGCGGCCGCCGATTCCGCCTCCGGCACGGACGCGCAAACGCCATCGTGCGCGATCGCGTACGTGAAGGGCGTCGGCGGCTCGCCGCGCAGCCTGCGCGAATATCTCGCGAGCCCAACGCCATACAACTACCTGAAGGAAAACGAGATCCAGTGCAAGGTGTCGGACGATGGGCGCGCATCGAACTGCACCGGCGTGACCTATATCCGCAATGAACAGGTCAGCGTGTACGACGATTCCGACCCGGCGACGCTGACGGTCGTCGCGCCGGTGGAACTCGAGCACGGCGAGAAGTATCCCGTGATCCTCGTGGTGCAGCGCAAGGACGCGCGCTGCACGCGGTAACGCGCGACACGGCACGCCCGCCGTGGCAGCCGACGACGCGCGCGCGCCTCACGAGCCGGGCCGCCATCGCCTAGAATTCGATCAGCACGGCGACACGACCGCCGCCGCGACTCGATGCCGCCCGCGCCATCCGTGCGTGCGGCCCACGGAGACCGCCATGACCGAACTGTCGACAGCGACGGATCACGTCGATTACGAAGGCTTCGAGATCCATGTGGTGCCGGGCCTCGCTCCCGGCAGCGACACGCGTTACACCTACACCGGCTATGTCTGCCATCCCGGCGTGAATCCCGCGCTGCCCGATCATGCGGTGCCCTTCCACGCCGACGGCGAGGAAAGCTTCGCGAGCGTCGACGAAGCGGTTCAGGAAGCCGTGCACATCGGCAAGAGCATCATCGACGGCACGCATCCGGACCTGTCCGTTCTGTCGCTCGTCACGCACGGCTACTGAGCGGGCCGGTCGGGGCACGCCCACCGCCCCACGGCGCGCGATACGCGAGCACATATCGCGCCCGCGCCGTCACATGTCACGTCACATCGCGACGCATGCCGGTCGGCCCGCCGACGCCATCCTCCGCGAATCGCCAGGTCGCGCTTCGCCCACTATGCGTTTCTCCCGATAACAGGTCGCGCCGGGACGCCTATCATTTTTTTATAGTCACCCTCCGGCACTCCGCCATGTCCCCTCTTCCCCTCTCATGCGCCAGCCGGCTGCGTATTGCCGCGCTGGTCGCCGCCTCGTTGCTTGCCGCGTGCACGATCACGCCGCCGCCGTCGCTGCACTCGGTGCTGACGATCCCGTCCGTCATCCGCAGCGCGAATCGCGACCAATATCGCGTGGAAGTCGCGCGCTGCGTGACCGAGCACAATCCGTCCGGCGTCTCGCACGGGACGCCGCAGGCGATGCTGCGCTCGCTCGTCGTCGTCGCGTACACCGTCGATGGCAGCGGCCGCCTCGTCAACGCGTCCGTCTATCGCAGCAACGGCGACAGCGAAGCGGAAGGGCTCGCGCTCGCGTCGCTGCGCCGCTCGGCACCGCTGCCGCCACCGCCGTCGAAACTGCTGGACGGCAATGGCCGGCTCGAGATGATGGAAGGCTGGCTGTTCAACGACGACGGCCATTTCCAGCTGCAAAGCACTGCATCCGCACAGGCGCAATCGATCGACTGAGCCCGCGCCCGCCCGCGATTGCCGCTATGTCGCGGCGCTGGCTATAATTTTCCGCAATCGCGCGGCCACCCTCCCGCGCGCGCGTTCGCGCGCCGCACCCGGCATGCGAGCCGACCATGCCGGCACAGGGCGGCGGCGGCCTATCCGTCTCCATCGTCGACCGGCGGGTGGCGTCCGCGCCACGACGCGCGTCCACGCCGCTACCGCATCATCCGCCCGGCTGCGCTCTCCCGGCAGGCGTCCACCTGCCCGCCCGAGCGCACGCTCAGTCGAATGCCCCAACGACAAAACGGAGACATCCATGTCCGCATCTCCTCCGGCCGTTGCACACGCAACCGGTTCGGCCGGCGCCGTCAGCCACCGGCGCATCGTGTTCGCGAGCTTCATCGGCACCGCGATCGAGTTCTACGACTTCTACGTGTACGCGACCGCCGCGGCGCTCGTCATCGGCCCCGTGTTCTTTCCCCACGGCTCCGCGACCGCGCAGGCGCTATCCGCATTCGTCACGTTCGGCATCGCGTTCATCGCGCGGCCGATCGGCTCGTTCCTGTTCGGCCACTTCGGCGACCGCATCGGCCGCAAGTCGACGCTCGTCGCGTCGTTGCTCGTGATGGGCGTGTCCACTACCGCGATCGGCTTCGTGCCCGGCTACGACACGATCGGCACGCTCGCGCCGGTGCTGCTGTGCGTGCTGCGCTTCGGCCAGGGCATCGGCCTCGGCGGCGAATGGGGCGGCGCGGCGCTGCTCGCGACCGAGCACGCGCCGCAAGGCAAGCGCGGCTGGTTCGGGATGTTCCCGCAACTGGGCCCGTCGGTGGGCTTCCTGATGTCGAACGGGCTGTTCTTCGCGCTCGCGCTGTCGCTGTCCGACGAGCAATTCCGCAGCTGGGGCTGGCGCATCCCGTTCCTCGTCAGTGCGGTGCTCGTCGCGCTCGGCCTGTACGTACGGCTGAAGATCACCGAGACGCCGGCGTTCCAGGCCGCGCTCGATCGCAACGAACGCGTGCGCGTGCCGGTCGCGACGCTCGTCTCGCAACACTGGCAGCCCACGTTGCTCGGCGCGCTCGCGATGGTGGTCTGCTACACGCTGTTCTACATCTCGACCGTGTTTTCACTGTCGTACGGCGTGTCGACGCTGCATATTCCGCGCCAGAGCTTTCTCGGCCTGCTGTGCTTCGCTGTCGTGTTCATGGGGCTCGCGACGCCGCTGTCGGCATGGGCGTCGGATCGCTTCGGCCGCAAGCCGGTGCTGGCCGTCGGCGCGATCGCCGCACTGCTGTCCGGCTTCGCGATGGAGCCGCTGCTCGGCAGCGGCTCGATGCCGCTCGTCGCGCTTTTCCTGACGCTCGAGCTGTTCCTGATGGGCGTGACGTTCGCGCCGATGGGCGCGCTGCTGCCCGAGTTGTTCCCGACCAACGTCCGCTATACGGGCGCGGGCGTCGCGTACAACCTCGGCGGGATCCTCGGCGCGTCGATCGCGCCGTACATCGCGCAGCTGCTCGCCGCGCGCGGCGGCCTGTCGTGGGTCGGCGGCTACGTGTCGGTCGCGGCGGCGATCAGCCTGATCGGCGTGCTGCTGATGCGCGAAACCCGCGACGCATCGCTCGTTTGAGCCTCCGGGGCGCCCCGGGTTGTTCGGCGGGCGGCGCTGCCTATACTCGATCCGGGGGCGCCGTCGTGCACCCCCGGATCCCCGAAGGAGCCGCCGCGATGAACATCCACCTCAACAACGCCGACCTCGTGCTGATCCTGGCGCTCGCGCTGGGTGGCGCCCTGCTGCTCGCGGCACGCTTCCGGCCGAAAACCTGGCGCGGCCTCCTGTTCGAGGCGTTGCTCGCCAACCTGGCCGCCGTCGCCGCGGTGATCACGGTCGAAGCGCTGCTCGCCTGAACCGATCGGCTCCGTTTCCCCGGGGCCTGTTCACACCGAAAGCCGGGCCTGTGCAGGCTAGGCCGTCAGCCGCTCGCGCTGCGCGTCGTAGGCCGGCCCGACTGCATCGATTGCATCGAGTGCCTGCGCCACCGACGGCGGCACGCCGGGCTCGCCGATCGACAGTGCATTCGGTGCGCCGCCGATGCCGCAATGGTGGCGCGAGGTCGCGACGAAAATCATCACGGTCGGCCGCTGCAGCGCGTGCGCCATGTGCACGAACCCGGTATCGACCCCCACCACGAGCGCAGCCCGGCCGATGGCCGCGCCCAGTTCGCGCACCGACATCGCGGGCAGCACGATCGCGCCCGGCGCGCGGGCGGCAATGTCCTGCGCATCGTCGTGCTCGGCGGCCGATCCCCACGGCAACAGCACGCGCACGCCGCGCGCCATCATCCGGATGGCCAGCGCGGCCCAGTCGTCGGCCGGCCATTTCTTGTCGGGATTGGACGTCGCGTGGAACAGCAGCATGAACGGCGCGCCGTCGGTCACGGCGAGCGGCAGGTTCGCATCCTGCGGCGGGACGATCCCGTACGTGGCGATGCCTTCGGGGACATAGCCCAGCGCCTCGCCGGCGCTCACGCGCATTCCGTGCCACGCGTCGCAGTCCGGCCGCGGGCCGAAGCGATGCGAGTACGCGAAACGGGCACCCGTCTCGCCGAGATCCTGGGTCTGATAGCCGACACGGCGTGCGGCGCGCGCGAGTGCCGAGATGATCGCGCTCTTGTAGACGCCGTGCAGGTCGATGACGGCGTCGTAGCGGTGCGCACGCAGTGCGCCGATCGACGCGGAGATCGCCTTCAGGTCGCCGCCGTTGCGCAGCTTCTTGAACCGCCGCAGCGGCGCGCAGAGCACCTCGCTCACGCCCGGATGCCAGCGCACGACCTCCGCGCACGATTCGTCCACGGCCCAATCGACCGTCACGCCCGGGAAGGCGCGATGGAGGTCCGCGACGACGGGCAGCGTCTGGACGACGTCGCCGAGCGACGTCACTTTCACGATGAGGATGCGTTTCACGTTCGTTATGAGGAATGGCTGGCCATTGCGCCATGCTAACGACGCTTGCGGTGCGCAGACATTACGCCTGCATTACATTTGCAACAAAATGCGACGTTCTTGTGAATATTTGTCGAGCCCCGGCCGCATCGGGTTCTTTTTATAATGCGTTCTTTGCTCTTCCGGCCCGCTGCCGATGCAACGCCCTCCCTTTCCCGCGCTGTTTCCTGCTCTCACCCGCCGGTCGCTGCGGATCTGGCGCCAGTATGGCGTGTTCTGGCTCGGCGCGATCGCCGTCGGCCTCGCGGCGGTGCTGTACGCGCGACTGATCGACTGGGGCTACGACACATTCCGCACGATGCGCGACCACGCCGCATGGCTGCCGCTGCTGCTGACGCCGTCGATCGCCGCGGTGTCGGCATGGCTCACGCGCCGCTTCTTCCGCGGTGCCGAGGGCAGCGGGATCCCGCAGGTCATCGCGACACTGCACGCGAGCCCGAGCGCATTCGGTGCGCGGCTGCTGACGCTGCGCATCCTGTTCGGCAAGGTCCTGATCTCGTTCCTGGGGATCCTCGGCGGCTTCACGATCGGCCGCGAAGGCCCGACCGTGCAGGTCGGCGCGGCGCTGATGTTCAACCTGCGGCGCTTCTACCCGCGCTCGAACGCGCAGATCGAACGGCAGCTCGTGCTCGCCGGCGCAGCGGCCGGCCTGTCGGCCGCGTTCAACACACCGCTCGCCGGGATCGTGTTCGCGATCGAGGAGCTGACTCGCAGCTTCTCCGCCCGCGCAAGCGGCGTGCTGATCACCGCGATCATCCTCGCCGGTGTCGTCGCATTGGGCTTGAACGGCAATTACACGTACTTCGGCACGATCGACGCCGGCCAGCATTTTCCGAAGATGCTTGCCGTCGCCGTGCTCGTCACCGCGATCGTGACGGGCATCGCGGGCGGCCTTTTCAGCTGGCTGCTGCTCAATACGGGCCGCTGGCTGCCCGCGCGCCTGCTCGGCCTGTATCACGAGCGCCCGATCGCGTTCGCGGCGCTGTGCGGCTTCGTGATCGCGGTCGTCGGCCTCGTGTCGGGCGGGACGACGTTCGGCAGCGGCTATGCCGAGGCGCGCGGCCTGCTCGACGGCCATGAACGGCTGTCGGTGCTTTATCCGTTCCTGAAGATGGTGTCGATGGTCGCGTCGTACCTGCCGGGCATCCCGGGCGGGATCTTCGCGCCTTCGCTGTCGATCGGCGCCGGGTTCGGCAACCTGCTGCACATCGTGTTCGGCGACATGAGCCTGCCGATGTTGATCGCGCTCGCGATGGTCGGCTACCTCGCGGCGGTCACGCAGTCGCCGATCACGTCGTTCGTGATCGTGATGGAGATGATCAACGGTCACGCGCTCGTGATTTCGCTGATGGCGACCGCGCTGGTATCGAGCCGCATGGCGCGCTTCTTCGCACCGCCGCTCTACGAAACACTCGCCGAACGCTATCTCGCGCCGCCCGCGGCCACCGCCGCCCCCGCCGCGGCACCGGCGGCTGCGGCCGGTGTCGTCGAGCCGCAGGATGCAGCCGCCGCGCCCGCCGATCCGCTCGACACGCTGCGCGAGCACGACGTTGGCGAGCCGGAGGCCCCGGTGGCCGGCAACGTCGCCACGCACACGACGGCGACGCCGCACGAACCCGACCCGTCAGCATCCGGTGCGAGCGGCCCGGCGCGGACGGGCCCGCGTGACCCTCAGTAGATCACCACCGGCGCCGGCCGATAGTAGACGGGACGGGCCGGCACGACGATACAGCCGGCGAGCGTGATCGCGACGAGCGCGATGGCAATGGCGGTTCGTTTCATCGCATGCCTCCGTCAGGCCCAGTGGCCGCGGTTCCAGAACCAGTTCGGGCCACGCTGATCCCAGTGGCCCGGCACCCAGTGCATGCCGATGCGCTCGGCTTCCCAGTGACCGCCGATCCAGACGTAGCGACCGTGATCCCAACGCCAGTGCCCGCGCTCCCACACATAGCCGACGCGCGCGTCGGGCACGACCTCGTAGCGCACGGGCGGCGGCGCGTTCGGCGCGACGACGACGATTTCCTCGACGGGCGCCGTCACCGGTTCGGCGACGACCATCCGGCCCGACTGCACCATCACCGGCGCACCGACGAGAATTTCGTCCGCGCGTGCGGCAAGCGGCGCGGCGATGGCTGACAGGCCCGCGGCGAACAGCGCGAGCGAAACGATACGACGTCGAACGGTAGAGACAGCCATTACAACCTCCTGATTAACAAATGACGCGAGCGTATTCGTTCAATGCGGGAGGTCGATCGGCGGCCGACAGGCGCCGTGTTACGGCGAGCCCGAAAGTGCAACAGGGCGTAAGACGCGCACGACGGCATGCGCCGCCGTGCGGGGGGACAGGCAAGCGTCAGGCTTGCGGGATCTCGATCTTCACTTCGAGGACTTCGAGATCGTCCTGGCGCTCGAGGCTCACGCGGATGTCATCGTTCGAAATATGGACGTACTTCGAGATGACCGCGACCAGCTCCTTCTGCAGCGCCGGCAGGTAATCGGCCGGCGGGCGGCCGCCGACCCGCTCGTGCGCGATGATGAGCTGCAGGCGCTCCTTCGCGACCGATGCGGACTTCTTCTTCTCGCCGAGGAGAAACGAAAGGATGGACATGGGCGGCCTCCGTTACTTGCTGCCGAAGAGGCGCTGCAGCAGGCCCGGCTTCTGGTAATCGGTGAAGCGCAGCGGCTTGTCCTCGCCGAGGAAACGAGCGACGACGTCCTTGTACGCTTCCGCAACGTCGGTGCCGTCGATATGCACCGCCGGCAGACCCTGGTTCGATGCGTGCAGCACGGCTTCCGATTCCGGCACCACGCCGATCAGCTTGATGCGCAGGATCTCGCTGATGTCCTCGAGCGACAGCATTTCGCCTTCGCTCACGCGCTTCGGGCTGTAGCGCGTGATCAGCAGGTGTTCCTTGATCGGATCCTTGCCTTCGGCCGCGCGCTTCGTCTTCGACGACAGGATGCCGAGAATGCGGTCCGAGTCGCGCACCGACGACACTTCCGGGTTCGTGACGATCAGCGCTTCGTCCGCGAAGTACATCGCGTGCAGCGCGCCCGCCTCGATGCCGGCCGGCGAATCGCAGACGATGTATTCGAAGTCCATCGCGACCAGGTCGTTCAGCACCTTCTCGACGCCGTCACGCGTGAGCGCATCCTTGTCGCGCGTCTGCGACGCCGGCAGGATGAACAGGTTCTCGCACTTCTTGTCCTTGATCAGCGCCTGGTTCAGGTTCGCTTCGCCCTGGATCACGTTGACCAGGTCATACACCACGCGACGCTCGCAGCCCATGATGAGATCGAGGTTGCGCAGGCCGACGTCGAAGTCGATCACGGCCGTCTTGTGGCCGCGCAGCGCGAGGCCGGACGCGAAGCTCGCGCTGGTCGTCGTCTTGCCCACGCCGCCCTTGCCCGAAGTCACCACGATGATTTTTGCCATTTACCCAATACCCTGTGTTCGTCAATGAGAGCCGATCGATCCGGAGCGTGCCGCGTGAATCACGTCAGGCGCAGCGGTTCGATCATCAGTTTTTCCTCTTCGAGCCTGATCTGCACCGATTTGCCCAGTATGTCGGCGGGCAACGGGTTCTCGGTCGTTCGATAGATACCCGCGATCGAAATCAGTTCCGGCTCCAGACACGTGCAGAAAATGCGCGCGTCGTGATTGCCGTGCACGCCCGCGAGTGCGCGGCCGCGCAACGGCGCGTAGATGTGGATGTTGCCTTCCGCGATGATCTCGGCGCCGTGACTGACCGGCGCAAGCACCACGAGGTCTCCTTTCGCGTAAATCTGCTGCCCCGAACGCAGCGGCCGATCGATCACCAGCGTCTGGCCGCCCGCCGCAACCGGCGTCGGCGCGGGTTCCGGCGCCGGTTCGGCTGCCGCGGCAGCGGCCGAGGCCGCGACGGGCGCCGGCTCCGCTTCCTCGGCCGGCTTCGCCGTCGACACGCGGCGGTCGCGCGCCTCGAGCAACGGCAGGCCGGCTTCCGCCGCCCAGCCCTGCGTGGCGAGCGCGACGACGCCCACCGGGCGCATCCGCACATCGTTCAGCATCTGGCGGATGTCGGCAAGCGCGACGCGTTCGCCGTCCGCGAGGCGGCGGACGTCGATCGCGACGACATCATCGGCAAAAAACTCGGGAGTCGCTTCGAAGCGCTTGACCAGTTCGGTACGCAACGCATCGAGATCGGTCGTCTTCACGGTGAACAGCAACGTATCGACCGATCCGCTGCGCAGCTCGAAGAATGGCGATTTTTTAAGCGACATGGACACTCTGCAAAAAATTTTTGCGTATTTTACAGGCGTCCACGCGCGCGGCCATTATTTTTGGGGAACCGGGTGGCGACGGTCGCGGCGAACGCGCAACCGGCAGGCGGGCAATCGGACGGGCGGCCGGGTATTCATCGCACCGTGCGGCCCGCGCATTCATGCGTCAGGGCGTGTTGACGTGCGACACGAACAACGACTTCATCGCGCCGGGCATCCGCGCGATCGGCGCATGCTCGCCCGTGTTGCCGAAACCCGCGCGTTCGTAGAAACGGATCGCGTTGCGGTTCGCATCGGCGATCCATGCGTAGACGTCCTGCGCACCGCGTTCGGCCAGCCACGCAGTGGCCGTTTCGAGCAACAGCACGCCGCCGCGCAGGTGGCGAACCGCGTGCGCGACCCACAGCTCGCTGACGAACGCGCGCCGCTCGGGCGTATTGTCGAAATACGCGCCGATCATGCCGGCCGGATGGCCTTCGGTATACAGCAGGAAAGTCGTCGACTCGTCGGACGCGGCACGCAGCGCGGCGACGGCCGCCGCCGCGTCGGAATCGACGTTCAGCAATTCGGCCTCCGGCGCTTCCCCGGGCGCGTAGGGCTCGCGCAGCGATGCGGCGCGGAGTTCGCGATACACGCGGCCTTGGTCGGCAGCGATACGACGAACGGTCAAGGTCGAACTCATGCAGGCACAGCCCCCTTCGGACAGCAAGCTATTAGCTTCAACCGAAAGCGGGGCATGAGTCAAATCGTAATTTTCAAATGGCAGCGCCGATCGAAAGGCAATCGATGTCGCGCACACGCCGGTGTGCAGGTGCAGCATCGATGCGTCGACGTGCGGCGACGCATACGGCCCGCACTGCGAGACCGGAGGCGTCGCCTCGCTCGCCTTGTCATGCATGGCGCTCATGCGGCGAGGGTCCTGCATTTCGTCGTCGAGGCCGTAATGGTTCGTTACATATGTATCCAGACGAACCGCGCCGCCGGGCGCCTTCGCGCCGCGCCTGCTGCGCCGCAACATTCGTTGCGAACTTCGCCGCCGAATGCACGCGTGCGTCGCGCCGAGCATTCATCTGACAAGAACGCAGGCCGCGCAAGGGAATCGGCCCGCGCCCGCCTGTTTCAATCACCCCATGCCGGCCCTTCCCGACCGATGTCATGGACGGTCCGCCGTTTGGAGTCGCACGCCTAACGCGAGGGTTTGGAAAGCGTGCGCGACGGTCGTATAAATGGCACAACCGGACCAACGATCCGTGCCGCGCGTCGTGCCGCGGATCCGCGACGATTCGAACGACGACGAACGCGTCACCCGGCCGCCGCGCCCGCACACGCGGGAGCCGGCCAAAACAAGGAGGGAGACAATGGCAATGACCGACGCATCGGCCTCGGGCTGGTCGGATGGCAAACGTTATCTATGGCTGCTCGGCGCGGTGACGATCACGCTGCCGATCCTCTCGGCCCAGCTCGCACTGTCGACGGGCCTTCACGTGTTCTGGTGGTTCGGCCCGCTGTTCGCGTTCGGCGTGATCCCGGTCCTCGATACGCTGATCGGCGACGATCGCGACAATCCGCCCGAAGCCGCCGTCCCGCACCTCGAACGCGAGCGCTACTACCGCTACATCGTCTATCTCGCGACGCTGGTCGAATACATCGCGTTCTTCATGTGCGTGTGGATCGTCGGCACGCATGCGCTCGCGTGGTACGACTACGTCGGCTTCGCGCTGTCGCTCGGCGCCGCGACGGGCATCTCGATCAACACCGCGCACGAACTCGGGCACAAGACCAGCCGCTTCGAGCGCTGGCTCGCGAAAGTCACGCTCGCGCCGGTCGCGTACGGGCATTTCTTCGTCGAGCACAATCGCGGCCATCACGTGCGCGTCGCGACGGCCGAGGATCCGGCGAGCGCGCGCTACGGCGAATCGTTCTGGGCATTCCTGCCGCGCACCGTGACCGGCAGCATCCGCTCGGCCTGGCGGCTCGAGACGGCGCGCCTCGAGCGCCTCGGGCATTCGCCGTGGACCTGGCGCAACGAGGTGCTGCATGCGTGGGCGATGACCGTCGTCGTGTGGGGCATCGCGATCGCGATGGCCGGCAAGATCGTGATTCCGTTCCTCGTGATCCAGGCCGTGTACGGTGCGTCGCTGCTCGAAGTCGTCAACTACGTCGAACACTACGGGCTCGGCCGCCGCAAGCTGCCGAGCGGCCGCTACGAACGCTGCACGCCGCAGCATTCGTGGAACAGCAATCACGTCGTCACCAACCTGTTCCTGTATCAGTTGCAGCGGCACGCCGACCATCACGCGAACCCGACGCGCTCGTACCAGGCGCTGCGCCACTTCGACGACTCGCCGCAACTGCCGGCCGGCTACGCGACGATGATCCTGTTCGCGTATGTGCCGCCGCTCTGGTATCGCGTAATGAATCCGCGTGTCGTCGCGCATTACGGCCGCGACATGGCGCAGTCCAACATCAAGCCGTCGATCCGCGCGCGCGTGCTCGCGCAGTATTCGGCCGCGGCGTGATGCTCGACGGTGTGGTCGCGATCTGCGATATCGTCACGCGGCCTGCGGCAGCCTGAACACGGCGACCGCGTGCCGCAGCGCGCTCGCCTGCTCGGCCAGCGCCTGCGTCGCGGCCGACGCCTGTTCGACCAGCGCCGCGTTGCGCTGCGTCGCCTCGTCCATCTGCGTGACCGCGACGTTCACCTGCTGGATCCCGCCGCTCTGCTCCTGCGATGCGGACGAAATCTCGCCGACGATCGACGTGACCCGCTGCACCGCGCCGACGATCTCGTGGATCGATTCGCCCGCGCGCGCGATCAGCACGGCGCCCTCGTCGACCCGCCGCGTCGATTGCTCGATCAGCGCCTTGATCTCCTTCGCGGCGGCCGCGCTGCGCTGCGCGAGCGTGCGCACCTCCGACGCGACGACCGCGAAGCCACGCCCCTGCTCCCCCGCGCGCGCTGCCTCGACGGCCGCGTTCAGCGCGAGGATGTTGGTCTGGAACGCGATGCCGTCGATGACCGCGATGATCTCGCCGACCTTCGCCGCGCTGGCGGCGATCCCGCCCATCGTGTCGACGGCGTCGGTCATCACGCCGCCGCCCGCGGACGCGATGTCCGACGCGTCGCGCGCCAGCTGCGCCGCGTGCTGCGCGTGCTCGGCCGACTGACGCACGATACCCGTCAGCTCGGTCATGCTGGCGGCGGTTTCCTCGAGCGACGCAGCCTGCGCCTCGGTGCGCGACGACAGGTCATGATTGCCCGCCGCGATCTGCGCGCTCGCGGTCGCGACGGCTTCGGCATGCGTCCGTACCTCGAGCACGACGCCCGACAGGCTTGCCTGCATCGTCCGCAACGCCCGCAGCAGATCGGCGATTTCGTCACGACCTGCCGCGTCGACATCGCGCGTCAGGTCGCCGCCCGCTACCGCCTGCGCACAGGCCACGGCGCGATCGAGCGGCCGCAGGATCGCGCGGCTGAACAGGAACGCACCGATCATCGCGATGCCGAGCACGATCAGCATCAGCACGACGCTCGCCGCGGTGGCGTGGCTCGCATCGCGGCTCGCTTGCGCCGACACGGCGGCGCTCTCGTCGGCAATCGCCTTCGCCGCGCGCTCGAGCAGCGCGGCGGGTGCACGGTCGACGCCCGCGACGGCCGCATCTCCGGCCGTCGGCTCGAAGCCAGCGGCCTTGAATGCGTCGAACCCGCGCCGATAGCCGTCACCCATCGCGGCATGCGCGCGCAAGAACTGCTCGACGAGCGTACGGCTCTCGCCGGGCGGCAACTGGCTCACGAGCTGCGCGGCGAGCGTATCGACCGTGCGCTCGCGCGTCTGGAATGCCTGCCAGTACTTGTCGAGCTTGTCGGGCTGCTTGCCGCGCAGCAGCGTGTCCTTCCATTCCTGGACCTGCAGCTTGAACTGCACGAGCGTCGCCGACACGAGCCGCTCGTCGGCGACCCGGGTCTGCACGTCGTTCGCGAACGTATCGATCGAGCGATTGAGGATGCGGATGCCGTACAGGGCGCCGCAGAACATCAGCAGCAGCGCGATGGCGAATGCGAGGGGAATCTTGTAGCTCAGCTTCATGGGACCTTATCGACGGGAAACGGCGACGACGCAAAAGGCGCGTGCCGTCGCCCATTGTTAACGGCGCGCGAAACCAAGGCTGAAGCAGGACATCGGCAGCGGGATTCCGCCGGAGCTGCCGCGAGGAGGACGGCGATTCGGCGACGGCGAGGAACCGGGCCCGCCGGCACGCAAGGGGAGATTGCGACTCTGGCGTCGCGCGATCAGGTCGGGCTTGCCGCGTGCGGTCCGGCCGCCTCGATCGCGCGTCGACCGCCCATCCAGCGACGTACCGCGGCGATCGACAGCGCGCCGCACACGATCCCGGCGATCACGTCGGCGAGATAGTGGCCGCCCTGCGTCGGCGTCGACGCGATCATCACCGCATTCAGCACGATCGCAGCCGGAAACACGTAGCGGACATGCCGCACCGCATACGCGAACAGCAGCGCCAGCATCACGTGAAACGACGGCAACGACACGAGCCCCTGCGCGTCGGCCAGATTCAGTTGACGGAGCTGCCCGCTGCGCAACAGGCCGTAGTGCGTCACCGTCGATGCGGTGCCCGGGTCGGTGATGCCGAAATGGACGAATGCGCTGGCGGCGGGGAACGGCGTGGAGACGAGCACGACCACGATCACCGCGAACATGAACTGCGCGACGAACTCGGCGAGATCGTCGACGCGACGGACCGCCGCGAGGATGAACGGCACCGCAAACAGTTGCGGCATGCCGCTGCGATACGCGAGGTCGAGCACACGGTGCAGGCCGGCTTGCGCCGTCACCCTTCGGTACAGGTCCGGCCAATGGAAACCGAGCATCGCATCGAAGCGAACGAGATGGCTTTCGATCGACGGCGGGGCGATCGCCACGCAAAGATAATCGAGCACGGCGACGGCCGCGCCGAGCGTTGCGAGCAGCGCCACGCTCAGTAGCGCGAATGCGAATTCGCGACAGCGCAGCGTTCGCGCGATGTCGCGATAGCGGCGCACGCGAGACAGCACGGCAAGGAACGCGCTTGCAGCAAAGCCGAGCGCGACGTGCCGCGCGAACTCGACGACGCTGCCAGGATTCACGACCCAATCCGCGTGCATGACACACATGCCGGCGGCAAGCGCCGTCAGCAATACCGCGCCGGTCAGCATCCCCCAGATTCGCGTGCTCGCACTCATCGTGGCTTTTTGTCGTTCGTGTGACGGGCCCCAACGCCTGGGCGCTATCGTACACCGCCATCGACGCAGCGTTCACTCACGCGCGACCCAAACGAAAAACCCCGTGATCCTTCCGGATCACGGGGCTTCGTATTTTGGCGGAGAGGGTGGGATTCGAACCCACGGTACGGGGAAACCGTACGCCTGATTTCGAGTCAGGTACATTCGACCACTCTGCCACCTCTCCTTCCTTGCTGCTTCATTTCCCGGTTGGTCGTGTCCGGGAAAGAAAAGATTATAGAACGATCTCTTTGAATCTCACAAGCCCTTTTTGCAAATTTTTTTGCGGGGCCTTCGAAGACCGATCGCGGAGCAATCTCACGACGCCTGCGCAGGCGCTTCGATTCGCTCCATGCCGCCCATGTACGGACGCAGTGCCTCCGGCACCGTGACCGAACCGTCGGCATTCTGGTAGTTCTCCAGCACGGCCACGAGCGTGCGGCCGACCGCGAGGCCGGAACCGTTCAGCGTATGCACGAGTTCCGGCTTGCCCTGCGCGTTGCGGAAACGTGCCTGCATGCGGCGCGCCTGGAATGCCTCGGTGTTCGAGCAGCTCGAGATCTCGCGATAGGTGTTCTGCGCGGGCAGCCACACTTCGAGGTCGAACGTCTTCGCGGCCGAAAAGCCCATGTCGCCCGTGCAAAGCGTGATCACGCGGTACGGCAGGCCGAGCTTCTGCAGGATCGCTTCCGCGTGGCCGACCATCTCGTCGAGTGCCGCGTACGAAGCGTCCGGCGCGACGACCTGCACCATCTCGACCTTGTCGAACTGGTGCTGGCGGATCATGCCGCGCGTGTCGCGGCCGTACGAACCGGCTTCCGAACGGAAGCACGGCGAATGCGCGGTCAGCTTGATCGGCAGCGCGGCGCCTTCGACGATCGATTCGCGCACGGTGTTCGTCAGCGAAATCTCGGACGTGGAGATCAGGTACTGCGTGATCGTGTTTTCGGCGCCGCCCTTCTCGACGCGGAACATGTCGTCGGCGAACTTCGGCAGCTGGCCGGTGCCGTAAAGGATTTCGGGGTTCACGATGTACGGCGTGTACGTCTCGCTGTAGCCATGCTGCAGCGTGTGCGTGTCGATCATGAACTGGGCGAGCGCGCGGTGCAGGCGTGCGATCGAGCCGCGCAGCATCGTGAAGCGCGCACCGGCGAGCTTCGCGCCGGTTTCGAAATCGAGGCCGAGCGGCGTGCCGACGTCGACGTGATCCTTCACCGCGAAGTCGAACTCGCGCGGCGTGCCCCAGCGGCGCACCTCGACGTTGTCGGCCTCGTCCTTGCCGACCGGCACGCTTTCGTGCGCGATGTTCGGCATGCCCAGCATCAGGTCGGACAGGCGCGTCTGGATCTCGCCGAGCTTGGCCTCCGACGCCTTCATCTCGTCGCCGATCCCGCCGACTTCGGCCATGACGGCCGACGTGTCCTCGCCCTTCCCCTTCATCGCGCCGATCTGCTTCGACAGGCTGTTGCGGCGTGCCTGGAGCTCTTCGGTACGGGTCTGGATCGCACGGCGTTCCGCTTCGAGTGCGGAGAACGCGGCGACGTCGAGGGTGTAGCCGCGATCGGCGAGGCGCTTCGCGACGCCGTCGAGGTCTTTGCGCAGCAACTGGATGTCGAGCATGGGAGGACTTGGAAAATCGTTGTGTAAGACGGGAATTCTAACGCACCGCGGGGCCGCCACGGCATTGGCCGGATGGACAGTGCCGCAAACGCGTGACGGGCGTGGGAATATCGCAATCCCGGCTGCGCGTCGGCCGCCGGCGAAACGCGTCGCGCGGCGCCGCTGCTCGGCGTGGGACAGCAGCGCCGGTCAGGGCCCCGCAAGCGCTGATCCGATCCAAGCCGCGCGCGGCCGGTCAGTCCTTCTTGCCGGCCTCGCGGTCGAGTTCGCGCAGCCACGCGAGCTTGTCGGCGATCTTCGATTCGAGCCCGCGCGGCACCGGCTTGTACCAGCGCGGCTCGCGCATCCCCTCCGGCAGGTACGACTCGCCGGCCGCGTAGGCATTCGGCTCGTCGTGCGCGTAGCGATACGCGTGACCGTAGCCGAGTTCCTTCATCAGCTTGGTCGGCGCATTGCGCAGATGCACGGGGACCTCGCGCGACTTGTCCTGCTTCACGAACGCCATCGCCTGGTTGAACGCGTTGTAGCCCGCGTTGCTCTTCGCCGCGCACGCGAGATAGATCACCGCCTGCCCGAGCGCCAGCTCGCCTTCCGGCGAGCCGAGCCGCTCGTAGGTCTCGGCCGCGTCGTTCGCCACCTGCAGCGCGCGCGGGTCGGCCAGGCCGATGTCTTCCCACGCCATCCGCACGATCCGGCGCGCGAGATATTTCGGATCCGCGCCGCCGTCGATCATCCGGCAGAACCAGTACAGCGCGCCGTCCGGGCTCGAACCGCGCACCGACTTGTGCAGCGCCGAGATCTGGTCGTAGAAGTTGTCGCCGCCCTTGTCGAAGCGCCGCGCGTTCAGCGTCATCGCGCTGCTGACGAAATCGGCATCGATGGTCGTGACCCTGGCGGACGATGCGGCCGTCTGCGCCTGCTCGAGCAGGTTCAGGAAGCGCCGCGCGTCGCCGTCGGCATAACCGATCAGCGTATCGATCGCCTTGTCGTCGAACGCGAGGCCGTCGAGCGCGATTTCCTGCGCGCGCTTGAGGAGCTGGCGCATCTCGTCGTCGTTCAGCGACTGCAGCACGTACACCTGCGCCCGCGACAGCAGCGCCGAGTTGACTTCGAAGCTCGGGTTCTCGGTCGTCGCTCCGATGAAGGTCACGAGCCCCGACTCGACGAACGGCAGCAGCGCGTCCTGCTGCCCCTTGTTGAAACGGTGGATTTCGTCGACGAACAGGATCGTGTGGCGGCCGGTGCGGTTCAGCGTGTCCTTCGCCTGCTCCATCGACTCGCGGATGTCCTTCACGCCGCCGAGCACCGCGGACAGCGCGATGAACTCGCAGTCGAACGCGAGCGCGGTAAGGCGCGCGAGCGTCGTCTTGCCGACGCCGGGCGGCCCCCACAGGATCATCGAATGCGGCTTGCCGGATTCGAACGCGAGCCGCAGCGGCTTGCCTTCTCCCAGCAGATGCGTCTGGCCGATCACCTCGGCGAGCGTCTTCGGCCGCAGCGCCTCGGCGAGCGGCCGGCGCGGCTCGACTTGAAACAGGTCGGACATGAACCCTCGCTCCAGATCAAACGATGGCGGCCGAACGGGCCGCCGGACCCGACATTATGACAGCCGCACGACGGCGCCGCCGGGCCGGTGCCCGCGCCCGGTGCCCGCGCCCAGTGCCCGCGCCCCAAAACAACACGGGCCTGCCGTCGCCGGCAGGCCCGTGTCGGGAAAATGGTGCGGTGCCGATCAGCCGTTGATCACGTCCGCGCCCTTCGGCACGACGAACTTGAACGCATCGCTCTTCAGCGGCGGGTTCGTCTGGATGTTCGTGAAAGTGAGCAGCGTGACGTTGCCGAACACGTCGTGCAGTTCCATCGCGGCGAGCGTGCCGTTGCGGAAACCGATGCCGATCCGCTGGAACTGCGTGTCCTGCGCCTTCGGCAGCATCTCCAGCCACTCGATGCCGCCCTTCTCGCCGGCGTCGCGCAGCGTGTAGTTCTTGTCGAGATCGTTGCTGCCGAACAGGATCGCGGCCGGGCTCGCGCCCAACGCGCCGTTCAGCTTGCGCTCGGTGACCTGGTTCAGGTCGCGGTCGTACACGTAGAGCTTGTCGCCGTCGGCCTGCAGCACCTGCTGGTACGGCTTCTGGTACGTCCAGATGAACTTGCCCGGACGCGAGAACACAAACGTGCCGCTCGAGTTGTCGTTCGGCTTCGGCGCGGCCTGTGCGGCGCTCGCGCCCTTGGCCGGCGCCTTGACGATCTGCTGCGTGAAATCGCCCTTCGCCGATCGCACCTGCGACACGAAGGCCTTCAGTTGCTCGGTGCCGCCCGCGAACGCGTGCGTCGCCGCGAGCATCAGCGATGCGCCGGCGAACGCCGCGCCGAGCCAGCGCCGCGTCGAACGAAGGGAAGGGACGAACGAAAGTTGCTGCATGTTGCGGTTTTCTCCCTGGGTGGCCGGCGCTGCGGGCGCCGCGGACTCATTCCGCGTCGCGCGCCGGCACAAGAATTTCGCGGTTGCCGCTCGACGACATCGCCGACACGAGCCCCGACTGTTCCATCTGTTCGAGCAGCCGCGCCGCGCGGTTGTAGCCGATCCGCAAATGGCGCTGCACGAGCGAAATCGACGCGCGGCGGTTCTTGATGACGATCTCGACCGCCTGGTCGTACAACGGATCAGACTCGCCGCCGCCTTCGCCGGTTCCCGCGCCGGCCGAACCCTCGTCGCCGTCGACGGTGCCGCCCTCGAGCAGCCCTTCGACGTAGTTCGGCTCGCCCTGCTCCTTGAGCTTGTCGACGACGCGATGCACTTCGTCGTCGGCGACGAACGCGCCGTGCACGCGCACCGGCAGCCCGGTGCCCGGCGGCAGGTACAGCATGTCGCCCATCCCGAGCAGCGATTCGGCGCCCATCTGGTCGAGAATCGTGCGCGAGTCGATCTTCGACGACACCTGGAACGCGATCCGCGTCGGCACGTTCGCCTTGATCAGGCCGGTGATCACGTCGACGGACGGACGCTGCGTCGCGAGGATCAGGTGGATGCCGGCCGCGCGCGCCTTCTGCGCGATCCGCGCGATCAGCTCCTCGACCTTCTTGCCGACGACCATCATCAAGTCGGCCAGCTCGTCGATCACGACGACGATGTTCGGCAGGCGGCCGAGCGGTTCGGGATCGTCCGGCGTCAGGCTGAACGGATTCGGGATCTTTTCCTCGCGCTTCGCCGCTTCGTCGATCTTGTTGTTGTAGCCCGCCAGGTTGCGCACGCCGAGCTTGCTCATCAGCTTGTAGCGGCGCTCCATCTCCGCGACGGTCCAGTTCAGCGCATGGCCGGCCTGGCGCATGTCGGTGACGACCGGGCACAGCAGGTGCGGAATGCCTTCGTAGACGCTCATTTCGAGCATCTTCGGATCGATCAGGATCAGACGCACCTGCTCCGCGGTGGCCTTGTAGAGCAGCGACAGGATCATCGCGTTGATCCCGACCGACTTGCCCGAACCCGTCGTGCCGGCGACCAGCAAGTGCGGCATCTTCGCAAGATCCGCGCACACCGGCTTGCCGCCGATGTCCTTGCCGAGGCTCAGCGTCAGCGCCGACGACGCGGCCGCATAGACTTCCGAGCCGATGATCTCGGACAGGTGGACCGTCTGGCGGCGCTGGTTCGGCAGCTCGAGCGCCATGTAGTTCTTGCCCGGGATCGTCTCGACCACGCGGATCGACACGAGCGACAGCGAACGCGCGAGATCCTTCGCGAGATTGACGATCTGGCTGCCCTTCACGCCGGTGGCCGGCTCGATCTCGTAGCGCGTGACGACCGGGCCCGGATACGCGGCGACGACGCTCGCCTCGACACCGAAGTCCTTCAGCTTCTTCTCGATCAGGCGCGACGTGAATTCGAGCGTATCGGCCGAAATCGCTTCCTGCGTCTTCGGCGCGGGATCAAGCAGCGACACCGGCGGCAGCGTCGAATCGCCCGGCAGGTCGGTGAACAGCGGCACCTGGCGCTCGCGCTCGACGCGCTCGGACTTCGCCGGCGTGACGACCGGCGGCACGATCGTCACGGGCTCGTGATCCTCGATACGCACGCGCTCCTCTTCGACCTTCCCTTCGCGGCGCACGGCCGCGGCCTCGCCGAGCTTGCGGTCGCGTTCGGCCTCGCGGCGCAGCTTCGCGACGTTGACGGCGGACAGGATCGCGCCGCCGACGCGCTCGGCGACCGACAGCCACGAGAAGCGGAAATACAGCGACAGGCCGATCGCGAGCAGGATCAGGAGCAGCAGCGTGCCGCCGGTGAAGCCGAACGCATGCGACATCGCACCCGCGACGGCCTCGCCGATCACGCCGCCCGGCGCGCGCGGCAGCTGCACCTTCAGCGACCACATCCGCAGCGCCTCGATGCCGTCGCACGCCAGCACGACGAGCACGAACGCGAAGATCTCGGTGAGCCAGCCGATCGGCCGCTCCGGTTCGTCGGCGACCGCCTCGTGACGCGTGATGCGCCGGTAGTTGACCGCGATGCGCCGCCCGAGCGGCACGATCAGCCAGTAGGCCGACAGGCCGAACAGCAGCAGGATGATGTCGGCCGTCCATGCGCCGACGCGACCGGCCCAGTTCGAGATGTGGTCCACCTGCGCGGCGTGCGTCCAGCTCGGATCGCGCCGGCTGTAGCTCAACAGGGCCATCACCAGAAAAGCGCAGAGCGCGACCTGGAGAATCCAGCGGATCTCCGTGAGGAGCTTCGACATCCGGTGCGGCAACGCCTGTGCCTGGGCGGAATAAGGAGCTTTTGCCATGAATCCGTATAAAGAGGACGGGCCGCGCGCCCGCCTGTCGTTCGATCGCGCTTATTGTAAACGCTGCATCGGGGCGTCAAGTGTAAATGACGGTTACATAAGAGGGCCGGGCGCCGAAGCGACCGCCGGGCAATGCTATCGCCACGATTGAAACTCTCGTTCGGCAGCGCAGCAACGGGGCCTTTATAATGCGCGTCTGATACCCATCTATGACGGCATCCCGGTCAACCCGGATCGTACGGCGGGCCTACCCCGCCCGCCGCGGCCGCCTTTTACGGATTCGCACATGTCCACGCCCAAACACGCCAAAGTCCTGATTCTCGGTTCCGGCCCCGCCGGCTACACGGCTGCCGTCTACGCGGCACGCGCCAACCTGTCCCCGGTGCTGATCACCGGCATCGCGCAGGGCGGCCAGCTGATGACCACGACCGACGTCGAAAACTGGCCGGCGGACGCGAAGGGCGTGCAAGGCCCGGAACTGATGGCGCGCTTCCAGGAGCACGCCGAGCGTTTCAACACCGAAATCGTATTCGATCACATCCACACCGCGAAACTGCACGAAAAGCCGATCCGGCTGATCGGCGACTCCGGCGAATACACGTGCGACTCGCTGATCATCGCGACCGGCGCATCCGCGCAGTATCTCGGCCTGGCTTCCGAGGAAGCATTCATGGGCAAGGGCGTGTCGGCCTGCGCGACCTGCGACGGCTTCTTCTATCGCAACCAGGAAGTCGCGGTGATCGGCGGCGGCAACACGGCCGTCGAGGAAGCGCTCTACCTGACGGGCATCGCGAAGAAGGTCACGGTGATCCACCGCCGCGACAAGTTCCGCGCCGAGCCGATCCTGATCGACCGTCTGCTGGAGAAGGAAAAGGAAGGCGTCGTCGACATCAAGTGGGATCACGTGCTCGACGAGGTGACGGGCGAGGAATCGGGCGTCACGGGCCTGCGCATCAAGAACGTGAAGACCGGCGAGAAGCAGGACCTCAGCGTGCAGGGCGTGTTCGTCGCGATCGGCCACAAGCCGAATACCGACCTGTTCCAGGGCCAGCTCGAGATGAAGGACGGCTACATCCTGACGAAGAGCGGCCTGCAAGGCAATGCGACGTCGACCAGCGTGCCGGGCGTGTTCGCCGCCGGCGATGTGCAGGACAACGTGTATCGCCAGGCGATCACGAGCGCCGGCACGGGCTGCATGGCCGCGCTCGACGCGCAGCGCTACCTCGAAAGCCTGCACGACAAGAAGTAAGCGTCAGGCCTTCGCGCGCCGGGCGCTACAATGGCGTCCGCTGCCGCGAAGCGGGCTCGACCGGAAAGCCGCTGCCGCCGTGCAGCGGCTTTTTTGTGCCCGCGCGTCCGAACGCGCCTGCCCGGTTACCGAATCATGGCAAAGAACCAGCCCCATCCGAGCGATCCCGCGAAGCGGCAGATCGCCGCCCGTCCGTCGAACCCCGCGCCCGCCGCGCCGCCGCCCGCGCCCGACGCAGCCACGCTGCGCGGCCAGGGTCTGGCCGGCCTCGGCGCGTTGCGCAAGTCGCTGCAAGGCGAAGCCGACCGCCGCGAGCGCACCCGCGTCGAAACCGCGAAGGCCGCCCGGCAGGCCGAGGCCGACGCGAACCTGTTCCGCAACGAAATCGGCGCGATCCAGCCGCTGAACGCGCCGCCGCGCGCGAAGTCCGGCCGCACGCCGCCCGACCCGGTGCCGAAGCAGACTCGGCGCGACGAGGAAGACGTGCTGAATGCGACGCTGTCCGACGAATTCGATCCCGAGACGCTGCTCGACAGCGACGAATCGCTGTACTACCACCGCCCCGGCATCAGCCGCGACGTCGTGCGCAAGCTGAGGAGCGGCGCATGGATCGTGCAGGCGCAGCTCGACCTGCACGGGATGCGGCGCGACGAAGCGCGCGACGCGCTCGCGGAATTCATCCGCGAGGCCGGCAAGAAGGGACTGCGGTGCCTGCGCGTGATTCACGGCAAGGGGCTCGGCTCGATCGGCAAGGAACCCGTGCTGAAGGGCAAGGTGCGCGCGTGGCTCGTGCAGAAGGAGGAAGTGATCGCGTTCTGCGAGGCGCGCAGCCACGACGGCGGCGCGGGCGCGGTGCTCGTGCTGCTGCAGCCGCTCGCGGCGCCCGCCGATCGGGGGCCGCGTGCCGCATCCTAGGCTGACGCTCGCGATCGCGGTACTGGAAGCGATCGCGACGCTGGCGTTCGCGATCTCGGGTTTCATCGAGGCACGCAAGAACCGGCTCGACTCGGTCGGCACGTTCGTCGTCGCGCTCGCCACCGCGTTCGGCGGCGGCACGCTGCGCGACATCCTGCTCGAGCGCCGGCCGTTCTACTGGGTCGTGCACGACGACTACGTGATCGCGATCTTCGTGCTCGCGCTGTTCGCGCCGTTCGTGCTGCGGATGCTGTCGCGGCTGTCGGCCGAGCGGCTGCTGCTGGTGGCCGACGCGATCGGGCTCGGCATCTTCAGCATCTCCGGCACCGCGATCGCGCTCGATGCCGAGATGCCGCGCTTCATCGCGGTGATGATGGGCGTGATCACGGGCGTGGTGGGCGGGATCATCCGCGACGTGTTGTGCAACGACATCCCGCTGATCCTGCGCGATTCGCGGCCGTACGCGACCTGCGCGTTCATCGGCTGCTGGTTCTACCTGCTGCTCGCGTGGCTTCAGTTCGATTCGGTGTACAGCGTGCTGCTCGCGACCGGCTTCATCCTCGTCGCGCGGCTCGCGACGTTCAAGTTCGACGTGCGGTTGCCGCACTGAATTCAAGCATCGCTTGAAACACAAGGGATGGTTGGAACACCTCCTTGTTGTTGCACGCCATTGATTCGAAACCGAGCGATTTATCAGACACAGTTTTTTGCATTCCCATTTCAATACTCAGTACTCCATGCTACGTTCTGCTCGACAAGTGCAAACGAGTGACACGGCATGACCATTTTTTTTGCGGTAGTTGAAGACGATCCGCTGGACAGCGGCGGCTACGTACTGGACGGAGGTAAATGTGGAACGATCGTGGGAGAAGACGGCAAGCGTCGGAAAATCACATTCGTCGGACAACGCGCGTGGTGCAGCAGTTGTGAAAGCTTCGGAACGATTGAAGCAGCGCCCGGCGCCCCGAACAAGAAGCGAATGCGTGACTTCACTTCCGCAGGGAGAGTTCAAGCCTTGAGCGGCGATTGGGTCCGATGTCGCTGCGATCGCTCTCCTCGCATCATTTCCCGATATGGACGCAAATGGAAAATTGACACTCGGGATTGCGATACCGGATCGGAATCTGGGCTCGCCGCAACGCAGGCGGTTACGGCAATTGCATCCTCCACCTTTGACGACCGCTTCGTCTTTCGGGACGCTGCTGGCAATCCGCTAAGCAACGTCGCTTATGCGTTACAGCGCGACACGGGAGCATTCGAATACGGCCGAACGGACGCATATGGACAAACTCACATGCTCACGTCCGCGTCGCATGCCGAAAACATCACGATCTATCTCGCGGAATAGCCATGCCGGAACACATCCACGTTTCTCCTGAAGGCAATCGGTACAAACGGATCGCGACGCGAAAAACCACGCCAACGAGCGATACGTCACCGAAACCTGTCACTGCCCGATTCAAGACATTCTGGAAAACAGTTCGTAAATGGACCGACGCTGACATCGACGAATACCACCTTGCCGCCCCGCAACTGGCGAGGCAACTCCAAACGGAAATGTACTGGGATCGCAACGGCAGCGCGCGCGTGAATCAATTTACGTGTGAAGATTTCGCGTTGCGGCTGCTTATCCAGTTTGCCGCATTGCAAGGATTGCCCCTGAAGCTGACAACCGGCGTACGAAGTTATCGGAACATGGAAATCTACGGTGAATCCGAGCACCAGCGATACGATTCGACGATGTACGGTTTCGCCGATATGGTGTCGTTGACCTTCGGCGCACCAGACATGCAACGCACGGATTCAAATACCTCGCGACTTCAGACACCGGAGTCGCTCCTGCCCGGGGATATGCTTGTACAGGCCAATGATCGCGCAGGTATCGGACATCATGTCCAATTGGTCACAAGTTCTTCACCTTCGTCCATTTCGATCATGCAGGGCAATTCGAGCGGCGTAATCGTACGCCCGTTCACGACGATCATGCGGATCTTCGGCCGGAACCGTGCGGACCCCCAAAGTGCCAACTACGCAGGCATGGGGGTCGAAAACGGACACTACACGCCCAGTGAAGACGGGTGGGACTACAGAAACGAGACAACTGGCGCCGAAGTCAAAGATTTCCTGAAGCAGTTCCAACTGTATCGCTGGAATTTCGCTGCATTCAATCGGTAAGCCGTGGAGCAAAGATGCTTGCGCTATTTTCGATAGTCGCAGATAGCGACCTGTTCGGCGCACTCGCGACAGTTTGTCTGATCGTCGCAGTGGCCGGCCTTTTTTCCACCATACGCCGCTCGAGGTTTTATTTTCCGACCGTCTTCGCGTGCCTTCTGTTCATGCCGGTACTGCATGCGATCGGTTCGTATTTTTTGTCACTGCCCAGTCCATGACTGCCGCCCGCCGGCCACTATGCGGCGGGCTGAAGATGACCTCTGCACTGAATTCAAGAACATCTCGTGAGACGGGGCGATCGACGGGCATCCGAATCGAATACGATCCGGATCGCGTCGTCGATGCCTCGAATCCGTTCGCCTCACGCGATCCGCTCTTCCGACGCCGGATCGAACAGCACCGCCTTCGACACGTCGAACAGCAGCGACTGCGTCTGCCCCGGCTGCGGATTCGCGGCCGGATGCACGCGGCTCACGATCCGCTTGCCGTTGACCTGCGCGAACACGTGCGTGTCCGGCCCGGTCGGCTCCGTCACGTCGACGCGCACGTCGATCGGCTGCAGCTGCGACGTCTCGCCGTGGTGTGCGTTGCGCACGTCGGTGATGCGCTCCGGGCGCAGGCCGAGGATCACCTCGCGGCCGACGTGGCCGTTCATCCGCTTCGCGTCGAACGGCAGGTTCAGCGCGCCACGCGCGAGGCCCGTGTCGATCTCGAGCGCGATCCCGCTGCCCTGCTCGACCAGCTTGCCGTTGATGAAGTTCATCGGCGGCGCGCCGATGAAGCCCGCGACGAACAGATTCGACGGCGAATCGTAGATTTCCTGCGGCGCGCCGAACTGCTGGACCACACCGTCCTTCATCACCGCGATCCGGTCGCCGAGCGTCATCGCCTCGATCTGGTCGTGCGTCACGTAGACGATCGTCGTGCCGAGGCGCTGATGCAGCAGCTTGATTTCCGCGCGCATCTCGATGCGCAGCTTCGCGTCGAGGTTCGACAGCGGTTCGTCGAACAGGAACAGCGACGGATCGCGCGCGAGCGCACGGCCCATCGCGACACGCTGGCGCTGGCCGCCCGACAGCTGGCCCGGCTTGCGGTCGAGCAGATGCTGGATCTGCAGCATCGCCGACACGCGCTCGACGATCTGCTGCTGCTCGCTCTTCGGCACCTTGCGGATGTTCAGGCCGAACGAGATGTTCTCGCGCACCGTCATCGACGGATACAGCGCGTACGACTGGAACACCATCGCGATGTCGCGATCCTTCGGCGACAGGTCGTTCACGACCTTGCCGTCGATGCAGATCTCGCCGCTCGTCACGGTCTCGAGGCCGGCGATCATGTTGAGCAGCGTCGACTTCCCGCAGCCCGACCCGCCGACCAGGATCAGGAACTGTCCGTCCTCGATCTCGATGTCGACACCCTTCAGGACCGGCACCCCGTTCGGGTAGGTCTTGTACACGTCACGGATGGAAAGGCTTGCCATGCTGTGAATCCTCTGTCTCGTCTCGCGCGGCGCACTGCGGCGCCGCGTCGGGTTCGTTTCGATGCGCCGCGCGTCGTGCGCGGCCGGTTCGTCGTATCGGATGAATCCGCGCTTACCCCTTCACCGCGCCCGCCGTCAGCCCGCGCACGAAGTAGCGGCCGGCGACCACGTAGACGAGCAGCGTCGGCAGCGCGGCGATGATCGCGCCGGCCATGTCGACGTTGTACTCCTTCACGCCCGTCGACGTGTTGACGAGGTTGTTCAGCGCGACCGTGATCGGCATCGAGTCGACGCCGGAGAACACGATCCCGAATAGGAAGTCGTTCCAGATCTGCGTGAATTGCCAGATCAGGCACACCATGAAGATCGGCAGCGACACGGGCAGCAGGATCTTCGTGAAGATCGTGAAGAAGCCCGCGCCGTCGATGCGCGCGGCCTTCACGAGCTCGGCCGGCACGCTCACGTAGAAGTTGCGGAAGAACATCGTCGTGAACGCGATCCCGTACACGACGTGCACGAACACGAGGCCCGGAATCGTGTTGGCAAGGCCGAGCATCCCCTGCAGGCGCGCCATCGGCAGCAGGATCACCTGGAACGGAATGAAGCAGCCGACCAGCATCATCGTGAACAGCGCATCCGCGCCGCGAAAGCGCCAGTGCGTGAGCACGTAGCCGTTGAACGCGCCGATCAGCGACGAGATCAGCACGGCCGGGATCACCATCTGCAGCGAGTTCAGGAAGAACGGCTTCATGCCGTCGCAGCGCACGCCGGTACACGCGCCGCTCCACGCCTTCACCCACGGATCGACGGTCCAGTGCGTCGGCGGCGTCAGCAGGTTGCCGGTGCGCAACTGGTCGAGATCCTTGAAGGACGTCGACAGCATCACGTAGATCGGGAACAGGAAATACAGCGCGAACAGGATCAGCGCCGCATAGATCACTGCCCGGCTGATCGTCATCTTAGGCTGCATTGCGGGTGCTCCTCGATTCCATATACATCAGCGGCACCAGCACGGCGACCACGGTCGCGAGCATCATCACCGACGACGCCGCGCCGAGCCCGAGCTGGCCGCGGTTGAACGAAAACGTGTACATGAACATGGCCGGCAGCGACGACGACGTGCCGGGGCCGCCCGCCGTCAACGCGACCACCAGGTCGAAGGTCTTGATCGTGATGTGGCAGAGAATCAGCAGCACCGAGAAGAACACGGGGCGCATGCTCGGGATCACGATCTTGCGGTAGATGGTCGGCAGCGTCGCGCCGTCGACCTGCGCGGCCTTGAAGATCTCGGCGTCGACACCGCGCAACCCGGCGAGGAACAGCGCCATCACGAAGCCGGTCGACTGCCACACGGCGGCGATCACGATACAGAAGATCGCCTTGTCCGGATCGTCGAGCCAGCCGAACGAGAAGCTCGTCCAGCCCCAGTCGTGCATCACCTTCTCCAGGCCGAGGCCCGGGTTCAGGATCCACTGCCATGCGGTGCCCGTGACGATGAACGACAGCGCCATCGGATACAGGAAGATCGCGCGCAGCGCGCCTTCGTTGCGGATCCGCTGGTCGAGCAGGATCGCGAGGAACAGCCCGAGCGCGACGCAGATCGCGATGAACGGAATCCCGAACCAGCCGAGGTTCGCGGCGGAGGTCCACCACACGTCGTTCTGGAACAGGTCCGTGTAACGGCCGAAGCCGTCGAATTCGTAGTTCGGCAACAGCCGCGAGTTGGTCAGCGACAGATAGCCGGTAATCAGAATGAAGCCGTAGATGAACACCACGGCGATCGCGAGGCTCGGCGCGAGCACGAGCTTCGGGATCCAGCGATCGGCGAAGGCCGACATCGGCGACGTGCGCCGTGCGGCGGCAGCGCCGGATCCGTTTCCGCTAAGAGGGGCAGCCACTTGATTCGACTCCTGGAACGAGGGTGACGCAGGCCGGGCCGGCGCCAGGTACGGCACGGGCCCGCGGGCGAGCCCGTTTGCTGCACTTGCAAAAACGCCCGGCCGACGAAGCGTTTCCGGCCGGGCGCCTGTCGCGCTTTACTTCACCTTCGCGGCTTTCGCGAGCGCGGCGACCGCGCTCTTCGAATCCTGCTGCGAGTTCATGAACTTCGTCACGACGTCGGTGATCGCGCCGGCCGTTGCATCGCCCTGCGCCATCCCGTGTGCGAGCGACGGCACGAAGCCGCCCGACTTGATCGCGGTCTGCTCGTCGGCGTACGACTTCTTCGCGCAGTCGTCGAACTTGTCCATCTTCACGCCGAGGCGCACCGGCACCGAGCCCTTCAGCAGGCTGAACTGCTCCTGGAAGCCCGGCGTCATGATCGTCTTCGCGAGTGCGACCTGGCCCGGCGTCGCGTCCTTCTGGCCCTTCTGCTGGAAGAACACGAACGAGTCGACGTTGAACGTGTACGAATTCGCCGTACCCGGGACCGCCGCGCAGATGTAGTCCTTGCCCGCCTTCTTGCCGGCGTTCTCGAACTCGCCCTTCGCCCAGTCGCCCATGAACTGCATGCCGGCCTTGCCGTTGATGACCATCGCGGTCGCGAGGTTCCAGTCGCGGCCGTTGCGGCCGGTATCGAAGTAGCCCTGGATCTTGCGCACCGTGTCGAACACGGACAGCATCTGCGGCGACGTCAGCGTCGCCTGGTCGAGATCGACCAGCGCCTTCTTGTAGAACGCCGCACCCTGCGACAGCACGACGTCTTCCCACAGCGTCAGGTCCTGCCACGGCTGACCGCCCATCGCGACCGGCTGGATGCCCGCGGCCTTCAGCTTGTCGGCGACCGCGAAGAATTCCGGCCAGGTGGTCGGCACCTTCGCGCCGACCTTGTCGAGCGCGGCCTTGTTGATATAGAGCCAGTTCACGCGGTGCACCGAGAACGGCGCGGCGACGGTGTGGCCCTTGTACTTGATGATCTTGTCGATTTCCGGCGGCAGGTTCTGCTTCCAGTCGCCAGCGGCGGAATCGATGTTGACGAGCACGCCCTGGTCGGCCCAGTCCTGGATCAGCGGGCCCTTGATCTGCGCGGCCGACGGTGCGTCGCCGCTGATCACCTTGGTCTTCAGCGCGGTCATCGCCGCGGCGCCGGCGCCGCCCGCGACCGCGAAGTCCTTCCACACGTAGCCCTGCTTCTGCACGTCGTCCTTCAGCACGCCGACGGCCTTCGACTCGCCGCCCGAGGTCCACCAGTGCAGCACGGTTACGTTCTCGGCCGCCTGCGCCGCCACGGCGCCAGCCATCAGACCCGCGGCGCAGAGCGCGCCCATGATCGAGCGAACTTTCATTACTTATCTCCTCCAGACTGAATCAACTCGTGAAGTTCCCCGACGGGGAACCGGCTTCTTGATAAACGACGGGGAAATCGAGCCGCGGGACGCATGCAGCGTACGGGGCCGATGACCGGCCGGGCTCTTACAGAAAGCGTGAATCGAGATTCAACGGCGTGTCTCCTCTTTGTGTTTCTGGCCCGCCGCGATGCCGCGGCGCGAGCCCGGGGGCGACGGCGCGCGGACGATGCGCACCGTCAATGTCCGATAACATTCGGCACAAGGCGTTCCCGAAGGCGAAGCTCGCGCAGTTCATCGACCGCACTTCTTTTTTTCTTCACCCAGGTGCTACCCCTTGCGGCGGATTGTAGTTAAACTACAATTCAGTGTCAAAAATATTTTTATCGCACTACGGATCGCTTCCCAGCACCCCCAACCGGCGGAGACACATGCATACCGATTCCAGCTTTACCTTCGTACTTTTCGGCGGCACCGGCGACCTGTCGATGCGCAAGATCCTGCCCGCGCTGTTCGAAGCGCACCGCGGCAACATGCTCGCGGAAAGCGGCCGGATCGTTGCCGTCGCGCGGCACGAATCGGATCGGGCCGGCTATCTCGAGTGGGTCGACACGCATGTGAAGCCGCACGCGGCGAAGGCGGCCGGCAAGGCCTTCGACGACACCGCGTGGAAATCCTTCCTCGAACGCATCGAATATGTGAAGCTCGACCTCGGTCGCGCGGAGGACTACGTCGTGCTGCGCGACGCGGTCGCGCAACTTCCCGGCATCCGCGTGTTCTATCTCGCGACGGGGCCGTCGCTGTTCGTGCCGATCTGCAAGGCGCTCGCCTCGGTCGGGCTGAACGAAGGCGCGCGCATCGTGCTCGAGAAGCCGCTCGGCTACGACCTGCGCTCGTCGAACGCGATCAACGACGCGGTCGGCGAGATCTTCGCGGAAGACCAGATCTACCGGATCGACCACTACCTCGGGAAGGAGCCGGTGCAGAACCTGCTCGCGCTGCGCTTCGGCAATGCGCTGTTCGAGCCGCTGTGGCGCCGCGAATGGGTCGAGAGCATCCAGATCACGATCGCCGAGGAGCTCGGCGTCGAGGCGCGCGGCGATTTCTACGACAATACGGGCGCGCTGCGCGACATGGTGCAGAACCACCTGCTGCAGCTGCTGTCGATCGTCGCCATGGAGCCGCCGCACTCGATGGACTCCGACTCGGTGCGCGACGAAAAGCTGCGCGTGCTGCGCGCGCTGAAACCCGTCGATTCGCGCGACATCGGCAAGGTCGCGGTGCGCGGCCAGTATCATGCGGGCGTGATCAAGGGCGCGCAGGTGCCGGCCTACGCGACCGAGCCGGGCGTGAAGCCGGACAGCCCGACCGAAACCTTCGTCGCGCTGAAGGTCGAGATCGAGAACTGGCGCTGGGCCGGCGTGCCGTTCTTCCTGCGCACCGGCAAGCGTCTCGCCGATCGCGTCGCGGAGATCGTCGTCAACTTCCGGCCGGTGCCGCACTCGGCCCTCGGGCCGACCGCGCTGCGCGCCGGCTCGAACCGCCTCGTGATCCGGCTGCAGCCGAACGAGACGATTCGCCTGTACTGCCTCGCGAAGCAGCCCGGCGAAGGGATGAACCTCGCGAGCGTGCACCTCGACCTCGCATTCGACCGTTTCTTCAAGGAAGGGCAGATGGAGGCGTACCAGCGCCTCCTGCTCGACGTGATCAACGGCCGCCTCGCGCTGTTCGTGCGTCGCGACGAGCAGGAAGCCGCGTGGCGTTGGGTCGAGCCGATCCTGAACGAATGGGCCCGCTCGTTGAAGCCGCCGAAGCCGTATGCGGCAGGCACGTGGGGGCCGGCCGCGGCGAGCGCGATGCTCGCGCAGCACGGCACCTGCTGGCTCGAAGAAGAAAACTGATGCAAACCGTTGTCGTGCGCGCAAGCGCGCGGCAACGTGCCCCATGATTCGCACGAATTGAACAGACAAAGCAGTCCGGAGGAGATGTGATCGAGATTCACGCTTTCGACACCCAGGAAGCGCAAAGCGAAGCGCTCGCGCGCGCCGTCGGCGATGCGTTGCGCGCCGCGCTCGGCGGCCCCGCGCGCCCGACGCTCGCGGTGTCCGGCGGCACGAGCCCGCGCCCGTTCCTGCAAACGCTGTCGCATGCGGCGCTCGACTGGGCCGGCGTCGACGTCACGCTGGTCGACGACCGCTGGGTGCCGGAGGACGATGCGGCCAGCAACGCGCACCTCGTGCGCGACACGCTGCTGCAGCACGCGGCGGCCCCTGCCCGCTTCCTGCCGCTCGTCGATACGCGCGTGTCGCTCGACGCGCACGTCGCCGCGCTCAACGCGAACGCCGACTACCGCGTACCGACCGTCGCCGTGCTCGGCATGGGCGAGGACGGCCACACCGCGTCGATCTTCGCGGACGCGCCCGAATGGGACCACGCGATCGCGACGCCCGAGCGCTTCGTCGCCGTGCATCCCGGTGCCGCGCCGCATGCGCGGGTGAGCTTCTCGCTCGATGCGCTCAAGCGCGTCGACCGGCTGTTCCTGCTGATCGCGGGCGAACGCAAACGCGCGGTGCTCGACGCAGCGGCCGCATCGCTGCAGAAGAACGCGATTTCCCAACTGGCCAACGACAAGGGGACCAAGCTCGATGTCTACTGGTGCGCAAAGTAAGGCTGTCGTCGCGGGCCAGCATGCCGACGGCCCGCGCCTGCTCGCGGACGTCGGCGGCACGAACGCGCGTTTCGCGCTGGAAACCGGCCCCGGCGAGATCACGCAGATCCGCGTCTACCCCGGCGCCGACTATCCGACGCTCACCGACGCGATCCGCAAGTATCTGAAGGACGTGAAGATCAGCCGCGTGAACCATGCGGCGATCGCGATCGCGAACCCGGTCGACGGCGACCAGGTCACGATGACCAATCACGACTGGAGCTTCTCGATCGAGGCCACGCGCCGCGCGCTCGGCTTCGACACGCTGCTCGTCGTGAACGACTTCACCGCGCTCGCGATGGCGCTGCCGGGCCTGACCGATGCGCAGCGCGTGCAGATCGGCGGCGGCACGCGCCGCCAGAACAGCGTGATCGGGCTGCTCGGGCCTGGCACGGGGCTCGGCGTCTCCGGCCTGATTCCCGCGGACGACCGCTGGATCGCGCTCGGCAGCGAAGGCGGTCACGCATCGTTCGCGCCGCAGGACGAGCGCGAGGATCTCGTGCTGCAATACGCGCGCAAGAAGTTTCCGCACGTGTCGTTCGAACGCGTGTGCGCGGGCCCCGGCATCGAGGTCATCTACCGCGCGCTCGCCGCGCGCGACAAGAAGCGCGTGGCCGCGACCGTCGACACGGCGGAGATCGTCGAGCGCGCGCATGCGGGCGACGATCTCGCGCTCGAGGCGGTCGAATGCTTCTGCGGCATCCTCGGCTCGTTCGCCGGCAGCCTCGCGCTGACGCTCGGCGCGCTCGGCGGCGTATACATCGGCGGCGGCGTCGCGCTGAAGCTCGGCGAACTGTTCACGCGCTCGTCGTTCCGCGCGCGCTTCGAGGCGAAGGGCCGCTTCGCGCAGTATCTCCAGAACATCCCGACCTACCTGATCACCGCCGAATATCCGGCATTCCTCGGCGTGTCGGCGATCCTCGCGGAGCAGTTGTCGAACCGGTCGGGCGGCGCATCGTCGGCCGTGTTCGAGCGGATCCGCCAGATGCGCGACGCGCTGACGCCGGCCGAGCGCCGCGTCGCCGATCTCGCGCTGAACCATCCGCGCTCGATCATCAACGACCCGATCGTCGACATCGCACGCAAGGCGGACGTGAGCCAGCCGACGGTGATCCGCTTCTGCCGCTCGCTCGGCTGCCAGGGGCTGTCGGACTTCAAGCTGAAGCTCGCGACCGGCCTCACCGGCACGATTCCGATGAGCCACAGCCAGGTGCATCTCGGCGACACGGCCACCGACTTCGGCGCGAAGGTGCTCGACAACACGGTGTCCGCGATCCTGCAGTTGCGCGAACACCTGAACTTCGAGCACGTCGAGAACGCGATCGAGATCCTGAACGGCGCGCGGCGCATCGAGTTCTACGGGCTCGGCAACTCGAACATCGTCGCGCAGGACGCGCATTACAAGTTCTTCCGCTTCGGGATTCCGACGATCGCGTACGGCGACCTGTACATGCAGGCCGCATCGGCCGCGCTGCTCGGCAAGGGCGACGTGATCGTCGCGGTGTCGAAGTCGGGACGCGCGCCGGAATTGCTGCGCGTGCTCGAAGTCGCGATGCAGGCCGGCGCGAAGGTGATCGCGATCACGTCGAGCAACACGCCGCTCGCGAAGCGCGCGACCGTCGCGCTCGAGACCGACCACATCGAAATGCGCGAATCGCAGCTGTCGATGATCTCGCGGATCCTGCATCTGCTGATGATCGACATCCTCGCGGTCGGCGTCGCGATCCGTCGCGCATCGACCAACGGCGAGCTGCCGGAGGCCGTCGCGCAGGCGCGTGCACGGGCGAGCGACGACGAGACGGCCGACGTGCTCGACTGGCTGAGCCACGGCGCGTCGCCGGCGGCGAAGGACGTCGCGCGGGACTGACGCCCGATACGGCACGGCGGCGACCGCTTTCCGTCCGCCCGAAAAAAAACGCCACCGACGCATCGCGCGGTGGCGTTTTTTCATGCCGCGGCGGCTCAGGCGCCTGCTTTCACCGGCCGGCCATGCCAGCGCAGCACGAGGGAGCGGCCGACGAAACACAGCACGCCGGTGACGCCGATCGTCACGCCCATCGCGAACGGCGTGCCGTCCGCGAGTGCGCCGATCGCGACGCTCGCGATCGCGCCGAGCGCGAGCTGCATCGCGCCGAACACGGCCGCCGACGCGCCCGCGTTGTGCGGATAGCGATGCATCAGGTCGGTCGTGCAGTTCGCGGACAGGATCCCGACCACGCCGACCACGAAGAACAGGCACACGACGATCGACCACAGCCCGCCCCACCCGGTCAGCGCGACGAGCGCAACCGCGAGCGACGCGATGCAGCTCACGAGCGACGCGGCCGCGATGATGCGCAGCGAACCGATGCGGCCGACGAGTCGCGTATTCGCGAAATTGCCGATCATGATCCCGACGACGTTCAGGCCGAACAGCAACCCGTAGTGCTGCGGCGACACGTGAAAATACTCGATGTACACGAACGGCGTCGCGGTGATGTACGAGAACATCGACGCGAACGCCATCCCGCCGCACAGCATGTGCCCCCACGCGACCGGATCGGAGAGGATGCGCCCGTACGATGCGAACGACGCGAGCACGGCCGCGCTCTTGCGCCGCTCCTTCGGCCAGGTTTCGGGCACGCGCAGGTACGCGGTCGTCGCGCACACCGCACCGAACACGGCCAGCACGACGAACACGCCGCGCCAGCCCGAGAAGCGCAGGATCTGCCCACCGATCAGCGGCGCGAGCAGCGGCCCGACCGCGGTGACGATCGCAACCATCGACAGCACCTTCGCCGCATCGGTCGGCTCGTGCGCGTCGCGCGCGATCGCACGCGACAGCACCGACGCCGCGCCTGCGCCGAGCGCCTGCAGGAACCGCACGAGGATCAGCATGTCGATCGAGTTCGACACGAAGCAGCCGATGCTCGCGAGCGTGAACAGCGCGATGCCGCCGAGCAGCACGGGCCGGCGGCCCCAGGTATCGGACATCGGACCGTACAGCAGCATGCCGATCGAGAAGCCGGCCATGAAGCTCGTCAGCGTGCGCTGCGCGGCGCCGGGGCTGACGGAAAAGCCGTCGGCGATCGACGGCAGGCTCGGCAGGTACATGTCGGTGGCAATCGGCCCGCAAGCGGCGAGCGCGCCAAGCAACAGGATCAGCCGGGCATCGGGCCGGCGCCGGACGACGTGGGACATGGGTATCCGGAATGGAGGCCCGCGCGCATCGGGGCGCGCGTGGCGGTGAAGACGGGAGGCCGCGCCGCGGACGGCGCTCAGGCCCATGATTGTACGCGCAACTTTTTCGCGTGCCGGCGGCCGGGCGCCGCGCACGGCCGGACGGCGCCGTACGGCCGATCAGTGCCGCTGGCGCGCGAGGCGGCACGAGGCCGCACGCGGATTCGATTAAGCTTGCGGCTCCCCGCTTCTCTTGTCCGACCCAATCGACGCACGACCGAACCGATGACCGCTTTCCTGCTGATCTGGAGCCCCAAGAAATGGCCGTGGCCCGAGCTGCCCGACGTCGCCGCGCGCGTGAAGGCCGGCGAGGCCGTGCACGACGTGTGGGGCTGCGGCTTCGCGCGCGGCATCCTGCCGGGCGATCGCGTGTTCCTGCACCGCGTCGCGAAGGAGCCGAAGGGCGTGTTCGGCTCGGGCTACGTGACGCGCGCGCCCTACCAAGTGCCGGACCCGGCGACGAAGCGCGGCTACCGGCTGTGCATCGATTTCGTCTACGACTGGCTGGTCGACGCCCACCAGGACGTCGTGATCCCGCGCGACGCGCTGCGCGTGCATCCATACTCGGTGCAGACCTGGGACGCGCAGTCCTCCGGCACGTCGATCAAGCCGATGGTCGAAGGGCCGCTGGAGAAGCGCTGGGCCGAACTGACCGGCAAGCGCAAGCCGCCGCGATAAACGGGCCGGATCGGACGCCGGCCATGCGCGCCGGCCAGTCCCCCGCGCGCCGAAAGGCCGCAGACCGTGCGGCGGGCCCGTCATGCGCGTCTCCGGTACAATCGGACGATCGTTCCGCCCAGGCGCCGCGGCCCGTGCACAGGCCCCCGCGCCCTTCTCTCGCAGGTTTCGCACATGTCCAACAATCAGATCCTCTTCGAACGCGCCCAGAAGACCATTCCGGGCGGCGTCAACTCGCCGGTGCGCGCCTTCCGTTCGGTCGGCGGCACGCCGCGTTTCGTCTCGCGCGCGCAGGGCCCGTACTTCTGGGATGCCGACGGCAAGCAGTACATCGACTACATCGGCTCGTGGGGCCCGATGATCGTCGGCCACGTTCATCCGGAAGTGCTGTCGGCCGTGCAGAACGTGCTCGCCGACGGCTTCTCGTTCGGCGCGCCGACCGAGGCGGAAATCGAGATCGCCGAGGAAATCTGCAAGCTCGTGCCGTCGATCGAGCAGGTGCGGATGGTGTCGAGCGGCACCGAGGCCACGATGAGCGCGCTGCGTCTCGCCCGCGGCTTCACGGGCCGCAGCCGCATCGTCAAGTTCGAGGGCTGCTATCACGGCCACGCGGACAGCCTGCTGGTCAAGGCCGGCTCCGGCCTGCTGACGTTCGGCAACCCGACGTCGGCCGGCGTGCCCGCCGACATCGCGAAACACACGACCGTCCTCGAATACAACAACGTCGCCGCGCTCGAAGAAGCGTTCGGCGCGTTCGGCGACGAGATCGCCGCGGTGATCGTCGAGCCCGTCGCGGGCAACATGAACCTCGTGCGCGGCACGCCCGAATTCCTGAATGCGCTGCGCGCGCTGTGCACAAAGCACGGCGCCGTGCTGATCTTCGACGAGGTGATGTGCGGCTTCCGCGTCGCGCTAGGCGGCGCGCAGGCGTACTACGGGATCGCGGCCGACCTCACCTGCCTCGGCAAGGTGATCGGCGGCGGGATGCCGGCCGCCGCGTTCGGCGGCCGCCGCGACATCATGGCCCACCTCGCGCCGCTCGGCGGCGTGTATCAGGCCGGCACGCTGTCGGGCAACCCGATCGCGGTCGCCGCGGGCCTGAAGACGCTGCAACTGATCCAGGCGCCCGGCTTCTACGACGCGCTGACCGCGCAGACGAAACGCCTCGCCGACGGCCTCGCGGCCGAAGCGCGCGCGGCCGGCGTGCCGTTCGCCGCCGACTCGATCGGCGCGATGTTCGGCCTGTACTTCGCCGAGCGCGTGCCGGTCAGCTTCGCGGAAGTGACGAAGAGCGACGTCGAGCGCTTCAACCGCTTCTTCCACCTGATGCTCGACGAAGGCGTGTACTTCGCGCCGTCCGCGTACGAGGCCGGCTTCGTGTCGAGCACGCACGACGACGCGGTGATCGACGCGACGCTCGCGGCCGCACGCCGCGCATTCGCGGCCCTCGCCGCCTGACCCGGGTCCGCACGCATGTTCTCTGATACCGATTTCGCCCACATGCAGCGCGCGCTGACGCTCGCGGCGCGCGGCATGTATACGACCGCGCCGAACCCGCGCGTCGGCTGCGTGATCGTCAAGGACGGCGACGTGATCGGCGAAGGCTTCACGCAGCCGGCCGGCCAGGACCACGCGGAAGTGCAGGCGCTGAAGGACGCGCGTGCGCGCGGCCATGACGTCGCCGGCTCCACCGTGTACGTGACGCTCGAGCCGTGCAGCCACTTCGGCCGCACGCCGCCGTGCGCGAACGCGCTGATCGACGCGCGCGTCGCGAAGGTCGTCGCGGCGATGGAAGACCCGAATCCGCAGGTGTCGGGGCGCGGCCTCGGGATGTTGCGCGACGCGGGCATCGACGTGCGCTGCGGGCTGCTCGCGAACGAAGCGGGCGAACTGAACATCGGCTTCGTGTCACGGATGACGCGCGGCCGCCCGTGGGTGCGGATGAAGACGGCCGCGTCGCTCGACGCACGCACCGCGCTGCCGTCCGGCGAAAGCCAGTGGATCACCGGCGAGGCCGCGCGCCTCGACGGCCATGCTTGGCGCGCGCGCGCATGCGCGATCCTCACCGGGATCGGCACCGTGCGCGAGGACAACCCGCTCTTGACCGTGCGCGGCGTCGACACGCCGCGCCAGCCGCAGCGCGTGCTGGTCGACAGCCGCCTCGACCTGCCGCTCGATGCGCGCCTGCTCGAAGGCGCGCCGCTGCTGATCTTCTGCGGCCGGCTCGACGCCGCCGGCGAAGTGCGCGCGAACGTGCTGAAGTCGCGCGGCGCGGAAATCGTGCCGCTCGCGAATGCGTACGGCAAGGTCGACCTGCCCGCGATGCTGGCGGCGCTCGGCGCGCGCGGCGTCAACGAGCTGCACGTCGAGGCCGGTCACAAGCTGAACGGCTCGCTGCTGCGCGAGCAGTGCGTCGACGAGCTGCTGGTCTACCTCGCGCCGAGCCTGCTCGGCAGCGACGCGGCCGGCATGTTCGACCTCGCCGCGCCGGCGAGCCTCGACGCCCGCACGCGACTCGCGTTCCACAGCGTCGAGCGGATCGGCGACGATCTGCGGATCCTGGCGCGTGTCGCGCCGCCCTCCGCCACGCTTTGAACGGAGCCGTCACGATGTTTACCGGAATTGTCGCGGCCGTCGGCCGCATCGAAGCGATCAACCCGCTCGGCGCGTCGCCCGAGGCGGGCGTGCGGCTGACCGTGCAGGCGGGCGGGCTCGACCTGACCGATGTCGCGCTCGGCGACAGCATCGCGATCCAGGGCGCGTGCATGACGGTGATCGAAAAAACCGACACCGGATTCGACGTCGACGTGTCGCGCGAAAGCCTGAACCGCACGGTCGGCCTCGCGCAGCCCGGCGAAGTGAACCTCGAGAAGGCGCTGCGCGCGCACGACCGCCTCGGCGGGCACATCGTGTCGGGCCACGTCGACGGCCTGGGCATCGTGACGCGCTTCGCGCCGGTCGGCGAATCGCACGAGCTGCGGATCGTCGCGCCGCGCGAGCTCGGCCGCTATCTCGCGTACAAGGGCTCGATCACGGTCAACGGCGTGAGCCTGACCGTCAATTCGGTCGACGATCGCGCCGACGGCTGCGAGTTCTCGATCAACCTGATCCCGCATACGGTCGAGGTCACGACGCTGCGTCACGTGAAGGCCGGCGACAAGGTCAATCTCGAAATCGACATGATCGCGCGGTATGTGGAGCGGATGATGTCGGCATCGCAGGGCGTGCCTCAGGACTGACCAGGCGGTTCCGCCCGCTGGATGGGAAATGGCGCCCGGCGGCGTGGCCCGGCACCTGGCCTGATGGCCAACGACGCGCACGGGTCATCCCGTCGCGCTAAGATGCAACGGCAGCGGTTTCGGCGCCGCGGCGCGCGGTGCGCCGCGTACCGGCTGCCCCTTTTCCTCCAGGAGTCGTCCCCATGTCCATCTCGATGTACCAGGCTTCGCTGCCCGTCCTGATCCGCGGCCTCACCAACCTGCAGCACATCCTCGGCAAGGCTCAGGCGCACGCGGCCGAAAAGCAGATCGACCCGTCGGTGTTCATCGGCGCACGCCTCTATCCGGACATGCTGCCGCTCGTCCGCCAGGTGTATATCGCGACCGACACGGCCAAGGGCTGCGCCGCGCGGCTTGCCGGCGTCGACATCCCGAGCTATCCCGACGTCGAGCAGACATTCGACGAACTGCACGCGCGCATCCAGAAGACGATCGACTATCTGAAAGGCTTCGACGCCGCGCAGATCGACGGCAGCGAAGCGCGCCAGGTCGTGCTCAAGATGCGCGTCGGCCCGATCGAGTTCACCGGCCAGTCGTATCTGCTGAATTTCGTGCTGCCCAACTTCTTCTTCCACGTGACGACGGCGTACGACATCCTGCGCCACAGCGGCGTCGAACTCGGCAAGCTCGACTACCTCGGCGGCCGTAACGACCAGGCGTGACGCACGGCCGGGCCTCGGCCGGCCTGCGGCGGCCCGTCTTCGGGCGGCCCGCGCCGGCCCGGACGGGCCCGTCCCGACTGCCGGCCACACCGCTTTCCGGCGCGCTCGCCGGCCGCGCGCAGCCGGTGCCAGCCGAAACGCGGTCCGGCTGGCGTAAAATACGCACTTTCCTCTTTCTCGCCCCCTTATGACGCTCGCCTCCACGCTCGACATCATCGCGGAGTTGAAAGCCGGCCGGATGGTGATCCTGGTCGACGAAGAAGACCGCGAAAACGAAGGCGACCTCGTGATCGCCGCCGAATTCGTCACGCCGGAAGCGATCAACTTCATGGCCAAGTACGGCCGTGGCCTGATTTGTCTGACGTTGACGCAGGAACGCTGCAAGCAGCTGCACCTGCCGCTGATGACCTACCGCAACGGCACGCAATACGGCACCGCGTTCACGGTCAGCATCGAAGCGGCCGAAGGCGTGACGACCGGCATCTCGGCCGCCGACCGCGCGCACACGATCGCCACGGCGGTCGCGCACGACGTCCGCCCCGAGCACATCGTGCAGCCGGGCCACGTGTTCCCGATCATGGCGCAGCCGGGCGGCGTGCTCGTGCGCGCCGGCCACACCGAGGCCGGCTGCGACTTCACCGCGCTTGCCGGGCTCACGCCCGCCGCGGTGATCTGCGAGGTCATCAAGGACGACGGCACGATGGCGCGCCTGCCCGACCTGCTCGAGTTCGCGAAGGAACACGATCTGAAGATCGGCACGATCGCCGACCTGATCCAGTACCGCAGCCGCACCGAATCGATCATCGAGCGGATCGCCGAGCGCACGATGCAGACCGCGCACGGCACGTTCCGCGCGGTGCTGTACCGCGACCAGCCGAGCGGCTCGCCGCACATCGCGCTGGTGCGCGGCACGCCGTCGCCCGACGTCGATACGCCCGTGCGCGTGCACGAGCCGCTGTCGGTCCTCGATCTGCTCGAGACGGGCATCTCGACGCACTCGTGGACGCTCGACGCGGCGATGCACGAGATCGCGGAACGCGACCTCGGCGTGATCGTGCTGCTCAACTGCGGCGACACGAAGGAACATCTGATCGACGTCTTCAAGGCGTTCGACGAGGAAGAAAAGGCCGCTGCGCTGAAGCGCCGGCCGGTCGATTTCAAGACGTTCGGCATCGGCGCGCAGATCCTGCGCGACGTCGGCGTCGGCAAGATGCAGGTGCTGTCGAATCCGCGCAAGCTGGGCAGCATGTCCGGCTACGGCCTCGAAGTCACGGGCTTCATTCCGATGCCCGGCGGCGAAGCCAAGTCCTGCCCGGCGTCCCACGCGTAACCCGCCACGACGCTTTCGCCCTATAACCGTTCATCCACACCACGGACCAGATCATGGAAATCGGACAATACCAACCGAATCTCGAAGGCGACGGCCTGCGTATCGGCATCGTGCAATCCCGCTTCAACGAACCCGTCTGCAACGGCCTCGCCGATGCGTGCGTCGAGGAACTCGAGCGCCTCGGCGTCTCCGGTGAAGACGTGCTGCTCGTGTCGGTGCCCGGCGCGCTGGAAATCCCGCTCGCGCTGCAAAAGCTCGCGGAAAGCGGCCAGTTCGACGCACTGATCGCGCTCGGCGCGGTGATCCGCGGCGAGACGTACCACTTCGAACTCGTGTCGAACGAAAGCGGCGCGGGCATCACCCGCATCGGCCTCGACTTCAACCTGCCGATCGCCAACGCGGTCCTGACGACCGAAAACGACGAGCAAGCCGTCGCGCGCATGACCGAAAAGGGTCGTGACGCCGCACGCGTCGCGGTCGAGATGGCCAACCTGACGATGGCACTCGACCAGCTCGGCGACGACGAGGACGAGGAAGAAGAGGACGAAGACGACGAAGAGGAGCGCGCATGAAGAAGAGCGCCCGCCGACAATCGCGCGAGCTGGCGACGCAGGGCCTGTATCAGTGGCTGCTGTCGAACGCGGCCTCCGGCGAGATCGACGCGCAACTGCGCGGCGCGCTCGGTTACGACAAGGCCGACAAGGAGCTGCTCGACGCGATCCTGCACGGCGTGATTCGCGAGCATGCGACGCTCGTCGAAGCCCTCACGCCGTCGCTGGACCGTCCAGTCGATCAGCTGTCGCCGGTCGAACGCGCCGTGCTGCTGATCGCGACGTTCGAGCTCACGCATCATGTCGAAACGCCGTACCGCGTGATCATCAACGAAGCAGTCGAACTCGCGAAGACGTTCGGCGGCTCCGACGGCTACAAGTACGTCAACGGCGTGCTCGACAAGCTGGCCGCGAAGCTGCGTCCCGCCGAAACGCAGGCGCGCCGCAACGGCTGATTCCGCAGGCAGACGGGCGCGCAAGCGCCCGTTTTTCGTTCTCCCTCCCCCTCCCCGCTCAGCCCGACCGATGAATACCACCGCCGATTCGCTCGTCACGCTCGCCGCACGCGTCGACGCGATCCAGCCCTTCTACGTGATGGAACTGATGAAGGAGGCACAGCGGCTCGAGTCCTCCGGGCGCGATGTTATCCACATGGGCATCGGCGAACCGGATTTCACCGCGCCGGAGCCCGTCGTCGAGGCGGCGGCGGCCGCGCTGCGCCGCGGCGTCACGCAGTACACGAGCGCGCTCGGCATCGCGCCGCTGCGCGAAGCGATCGCCGCGCACTATGCACGCGCCTACGGCCTCACGATCAGCCCCGAGCGGATCGTCGTGACGGCCGGCGCCTCCGCCGCGCTGCTGCTTGCGTGCCTCGCGCTCGTCGGCCGCGACGACGAGGTGCTGATGCCCGACCCGTCGTATCCGTGCAACCGGCACTTCGTCGCGGCGGCCGAAGGTCGGCCGGTGCTCGTGCCGAGCGGCCCGGAAGCGCGCTTCCAGCTCACCGCGGACGACGTCCGCACGCGCTGGGGCAGTCGCACGCGCGGCGTGCTGCTCGCGTCGCCGTCGAACCCGACCGGCACGTCGCTCGAGCCGGACGAGCTGAAGCGGATCGTCGAAGCCGTGCGCGCACGCGGCGGCTTCACGATCGTCGACGAAATCTACCAGGGGCTCAGCTACGACGCGGCGCCCGTGTCGGTGCTGTCGTTCGGCGACGATGTCGTCACCGTGAACAGCTTCTCGAAGTACTTCAGCATGACCGGCTGGCGGCTCGGCTGGCTCGTCGTGCCGCCCGCGCTCGTCGGTACCTTCGAAAAGCTGTCGCAGAACCTGTTCATCTGTCCGTCCGCGCTCGCGCAGCACGCGGCGCTCGCGTGCTTCGAGCCGGCGGCGCTCGACATCTACGAGGCGCGCCGCCTCGAATTCAAGCGTCGCCGCGACTTCATCGCGCCAGCACTCGAGAAACTCGGCTTCACCGTGCCCGTGATGCCGGACGGTGCGTTCTACGTGTATGCACACTGCGGCGGCGTCGCTCATCCCGCGGCCGGCGACAGCGCGGCGCTCACGCAGGCGATGCTGCACGACGCGGGTGTCGTGCTGGTGCCGGGCATGGATTTCGGCGTGCATGCACCGCGCGACTATATCCGGCTGTCCTATGCGACCGCCTACTCGCGCCTCGAAGAGGCCGTCGAGCGGCTCGCGACACTCTTCGGCCAGCACTGACCGCGGTCCGCGTTCCCGGCCGTCACGCTGGCCTTTCCGCCCGCGCAAAAGAAAAAGGCACCCGAATCGGGTGCCTTTTTGCTGGAGCCTGGCCGGAACCGCGGGACGTTACGCGCCGAGTTCCGAGTGGTCGCCGCCGTGCGCCTGCTTCGCGGTATCGACGCTCGCGTCGTCCTGCTGCGGTGCGCCCTTCGGCGCGGCAGCCGCCTTCGCGGTGATCGGCTGCGCGCCGTCGAGCGTCGCATGCACGCGCTTGGCGCCGCCGGCCGATGCCGTCACGGCCGCGGTCACGATCGGCTTCGACGGCTGGGCCGGCGCCTGCGGCGCATTGACCGGCACGCTGCGGCCATGCGCGACGTCGCGCAGGCGACCGCGCTCGGCCATGACCTTCGAGCCGTAGGCGGTGTCGTCGGGGTTGGTCGAGCCGTTGTACAGACGCAGGCCATTCGCGAGCGAGCCGCCGCGGGCGATGCAGTCCTTCAACACGAGCGCGCCGACCTGCAGGTTCGCGAGCGGCTGCAGCGCGGTGTCGGTACCGCCGAAATACTCGAATTTGTCGGAATGAACCTTCGACATCACCTGCATCAGGCCTTGTGCGCCGACGCCGCTTTCCGCGTACGGGTTGAAGCCCGATTCGATCGCCATCACGGACAGCAGCAGCAGCGGATCGAGGCCGACGTCGCGGCCGGTCTGGAAAGCAGCCTTGACGAGCTGGCCGAGCGGCTCCTGCGCGACCCGGTAACGGCGCGACAGGTAGGTGGCGACCAGCGCCTGTTCGCGGTTCGACGCGAGCGCGCGATCGTCGCGCGCATCGGCCGGGACCCGCTGGGTCGGGATCAGTTTCGCCAGCGCGACGGGCGACGGGCCATTACGGGCCGGATCGGACGCATCGTTCTGCGCGGCGGTTTCCGGTGCGACGTCGAGACCGACGGCGAGCGCATCCGTTTCAGGGACGTCTTCCTGCTGCGGCTGCGCGCCAGCGGGCGCGAAGTTCGGCAGCGGATGACCGGTCAGCAAACGGGCCGGACCGGCCTGCACGGCCGCGGATACGACCGGCATCAGCTTCGCGGCGAGATTCCCGCGCACGGTCGGCAGCAGCCACAGGGCAAGTGCGACCGCGACAGCGAGACAGCCGACAACGCTGAATAGATGGTGACTGACACGCGTCCCGCGACGCAGCATGTTGCGCACGATTTGCGCATGCTGCTCACTGGGACGCCACGATAACCAAGCGTTCATTCAGATCATCTCCCATGAACATGACTCGTGCGGCTCGCTCTGCTCGATGGCGAGACGGAAAACGCGCCGCGGAATCACGACACCGCACGCCTTGGTTGGGACGCGCAAGCATCGGGGAAACGGTATAAGTACCGTTCGAGGCCACGGTGTAAGAGGGCCTGCACCTTCGCACAGTGGGCGAGGCGGGCATACGCGGTGGCACCCACGCAAAAAACCAGCGTCTGGTGGCGCTGGCTGGGACTACGACAAAGGCCGTCGAATACGCCGTGCAGGTTTCGGCGGACGGTGACGCGCTGCGTCAAAGATCGGTGATTGGCGGCTCGAAGCCTTTTACCCTGCAACCAATGTGAGCGGATTCTAGCAGGGTTTTATAGATCGTCAACACTATAAAACTTTGAAATTATAACAAAAAGTAATTTTGAATCGCCCTTCAGATCGCCGGCCCCCTGCCGTAGGGGCTCTGCGCGTCGTCGACATTTTTCTCCGCCGGGCGTGCGAGCGGCCGCCCGGGTAAAATCGTCGGTCGATTCGGGGCCGCAGCCGGCCGCTGCGCCCGCCCATCGCTGCCCGCCTTGCGGGCGGCCCGGACCTTCTTCATGAAATACAAAGACTTACGCGATTTCATCCAGCGCCTCGAGGCGCTCGGCGAACTGCGGCGCGTCACGCAGCCCGTGTCGCCCGTGCTGGAAATGACCGAACTGTGCGACCGCGTGCTGCGTGCCGGCGGCCCGGCGCTGCTGTTCGCAGCGCCGCCCGGCAATGCGTTCCCGGTGCTCGGCAACCTGTTCGGCACGCCGCGCCGCGTGGCGCTCGGCATGGGTGTCGATGCGGGCGACGACGCCGCGCTCGGCTCGCTGCGCGACCTCGGGCGGCTGCTGTCCGCGCTGAAGGAGCCGGATCCGCCGAAGAGCCTGAAGGACGCCGGCAAGCTGCTGTCGCTCGCGAAAGCCGTATGGGACATGGCGCCGAAATCGGTGTCGTCGCCGCCGTGCCAGGAGATCGTCTGGGAGGGCGCCGACGTCGACCTGAACAAGCTGCCGATCCAGACCTGCTGGCCCGGCGACGCGGGGCCGCTCGTCACGTGGGGCCTCACGGTCACGCGCGGGCCGAACAAACCGCGCCAGAACCTCGGCATCTACCGCCAGCAGCTGATCGGCCGCAACAAGCTGATCATGCGCTGGCTCGCGCATCGCGGCGGTGCGCTGGACTTCCGCGAATTCGCGCTGCAGAACCCCGGCAAGCCGTATCCGGTCGCGGTCGTGCTCGGCGCCGATCCGGCCACGACACTGGGCGCGGTGACGCCCGTGCCCGATTCGCTGTCCGAGTATCAGTTCGCCGGCCTGCTGCGCGGCAGCCGCACCGAGCTCGCGAAGTGCCTGACGCCCGGCGTCGATACGCTGCAGGTGCCCGCGCGCGCGGAGATCGTGCTCGAAGGCTTCATCCATCCGCAGGAAGGCGCGCCCGCCCCTGCCCCGGCCGGCGCACCGCCGCGGCCGGCCGGCAATGCGGCCGCCGCATACGAACACGCACTCGAAGGCCCGTACGGCGACCACACCGGCTACTACAACGAGCAGGAGTGGTTCCCGGTGTTCACCGTCGAGCGGATCACGATGCGCCGCGACGCGATCTATCACTCGACCTACACCGGCAAGCCACCCGACGAGCCGGCCGTGCTCGGCGTCGCGCTCAACGAGGTGTTCGTGCCGCTGCTGCAGAAGCAGTTCACCGAGATCACCGACTTCTACCTGCCGCCGGAAGGATGCAGCTACCGGATGGCCATCGTCCAGATGAAGAAGAGCTACGCCGGCCATGCGAAGCGCGTGATGTTCGGCGTGTGGAGCTTCCTGCGGCAGTTCATGTATACGAAGTTCATCGTGGTCGTCGACGAGGACGTGAACATCCGCGACTGGAACGAGGTGATCTGGGCGATCACGACGCGTGTGGACCCCGTGCGCGACACCGTGATGGTCGACAGCACGCCGATCGACTATCTCGATTTCGCGTCGCCCGTCGCGGGCCTCGGCTCGAAGATGGGGCTCGACGCGACCAACAAGTGGCCCGGCGAGACGAACCGCGAATGGGGTCGCCCGATCGAGATGGATGCGGCCGTGAAGGCGCGCGTCGACCGGCTCTGGCAGGAAATCGGACTGTAAGTCCACGCCTTGAACGCACCCGACAAGAACGACGATGAGCTTTCCCCCGCCTCGATGCTGTCCGACGGATTCTTCCTGTCGCTGTCGCTGTGTCTCGACATCGGCCTCGTCAACGTCGCGATGCTGTCGCTGACGCTGTCGCACGGCTTCCGGCCGGGCTTCTGGCTCGGCGTCGGCTCGTGCTTCGGCGATCTCGTCTACGCGGCGCTCGCGCTCGCGGGCATGGCCGTGCTGCTGCAGTTCGAGGCCGTGCGCTGGATCGTCTGGATCGGCGGCGGTGCGGTGCTGCTGTTCCTCACGTGGAAGATGGCGCGTGAAGCGCTCGCGCCGGCCGGCAGCGCCGGCGACGGCACGGCCGACGAAACACCGCAGCCGCGTGCCAGCGCGCGGCGCAGCTTCGTGCGCGGGATGCTGCTTGCGATGTCGTCGCCGAGCGCGATCCTGTGGTTCGCGGCGGTCGGCGGCGCGCTGATCGCGAAAGCCGGCGCGACCACGCCGGCGACGGCGTCGGTGTTCCTGTCCGGCTTCTTCCTCGGCGGCCTCGCGTGGACACTCTTCATGTGCACGCTCGCGAGCCAGGGCCGCAAGCGCGCGGGCGCGGGGATGATGCGCGCGTGCCACGTCGCGTCGGCGCTGCTGTTCGCGTATTTCTCGTACAGCGTAATCGTCGGCGGCTACCGCGACCTGATTGCCCACACCGCGTAACGGCTGCACACCGAGCCGCGCCCCGAATGAAAAACGGCGCAACGCCCCGCGAGGGACGTTGCGCCGTTTTGCCGCGCGCGGTCAGGCCGCCACGCGGAATGCGTCAACGACGCCAGCCGTGGTGACCCCAGCCGCCGTAGCCGTGACGCCAGTACGGACGGCCGTAGTAGCCACCGTAGCCGCCGACGACCACGGCGGGCGGCGCATAGTAAGCCGGCGCCGGCGCGTAATACACGGGCGGGGGCGGTGCGTAGTACACGGGCGGAGGCGGTGCATACACGGGATACGCAGGTGCGACCGGGACACCGATGCCGACCCCGATCGACACGTGAGCCTGCGCGGCGCTTGCGGCACCCAGGGCCAGCGCGGCGGCGGCGATGAACGGAATGAGCTTTTTCACTTCGATTCTCCTGCTGGAGCGGTAATTTGTGCGCTCCTGTCGGCAACGGCGGGCATGCACGTCGCATGGATGCAATGTAGCGAAAACGCGCCGCCCGCGTATCGCGCATTTGTTGCAAATTGCAATTCCACGCGGCCGCGGCCACCGTGCGGCAGGGCCGCGCGGACCGGCGGTCCCCCTTGCGGATCCCGCGATTCCGTCCGACCAGCGGAATCGCGCCATGCCGGCCGGTCAGTTTTACCGGATCCGGTAAGCGCGGCGCGCATGCTTCAGTAATCAACGATTACAAATTTGCGACAGGAGGCCGACACGCCAAGCGGGGCACAGCCACCGCAAGAATTTGCCGGTTGGCCGTAGCGAACGCCGCCCGTTCGGGCCGTCCCCGTTCGGCAACACCGCCTATCCACGACCGCCCCGTCATTCCTGCGATACTGGCGTCTGCTCCGTTTGCGCTTCGTGGACCCGCCATGCCCCTCCCCGACACTCCCCGCCTCGGCTTCATCGGCGCCGGCCGCCTGGCGCGCTGTCTCGCGCTGCGCTTCGCGGCAGCAGGCTTTCCGGTCGTCGCGATCGCGAGCCGCACGGCGGAATCGGCCGCGGCGCTTGCCGCGCGCATCGACGGCTGCCGGGCGGTCGACACGCCGCAGCAGGTCGTCGACACCGCCGACCTGATCTTCCTGACCGTGCCCGACGACCATCTCGCATCGACCGCCGCCGCGCTGCGGTTCGACGCGGCGCGCGCGGCAAGCCAGGCGCTCGTCCACTGCAGCGGCGCGTCGGCGGTCGAATTGCTCGATCCGGCAAAGCGGCAAGGCGCGGCCACGGGCGGCTTCCATCCGCTCTATCTGTTCGGCGGCACGGACGCCGATCTCACCCGCATCGACGGCTGCTCGGTCACGCTCGAAGCCGACGGCGCGCTGCACGCGACGCTGCTGCGACTTGCTGCCGCACTCGGCTGCCATCCGCTGTCGATTCCGGCCGGCGGCCGAATGCTGTATCACGCGGCCGCGCATTACGCGGCGAGCTTCGCGCTGTGCGGGCTGTCGGAAGCGGTCGAGCTGTGGCGCGGCCTCGGCTTCGACGAGGAAGCGGCGTTGCGCGCGCTGCTGCCGATGCTCACCGGCACGATCGCGACCGCGCGCGACAAGGGCCTCGCGAACGCCCTGGCAGGCCCGGTGTCGCGCGGTGACACCGGCATCGTCGAGCGTCAGCTCTCGCTGCTCGAGGCGCGCGGCGGCGACCACGCGACGCTGTATGCGCTGATGACCCGCCGCGCGGTCGCGCTCGCGGCGAAGCGCGCGGCGCCGCCGCCCGCGCTGCCGGCGCTTGCGCAGGCCGTCGAAACGTCGCTCGAGCGCACGATCGGGCACCCCTCCCCGCCGCGAGACGAGGCGTGATAAGGTGTCGGCCGATGCGCCGCCATCCGGCGTTGGCGGCCGCACGCTACTCGACTGTATAAAAAGGATGCCAACGATGTTCGGCGAGATCGCCCGTTTTCTGCTCAATACCGTCTTCACGCTGTTCGGCGCCGCGCTGATTCTGCGCGTCTGGATGCAGGCCGTCCGCGTGCCGCCGTACAACCCCGTCACGCAGGCCGTGCTGCAGGCGACCAACTGGCTCGTGCTGCCGCTGCGCCGTGTGATCGCGGGCGTGCGCGGCATCGACTGGGCAAGCGTCGTCGCCGCCCTCCTCACCGCGCTCGTCTATGTGGTGCTGATGGTCGTGATGGCCGGCCTGGATCCGGCCTCGGTGATCGCGACGCTCGTCGTGGTCGCGCTGCTCACCGTCGTGAAGTGGGCGCTCAATCTCGTGATCTGGATGACGATCCTGATGGCGCTGCTGTCGTGGCTCAATCCGCGCTCGCCGGCGATGCCGATCCTCTACCAACTCACCGCGCCGTTCCTGAACCCGCTGCGCCGCGTGATTCCGAACCTGGGCGGCATCGACCTGTCGTCGATCCTGCTGTTCGTGATCGTCCAGGTGCTGCTGATGATCGTCACGCGCGCCGCCGTGTCGCTGACGATGTTCGGCATCTGACGTATTGCGCTACGCTGCCGGCCCCTGCGCCGGCGGCGCCTCGAGCGTGTCGATCACGCCGAAGCGCGCGGGAATCATCGCGTAGCACACGCGTACCTTCTCGCGCGCCAGCCGCTCGAGCAGTTGCTGCGCCTCGTCCTCGGTGACGATGAACTCGACCTCGATCGCGAGCGAACCCTGCAGCTCGAAAAAGCGGTCCTCGTGCAGCACCCGATGCCGGCCGAAGCCGGCCATCGCACGAAACGCGGAACCGCCCGCGACGCCCATCCGGTTTCCCTCCTCCAGCAACCACTCCCACAGCGGCTTCCAGTGCAGCCGGTGCTGCTCGTGCACGTAGAAACGCAAGAAGACCCTGTCCATCGCGTCCTCCCGATGCCGACGCGCTCAGGCCGCCGCGAACCACGCGCGCGCGGTCCACATGCCGAGCGCCGTCAGCGTGAACGATCCAGTCAAGTGTAGGGCAGCCACCGCGAACGCCCATCCCAATTCGCCCTGCACCGCGTGCGTCATCACTTCGACCGAATAGGTCGAGAACGTCGTGAGGCCGCCGAGGAAGCCGGTGATCACGAACAGCCGCCACTCGGGCGGCAGCCCGACGCGGGTGGTAAACGCGACGGCCGCGATGCCGATCACGTAGCCGCCGATCAGGTTCGCGGCGAGCGTGCCGAGCGGCACGGCGGGAAAGAACGCGTTGAGCGCAAGGCTCAGGAACCAGCGCAGCAACGCGCCGAGCCCGGCGCCGACGAAGATCGCGACGATCGAATAGAACAAGGGAGCTCCTCGCTGACGAGGCCGCATGGCGGATGCGGCCTACGCCGAACTGTATGCGCAATCGCGCCGCGCCGGCAATGCCGGCCGGCACCCCGGCGCGCACCGGATCGTGTCGCGCCGGAATCGCGCATTTCATTATTTCCATGCGCCGCCGGGGTCGGCATTTTCCAATGCATTACGCAGGACATTACAAATCACTATAAACAATTCGATTATTCATCTGATTTTCCCGAAGTCGAAAAATCAGCCTCGCGGCCCCACGCCGCCGATGCAAGCCATGCTTTGACGGGCATTGCACATGTTTTCCCTAGTCCAGACATTCCCGAATCAGGCCGATATTCCATGCAATTCATTCGACCGGTTTCGTAAAATAATTTCGCCCACCACTCCATCGGCATGGAGACTCGAAAAATGAACAATTACCGCCTGTCATCCATGTTGATTCCGGCGCTGTGCGCGTCGCTGCTCGCATCGAGCGTCGCGCTCGCCGAGGGCAACGGCCCCCCGTCCTACGTCGAAGGCAACCGCGCGCCGAAAGGCTATGCGCGCCCGCCGTTCCATACGAAACAACGCGCGAACACCGCCACGGTGGCCGGCCTCACACCCGTGCTCGTACGGCATGCGTACGGGTTCGATTCGATCGCCAACCAGGGCGACGGGATGGTCGTCGCGATCGTCGACGCGTACGACGATCCGAAAATCGAAGCCGATCTCGGCGTATTCAGCAACGCGTTCTCGCTGCCGGCCTGCACTTCGTCGAACGGCTGCTTCACCAAGGTCTACGCGCGCGGCGCGCGACCCAAGACGGACGCGGGCTGGTCGCTCGAGATGTCGCTCGACGTCGAATGGGTGCATGCGATCGCGCCGAAGGCGAAGATCGTGCTCGTCGAAGCCGCGTCGGCGAGCTTCAGCGACCTGATGGCCGCGGTCGACGTCGCGGTCAAGCGCGGCGCATCGGTCGTGTCGATGAGCTTCGGCGGCAACGAGTTCGGCAGCGAGACCGGCTTCGACAGCCACTTCAACGTATCGGGCGTCACGTTCGTTGCATCGTCCGGCGACAGCGGCACCGGCACCGAGTACCCGGCGGCGTCGCCGTACGTGGTCGCGGTGGGCGGCACGACGTTGTCGACCGACGCGTCCGGCGCCTACGTCGGCGAGGCCGCGTGGAGCGGCAGCGGCGGCGGCGTCAGCTCGATCGAGGCCGAGCCGGCCGGGCAGACCGGCTGGCCGGTGCCGGTGGCCGGCAAGCGCGGCGTGCCCGACGTCAGCTACGACGCGAATCCGTCCAGCGGCTTCGCGGTGTACGACTCGGTCACCTATCAGGGGCAGGCGGGCTGGTTCCAGGTCGGCGGCACGAGCGCGGGCGCGCCGCAATGGTCGGCGCTCGTCGCGATCGCGAATTCGATGCGTGCGGCAGCCGGCAAACATTCGCTGAGCGGCACCTACGACACGCTCTATACGGTCGGGAAAAACGCCTACGGCAGCGACTATCACGACGTGACGAGCGGATCCAACGGCACTTGCGGCAGCATCTGCAACGCAGCGGGCGGCTACGACTACGTGACGGGCCTCGGCTCGCCGATCGCGCCGGCGCTCGTCCAGGCGCTCGTCGCGCAGCCGTGATCGCGCGGCCGCGACCGGCCGGTTCGTCCCGCGCCGCTCAGCCGCCGCGCCATGCCCGGTCGAGCGCGACGAGCGTCGCGAGCGCGCCGCCCTTCAGCCCGATCACGTCCGCGCGGCGGGCATGGGCCTCGCGTGCGTTGATGCGGATCACGTCGGCACCGAGCCGTTCGCTCGAGAGACGCACGGTGGGAATCGCGGTGCCCGCGCCGATCTCGACGACGGTCACCCATCCCGCCTGCGCGATCCAGTCCTGAAGGGCCCGCTCCTGCGCGTCGTAGCGTTCGCCGAGCCAGCCGTTGTCGCCGAACATCAGGATGTTCGGTCGCGCGAGGCCGCCGCAATGCGGGCAGCGCGGCAGCTCGCCGACCAGCCGGCACGCGGCCGCGTCGACGTCGGGCGTGAACGGCGCGGCGTCCCAGGTGTCGTCCGAGCACGGTCGCAGGCACTGCATCGAATGAATCGAACCGTGGATCTCGACGACACGCGCCGGATCGAAACCGGCCTTCTGGAACTGGCCGTCGACGTTGCTCGTCAGCACGAAGCCGCCGTTCGGCATCGCGTCCATCCAGCGCCGCAGGATCGCAAAGCCCGCGTGCGGCACCGTCTGCCGGTAGAGTCCCAGACGGTGGCCATAAAAGCCCCACGCAAGCTGCGGATGCGCGCGAAACGCTTGCGGCGAGGCAATCTCGTGGAATTCGAAACGCTCGTGGCGCAGCGCCGGATACGCGCGCCAGAAGCCATCCGTGCCGCGGAAATCGGGCAGCCCCGAATCGACGCCGATGCCGGCGCCGGCCGTCACGAGCAGCGCATCGGCACGCGCGAGCGCCTCGACGGCGGACGCGACCAGATGAGCCGGCAGTGATGCGGCAGCGGCGCTGGAATCGGTGAAATCGGACGAGTCGGAAATCGGCATGATGGAGCAGCGGGAGCGTCGAACGGTGCGCGAGTGGCGTCGCGCGATCATACGCCGGTTCGGGCGCCGCGCCGCGACATCACGCCGCCGCGGCGCGCCCGCCCGCGGGTTCCCGCAGCGCGACGTACTGCAGCAGCATGATCGTCTTCGCGTCGACGATCTCGCCCCGCTCGACGGCATCCAGCGCCGCGTGCAGCGGCATCTCGACGACCTCGAGATCCTCGCCCTCCTCCGCGATGCCGCCGCCGTCGCCCGTGCGCAGCGACGCATCGTATTCGCCGACGAAGAAATGCAGCTTTTCCGTCACCGAGCCCGGACTCATGAACGCCTCGAACACCTTGCGCACGCCGCGCACGCGATAGCCGGTTTCCTCTTCGGCCTCCGCGCGAATCCGGGCGTCGGGCGTCGCGTCGTCGAGCAGGCCGGCGGCGGCTTCGAGCAGCATCCCGTCGTGTCCGTTGACGAACGCCGGCATCCGGAACTGCCGCGTGAGCAGCACGTCGCCCGTCGCCGCGTTGCGCAGCAGGATCGTCGCGCCGTTGCCGCGGTCGTACGTTTCGCGGCTCAGACGCTGCCACGTGCCGTCGCGGCGCAGGAAATCGAACGTTACCTTCTTCAGCACATACCAGTCATCGGACAGCACCGTCGTATCGACGATGCGGACACGGTCCCGCGTTGCGGCCATGGTGGTCTCCCATTCGACAAGTGACGGCACGCATGGTAACGTGCACTTTCGTGCAATTTCAAGAAATTTCGTGCAAATCCGATGCTGACGACCCAACGCAAGAAGGCGATCCTCGACGCGCTCGCCCGCGACGGCCAGGTGCTGGCCGTCGAGCTGAGCGCGCAATACGGCGTGTCCGAGGACACGATCCGGCGCGACCTGCGCGAACTGGCGGCCGAGGGCCTCCTGCAGCGCGTGCACGGCGGCGCATTGCCGGCGTCACCGGCGGTCGCGCCGTTCGCGCAGCGCGAGGCGCTCGAAACCGCGGAAAAACGGCGCATCGCGCGCCGGGCCGCGCAGATGATCGCGCCCGGACAAGTCGCGATCGTCGACGGCGGCACGACGTCGGCACTGCTCGTCAGCCAGTTGCCGCCCGACCTGCGCGCGACGATCGTCACGCACAGCCCGAGCGTCGCCGTCGCGCTGGCCGCGCATCCGTCGATCGACGTGATCCTGATCGGCGGACGGCTGTACAAGCATTCGATCGTTGCGGTGGGCGCCGCGGCGATGGAAGGCATCTCGCGCATCCACGCGGACCTGTATTTCATGGGCGTGACCGGCGTTCATCCGGTCGCGGGGCTGAGCACCGGCGACTTCGAGGAAGCGGCGATCAAGCGCGCATTGGCGGAGCGCGCCGGCGAGACGGTCGTGCTGGCTTCGCAATCCAAACTGCGAGCGGCGTCGCAGTTCGTGATCGGCGAGCTCGCGCTCGCGCAAGCGATCGTGGTCGAACAGGAAACCGATGCAGCGCTGACCGAGCCGATCGAGGCCGCGGGCGTGACGGTCGTGCGCGCGTAGCCGAGCGGCGGCTTCGACGTCTGGACGTCGGCGGCGCGTTGCTGCTGGTCGGCGTGCGCGTGATCGGGTAACGGCGGCTCGCCTACGGCGTACGGTCATGCCGCGCGTGGTTCGACCGCGCGCTCACGTGGCGCGTGCTCGACCGGTTCATCGCGGCGACGAGGCTCGGATTCGCGGCCCGCTTCACGATCGACGCGCGCCGAGACCGGCCGCGCCGTTCACGAGCCGGCTACCGCGCGAAACGCGCGGTACGCATCGGCATGAAGCTCGAAGCCGATGCCCGGCGCCTGCGGCACGGCCGCGTAGCCGGCGTCGACCGATTCGCCGTCCGCCAGCCCGTTGAATGGACGGAACGCGAACGGGCTCACTTCGGCGCCGCCGAGTCCGAGCGCCGACACGACGTGCAACGAGAACAGATGACCGCCGTGCGGCCAGAACGCATCGCGCTGCCAGCCGTTCGACACGAAATGGTCGACGATCTGCAGATAGCCCGGCAGGCCATAGCAATGCACCGGATCGAACACGAGGACGTCGCGGTCCGGGCGCAGACCGCCGTAGCGTTCGAGCAGCTTCGCTTCCGCGAGCGAGAACAACGCCTCGCCGGCCGCGACCGGCGGCGCGTATTGCGCGACCAGGTCCGCATGAAGCGGCAGGTCGAGCGGATCGCAGAGATCCTCGAACCACCAGAGTTCGAACGGTGCCAGCATCGCGGCGGCTGCGCGTCCGCTCGTCGCGTCGTACGCGTTCATCGCATCGACCGCGAGATGCGAACTGTCGGCAAGACACGCCGCGGCGGCTTCGATGCGTCTTTTGTCGTGATCGACATCCGCGCCGCCGACCTTGATCTTCGCGTGCGTGTAGCCGAGATCGGCGATGCGATGCATCTCGTCCGACAGGCGCGCGAGATCGTCGTGCGGATAGCGGTAACCGCCGCCCGCGTAGACACGCACGCGCGGTGCCGCGTCGCGCGCGAGCCGGTCGGCGACGAAGCGATGGAGCGGCAGGCCCGCGATCTTCGCGGCGGCATCCCAGATCGCCATGTCGAGCACGCCGACCGCGACACAGCGTTCGCCGTGCCCGCCGGGCTTCTCGCCCGCCATCATCGCGCGCCATGCGCGAAATGGATCGAGGTTCGTGCCGGCGTCGTCGGCGATGGCGTCCGCGGCGGCCAGCAGACGCGGCGCGAATCGTTCGCGAATCAGCCCGCCCTGTGCGTGACGGCCGACCGATGCGTAGCCGTAACCCGTGACCGGCCGGCCATCGCGCACGACATCGGTGACGATCGCGACGACGCTCGTCGTCAGGCCGCCCGACGGAATCGCCGGATCGGCATAGCGGGAAACCGGGATCGCTTGCTCGCGGATGTCGATGATGCGCATGGTCGGGGTTCCGGGAAAACGTTCGGCGTTCGCGGGCCATACGCGCATTGCGGCCGGCGCGACTGGCGGATCGCTGCATCATAGGCGCTTGCGCGATGTCGTGCAGGCGCGCGACCGTCACGATGCGGCGAAGGGATCGGACTCGATCGACATCATCCGGATCGCGCCGTGCCGCGTCGAAGTGCGGACGAATGCCGCGTCATGCTCGACGCGTGTTGCGGCCTCGACGCCGGTCATCGCACCGCACCGGCACGGCCGCGAATTAGATGGACATCCGACGCGAAGCGCGTATGATGAATTTTGTCCGAGCCCGCGTCACTCCACTCGCCGCTCGCCCCGCCGTCTACCCTCTCACTGCGTCGCGCCGTTACCCGCACGCATTGCCGCCCTTTTCACCCCACCCGTCACGCCGCGCCGCGGCGATACCGGTCGGATGCGTTCGTCCACGCGATTTGTCGCGACCGAACCCAGGAGTTCATCATGAGCATGCATCTCTATCGTGGCTTCGAAATCTATCCGCTGATCTACCCGCACATTCCGTCGCTGAATGGTAATCCGCACAACTACGACGGCGGCTTCGACGCGGCCGTGAAGATCTGCCTGCGCGGCACCACCGACACGCTGACCCGCAGCGAAACGTTCCGGCTGCTCGAGAACGCACCGTTCGAATCGGCGGGCGAAGCGCGCCGGGCGTCCGTACGCTACGCGGAGGAAATCATCGACGGCAATCGCGGCGAGCAGCCGCTCTTCGCCGATTCCCATTGACGCTTCCTGTCGCGGCAGCGCGGCGGCACTCTGATTCGGATGACGAAATGATCATCGATGAACTCCTCCGCCTGATCGAACGGCGCGAGATTTCCAGGACCGACGCGGTCCCGAACGACGGCCTCGCCGGTTCTGCGTTGCGTCACCAACCCGAGTTGCAGATGTTCGCTGCCGTACGCGCATTGTCGATCAGCGCCGGATATTCGGAATTCGAATCCGACGAGATCGCGAGTGCCGTCATGACCCGACTCGGCTAGCTTTCCTCCACGCATGTCTTGAAACAGGACCTACATGACGACGATCATCCTCAAGCCCGACGAACCTGTCGACGTCGCGCTCCGGCGCTTCCGTCGAAACATCGAGAAGACGGGCCTGATCCGCGAGTTGCGCGGTCGCACCAGCTATGAAAAGCCGACCACCGAGCGCAAGCGCAAGAAAGCCAGCGCCGTCGCGAGACAGCGCCTGCGCGCGAAACGCATGCTGCCGCCTCGCAAGCTCTACTAGGAGAGCGCCGTGTACCAGCCGACCGTCGAGGATCCTCCGTTCTTCCCATTGACGAAATGCGAGGTCGATTTCGATCGACAGAACGACGCGATCACGCTTCTGCCGAGCTTCTACGCGTTCGGCTGCGAGTACACCAGTCGCGGCCTCCTGATCGGCCGGGATGATGCATTCAGATTGATTGCCGCGATCGAAAAGGCGTTGAGCATCGAGCATTGAATGCCGCCTCGGCGTTATCGAATCGCGTTGTGCTGGTCAGTGACGCGCATGCGAGCGGCCTGACCGACTCTGGACTGGCCGAGAGCTTCTTTCGCATCGTCGAACCTGCGGGTTCGATCGGCACGCTCCCGTCACCACCGCTCTCGGAAGCGACAGGCAGTCGGCGCGATCGGTGGGATCGACGGGATAGCGGAACCGGCCGAGCGTGCGATCACGCTCGGTGAGTTGTTTCCGAACCGGAATGCGTTTCAACGCATCGATTCGACCGGCGCTCGTGCGCGAGTCGAATCGACGGGCCCGCTCAGGCAAACACGAAGTACTTGCGTACCGTCTCCACTACTTCCCACGTCCCTTTCATGCCGGGTTCGATGACGAACACGTCGCCGGCCTTCAGATGCACCGGCTCCTCGCCTTCCGGCGTGATGATGCAATAGCCTTCGAGGAAGTGGCAGTACTCCCATTTCTCGTAGTTCACCTCGAACTTGCCCGGCGTGCAGATCCACGTGCCCATGATCTTGCTGCCATCCTTCGAGAGGTAGGCGTTGAGGTTCACGGTGTGCGGATCGCCGCCGATGCGCTTCCACTTGGTCGCGTCGACGACCGGGGTCGGGCAGGTTTTGCGCAGAACGGTGATGAAATCGGACATGTCGGCTCCAGACTGACGATCGGGGTAAGAGGTCTGTCACGTTAGTTCGAAAGCGTCACTGGGGCTTGTATGCGTCCGACACCGACTCGTCTATTTTCGACACGGGCCTGCGTGCGGGCGCGCGTCGTGGCGCGTCGTGTTCCGGTCGGCCTTGCGTTGACGGACCGATTCGGGCCGATCCTTGACACCCGCTCCCGGCGATCCGTCGCTCAACCACAGAGCCCATACCTGCTTCGACGCAGGCGGCCAAAAACGGCTCGCTTGCAACATCCAAGCCAAACCCTGTAGAATTACGCGTTCTGCGGGCGTCGTATAATGGCCATTACCTCAGCTTCCCAAGCCCCTGCGCGTTAATAAGAACCACTAATCATGCGCGTTCTCACATCGGGTTTTCTGCCAGCTCCACGTAGCTCCACTGTTCATGCTGGGTTCACGGCGATGCCAGTTTTCACGCCAGCGCCGATAGCAAGAAGCTGACGATATAGCGATCGCATATTGCATCAACTCACCGGCCACATCGAATCAGAAACACGGGCCGCCACCGATCATCGGATCGCAAATTCAGCTCAGCCCCAAAAAATTGCGAGCCACCGGCGACAACTTGGCTAGTTCGATTCCGAGCCCCTCGCCATAGATCCTGCGGAGCACCCGCTGCTCCAACTTATCCAACTCGCGCCCCAGATCTTCAACGTTGTGGCACATGTCATAAGCCGCCAGATATCCGTTTCGCCTCAGCATAAGCGTATGACCCAGCTTTGGTAGCGCTATCCCTCGTGTCACGAGTTCTTGTACCGAGCCAAGCTTAAGCAAGTCATCGCGAATCGCTACGATTTGCTCTTGCGTCAGTTCAAGTCGGTAGCTTGACTGGTGGCGAACCAAGCTCACGCCAAGAAATTCGGCAGCCTGATCGGGTTCGTATATCACTGACTTCGAGCCGGGCCCAACCGGCGGTACAGTCAATCCGATCGGGGCAAGATGACGCGCGCAGAATTCAGCCACGCCCTCACACTCACCACGAGATGAGGCAAAGAAAATCAAGTCGTCTGCGTACCTGACCGCACGAAGACTCTGCTGCGCAATCGCGCGGTCAAACCCAGCCAGCATGATGTTGGAAAAGAATGGGGATAGCGGCATTCCCTGTCGCACGCCTCGCCCCACTTTAATGCCGAGTCGGCTGATCCTCTTCGCAACACTCCCCCTCGTCGCAGAAATCTCGCAACCAATCGCCTGCAGCAACAATGGATGGAGAGAGCGCTCGCGGATGACGGCTTTCAGCGCTCGCTCAAGATGCAATCGATCAATCGAGTCAAAAAAGGATGTGATATCCGTCTTGTAGACCCATCCATACTTCGCTCGAATCTCGCAAGCGTCGTGAACGGCCTTCTTCACTCCACGATCTTTCACGAAGCCGTAGCTGATCTTGTTGGCAAGCCGATCTGCGTAGCGATCCGAAAGAAAATTCAAAACCGCTCGCTGCACAATGCGATCTTGAACTGTCGGAACACAGATCAACCGATCCTTCCCTGGAGACTTCGGAATGAGGTGTGGTCGGAGATCGGAAAACTGGAACGCTTTGCGGTGCAAATCGCGAGCCAATCGATTGAGACGGGCCTTTTCGTCAGCACGAAAGTCGTTGATGGAGATATCATCGACGCCCGTAGTATTGCGGGATCGAGGTGAAGATTTCTTAAATAGAATGCCCCACGCCGCGCGTAGGGCATCAAGTGACAAAGCAGAATGGTATGCGTTTCTAGCCATATCTCAGGTGCTTCGCTGGCGTTGAACATCCCCCCTAGACCAGCGGCTGAAAGCCCCTTCGGCATCCTCGTTGCGGACCGCATCTTTCGATTCGGACCCGCCCCTGATTCCGCCGGTCACGCACACGCGATCGCTCGCATGTGCGCAGGTTGCCGATTGGTAACGTGCAGCGCAACCCGCAGAGATGCCCGTGGGCGCGGCACTTCGACCGAAGCAGCCGCCTCGATGCAAATACTTCTCATTCTCACCTCCATTACGCTGGTTTTGATTCCGGTGATGCAAGCGATGGCGGCCACGGCCGCGCAGACCAGCTTCCGGCCGGCGCAACGAGGGCGATGTTTTGAAGACATGCGCCGCGACGTTGCCGGCGCGCCCGCCTCCCTGCCTCGGGGATGCCCCACACGTTTGTTAATCGCCTTCCCAACAGTTCTAGGGACAGAAAGCGACCGGGTCGCCCCTTCGGCATCCTCGTTGCGGACCGCATCTTTCGATTCGGACCCGCCCCTGATTCCGCCGGTCACGCACACGCGATCGCTCGCATGGGCGCCAGAGGGCCGATTGGTAACGTGCAGCGCAACCCGCAGAGATGCCCGTGGGCGCTACCGAACGGAGCTATTGTGCCGGATGGGATCATCAGCAACAAATATTTCGTATGAACCGCTCCAGCGCTCCACCTTCAACTTTCCCCTCGCAGTTCCGCAGTAGCTAGCACCAACTTGGTGCGAGTTATCGCGAACCCGATTCAAGGAAGCAAAAGCTTGCAGCACGCATCGCGTGATAGCCTCGACCGCGCACCTGCCGCGACAACCTGTCGCACCGAAACATCGCGCACAAAAGCAAAAATCACTTGCACCGTCTTTCGTTGTTTTTGTGCAACACTTTGGCATCGCCACAAATTTTTTGTGATTTTTGGGCAGGCCTTTGTGAAATCGGTATAATTGACCCCAATGAGAAAGGGGTTAGCTATGCCGTCTGTGCAGGAAATGATCGCCCGGCGCCGCATGATTGCAAAGGAAATCGGTCGCTTGCAGGAAGAAATGCAGCATCTCGATAATGCAATTTGTGGAGCGTTTGAACAGGTAGCAACGATGTTCTCGCCAGGTGCGACGACGAGCTGGCCTGTTCATATCGAACACGCACCGTCAAATCCGTACCGCCGGAGGGTAGGCCCAACAGAAGAGGTGGAGGCACCGACTGGCGATCGGCGCCGACTGGTACCTGCCGTTTTGCAACTCCTGGAAGCTCACCGAGGGCCCATAAAAACTCGGGACATACTCGACTACTTGAAGATGTCAGGAATCGAGGTTGGCGGCAAGAATGAGATGAACAATCTGTCGGCTCACCTCTCCAGCACAGAGATGGTAGAGAGCACGCCGGAAGGCTGGGTCCTTCGAGGGCGAGGGCGCTAACTAACAGTAGCTATCCCTGATGTCGATGTAGCAAGAAAAAAGGTCTCAAGCGTTGCAGCGCAAGAGACCTTCGTAGAAAACGCGGCACTCAAAAGATCTCATGAGTGCAACGTCTTGGTGATGCTATTTGAGAGCCGCGATGATATGCCTTAGCAGGCAGGTATGTCAACGCCGGTTGGCGCTGAACATCAAGTTCCATGTTGAGATCGCTGACATAGGAGCCTCTACATGGCTACGAAGACCAGCGAAGAACGCGTCATCTACCGGATGACCATTACCGTAAAGGGACGAGTTATTCGTCGTCCGAACGGTCAGCCGTTCCGTATCGTGTTGCGCAATAAGTCGAAGTAACAACACCCGCAAACCCTCCCGGTACCTCCGGGAGGGTACAGCCAACGTTGTACAAATACGATATAGGAACGACCATGAAGAATTTCAATATCCGCGTCGAAATAATTCACGATGCCAACGCCAAGGACTACGCAGACCTCCATCAGCGAATGTCATCCGCTGGCTTTGGCACCGTGATCCGATTCAAGAACGGGCAAAGTGCACACCTCCCCCCAGCCGAATACGTCTATTCGACTGCTGCTGCAGAGACAGCCATGGGCGTACGCGACAAAGCCGGCGCAGTCGTGAGCACGGGCCTCAGGGCCGGGTTGTCCTTTCGACTCTACGTCGTTGAATTCGTCGATTGGGCAACCCACAATTTGATTGCCGCCTAATCGACGTGCTCCCGTCTCGCCGTCGCGTGCAGACAATGAAGCCAACGGATTGATGTCGGCGCGACATATGACTAGGGACCTCCGCAGAAGGCTCTACAGAGCCTTCTGGCTTCACCTTACTTCTTCCCGAAAGGCTCGTGCTTGTCTTTGAGCAGTTGATAGTAGGTACTTGCACCAGCCTTGGTCAGCTTCACCTCAGCAATGAATTTCTCGATGACATCCTTCCGAGTCACGTCCTTGACGGTTCGCATCCGCTTGTAGATTTCGGTCGCCAGTTCCATCTTCGTCGGCCTAGCCGGTACCGCCTTCGTTGCGGTATCGTTTCCCCGAGAGTTGGCCGTCGAAGTCGCCTGCTTTTGATCACCCGCAACTGGCTTGCCCGCTTTCTCGTCCTTGCTCGTTGCATCTTGCTTCTGATCGACCATGATCGCACTCCATTCGTTGAAAGTGCGTCCAGGGTCCAGCAGGTCGACCTTCGAGACAACGGCGAGCGCGCAACCACGGCCGACACTACGGCGACCATCGCAAAATCGGTGAGCAACAGTGACAGTTTTCACGTCACCCTCATCCGCATCTCCTCTATTCCCTTGATCTACCGGGAATTTCCGAGCTAGATCATCAGCTTTCCTAGATTCTGCCGTGGGGCCAACTCATGGCTGGCCCCGCTCTTCTAGTAGATAAGTCGCCGCTTTATCAACACAAGAAAAACACTTATCTGCAAATTAACGAACATCACGCAATTTGATCAGCACTACGATTAATCAAGCATCGGCTTGAGCGGGATGATGTCATCCCGAAGCGATGCCGTGATGTTGAAGGTCAACCAACCGAGGTCGGCATCGCACAGTACGACCTGCCTTGCACGACGAATGTAGAGATGCAACAGGTCGAAACAGTACTTCCGCTTGCGACCATCGAGCGTGCTCGACAACACATGCGAATATACCTGCTCGCTTTCATCGATCAGCACCACACCAACCCCTGAATCTGGTCCGGGCTGAGTGGTAGAAAATCTTCGCTGGGTTTGATATCGTCCATGCAGCAACTATCCGTAACCCACTCGATTCCCACAACAGCCTGTTCGAATGTCTTAATGAGCGGGTTCCCTTTATCCCCTGAGATCCATTTGTTCTATGCCGATATCAAACGACTATGGGGACGCCCAGCCAAATGAGTTCGCCATGAACCTCATCCGTGCGCTGAAAGCGGAAGGCTTTGAGGTCACTGCCACAACGCGGAGCCCATATGGCCCGCGAAAAACGTTGTGTATTACTTGGCGCGGCGTTCATGTCGGGAAGATGCACGAGGACCTTTGGAGCCGGAAGAAATCTCCATACGCCTGTTTGTACTGCTTTCCTGATGACAGCAAGTCCCTCTCGGTCGCACACGCTCCTCAAGGCTTCGACAAGAACGAGTTCTCCCAGCAACATGGGTGCAATCCGGACCTGCTGGATGTCAATCGTAACGACGGCAAATCGTATCTTTGGGTCAAAGACGAAGCGACGAGTCTGCTCCTGATGCGCGACTGGGCGAGAAGGATCGACGAAAAAATCCGGAATGACTCGCGCACCAGTTCGGAGGAGCCGCCCGAGTCGCACCAAAATCGGCGCGAATCGGATTGGTCCATGCCCGAATTGAGAGCGTCGGTCGCCGCGTATCTCGACATGGCACGTCGTTTCCGGCATGGGCAACCGGTTGTAAAGAAGCAGGTCTATCGAGACCTCTCCGCGAAAACCGGTCGGTCCGAAGAGTCGTGTGAATTCAGGATGAGGAACATTTCCCATGTCTTAGCTCTCATGGGACGGGACTGGATACCCGGCCTCCCACCGGCAAAGAACGTTGGAGTGAGGGTCACTGAGCAGATAGAAACGCTCATCTGCGAACTGGAAAGCCGCCGCGAATCGGCGAGGGCTACCGAAGCAGCTACGGTCGCCAAGCTTCGCAAGACGCTGAAGCAACGCCCCGCAGGAAGCAAAACGCCCCAAAAGACTACATCAACCACGACCAGCATCGTACGGGATCCGCAGGTCAAAGCATGGGTGCTGGAGCGAGCAAATGGGACATGCGAGGCTTGCGACCAACCGGCTCCGTTTATCGGCGCAGACGGCTTCCCATTTCTGGAGGTCCATCATCTCCGCAGACTTGCGGACGATGGATCGGACACGCCAGAGAACGCCGTCGCCGTTTGCCCGAACTGCCATCGACGACTTCACTTCTCAGAAAATGCTCGTGCGTACCGAGAAACGCTCTATGGAAAGGTGTCCGATCTGGTACGCGAATAGATAGCTCAGGAATTGTGCGGGCGATCGCTGTACGTCGCCCATGCCGATTCGATGAGCCTCGCGTCCACCCTGCTCGCCTCGAATCCCGGTACGTTTTCGAAAAGCATCAGCAGACTTTCAGCGAAATCTGTTCGCGAGAGGTCGCCGCCGAAATCTTCTCGAACTGCGATAGCCAGATCGAGAAGTTGCTCGATGGTCAGCAGCGGAAAATTGTTGGGGTGTTGGGTGTCATCCATGCGATGACTATCCCTAAGCCCCAAGAGAGAAACAACGGCTAGACCATTCGATCTCGATCCGCACATAAAATTATCTGTGTCGACGCGTACATTCGGGCCGACCCACAACTAATAATAATTCTCACTTCCACATCACGCACCAGCCGCTTACGCGGCTTGTACTTCTGTGGTAACGTGCAAAAAACGGGGATTAAAATAGCAACGTATGACTCAGCCTAGCGAAGAAAAAGAAGTAAGCGCCCTCATCCGTGTTGAAGGCGGCACCGCAGACGAAGGCATCTTAGATTTGCACGACGGAGCTAAGACTATGCTCGGGATCGCTCGAGCAGTTAACATTGCTAGCCACGCGTTTGCCAACAACGACCAGATTCGCACCCGTGCCGACAGAGCTCATGGCGTCCAAGCGTTCGTCCACTCATCCCTCAAAGGTTGCTTCGAAGAGCGCATCGACATTAGATTCAATGCGACAACAATCAAGCGAATCGGCCCCAGTAAGTTGGTCAATAGCTTTTGGGACTATCTAACTTGCTGCTGGTCTGCGGCGCTGGGACTGTCGTATACACCAGAAACCGCATATGTTGAGGCCACTCTTAGCAGAGACCCTGATTTTATACATGAAATCGCTGATGCGCTAGAGTCGGCGATGAGAGAATTGCAACGTCCTATTGAATCAAACGATAGCGTAAGTATCACCTTGGCTCGTTTGCGCAAAGGCGATCTGCTCACAATGAATTGGCAAACGCGCGACTTCGTAACCGTTCGCGAAATAAAAGCCGACAAACGAATAATTCGAGGCAACATCACGAGATATAACGTTCTTAGTGATTTTGGCCGCCTCTACTCCGATGAAGACGGGAAAGTAATTTCCTTTGAAATAGCCAAAAGCTCCGGAAACAAAGTTAAGAAACTTGTAGTCAATTCCATGGAGAAACGCATAGACGGCCTGACAGGAAAACTACAACTCAAGGTGTCATCCATTGAAAGCGCACAAGGATTTGTGAAGCGGTATGTAATCCATGACGCAACCCCGATCCAAGGCGATGACTAACACTCCAAGCTTGTTTTGTGTATTGCACACATCAAACTGCATGCTGATGTCGGAATGGGGTGTCTATTGGCAAGCCCTTGGAACGTTCGCCGCAGTAATCTTCGGCGTATTCGGACTCTATAAGATTCGCGCGGAACTCAAACGCCTTAACGAACAACGAGAGAAGGAGATTACAGATAGAGATGCGGCCGCAAAATTAAAAAGAACAGAGTTTTTCTTAAATCAGCATCGCCGACTTTTTGACAATCCAGAGCTATACGCCGTGCTGTGCTTGGTTGACTCCGACAATGAGGCTCTAGCCAATACCGACATGTGGGATCGGAAGAGAAAATTTATTACCTTTTTCGAAGAAATTCAAATCCTCATCGACAGCGGTCAGCTGGACAAGCAAGTCGCCCTCTACATGTTTGGCCATTACGCTAGATGCGCCATGTACGGCAGCAATTTTCAAGTGGGTATAGCCATGACCGAAGCGTATTGGCGTCTGTTTTTTCGCTTTGTGCGAGACGCTGACGATTTCTTTGAAAAAAATCCGAACGGCCCAGAATCGGTCTCCCTTTGACCCCCATAAGGTGAGCCTCCCTCAGCATCGCTGCCAGGAGTATGACCGCTCACCGACCTAAATCTCTGAACATCCTCAAGAAACATCAGCAGTTTGTCGTTGAAATCTGCCGCGAGAGGTTGCAGCCACAACATCGCACGCTGTAGCAGCCAGATCACGAATTTGATCGATGGTCAGCATCGAGAAATCGATGGAGCGTCGAATATTGTCCATGCGACGACTATCTCGGCAATTTCGTGGTCTGGACAACTAAGCGACCAACGGCACAAATCGACACGAAGTTGGCATTTGATATGCTGCCGCAGGTACATCTGGGAGGAGCGCATGCGAAGTTTTCAGGGAGCAGTGCTATTCGTCGATATGCTAGGCTTCAGTGCACTTACCAGAGGCACACTTAGCCTTGGCATAGACGAGTGCAAGCCGTGGAAGGTTGACTCACATGGCAATTTCCCGCACCAGCTACTCGCCGCAAAGATTTTATTGGCGTTTCGCAATGTGCTGGTGACGACGAAAGAAAAATTTCCCGACGTAAGGGTGGCGCAGTTGTCAGACTGTGCATTTCTCTGGTCAGCCAACGTAGGAGTGGTAGGAGATGCCGGACGCCATCTGATGAACGAGGCCGCACTGAATGGGCTTCTGTGCCGCGGAGGGTTCTCCATTGGAGACATTCACGAACCAGAAAAAGTGAACCGCTCCCTGGGGGCGTTTATCGTTGGCGATGCAGTGACTCGAGCAGCAACCTACGAGACTGCGGGCAAAGGCATGCGCATTTTCACCGACCAAGATGCCGCTCACGGTCTGTTGACAATACGACCCAATGAAGCGTTTCACCAGCTCATCAATCCATTGACGGGCGAGATTGTTGACGAATGGCAGTGGTATGCGCCAAGCCAATCAATGTGCGCTCAGCAAGACAAAGCTGGATTGCGGCAGAAGATAGATCGCTTGGTCGGTTGCTATGCGACGCTTCGATATTCACCAAAGCTAGCCTGGAGTGCAACGACACCCGAAGGGCGCCGCCAGATAGCCTGTTCTGTCGTTACGTTGTCCGAGGCGATTGATAAACTGGATGGAAACAGCGGTAGATACCGGCTATCCATCGAACACCTGTTGCCAGCCTTGGACAACGGAGGACGCTCCGACCGTACTTGTAAGAAAATCCGAGAACAGTTCGTGAGCGAACTGATAGCACCAAACCAGGCCGTTCTGCGAGGCAGAAAAAGATGAGGTCCGCTGGTCGAAGTCCCATTCAACTACTTTGTGAGCGATTGTTTCCGGCTGACCTCAGACCATCGCTCACCAACGCCAGCGACGCCACCGCTCCGGCATCGAGCCATGCCAGTTTCGATGCCAGCAGCCAGAATCCGACGCTTGCCATCCCCACCCGAACCCCTGTAGAATTACGCGTTCTGCGGGCGTCGTATAATGGCCATTACCTCAGCTTCCCAAGCTGATGACGTGGGTTCGATTCCCATCGCCCGCTCCACCTTCGGCTGCTCGCAGCCTGCGCAAGAGCCGCCTCGTCGAAGGCGGCTTTTTTGTACCATCTGCCGGTTCATCCGGTAGCGCCGCTGCGCATGACGGGCCCGCGCCCGAACCGAGCCTTTCTCTGTCACCGATGATGCACGACGATCCGAACGAAGCCGGCCTGCCGCCGGACGACGCCGCCCTTCCCGACGAAGCCGCCGACGGCGCCGACGAAGTCAACCCGCTGCACCGCCGCCGCATCCGCAGCTTCGTGACGCGCGCCGGCCGCGTGTCGACCGGCCAGCGCCGCGCGCTCGACGATCTCGGCCCGCACTTCGTCGTCCCGTACGCGGCGGAAATCCCGGACTGGGACGCCGTGTTCGGCCGCCGCGCGCCGCGCATCCTGGAGATCGGTTTCGGGATGGGCGCATCGACCGCGGAAATCGCCGCGCACCGCCCGGGCGACGACTTCCTCGGCGTCGAGGTGCACGAGCCGGGTGTCGGCGCGCTGCTGAAGCTGATCGGCGAGCAGGACCTGCCGAACATCCGCATCATCCAGCACGACGCGGTCGAGGTGCTCGAGCACATGCTCGCGCCGGAAAGCCTCGACGGCGTGCACATCTTCTTCCCGGATCCGTGGCACAAGGCGCGCCACCACAAGCGCCGGCTGATCCAGCCGCCGCTCGTCGCGCATCTCGCCTCGCGCCTGAAGCCCGGTGCATACCTGCACTGCGCGACCGACTGGCAAAACTACGCGGAACAGATGCTGGAAGTGCTCGGCGCCGAACCGACGCTCGAAAACACGGCCGCCGACTACGCGCCGCGCCCCGACTACCGCCCCGTCACGAAGTTCGAACGGCGCGGGCTGCGGCTCGGCCACGGCGTGTGGGACCTGGTGTTCCGCAAACGCGCCAGCTGAACACGGCGCGCAACGCACGCTACCTGCCGCGCAATGACGAACGGCCCGACCGGCATCTGCTGCCGATCGGGCCGTTTTCTATTGGATGCGCCGTCGCCTCCGCACCGGCATCACGCCCAGTTCAGCCACCCGCTGTAACCCACCAGCAGCACGAACAGGCCGAACGCGATCCGGTACCACGCGAACACGGTGAAGTCGTGCGTCGCGACGAAACGCAACAGCCAGCGCACGCACACGAACGCGCTGACGAACGCGGCCACGAGCCCGAGCGCGAACAGGCCGAGCGCATCGACCGTGAACGCCTGCCAGTCCTTGACCGTTTCATAGAGCGTCGCGCCGAAGATGATCGGAATCGCGAGAAAGAACGAGAATTCGGTCGCGACGCGCCGGTCGAGGCCGAACAGCATCCCGCCGATGATCGTCGAACCCGAACGCGACATGCCCGGCACCAGCGCGAAACATTGCGCGATGCCGACTTTCAGCGCGTCGAGCGGCGTGAGCGCATCGACCGACTGCACGCGCGGCGGCTCGCCGCGTTCGCGCTGCCGCGCCTCGGCCCACAGGATGATCGCGCCGCCGACGACGAGCGCGAACGCGACCGGCACCGGCGAGAACAGCACGGCCTTGATCTTCTTCTCGAACAGCAGGCCGAGCGCGATCGCGGGAATCGTCGCGATCACGACGTTCAGCGTAAAGCGCCGCGCGTCGGGCCGGCTCGGCAGCCCGGTCACGATGGACACGATCCGTTGCCGGTATTCCCAGCAGACCGCGAGGATCGCGCCGAACTGGATCACGACGTCGAAGGTCTTCGTGTGCGCATCGTTGAAATTCAGGAAGCTGCCCGCGACGATCAGGTGGCCGGTGCTCGACACCGGGAGGAATTCCGTCAGCCCCTCGACGACGCCGAGGATCAATGCCTTGCAGATCAGGATCCAGTCCATCCGTGGCCCAACTCCGAAGTAGTCGAAAGAAAGGGCCGCGTCACCGCCGCGGCCCGCCCGGCCGCGCGCGGTGCGCCGTCACTTTTCGACGATCGCCACGCGTATGCCGTTTGTAAGAATCGTAATTGTACCGGGTTCGTAGTTCACGCCGGCAAATTGCAGCTGCTCGGGCTTGAACGTGTAGATCGGGTAGTTGGTCAGCACCTGCGTCGCGAGCAGGCCGGCGGCCGCGCCGACCTGTTGCGCGTACATCTGCGCGTTGCCGTCGAGCACGAGGCTGTCGACGGCCGGCGCCTTCAGCACGACCGAGCGGCTCGGCGCGTCGTAAGCGAGCTGGCCCGACACGATGAACTTGCCGCTCACCGGTTCGCGCAGGAACGGACTCGCGAAATGCGCGTCGAGCTGCACGGCGACGCGGTTCTGGTCGGGCAGCAGGTTGACGGCCGGATTGGCGAGCGACACGTCGACCACCTGCGCGACCGTCTTCTGGTACGGAAACTTGCGCGCGACGGCTTTCTGCACGTCGCCGCGCGAGAACGTGTAGTGATCGGGGATGAACGGGAACGTCGACGCGCAGGCGGCGAGCGATACCGACACGCCGATGGCGCCGGCGCAGGCGGCGAGGAAGCGGCGCCGGCCGGGCGTGCAAGATGCGGTCATGCTGAACAATCTCCTGTATCGGGCGAAGCGGCAGTCGGGTTACCGGCTCGGCCGCAAGCGGTGCCGGGGACCGAAGTTAGTGCTTCGGCGCATGTCGCCGGTTCCATGCGCATGCCAGTGGACGGCAGCGCGGGCAATGCGTCAGCGGGCCGCGCCGGCGCCGGGCGACGGCTGCGTCGCGACCTCGAGGCACGTCAGCCACGCGAGCGCGTCGTCGCGCGACGCACCGCACATCTCGGCGGACGGCTGCAGCCCCGAACAGCACGCGGGACGCTCGGGCCGGCCGAAGATCCGGCAGCGCAGGTCGTCGCCGAGCTGCACGCAGCGCACGCCGGCCGGCTTGCCGTCGGGCATCCCCGGAATCGGCGAGGAAATCGACGGTGCGATGCAGCACGCGCCGCACGCCTCGCGGCACGCATGCGGCGGCGGGACATCGGCGGGCGCCGGACGGACAGACATTTCGACGGACACTCTGCTCTCTCACGAACAACGAAAAACGGTGCGGCAACCGGACGCAGCGTGCGGCGGCCCACTGCGCATTGTGCCACCGCCGGCTGCGACGTTATTACACAATGCAGCCGGAATGCGCGTTTATATACTCGAAAGCATCTAAAAAGCGCGAGACCATCATGAGTTCCGGTTCTGCCGACACCCTGTTCCGTCCCGATTTGCTCGCGAAGTACGGCGCGAACGGGCCGCGCTATACGTCCTACCCCACCGCGCTGCAGTTCCGCGACGATTTCGACTCGGCCGACTACGTGCGCGCCGCGGGCGACCCCGGCGCGTCGTCGAGCGACCTGTCGCTGTACTTCCACATCCCCTTCTGCAACACGGCCTGCTTCTATTGCGGCTGCAACAAGATCGCGACCAACAACCGCCGCCGCGCGCGCCCGTATCTCGAGCAACTGAAGCGCGAGCTGGCGCTGCAGGCCGCGCTGTTCGATCCCGCGCGCCCGGTCACGCAGCTGCACTGGGGCGGCGGCACGCCGACCTTCCTGTCCGACGACGAAACGGCCGAGCTGATGGTGGCCACCCGCGAACACTTCGCGCTCGCGCCGGACGCCGACGCGGAGTTCTCGATCGAGATCGACCCGCGCACGGTCACGCCCGCGACGCTCGTGCACCTGCGCAACATCGGCTTCAACCGGCTGAGCCTCGGCGTGCAGGATTTCGACCCGGTCGTGCAGCAGGCGATCAACCGGATCCAGCCGCTCGCGATGACGGCCGACCTGCTGTCGACCGCACGCACGACGGGCTTCCATTCGGTCAGCGTCGACCTGATCTACGGGCTGCCGCACCAGACGGTCGCCGTGTTCGCGCGCACGCTCGAGACGATCATCGAACTCGCGCCCGACCGCCTCTCGGTATTCGGCTACGCGCACATGCCGCACCTGTTCAAGATGCAGCGGCAGATCGACGACGCGACGCTGCCGCCGCCCGCAACGCGCGTCGCGCTGCTCGGCCTCGCGATCGACATGCTGACGCAGGCCGGCTACGTGTACATCGGGATGGATCACTTCGCGCGGCCGACCGACGAACTCGTACGTGCGCAGCGAAACGGCACGCTGCAGCGCAATTTCCAGGGCTACAGCACGCGCGCGGATACGGACCTGGTCGGCTTCGGCGTGTCGTCGATCGGCAAGGTCGGCGACGTCTACGCGCAGAACGCGAAGGACCTCCCGGCGTATGGCGCCGCGCTCGACGCGGGCCGGCTGCCGATCGCGCGCGGCGTGCGGCTCACGGCCGACGACCGGCTGCGCCGGGACGTGATCACCCAGCTGATGTGCAACCTCGAACTGCCGTTCTCGCATATCGAGGCCGCGCACGGGATCCGCTTCGCCGATCACTTCGCACGCGAGCTCGACGCGCTGCGCGCGTTCGAGCAGGACGGGTTGCTGACCATCGCCGGCGACCGCCTGACGATCCACCCCGCCGGCCGGATGGTCGTGCGCAACATCGCAATGGCGTTCGACGCCTACCTCGGCCAGACGCCGCGGCAACGCTACTCGCGCACCGTCTGACGCCGCACGGCCGCATGCGGGCGGCCGGTTTGATAAAGTAAGGGGCTCAACGCCCCTGCAAGAACCCGCACGATGCGCACCACCAAAGCAACCAACGCGGTCGAACGCCTGAAGACCCGTTCCGGCAACCCGCAATTCGCGGCCGTCGCGATGGCGGGCGGCCTGTTCTATCTGGTCGACCGCTCCGGCGGCACTGCCGAGAAGCGCAGCGAGCCGCTGCCGCTCGACGAATTCGTCAGGTTCGTCGACGAATTCGGCCCCAAAAAGCCGCGCAAGGCGAGCAAGCTCGACCTCGCATTCGAGGCGCAGATCAAGAAGAGCAAGGGGTAAAGGTCTGTTGCAGGCCGTCTGAAGGCTTCGCCGCTGCCCCGTTTGGTACAATCACGAAGTTTCTCTACCCCCGCTGATGGCCGACCTGGCTGCGTGACCACACCATGAATATCGAAAACGCGCGTTTCAACATGATCGAACAACAGATCCGGCCGTGGGACGTGCTGGATCTGGACGTCCTGGGCCTGCTGGCGATCGTCAAGCGTGAAAACTACGTGTTGCCCGAACACCGCGATCTCGCGTTCGCCGACCTCGAGCTGCCGCTGCCCGGCGGCAGCAGCAAGATGCTGTTTCCGCGCGTCGAAGCGCGCGTGCTGCAGGAACTGTCGGTCAAGAAGCACGAAAACGTGCTCGTGATCGGCGCGGGTTCGGGCTACCTGGCCGCGCTGTTCGCGCATCGCGCACAGCACGTGACGGCCGTCGATATCGATCCGACCATCGCAAAGTTCGCGGCGGACAACCTGCGCAACGACGGCGTGACGAACGCGGAAGTCGTGCTCGGCGACGGCTCGCTCGGCTGGCCCGACAAGGCGCCGTACGACGTGATCTGCGTCGCGGGCGGCCTGCCGGTCGTGCCGCAGCAGATGCTCGAACAGCTGAAGATCGGCGGCCGCCTGTCGGCGTTCGTCGGCGGCCGTCCGGTGATGAAGGCGCAAATCATCACGCGAATCGACGACAAGCAGTACCGTGTCGCCGACGTGTTCGAAACCTACGTCAATCACCTCGTCAACGCGATCGAACCGTCGCGCTTCAAATTCTGAGCGGCGGAGCTTCCATGCAGATCCTGACGCCCGCGATGCTCGCGGAATGGCTTCGCGATCCGGCGCGTCCCGCGCCGATCGTGCTCGACGTACGCGAGCCGTGGGAAATCTCGACCGCGCAGATCGCCGGCAGCATGTCGATCCCGATGCAGCAGATCCCCGCGCGCAGCGAGGAGCTCGACGACGAAGCGGAAATCGTCTGCGTGTGCCATCACGGGATGCGCAGCGCCCAGGTCGCGATGTTCCTCGAATCGCGCGGCTTCACGAAGCTGTACAACCTGCAAGGCGGGATCGACGCGTGGTCGCGTGATGTCGATCCGTCCGTGCCGCGTTACTGAGTGACTGACCTTCCGGCGGCGCATCGCGCGCCGCCACGGCGACCGGCCCGTTACAGCCGATCGCTCCGATCCGCCGAACGGGCGCGCATGGCGCGCCCGTTTGCGTTTCTGCTTCCTCCTTCTTCGATTGCTTCAGCGCGTCGCCCATCCGCGTTCGTTCGATGACGACCGGTGGCGGGCACCCGAACATGGCCCCCCGTCGAGCGAAGCGCCTCGCCCTTCCCGTCGCACTTCACGACCACGCCGGCACGACGCGGCCGGATGCATGCGCGGCGATCACGTTCCGCACGTCCCTAAACAAGTGACCTTCGCGCTCGCACCCGCGCGCACGCCGTGCACCATTTGCGCCCGCGCGACTGCACCGCAACGGATCGCGCATGCTGCACGACGCGTCACGCGCACCACGCCGACGCCCCGCGCCACCCCGCACAGGCACGCCCGGCGTGCATCGGTGCGACTGGCACATGCCTTGCGTTAGTCCGATGCCGGCGCCGACACGGCGCACGCCTATCCAACACGTCAAGGGGAACTCGATGAAACGTCGCAGTCTGCTGAAGTTCGGTTCGATGGCTGGTGCACTCGCGCTGGCGGGCAAGAGTCCGTTCGCGCACGCGGCCGATGCGGGCACGGGTCCGATCAAGGTCGGCATCCTGCATTCGCTGTCGGGCACGATGGCAATCTCCGAAACGTCGCTGAAGGACACGGCGCTGATGACGATCGCCGACATCAACAAGAGCGGCGGCGTGATGGGGCGCAAGCTCGAGCCCGTGGTCGTCGACCCCGCATCCAACTGGCCGCTGTTCGCCGAGAAGGCGCGCCAGCTGCTCACGCAGGACAAGGTCGCGTGCGTGTTCGGCTGCTGGACGTCGGTGTCGCGCAAGTCGGTGCTGCCGGTGTTCGAGGAACTGAACGGCCTGCTCTACTACCCGGTGCAATATGAAGGCGAGGAAATGTCGCGCAACGTGTTCTACACGGGCGCCGCGCCGAACCAGCAGGCGATCCCCGCCGTCGAGTACCTGATGAGCGCGGAAGGCGGCGGCGCGAAGCGCTTCTTCCTGCTCGGCACCGACTACGTGTATCCGCGCACGACCAACAAGATCCTGCGTGCATTCCTGAAATCGAAGGGCGTGAAAGACGCCGACATTCAGGAGGTCTACACGCCGTTCGGCCACAGCGATTACCAGACGATCGTCGCGAACATCAAGAACTTCGCGCAGGGCGGCAAGACGACCGTGATCTCGACGATCAACGGCGATTCGAACGTGCCGTTCTACAAGGAGCTCGGCAACCAGGGGATCAAGGCGACCGACGTGCCGGTGGTCGCGTTCTCGGTCGGCGAGGAAGAGCTGCGCGGGATCGACACGAAGCCGCTCGTCGGCCATCTCGCCGCGTGGAACTACTTCATGTCGGTGAAGAACCCGACGAACACGAAGTTCAAGGACCAGTTCGCCGCGTGGGTGAAGGCGAACAACCTGCCGGGCGGCGCGAAGCGCGTGACCAACGATCCGATGGAAGCGACCTACGTCGGCATCCACATGTGGAAGCAGGCGGTCGAGAAGGCGAAGAGCACCGACGTCGACAAGGTGCGCGTCGCGATGATCGGACAGACGGTTGCCGCGCCGTCGGGCTTCACGCTCTCGATGGACGGCAACCATCACCTGCACAAGCCGGTGATGATCGGCGAGATTCGCGGCGACGGGCAGTTCAACGTCGTGTGGAAGACGAAGACGGCCGTGCGCGCGCAGCCGTGGAGCCCATTCATCGCGGGCAACCAGGGCAAGCCGGACGTCGTCAGCTCGATCCCGGCGTTCCTGCGCCGGCAGCGCGCGGCGCTCGCCTGATGCGATGCGGAGCGCCGCGCACCGGCGTGGCGCTCCGTTCGCAGGCCGGTGCCGGCACTCGCCGCGATTGCGGTAACGCGCCGCACGCATTCGCTTTCCCACGCCCGACAGGATTTCCCGATGCCTACACGCTTTCGCCGCGCCGCCGTCGCGGTCGTCGCCTGTGCCGCGCTGGCGGGCGCGCTGCCGCGCGCCGCGCTCGCCCTGACGGCGGCCGATACCGCCGCGCTCGCCGGCGACGACTTCGACGCGAAGACGACCGCGATCGACCATCTCGCCGCCGATGCCGATCCGCGCGCCGTCGCGTTGCTCAATGCGCTGTCGACCGGCGACGCGCTCGCGACCGGCGACGGACGCCTGCTGATCCAGACCGGCGACACCGCGCACGACGCGCTCACGCAGGCCGCGACGCCCGCCGGCGACGCGCAGCCCGTGATGCTGAACAACCTGCTGCGCACGAAGATTGCCGGCGCGCTGTCGGGTCTCGCCCTCGCCTCGCCCGACGTCGCCGCGCGCCGCGACGCGATCGACGCGCTGCTGAAGTCGCCCGACCCGGCACTCAAGCCGATGATCGATCGCGCCCGCGCGAAGGAAACCGATCCGGCATTGAAGCGCCGCCTCGACGCGCTGTGGGCGATCGCCGCGCTGCACGATGCCGATCCGGCGAAGCGTCTCGAAGCCGTGCAGGTGGTGGCCGCGCGCCGCGACCTCGACATGATCGAACAGTTGCGTCCGCTCGTCGCGAAGAACGCGGACGGCAGTTTCGCCGAGCCCGACGCACGCGTGCGCGAAGCCGCGCAGCAAGGGCTCGACGCATTGCACGCGCTGCAGCGCCGCGGCGAAATCGCGGGCACCGTGTTCGCGGGCCTGTCGCTCGGCAGCGTGCTGCTGCTCGCGGCGCTCGGCCTCGCGATCACATACGGGCTGATCGGCGTGATCAACATGGCGCACGGCGAATTCCTGATGATCGGTGCGTACGCAACCTATGTCGTGCAGACGCTGATCCAGCGCTATGCGCCGGCGGCATTCGACTGGTATCCGCTCGTCGCGGTGCCGGTGTCGTTCGCGGCGGCCGCGCTGGTCGGCATCGTGCTGGAGCGGCTCGTGCTGCGGCACCTGTACGGCCGCCCGCTCGAGACGCTGCTCGCGACCTTCGGCGTGAGCCTGATCCTGATCCAGGCGACGCGCATGCTGTTCGGCGCGCAGAACGTGCAGGTCGTGAACCCGTCGTGGATGAGCGGCGGCGTGACCGTGATGCAGAACCTGATCCTGCCGTACAACCGGCTCGCAATCCTCGCGTTCGCGCTCGCGGTCGTGTGCGTCGCCTGGGGCGTGCTGACGAAGACGCGGCTCGGCCTGTTCGTGCGCGCGGTCACGCAGAACCGCCGGATGGCCGCGTGCGTCGGCGTGAAGACCGCGCGCGTCGACGCGTATGCGTTCGCGTTCGGCGCGGGCATCGCCGGCCTCGGCGGCTGCGCGCTGTCGCAGATCGGCAACGTGGGCCCGGACCTCGGGCAAAACTACATCATCGATTCATTCATGGCGGTCGTGCTCGGCGGCGTCGGCCAGATCGCCGGCACCGTGCTCGGCGGCTTCGGGCTCGGCCTCGTCAGCAAGGCGATCGAGCCGTTCTGGGGCGCCGTGCTCGCGAAGATCGCAGTGCTCGTGATGATCGTGCTGTTCATCCAGAAACGTCCGCAGGGCATGTTCGCCCCGAAGGGACGCAGCGCGGAGGCCTGACATGACTTCAATCACCGATTCGTTGTCGAACCCGATCGCCGACGCGCCGAAGCCCGCTGCCTCCGCGCGCGCGGACGGTTTCGCGCTCGGCCTGCCGCCCCGCCCCGCGTTGCTGTCGCGCCGCGCGTGGCTCGCGCTCGTCGCGCTGTGCATCGCGATCGGCATCGGCGTGCCGCTCGCCGCGCTGGTCGCGCCCGAGTCGAGCGCGTTCCATTTGTCCGCGTACGCGATGACGCTCGCCGGCAAACTGATGTGCTACGCGATCGCCGCACTCGCGCTCGATCTCGTGTGGGGTTACTGCGGAATCCTGAGCCTCGGCCATGGCCTCTTCTTCGCGCTTGGCGGTTATGCGATCGGCATGTACCTGATGCGCGAGATCGGCCGCGACGGCAAGTACGGCAGCGACCTGCCCGACTTCATGGTGTTCCTCGACTGGCATCAGCTGCCCTGGTACTGGAGCGGCACTCAGCATCTCGCCTGGGCGCTCGCGCTGGTGGTGCTCGTGCCGGCCGTGCTCGCTTGGGTGTTCGGCTTCTTCACGTTCCGCTCGCGCGTGAAGGGCGTGTACCTGTCGATCATCACGCAGGCGCTGACGTTCGCCGCGATGCTGCTGTTCTTTCGCAACGAGACGGGCTTCGGCGGCAACAACGGCTTCACCGACTTCAAGCGCATCGCCGGGTTTCCGATCACGTCGCCCGGCACGCGCACGGTGCTGTTGCTGCTGACCTTCGCGACGCTCGTGCTCGCATTCATCGCCGCGCGCGCGATCGTCACCAGCAAGCTCGGGCGCGTGGTCACCGCGGTGCGCGACGGCGAGACGCGGCTGATGTTCCTCGGCTACAGCCCGCTCGCGTACAAGCTGTTCGTATGGACGCTGTCGGCCGTGCTGTGTGGAATCGCGGGCGCGTTGTACGTGCCGCAGGTCGGCATCATCAACCCCGGCGAGATGTCGCCCGGCAACTCGATCGAAATGGCGATCTGGGTCGCGGTGGGCGGGCGCGGCACGCTGATCGGGCCGATCGTCGGCGCGTTCGCGGTGAACGGCGCGAAGAGCCTCTTCACCGCGTACTTCGCCGAATACTGGCTGTTCTTTCTCGGGCTGATCTTCGTGCTCGTGCCGCTCTTGCTGCCGCGCGGCATCATGGGCCTCGTCGACACACTGCTCGCAAAGGGGAAACGCGCATGAACGGCACGGCCCTCTACCAGTTCACGCCACCGGCCGAGGACGAGCTGCTGACCGTCAGCGGCACCGCATCGATGGGCCGCGTGGTGCCGCCCGGCATCGACACGTCGCACGGCACGATCCTCTACCTCGAGGACATCGAGGTGAGCTTCGACGGCTTTCGCGCGCTGAACAAGCTGTCGCTCGCGATCGACGCGGGCGAACTGCGCTGCGTGATCGGCCCGAACGGCGCGGGCAAGACGACGATGATGGACGTGATCACCGGCAAGACCCGCCCCGATGCGGGCAAGGTGTTTCTCGGCCAGACCATCGACCTCGCGCGGATGAACGAACCCGAGATCGCGCGTGCGGGGATCGGCCGCAAGTTCCAGAAGCCGACCGTGTTCGAACAGCATCCGGTGTGGGAAAACCTCGAACTGGCGATGCAGACCGACAAGGGCTGGCTCGCGTCGCTGCGCGCGCGGCTCGACCGCGCCGCGCAGGCGAAGATCGAGGAGACGCTCGCACTGATCGGCCTCGAAAGCGACGCGTATCGCGCGGCCGGCGAGCTGTCGCACGGGCAGAAGCAGCGGCTCGAGATCGGCATGCTGCTGATGCAGCGCCCGGCGCTGCTGCTGCTCGACGAGCCGGCCGCCGGCATGACCGACCACGAGACGATGGAACTCGCGAAGCTGCTGAACACGCTGCGCGGCACCTGCTCGATGATGGTCGTCGAGCACGACATGGAATTCGTCGCGGCGCTCGCGGGCGACACGGGCCGCGTGACGGTGATGGCCGAAGGCGCGGTGCTCGCGCAAGGCACGCTCGATCAGGTCAAGCGCGACGACGCGGTGATCGAGTCCTACCTCGGACGGTAATCCAATGCTGAAGATCGATGCACTGAACCAGTATTACGGCGGCAGCCATATCCTGCGCAACGTCACGCTGGCCGCCGACGACGGCAAGCTCACCGTGCTGCTCGGCCGCAACGGCGTCGGCAAGAGCACGCTGCTGCGCTGCCTGATGGGCGTGGTCGCCGCGAAGAGCGGCAGCGTGTCGTGGCGCGGCACGGCGCTCGGCGCATTGCCGCCATATGCGCGCGTCGCGGCCGGCCTCGCGTACGTGCCGCAGGGCCGCGACATCTTTCCGCGCCTCACCGTCGAGGAGAACCTGCTCGTCGGCGCGGCGAGCCGCAAGGCGCCGTCGAAAGTGCCCGACCGCATCTACGACCTGTTCCCGGTGCTGAAGGACATGCGCGCACGGCGCGGCGGCGACCTGTCGGGCGGCCAACAGCAGCAGCTCGCGATCGGCCGCGCGCTGATGAGCGAGCCGCAACTGCTGATCCTCGATGAGCCGACCGAAGGCATCCAGCCGTCGATCATCCAGGACATCGGCCGCACGCTGCGCCAGCTCGTCGACGAATCGCGGATGACCGTGCTGCTCGTCGAGCAGTATTACGACTTCGCGCGCTCGATCGCGGACCATTACTGGGTGATGAGCCGCGGCGAGGTCATCGCGGGCGGCGAGGCGCGTGACATGGAAACCCACGGCGTGCGCGAGCTGATCGCGGTGTAGCCGAGGAATGCGGCACGCGATGACGTTGCCGCGAGGCGCCGGCGATCGACGCATGCCGGACGAACGTCGGCATCGCCGCCGCGCGGCCGCCCTTCCCCGTCGCCTCGTTCGGCATCCCGAACACCCAGGCGTATAGTGTTGCGGTAGCATCTCCGATCACCGCGCCCGTCTCCAGCTTCCCGCCGATGTCCGCCCTCGATTCCCACGCTCCGCTGTCCCGCCCCGCCGTCGCCAAGTCGTGGCGCGGCCGTCTCGAACTCGGCTTCGAGCGGCACGGCGCGCGCACGACGCTCGTCCACCGGCTGCACGACGGCCCGCTGCGCGTCCAGCGGCCGCTGTATCCGGAAGGCGACGCGATCTGCCACGCGGTCATCGTTCACCCGCCGGGCGGCGTCGCGGGCGGCGACCGGCTCGACATCGACATCACGCTCGGCGACGGCACGCACGCGGTGCTGACGACACCCGGCGCGACCAAGTGGTACAAGTCGAACGGCCTCGACGCGACGCAGCGCATCGGCATCACGGTCGGCGAGCACGCGAAGCTCGACTGGCTGCCGCAGAACAACCTGTTCTTCGACGCGGCCCACGCCGCGCTCGACTTCACGGTGACGCTCGGCGCCGGCGCGAGCGCGATCGGCTGGGACGCGACGCAGCTCGGCCGTCAGGCGGCCGGCGAAACGTGGTCGGCCGGCCGCATCGCGTCGGGTTCGGCACTCGTCGATGCCGGCGGACGGCCGCTATGGACCGAGCGCGCGCTGCTCGACGCGCACGATCCGCTGCGCGGCGCGCTGCAGGGCCTTGGCGGCTTTCCCGTGTACGGCACGCTGTGGGCGGCCGGCGCCGCGTGCGATGCCGCGCTCGCCGAAGCGCTCGCCGCCCGGATGCCGTTCGACGACGCACTGCGCGCGGGCGCGACCTGCGTGACGCCGGGCGTCGTGCTGGTGCGCGCGGTATCGACGTCGATGGAAGCGCTGCAGCGTCACTTCGCCGACTGCTGGCTTTACCTGCGGCCGCTCGTGCACGGCGTCGACGCACGGCCGCTGCGCCTCTGGCAGACCTGAGCGCGCGGCCCGCCACGCACCGTTTCGGCGCAGCCGCGCCGCCCACCCTGCCCACGATTCATGCATCGCGCACCACGATCGCGCATCGAGGTGCCTTCCATCGACATGGCACGCGCCTTGCTGCTTACATAACGGCTACACGACGCACGAAAAACGGCGCGGTGCTACGATGACCCGCGCCCCGGCCGGAACCCCGCGCACCGATAAAAATTACGTTTTCCTGAACGACTGCCTTCATGAAACTGACTCCCCGAGAAAAGGACAAGCTGCTGATCTTCACGGCGGCGCTGCTGGCCGAGCGCCGCCGCGCGCGCGGGCTGAAGCTCAACTATCCGGAAGCGGTCGCGTTCATCACCGCCGCGCTGATGGAAGCCGCGCGCGACGGCAAGACCGTCGCCGAGGTGATGCACTACGGCACGACGCTGCTCACGCGCGACGACGTGATGGAAGGCGTGCCGGAGATGATTCCCGACATCCAGGTCGAGGCGACCTTCCCCGACGGCACCAAGCTCGTCACCGTCCACCACCCGATTCCGTGACCGAGGTAGCACGCATGATCCCCGGCGAAATCCTCACCGACGACGGCGAGCACGAACTGAACGCGGGCCGCGCGACGGTCTCGCTCGTCGTCGCGAACACCGGCGACCGCCCGGTGCAGGTCGGCTCGCATTACCACTTCTTCGAAGTCAACGACGCGCTGTCGTTCGACCGCGCGGCCGCGCGCGGCTTCCGGCTCAACATCGCGGCCGGCACGGCCGTGCGCTTCGAGCCGGGCCAGACGCGCACCGTCGAGCTCGTCGAGCTGGCCGGCGAACGCGCCGTCTACGGTTTTCAGGGCAAGGTGATGGGGCCGCTGTAAGCCGCGCCCCGCTCTTCAGGAACAGCACATGACACTACGCTTGAGCCGCCGCGCATACGCGGAAATGTTCGGGCCGACGACGGGCGACCGCGTGCGGCTCGCCGATACCGAACTGCTGATCGAGATCGAACGCGACTTCACCACCTACGGCGAGGAAGTGAAATTCGGCGGCGGGAAGGTAATCCGCGACGGGATGGGTCAGTCGCAGCGGGTGGCCGCCGACGTGCCCGACACGATCATCACGAATGCGGTGATCCTCGATCACTGGGGCATCGTGAAGGCCGACATCGCGATCAAGCACGGCCGCATCGCCGCGATCGGCAAGGCGGGCAACCCGGACATCCAGCCGGGCGTGACGATCGCGATCGGCGCGGCGACCGAAGTGATCGCCGGCGAAGGGCTGATCGTGACGGCCGGCGGCATCGACACGCACATCCACTTCATCAGCCCGCAGCAGATCGACGAGGCGCTCGCATCGGGCGTCACGACGATGCTCGGCGGCGGCACCGGGCCGGCCACCGGCACCAACGCGACGACCTGCACGCCGGGCCCGTGGCACATGGAGCGGATGCTGCAGGCCGCCGATGGCTGGCCGATCAACCTCGGCTTCCTCGGCAAGGGCAATGCGAGCCTGCCGCAGCCGCTCGTCGAGCAGATCGCGGCCGGCGCGATCGGCCTGAAGCTGCATGAAGACTGGGGCACGACGCCCGCCGCGATCGACAACTGCCTGTCGGTCGCCGACGACACCGACACCCAGGTCGCGATCCACACCGACACGCTGAACGAAGGCGGCTTCGTCGAATCGACGGTCGCCGCATTCAAGGGCCGCACGATCCACACGTACCACACCGAAGGCGCGGGCGGCGGCCACGCGCCCGACATCCTGAAGGTGTGCGGCGAGGCGAACGTGCTGCCGTCGTCGACCAACCCGACGCGCCCGTACACGATCAACACGCTCGACGAACATCTCGACATGCTGATGGTGTGCCACCACCTCGATCCGTCGATCGCCGAGGATCTCGCGTTCGCCGAATCGCGGATCCGCCGCGAGACGATCGCGGCCGAGGACATCCTGCACGATCTCGGCGCGCTGTCGATGCTGTCGTCCGACTCGCAGGCGATGGGCCGCGTCGGCGAAGTGATCATCCGCACCTGGCAGACCGCGCACAAGATGAAGGTGCAGCGCGGCGCGCTGCCCGAGGACGGCGCACGCAACGACAACTTCCGCGCGAAACGCTACGTCGCGAAGTACACGATCAACCCGGCGCTCACGCACGGCATCGCGCACGAAGTCGGTTCGATCGAACCCGGCAAGTGGGCCGACCTCGTGCTGTGGGAGCCCGCGTTCTTCGGGATCAAGCCGTCGATGATCCTCAAGGGCGGGATGATCGCCATGGCGCAGATGGGCGATCCGAACGCATCGATTCCGACGCCGCAGCCCGTTCACTACCGCGAGATGTTCGCCACGCGCGGCGGTGCGCTCGCGCGCACGTCGCTGACCTTCGTGTCGCAGATGGCCGCCGATGCGGGCATCGCCGAACGCTACGGGCTCGCGAAGCGCGTCGTGCCCGTGCGCAACTGCCGCAACGTGACGAAGGCCGACATGATCCACAACGCATGGCGCCCGTCGATCAGCGTCGATCCCGAAACCTACGACGTGATCGCCGACGGCCAGCTGCTCACCTGCGAGCCGGCGACGGTGCTGCCGATGGCGCAGCGCTATTTCCTGTTCTGATTTCCGGTTTTTCGTTCCATGCGCACCCTCGACAAACGCATTGCCCCGAACGTGAAGCTCGCCGCGTCGCTCGTCGCGCGCGCGCCGACGCTCACGCTCGCCTATGACGCCCGCTGCAAGAGCCGCCTCGCGGCGACGCTCGACACCGGCGAGGACGTTGCGGTCCTGCTGCCGCGCGGCACCGTGCTGCGCGACGGCGACGTGCTCGTCGCCGACGACGGCGCGCTCGTGCGTGTCGCCGCGGCGCCCGAGACCGTACTGCTCGTGCGTGCGGCCGATCCGCTCACGCTGGTGCGCGCCGCGTATCACCTCGGCAACCGTCACACGCCGGTCGAGATCGGCGACGGCTACCTGAAGCTCGAAGCCGATCCCGTGCTCGCGGACATGCTGCGCCGGCTCGGCACGCAGGTCGAAGAAACCAGCGCACCGTTCCAGCCGGAAGCCGGCGCATACGGCGGAGGCCACAAGCACGGACACGACGCGACGTTCGCCGAGGACTACGCACTCGCGCAGCAGGTATTCGGCGAACATCACGGCCACTCGCACGATCACGATCACGATCACGATCACGATCATCAGCATGGTCCGGGCTGCGCGCACGGCCACCACGGTCATGACCACCACTGAGCTCGTCGCGCTGCTGCATCTCGCGTCGCCCGCGCTGCCGATCGGCGCGTTCAGCTATTCGCAGGGACTCGAAGCCGCGCTCGACGCGAACCTGATCCGCGACGCCGACACCGCGCGCGACTGGATCGCGAGCGGGCTGACCGACGTGCTCGCGCACGGCGAGCTGCCGTTCCTCGCGCACCAGCTCGCGCGCTGGCACGCGCACGACGCCGATGCGCTCGCACGCGAGAACGCGTGGTTCGTCGCGAGCCGCGAATCGTCGGAGCTGCGCCGCGAAACCGAGCAGATGGGCTGGTCGCTCGCGCAACTCTGCGCGTCGCTCGAATGGGGCGATGCCGCGCGCCGCGCGACGCTCGCGTCGATCTCGCCGATCGCGCTGCCGACGGCGTTCGCCTACGCGGCCGCCGCGCACGATGCCGGCGCCGACGCGACGCTCGCCGCCTACGCATTCGGCTGGGTCGAGAACCAGACGTCGGCCGCGCTGAAAGCCGTGCCGCTCGGCCAGCTCGCCGGCCAGCGCATCATCGTCGCGCTGCGCGGCGCGATCGACGCGGCCGTGCGCCGCGCGCTCGCGACGCCGCCCGACGCCATCAACACGTTCGCGCCGCAGCTCGGCATCCTGTCCGCGCGGCACGAAACCCAGTATTCGCGGTTGTTCCGCTCCTGAATCCCACCCACGCCATGAACGCACCCGCTCCCTCCTCCGCCCGCCGCACCAAGAAACTGCCGCCGCTGCGCGTCGGCATCGGCGGCCCGGTCGGCTCCGGCAAGACCACGCTGCTAGAAATGCTGTGCAAGGCGATGCGCGAGCGCTACGACCTCGTCGCGATCACGAACGACATCTACACGAAAGAAGACCAGCGCCTGCTGACGGTCGCGGGCGCGCTGCCCGAGGAACGCATCATGGGCGTCGAAACGGGCGGCTGCCCGCATACGGCGATCCGCGAGGATGCATCGATCAACCTCGAGGCCGTCGACCGGATGCTGTCGCGCTTTCCCGACGCCGACATCGTGTTCATCGAATCGGGTGGCGACAATCTCGCGGCGACGTTCAGCCCCGAGCTGTCGGACCTGACGATCTACGTGATCGACGTCGCGGGCGGCGAGAAGATTCCACGCAAGGGCGGCCCCGGCATCACGAAGTCCGACCTGCTCGTGATCAACAAGACGGACCTTGCGCCGCTCGTCGGCGCGAACCTCGACGTGATGGCGTCGGACACGAAGAAGATGCGCGGCGAGCGGCCTTACGTGATGACGAACCTGAAGGCGCTCGACGGCGTCGCGGACGTGATTGCGTTCATCGAGAAGAAGGGATTGTTGACGGTGTGAGCGACGCGGCGGCAGCATGCCGCCACGTCTACCCGGGGGAAACGGCCTTGCGCCGCCCGCTTAGTCGTCGGATGCGTCGGCTGCGCCGTGCATCGCGCGCCCGCCGCGCTCGACCGGCGGCAGCAACGCCGCGAGCACGTCCACCGAGCGCGCCGTCGCGCCGCGATGGCGCGACGCGAACGCGGCGCCCGCCGCACCCATCGCGATGCGCCGTGCCTTGTCGGCGAACAGCGCGTCGAGCACGTGCGCGAGATCGAGCGGGTCCGCGACCTGCATCGCCGCGCCGGCCGCGACCGCATCGGCGGTCGCCTGCGTGAAGTTGAACACGTGCTGCCCGATCAGCACCGGCACGCCGACCGCGCAGGCCTCGATCAGGTTCTGCCCGCCGAGCGGCAGCAGGCTGCCGCCGATGAACGCGACGTCGGCGGCCGCATAGTACGCACCGAGTTCGCCCATCGAATCGCCGAGCAGCACCGTCACGTCGGCCGGCAACGGTTCGGCCGCGGCGGGCAGACCCGCGGCGAGCGCCGCCGCGTCCGCACCCCACACCGAACGCCGCACACACTTGAACCCGCTGCGCTCGACGAGCGCCTCGACTTCGGCGAAGCGCTGCGGATGACGCGGCACAAGAATGAGGAGCGCGCCGGGCGTCTTCATCGCGGCGAACGCCTGCAGCACCAGCGCCTCTTCGTTCTCGCGCGTGCTGGCGGCGACCCACACCGGCCGCGTGCCGATCGCGTCGCGCCATGCATGGCCGCGCGCCGCCAGCTCAGGCGGCGTCGTCATGTCGAACTTCAGGTTGCCGAGCACGGTCACGTTGCGTGCGCCGAGCGACGTCAGCCGCTCCGCGTCGGCCGGGCTCTGTGCGAGCACGCGCGAGAAACCGCCGAACACGTCGCGCGTCGCCGCGCCGAACTTCGCCGCACGTCGATGCGAGCGCGCGGACATCCGCGCGTTGGTCAGCACAAGCGGCACGTCCGCGCGGCGGCACTCGTCGATCAGCGTCGGCCACACCTCGGTTTCCATCACGAGACCCAGCGTCGGCCGCCATGCGCGCAGGAAGCGCCGCACCGCGCCCGGCATGTCGTACGGCAAATAGCAGCGCAGCACGCGATCGCCGAAGATCTGCTCGCCGGTCGCGCGACCGCTCGGCGTCATGTGCGTGAGCAGAATGCGCGCGTCGGGACGCGCATGCATCAGCGCGTCGATCAGCGGCTGCGCGGCGCGCGTCTCGCCGACCGACACCGCATGCACCCAGATCAGCGGCGTGCGATCGTCCGGCGACCGGCCCGCGACGTGACCGAAGCGCTCGCCGATGTGCTCGCGATAGCCGCGCTCCTTGCGCGAACGCACATAGAGCCGGATGACCGCGATCGGCGCGACGAGCCACCACAGCGCGCGATAGATCGCCCTCAGCATGCGCGGGCTCCGAAACCGTGAAGGATGCGGTGCGCGCTCAAACCAGCGCCCTGCCCTGCAGGCGCTCGAGAATCCCGAGCGGCGCGCATTCGCGACGCACCATCGCGTCGACCGGCAGGAAGAAGGTCTGCTCGAGCATGAACTGGCCGGACATCACAGCGTGCGAAGTCTGGTCCGAGAAACATATCCACACGCTGCCCGGCGGAAACGGCATCGTCTGCTGCGGGCAGGTCTTCTGGTAGTCGAGATCGGCCTTCATGCTGTCGTGCAGGTTCAGCATCAGGTGGTCGTATGCGCTGCGCGGCGACTTCGTCACGTGCAGCAGGTTCAGCAGCCACGCCGAACCCGGGAACTGCGGCCGGATCTTCGGCAGGAAACGCTTCGCGACGTCCTCGAACGGCTCGCCGACGCGCCACACGCGCGGCTGGCCGGCCGGGTTCACGTTCGTGAACACGCGCAGGATCCGCTCGCCGTAGTTCGGCCGCGACGGGAACGCGTCGACGTGCAGCCGGCTGTCGTCCTTGCGCCAGGACGTCTGGCGCGTCTCGACCTGCATCAGCCGCAGGCTCGTCGGCGCGACGCGCAGCTTGCCGCGGTATTCGGGAAAGAGGCCGTCGACGAGCGTGCCGGCCTGCTGCTGGAAGCGCGCGACCAGCGCGCGCACGGCCGACTGCGTGACGCTGTCGCCGAGCACGCCGGCGAGCGCACCGCCGTTCGGCGCGAGGCTGATGTTCTTGCGTTTCGGATCGGCGAGCGCCGGATCGAGCAGCGCTTCCTCGCCGCCTTCGATCGCGAAGCGCAGGTGCGGGAAATACAGCACCTTGCCTTCCTCGACCGCGGCGAGCAGCTGCTCGCGCGGCACCGACAGGTTGTGTCCGCTCCAGTCGGCGGACGGGACTTCGATGATCTGGGATTCGCTCATGATCGGTTCGCGTGCGTGACGGGCAGGGCAGGCAAGACGGGCATCACAGCAGACCGAAGCCCGCGAGCACCGCCTTCACCTGCGAGATCGACGGCGGCTGCCCCGCCGTGCCGAGGTTGACGACGTTCGGCGACCAGTAACCACCGGTGCGCCAGGCCGTCGCGAAATTGTACAGTTCGACCGTCGGACGCTTCAGCGCGGCCGCGATGTGAACCAGACCTGTATCAACCCCGACCGTCGCGGCCGCGCCGTCGATCAGGCCGACGACGGCCGGCAGCGACAGTTTCGGCGGCACGATCGCCGCCGCGCCGAACTCCTTCGCGAGCCGCTCGCTGGTCGCGCGCTCCGCGTCGTTGCCCCACGGCAGCACGAGCGACGCGCCGCGCCGCACGAGCGCCTGGCCGAGCTCGATCCAGGCGGCGTCCGGCCACTGCTTGTCGGCGCGCGACGTCGCATGCACGAACACCACGTACGGCACCGGCAGGTTCAGGCCGAGCGCCGCGACCGCGAGCGCCGCCGCACGCGTATCGAGGCCGAAGTCGACCGGATCGGCCGGCGTCGGCGCCGGGTCGCCCAGCGCGGCCGCGACCAGCTGGCGCGAACGCTCGACCACGTGCGTGCGCGGCGCGATCGGCACGCGCTTGCGATAGAAGAAGCGCACCGGCCATTCGTAGCCCGCGCCGTCGGTGCGGTTGCCGAGGCCCGCGAGCGGGCCGCGCGCCCAGCTCGCGACCCAGGCCGTCTTGATGAGCCCCTGGCAGTCGATCACGAGGTCGTACTGCTCGGCCGCGAGGCGCTTGCGGAACGCGCGGATCTCGCGCCACGTCGCACCCGAGAACGGCTTCTTGCGCCAGCGGCGCAGCGAGAACGGCAGCACGTCGCGCACGCCGTCGACGAGCCGCACGAGGTCGACGAAGCTCTCCTCGACGAGCCAGTCGATCTGCGCGTCGGGGTGGCGACGCCGGATATCGGCGATCACCGGCATGTTGTGCACGACGTCGCCCAGCGACGACACGCGCACGATCAGGATCTTTTGCACGCTGAAAAAACGCCGGCGGACGGCCGGCGACAGGCATAAAGACGCGATTTTATCGCGCCCGGGGGACCACACAGGCAAAAAGCGGCCGCACGCCGTCGGCGTGCGCCGCTTTTCGGGGATGGCGCGACGATCGTTCGACCATCGTCGCGCCGGCGGCGGCCCGCGGGCCGCCAGGGTTCAGAACGGCAGCTTGACGTCCGGCTTCGCGGCCGTCAGCACGCGGCGGAAGTCGTCCTGGATGCGCTTGAGCCCTTCCTCGGTCTCGGATTCGAACCGCATCACGACGACCGGCGTCGTGTTCGACGAACGCGCGAGGCCGAAGCCGTCCGGGTATTCGACGCGCAGGCCGTCGATCGTCACGACCTCGTCCGCTCCGTCGAATTTCGCCTCTTTCTGCAGCTTCTCGATCAGGCGGAAGTTCTCGCCTTCGTCGAGCCAGAGCTGCAGTTCGGGCGTGCTCATCGCGTCCGGCAGCGCGTTCAGCAGCGCGCTCGGATCGGCCGCCTTCGCGAGAATCTCGAGCAGGCGCGCGCCCGTGTAGAGACCGTCGTCGAAACCGTACCAGCGATCCTTGAAGAACACGTGGCCGCTCATCTCGCCCGCGAGCGGTGCGCCCGTCTCGCGCAGCTTCGCCTTCACGAGCGAATGGCCCGTCTTCCACATCAGCGGCTCGCCGCCCTTCGCCTTCACCCACTGCGCGAGATGGCGCGTGCACTTCACGTCGTAAATGATCTGCGCGCCCGGGTTGCGCGACAGCACTTCCTCCGCGAACAGCATCAGCTGGCGGTCCGGGAAGATGATCTGGCCATCCTTCGTGACGACGCCCAGGCGGTCGCCGTCGCCGTCGAACGCGAAGCCGAGCTCGGCATCGGTGTCCTTCAGCGCCTGGATCACGTCCTGCAGGTTTTCCGGGTGCGCGGGATCGGGGTGGTGGTTCGGGAACGTGCCGTCGATGTCGGTGAAGCGCTCGACGAGTTCGCAGCCGAGCGCCTTGAACAGGCGCGTCGCGAGCGGGCCCGCGACGCCGTTGCCGGCGTCGACGACGAGCTTCAGCGGGCGCGCGAGCTTCACGTCGCCGACGATGCGCTCGATGTACTGGTCGGCGACGTCGAATGCCTCGTACGAGCCGCTGCCCGTCTCGTAGCGCTCGTCGACGATGCGGCGGTACAGCGCCTGGATCTGCTCGCCGTAGATCGCCGCGCCGCGCAGCACCATCTTGAAGCCGTTGTAGTCGGGCGGGTTGTGGCTGCCCGTGACGACGATGCACGAATCGACGCGACGCTCGCCGCCCTTCAGCGCAAGCGGCACGCTCGCCGCGAAATAGCCGACCGGCGTGGGCACCATGCCGACGTCGACGACGTCGACGCCCGCCGCACGCAGGCCATCGGCGAGTGCGCCGACGAGCTCGGGCCCCGACAGGCGGCCGTCGCGCGCGACGACGACCGCGTCGCCGCCCTGTGCGCGCACTTCGCTGCCGAATGCCCGGCCGATCCCGCGCGCCGTGTCGGCGTCGAGCGTCTTGCCGACCACACCGCGAATGTCATATGCCTTGAAGATGGATTGGGAGATCATCGATTCTCTCTCGGTTGCGTGCATGGAAAATAATCTGGCCGCCTTTCGCGCATGCCCGGCATCATACATGCGGGCCCGGCGCTGCAAGGAACGGGACGGCTGGAGCGGCCCCGATCCAACTTATAATCGCGGGTTTTGATGACGCGGATTCCGTCCATTTTAATGCCTAGCCGTTCCGCCGCCGCCACCCTGCCGCCTCCGGGCGCCCTGCCGGCCGCCTCGCGCGCGTGCGGCTGCCCCGCATGCTGAAGCGATTCGGCAACCCGGACGTCGCGAAGGCCGTCGCGAACCTCGTCTGGCTGGGGCTCGAACGGCTCACGCAGATCGGCGTCGCGATCGCGATCAGCGGTCTTCTGGCCCGTTATTTCGGGCCGGACGTGTTCGGCAAATGGCAGTATGCGAATACGCTTCTCCTCGTACTGGCACCGCTCACCTGGGTGTGCGGCGCCGAAATCCTGGTTCCGACCATCGTCCAGCGCCCGCCCGCGCAACTCGGCGCGGTGCTCGGCAGCGCATTCGCGCTGCGCATCGGCGTGTCCGCCGCCGCGCTCGTCGCGACCTGGGTCGCGATCGGCGCCGGCGCGTTCGACCCGCTCGTCGGCGCGATGCTCGCGGGCCTCGCGGTCACGATGGTGTTCCGCGAACCGTTCGTCGGCGTGATCAACGCGTGGCTGCAGAGCATGACCTACAGCAAGCCGCAGCTCGTGACCAGCATGGTCACCGCGCTGGCGAAGGCGCTGTGCGTCTGGCTGCTGGTCCGCGCAGCCGCCGGCCCCGCCCGCTTCGCGTGGCTGTGGGCGCTGGAGGCCGCCGCGATCGGCTTCGCGCTGCTGCTCTACTACCGCCATCGTAACGGCGGCACGCTCGGCTGGACGTTCGACAAACCGCTGTTCGGGCACTTCGCCACCGCCGGCACCGTGTTCTGGCTCGGCCTGATCTGCATGTATCTGTTCCTGAAGCTCGACCGCCTGATGCTCGAGCGTCACGTGTCGTTCGCCGACCTCGGCCGCTATTCGGCGGCCCAGCAGCTCAACGAGAACTGGATCACGCTCGCACTGATGCTCGCGCAGACCATCGCGCCCGCGTTCGTGTACCGCGTGCAGGACATCGCGCGGCTGCGCCGCAACATCGTCCGGCTGATCGCGATGACCGCCGGCCTGATGACGGTCGGCGCGCTGGTGCTGGACGCGGCCGCGCCGCTCATCGTCGGCAAGGTGTTCGGCCGCGGCTACGAGGCGTCGGTCGACATCTTCCGCTGGGCCGTCTGGCTGTCCGTGCCGGCCGGCATCGAGGCGATAGGCAATCTTATCGTTCTCAAATATCAAGCAAAATTCGTGTTGCTGGCGAAATGGGTGCTCGCGCTCGCGATCGCCGCGCTCGTCAACGTGTTCGCCATCCCCCCGCTCGGCCTGTACGGCGCGCTCGTCGGGCTGGCGGCCGGCTATGTTGCCGCCGCCGCCGTTAATTTTTATTACATTCGTATCAAGCTGCGCCCATGACGTCTCCCGATTGCCCGCCCCCGCTCGACGACGTGGCCGTGCTGATGCCGGCCTACAACGGCCACGACGACGTCGTGCGCACCCTCGCGTCGTTTCGCGAGGACGCGCCGGTGCACGTGCTGATCGTCGACGACGGCAGCACGCCGCCGATCGCGGCGCCCGACCTGCCCGGCCTCGCGGTCGAGGTGCTGCGCATGCCGCAAAACGGCGGCATCGAGCGCGCGCTCGAGGCCGGCATCGACGCGCTCGCGGCGCGCGGCTTCCGCTATGCGGCCCGCATCGACGCCGGCGACCTCGCCGCGCCGCAGCGCCTCGCGAAAGAGCGCGCGTATCTCGACGCCCACCCGCGCGTGGCCTGCGTCGGCATGTGGACCCAGGTCGTGTCGCGCGCCGGCGAGCCGCGCTTCATGCTGACGCCGCCCGCCGATCCGCGCACGCTGCGCCGCACGCGCTTCCTGCGCTCGCCGCTCGTGCATCCATCGGTCATGTTGCGCATCGACGCGGTGCGCGAAGTCGGCAACTATCGGGCGAAGTACCGCGCGGCCGAGGATCTCGATCTTTTTTTACGGTTAATGCAACGCTACGATTGCGCGAACCTGCCCGAGCTCGGCCTCTACTACGAGCTCAACGAGGGCGGGATCAGCGCGACCAAGCGCCGCCGCCAGCTGATATCGACGCTATCGCTGCTGCTGCGACACTTCAACGTTCTGAACCCGTACGACTGGGCCGGCCTCGCCAAGAACCTGCTGCATTTCGTGACGCCGTACCGCACGTTGCAGCGGATCAAGCGGACGCTGTTCGCGGCGCGCCCGACCGGTTAGGGCCTGTTCACGCTAATAACGGGCTTGCGCTGGCCCCCAGAAGGGCCGAGCGCAAGGAATGCGACGAAGCGAATACTCGACGTATTCGCGAGGAGAATGACGCGGCGATCGGCCCTTCTGGGAGCCAGCCCCACGAATGAATTTTACAAAACAGGGGAACGTGCCTTGCCGGCCGTATTGCGGCGTCGCGCGTCGCTTGTTTGGCTCGGCCAAACGGCGCTCCTTGCTTCTTGCAATACGGCCGGCAAGGCACGTTCGCAAGCCCGTTATTAGCGTGAACAGGCCCTAGCCCGCATCCGGCATTTTCGACGCTTTATTTTTTCTTTTTTTTCATGTCCGCTACCTCCTCGCTGCGCATCGCGCTCGTCTGCAACACGGCCTGGGCGATCTACACGTACCGCCACGGGCTGATCCGTGCGCTCGTCGCGCGCGGCGCCGAGGTCATCGTGATCGCGCCGCACGACCGCACGGTGCCGCTGCTCGAGCAAATGGGCTGCCGCTACGTCGCGCTCGCCGTCGCGTCGAAAGGCACGAGCCCGCGCGAGGATCTCGGCACGCTTGCCGCGCTCGTGCGCCATTACCGCGCGCTCAAGCCCGATCTCGTGTTCCATTACACGATCAAGCCGAACATCTACGGGTCGGTCGCGGCGTGGCTCGCGCGCGTGCCGTCGATCGCGGTCACCACCGGCCTCGGCTACGTGTTCATCCAGAAAAGCCGCGCGGCCAGTGTCGCGAAGCGCCTGTACCGGTTCGCGTTCCGCTTTCCGCGTGAAGTCTGGTTCCTGAACCGCGACGATCTCGCGACCTTCACCGACGAGCAGTTGCTTGCGCACCCCGACCGCGCGCGGCTGCTGCACGGCGAAGGCGTCGATCTCGAACAGTTCGCGCCGGCGCCGCTGCCCGCCGGCCGCGGCCCGGTGTTCATCCTGATCGGCCGGCTGCTGTGGGACAAGGGCGTGCGCGAATACGTCGAGGCCGCACGCGTCGTGCGGGCCCGCTACCCGGATGCGCGCTTCCAGCTGCTCGGGCCGCTCGGCGTCGACAATCCGAGCGCGATCGGCCGCGCGGACGTCGACGCGTGGGTCGGCGAAGGCGTCGTCGAGTATCTCGGCGAGGCGCACGACGTGCGCCCGCACATCGCGGCGGCCGATTGCGTCGTGCTGCCGTCGTACCGCGAGGGCGTGCCGCGCACGCTGATGGAAGCGTCCGCGATGGGCCGCCCGATCGTGGCGACCGACGTGCCGGGCTGCCGCGACGTCGTGGCCGACGGCGAAACCGGCTTCCTGTGCCGCGTGCGCGACAGCGCGAGCCTCGCCGAGCAGTTGATCCGCATGATCGAACTCGGGACCGCCGGGCGCGATGCGATGGGCGCGCGCGGCCGCCGCAAGGTCGCCGCTGAATTCGACGAGCAGCAGGTCGTCGAACGTTACAGGCGTACCATCCATACGTTCACCGGCATCACATTTTGAAGGAGCACATGAGCAATGAGCGCTAAAGGCACCATCCTCGTCACCGGCGGTGCGGGCTACATCGGTTCGCACACGACAGTCGAACTGCTCGACAACGGCTACGATGTCGTGATCGTCGACAACCTCGTCAACAGCAAGGCCGAGTCCGTCCGGCGCATCGAGCGGATCACGGGCAGGACGCCGGCATTCCATCAGGTCGACGTTTGTGACGAAGCCGCACTCGCCGAGGTATTCGATTCGCACCCGATCACCGGCACGATCCACTTCGCCGCCCTCAAGGCCGTCGGCGAATCGGTAGAGAAACCGCTCGAGTACTACCAGAACAACCTCGGCGGCCTGCTGACCGTATTGAAGGTAATGCGCGAGCGCAACGTCAAGCAATTCGTGTTCAGCTCATCTGCCACCGTGTACGGCGTGCCGGAGCGCTCGCCGATCGACGAATCGTTCCCGCTGTCCGCGACCAACCCGTACGGCCAGTCGAAGCTGATCGCCGAGCAGATTCTGCGCGATCTCGAGGTATCGGACCCGTCGTGGCGCATCGCGACGCTGCGCTACTTCAACCCGGTCGGCGCGCATGCGAGCGGGCTGATCGGCGAGGATCCGGCCGGCATCCCGAACAATCTGATGCCGTACGTCGCGCAGGTCGCGGTCGGCAAGCTCGAGAAGCTGCGCGTGTTCGGCTCCGACTACCCGACGCCGGACGGCACCGGCGTGCGCGACTACATCCACGTCGTCGATCTCGCGAAGGGGCACATCGCCGCGCTCGACGCGCTCGCGAAGCGCGATGCGAGCTTCGTCGTGAACCTCGGCACGGGCCAGGGCTACAGCGTGCTGGAAGTCGTGCGCGCGTTCGAGAAGGCGTCGGGCCGCCTGGTGCCGTACGAACTCGTCGCGCGCCGCCCGGGCGACATCGCCGAGTGCTACGCGAATCCGCAGGCCGCCGCCGACCTCATCGGCTGGCGCGCGACGCTCGGGATCGAGGAGATGTGTGCCGACCACTGGAAATGGCAGGAGGGGAACCCCCGCGGTTTTGTATAATCCGCTGTCCATTTTTCGAGCGATCCCATGCTCAGCTTCGCGTCCGGCTTCATCGTCTCCCTGCTCGTCACGCTGTTCATCGTGCGCTATGCGCATCTGCACGAGAAATTCTCGATCGACAGCGATCTGGCCGGCGTGCAGAAATTCCACGTGCGGCCCGTGCCGCGCGTCGGGGGCATCGGGATCCTCGCCGGCGTCGTCATTGCCGCGCTGCTCCTGACCCGGCGCTATCCGACGATCGCCGGCAGCATTCTCGGCATCGTGGCCTGCGGGATGCCGGCGTTCCTCTCCGGGCTCGTCGAGGACCTGACCAAGCGCGTGTCGCCGCGCGCGCGGCTGCTGTGCACGATGGGCGCGGCCGCGCTGGCGTTCTGGCTGCTGAACATCGCGGTCACGCGCATCAGCGTGCCGCCGCTCGACTTCCTGCTCCACTACGTGGCCATTTCGGCGTTCATCACGGTGCTCGCGGTCGCCGCGCTGGCCAACGCGATCAACATCATCGACGGCTTCAACGGTCTCGCGTCGATGGTCAGCTTCATGATGTTCGCGTCGCTCGCCTACGTCGCATTCCACGTCAACGACCCGGTCGTGATGTCCGCGTCGATCATCATGATGGGCGCCGTGCTCGGCTTCTTTCTGTGGAATTTCCCGGCCGGCCTGATCTTCCTCGGCGACGGCGGCGCGTATTTCATCGGCTTCATGCTCGCCGAGCTCGCGATCATGCTGGTGATGCGCAATCGCGAAGTGTCGGCGTGGTATCCGGTGCTGCTGTTCATGTATCCGATCTTCGAGACCTGCTTCTCGATCTACCGGAAGAAATTCATTCGCGGGATGTCGCCGGGGATTCCGGACGGCGTGCACCTGCACATGCTCGTGTACAAGCGGCTGATGCGATGGGCCGTCGGGACGAAGCATGCGCATGACCTCACGCGGCGGAATTCGCTGACCTCACCTTATCTTTGGCTGCTGTGCCTCGTTGCCGTGATTCCGGCGACGCTGTTCTGGCGGCACACGGTGCACCTGTTCGTTTTTGTGGTGCTGTTCGCGCTGACCTATGTGTGGCTGTATATCAGCATCGTCAGGTTCAGGGTGCCGCGGTGGATGGTGGTGAGGAAGGCGCGACGGGGGCATTGAGTAGATGATGATCTGCGCACTCAGTCAAGCAATATAGCTA
>NZ_JBSAXA010000139.1:0-251 GCF_053427615.1 Burkholderia sp. AW33-5 | reverse complement strand
GCTGAAGTGTACGTGCTGAGCAAGGACGAAGGCGGCCGTCACACGCCGTTCTTCAACAACTACCGTCCGCAGTTCTACTTCCGTACGACGGACGTGACGGGCTCGATCGAGCTGCCGAAGGACAAGGAAATGGTGATGCCGGGCGACAACGTGTCGATCACGGTGAAGCTGATCGCTCCGATCGCGATGGAAGAAGGTCTGCGCTTCGCAATCCGCGAAGGCGGCCGTACCGTCGGCGCCGGCGTCGTCGC
>NZ_JBSAXA010000138.1:0-253 GCF_053427615.1 Burkholderia sp. AW33-5 | reverse complement strand
CCCGAAGATCTTCGCGCTCGACCTCGACCAGGGCTTGCGGATCTTCCTCGAGGAAATGGGCGCGCTCTACTACACCCTGCGCGAAGGCGAGCCGACCGGCCTTGCGCCGTTCGGGCTGCCCGACACGAAGCGTAACCGCGCGCATCTGTACGACCTGGTCGGCGCCTGCTGCCGCGACGAGAACGGCAAGCTCAGCGCCGACGATCAGCGTCAGATCAAGCACGCGGTCGACACGGTGATGGCGCTGGAGAAT
>NZ_JBSAXA010000137.1:0-253 GCF_053427615.1 Burkholderia sp. AW33-5 | reverse complement strand
TCCGAAGATCTTCGCGCTCGACCTCGACCAGGGCCTGCGGATCTTCCTCGAGGAAATGGGCGCGCTCTACTACACGTTGCGCGAAGGCGAGCCGACCGGCCTTGCGCCGTTCGGCCTGCCCGACACGAAGCGCAATCGCGCGCATCTGTACGACCTGGTCGGCGCCTGCTGCCGCGACGAGAACGGCAAGCTCAGCGCCGACGATCAGCGTCAGATCAAGCACGCGGTCGACACGGTGATGGCGCTGGAGAAC
>NZ_JBSAXA010000136.1:0-254 GCF_053427615.1 Burkholderia sp. AW33-5 | reverse complement strand
TTCCGCCATTCAGGTAGCGGCGTCGTGACGAATCGCCTGTATGGCGACGTCATGGAGGCGTTCGAATACGACCCGATGGGACGGCTTGCCCAACGTCAGGGCTGGCCGGCGCAGTTCACCGATCGGGGGCAGGTGTTCCTGAAGCCGCAGGGCGAGGTGAAGGTCGAGCGCGAGTCGTTCCAGTACGACGGGCTGGGCAGGCTGTTGCAGGCGAAGAACGGTCAGTCGACCGTACGACGCTTCTACGACCCGGT
>NZ_JBSAXA010000135.1:0-256 GCF_053427615.1 Burkholderia sp. AW33-5 | reverse complement strand
GCAGCCCGGACCGGGCTTGCGGGCGTTTGCCTGCTCGGAGACGTTGGTGACCTGTTGTCCGCCTTCCTTGCGTTTCGCCTGATTCGACTTGCGGCTGTCGACCGTCGCGAAGGCATGACGCTTCACCTGAAGCGCGCGGATCAGGACATTGAGCAGGTACATCACCGTGCCCACGTCTTCGCCGGCCAAACCGTGAATCCGCCGCTTGACGTCCGGAATACTCGCGCGGATATCGGCGGCCAGCTCGTGGATCGCC
>NZ_JBSAXA010000134.1:0-267 GCF_053427615.1 Burkholderia sp. AW33-5 | reverse complement strand
CATATAGGTGATAGTTTTTGGGGAATCAACATGGGAAGCTGGTGCAGCAAAGGAGTTAATCAGGCTGCGGCCGCGACGGCGCATGAAGCTTATCGGATGGACCCGCCACCGAGTCAGCAAGCATCGTCGTCTGGGCCTGTCGCGGGAAGTCAAGCACGAAGGGCGGGACATCCCATCTTAGGTGCCCTGCAGGGAGCAGGCAGGGTGCCTCGGGCTCGATACGGCACATTCTACATACATGAGAGACGTGATTCACGGATCGCTTAC
>NZ_JBSAXA010000133.1:0-278 GCF_053427615.1 Burkholderia sp. AW33-5 | reverse complement strand
CGGCCGATGCCGAAGTCGACCCGCAGTCTCGCGTCGTCGTTTTCGATGCACACCTATGCGGCCGGCAAGGCGCGCGGCAACCCGCTCGGCGACGGCTCGGCGTTGATGCCGGTGCAGACGGTGGCGAAGAGCCTGTTCAGCCTGAACTGCCATGCGTCGCGGCTGGACGAGAACAGCGTCGGCGAGAAGGTCGCCGGCCACACGCTGATTCTCGGTTCGACCGGCACCGGCAAGACGACCCTCGAGACGATGCTGCTCGCGTTCCTCGAGCGGTTCGA
>NZ_JBSAXA010000132.1:0-280 GCF_053427615.1 Burkholderia sp. AW33-5 | reverse complement strand
CCGATCATCGACGATGAATTGTGGACACTGATCGAGCCGTTACTGCCGCCACCCAAGCCGCGGCGCGAGAAGAACCCGGGCCGCCTGCCTGTTTCGAATCGCGCCGCGCTGACCGGCATCCTGTTCGTTCTCAAGACCGGACTACGCTGGCGCGACCTGCCGGCCGAGATGGGATGCGGCTCGGGCGTGACATGTTGGCGCCGGCTGCGCGATTGGCAAGCAGCCGGTGTCTGGGATCGCTTGCACGAGCTACTGCTGGCAAAGCTGCGCGCAGCGGACC
>NZ_JBSAXA010000131.1:0-284 GCF_053427615.1 Burkholderia sp. AW33-5 | reverse complement strand
GCGTTCGTCTATCACGATGCGTCGGGGCGCAGCCTCGTCTATCCGGCCCTGAGACCGGGTCAGCCGCATCGCGACCCGGTCGAGTCGTGCACGATCACGCGCGAATCGGGCGACCGGCTCCGCGTCGTGCGCGGCGAAACGTTGATCGAGACCTACGAGCGATACGGCACCCGGTTCGTCCTCGCCAGGATCGAGGACCGTTCGGGCAATGTGGTGGCGCTGACCTGGGCGAATGGTCTTCTCGCAACGATCGATGCGGGCGAGACCACCGCGACCGTGACGCA
>NZ_JBSAXA010000130.1:0-287 GCF_053427615.1 Burkholderia sp. AW33-5 | reverse complement strand
CAGTACAACTCGACGCGTCACTTCATGCGCGAGCTGAACCGGCTCGGCGTGACGGGCGTGATCGACGCGGGCGGCGGTTCGCAGAATTACCCCGACGATTACGAAGTGATCCGCAAGCTGCACGACGCGGGCGAGATGACGATCCGGATCGCGTACAACCTGTTCACGCAGAAGCCGAACGCCGAGAAGGAAGACTTCGTGAACTGGACGAAGAGCGTCAAGTATCACGACGGCACCGATTACTTCCGCAACAACGGCGCGGGCGAGATGCTGGTGTTCTCGGCGGC
>NZ_JBSAXA010000013.1:0-198715 GCF_053427615.1 Burkholderia sp. AW33-5 | reverse complement strand
TATGCCGCGCGTAAGCGTCAATCCGAGGCCGTCTTGACGATCAGAACTTGACTTCCGAGAGCTGCTGATTCGCGAGCACGAGATCGAAGGCGGCGGGATCGAAGCTGCCGCCACACCACTCGAGGAAGTGGTCGTGCTCCTCGTGCGTCGGATCTGCAATCGCCTCGAGGAAGTCTGCATATCCGGGCACGCCACCGACGTCTTCCGGCGGACACGCATTCTGCCCATCCAGGCACAACGGTCGACGTATGTCGGGATCAGGCACGAGTGCCTTCTCGACCTTGATCCGATGCTGCCAGTTGTCGCCGTAGTCGTAGATGTAGGTGAATGACTTCAGCCCGCCCAGTGCCTTCGCCAGCGTGACCCGTGCTTCATTGAGCATTGGCGGATCGCTCTGGAATCCGAAGTCATCAGGTTCACCATAGTTGGTTTCGCCGAAGACGAACTCGTGCAGGTGCCCGCCTTCCCAGCCCATGGCCAGTTGCAGCACCACATGCAGCTTGCCCAGCCGGATCGAGCCGGGAACGATGATTCGTCGCCAGATCGCCGGCTTAATGTACTTCAGATCAACGCGCAGCACATAATCGGGCACTGGCGCCTTGACCAGGCGCACAGCAGGTTTGCGGGGTTGGACCATCGGATTGATTGTTAGGCGGCTTGCTGTTCGACGCGTGCAGCCGGCATCAGGCGCCATGGCAGCAACTCGTCGATGCTGTTGATGGGATGATCGGCGATGCGCTCAAACACCGTGCGCAGGTAGGCAAACGGCTCGATGCCGTTCAGGCGCGCCGTACCGATCAGGCTATAGATCACCGCCGCGCTTTGGCTACCGCCGTCGGAGCCTGCGAACAGATAATTGCGCCTGCCGAGAACCAGCGGCCTGATCGCGCGCTCCGCCGTATTGTTGTCCACCTCGACGCGCCTGTCTTCGCAATACCGTGTGAGTGCGTGCCAGTGCCCCAGCGAGTATCTGATCGCCTTCGCCAGCCCCGACTTCGCCGAGACCTGTGACAGCGTGTGTTCGAGCCAGGCCTTCAGCTCAGTGAGCAACGGCGCCGAGCGTTGCTGACGCGCAGACAGGCGCACGTCCGGTGTCTGGCCGCGAACCTCGCGTTCAACAGCATATAGCGCCCCAATGCGGCGCAATGCTTCTTCGGCAATCGGTGAGCTGTCCAGCTTGTACAGGTCGTAGAACTTGCGCCGCGCATGCGCCCAGCATCCGGCCTCGATGACCGTGCCGTCACGATACAGGGCGTCATACCCGCTGAAGGCATCTGCCTGGAGGATTCCCGTGTAGCCCGCCAGATGCTCCCGAGGTCGCTCACCTTTGCGGTCGGGCGAGTACCTGTACCAGACTCCTGGTGGCGCGCGGCTTCCCGCCGGGCGGTCATCGCGCACATAGGTCCATAGGCGCGCCGTGCGTGTCTTGCCACGCCCCGGCTCCAGCACAGGCACGGGCGTGTCGTCGGTGTGGATCTTGTCTGCGTCGAGCACGTAACGACCGAGTGCATCGGACAGCGGCTGCAGCAGTGCAGCCGCTTCACGAACCCACGAAGCCAGTGTTGCCCGGTCCAGTTCGATGCCCGCACGGTGATAGATGCCGGTCTGCCGGTATAGCGGCATATGGTCAGCGTACTTCGCGACGACGACCTGTGCGAGCAGCCCCGCATCCGCCATCGAGCGTGCTATCGGCCGCGAAGGTGCCGGCTCCTGTACTACTGCGGCGCAGCGCGGGCAGCTCAGCTTCGGACGGACGTGACGCAGTACCTTGAAGTAGCCGGGCACATAGTCGAGCACCTCCGAGACGTCTTCGCCGAGCGCACGCATCTGTTTGCCGCATTCCGGGCATCCGCAGTTTGACGGCGCATGCACAACCGTTTCGCGGGGAAGATGGGCGGGGAAGTGCCGCGACTTGCGGCGCAGCGGAACGACGTTCGTTGTGGCCGATGTATCAGCAGCATCGGGCACCTTCGACGTTGCGGCCATGGTCGATTCAGGAACGGGAAGCTCACCGAGCGCGAGCTGCAGCTGGTCCATCAGTTCGGTCATGCGCTCCGATGAACGGCCATACTGCCATCGCTTCAGCCGCGAGATCTCGGCCAGCAACTGCGCGATGGTCTCGTCGCGCGAGGCGACGATGCGCTTGAGAGCGGCGATGTCATCGGGCAAATGGTTGGCTGGCATGCATGCCAGTGTAAATGAAGCCCACGCGCTTGTGGGTTCGCGCACCCGGCGTTACGCCGCGCGCGTCGGCTGCCACGTCCGCTCTGGATGCCGCCAGTCAATCCCCTCGAGCAGCATCGACAGTTGGGCAGCAGACAGATGGACTGCACCCGAGTCCGCCTGCGGTCACACGAAGCGCCCACGCTCGAGTCGTTTCGCGTACAGGTTCATGCCGTCGCCGCTCCACCATAAAATCTTGATGAGGTCACCGCGACGCCCACGAAACAGGAAGATGTGCCCCGAGAAGGGATCACGTCCGAGTGCTGACTGCACCAGCGCGGCAAGTCCATCCATGCCACGGCGCATATCGGTAACGCCCGCTGCCAGCCATACGCGGGTACCGCCTGGCGGCGCAATCATGCTGGCATCAGGCAGCGCAGCACGAGGCGCAACTGCACGGGGTCGACCATGCCCGTGACGCGCACACGGGCACCGTTCAGTTCGATCTCAATGCCCGACCCTGCCGGTACGCTCACGCGATGTGGCTCGACAGGCTGTAGAGCGAGCGACGCCGGTTCTGCGATCTCGCCGCTCGGTGCATCAGGTAGCACCACGGGCAGCAACACCGCTGTGCTATGCGCCACCCCTTCAAACAGGCCCGCCCGCAGTTGCCGGCGCCAATTGAACACCATATTCGGATTCAGTCCGTGCGCCTGCGCGAGCTTGGCCACCGAAATACCCGGCTCGCACGCCGCAACGGCAACTTGCCGTCGGTACTCTGGTGTGTAGTTCGGTCGGCCCTTGCGGTTCGATGGCCGCGCATTGCTTGTGTCCAAAGTAGTCCCCAACACTTGAAGTAACGGACATCACTTTGGACACCTGCTTCAGCTCTGTCCATGCGGCCACGAAATGACGCTTACGGCCGATCTTGGCGTGCAACGCCGTCAGGTCCACCGGCGGCTCGCTCGACGGCATGCCTGCCGCGCCGAACACGTCCGCCGCACGCTCCTGCAATTGCCGTTTCCATTCGGTAATCTGGTTCGGGTGCACATCGAACTGCTGCGCCAGCTCGGCCAGCGTGCGCTCGCCCTTGACCGCGGCCAGCGCCACCTTCGCTTTGAACGCTGCTGAGTGCGTGCGTCGGGTTCTCTTCGTCATTTCCTCGGTTCCTTTGCCAGCATTATCGCTGGCTCAGGCCCCGGACGTTCCACTTATCCGACTGTCCGAATTTGCGCGGCCACCTCTAACGGTGGTGTCAGCATTGAACCGAATCGCCGCTCGGCGCGGCGCCCCGCGGCATCTGTTTGTCGACAATGGCAGCGAATTTTCCGGGCGCCTGCTCGACATGTGGGCGTACCACTACCGAGCAAAAATCGACTTCAGCAGGCCCGGTAAGCCGACGGACAATTGCCACTTTGAGACGTTTAACGGATCATTCCGCGATGAGTGCTTGAACCTACATTGGTTCGAAACGCTGGGCGAAGCCAAGGCGATCGTCGAGGTGTGGCGCCGGGATTACGACGAGAGCCGTCCTCACTCGGCTCTCAAAGAGTTGGCGCCAGCCGAATTCGCCCGTCAGCTGGCGCCTTCATCGTGTTCGACCGAACCCGAAACGCCGGAAAACTCGCTCTAGATCTGGTCCGGAAATCCCAAGCGGATCACCGAGGCCGTTCTCCAAGATTGAAATGGCCCGAAGAAATCAGGTAGTTCACCGGAATTCCCATCGGCGCACCCATCAGACCTTATGAAACCGTCTCTAAAGTGTATTGAATATTCTGGTCATCATTTCCGCGCTTTTGCACCAGCGGTATTGCTCGGCGTGCAAAAACCCTTTGTGTTTCAGATCTTCCCTGAGTTCGGCAGAATCAAGCAAAATTCGCAATTTTTCTGCAATATCGTTAACTGAATAGGGGTCGCAGTAAAGTGCTGCATCGGCACAGACCTCGGGTAGGGCAGCGGATCTCCCCACCAGGGTAGGGCAGCCGTGTCGCATTGCTTCAAGCGGCGGAATGCCGAAGCCTTCGTAGATCGACGGGTAGAGGAAGCAGACGGCATTTTGATACAGCGACTTCAGCTTCTCATCGCTGATATATCCGGCGTACTTGACGTTCGGCTCGATCGCTGAAATATCATCCTGCGTTCCGAAAACTGCGGCATTGCGCATGCCGACGATGACCAGATCTACTGACGGATCGTTGATTTGTCGAAATGCCGCAATCAGCCGACCGAAGTTCTTGGTGGGATTCATGCTGCTGACTGCAAGCACGAACCGACCCGGCGTGAGTGAGAGTTCGTTCAATACGGTCGTGTCCGGTTCCAGGGCGTCGAGATGGTCAGAGCCAAGTGGTACGACGCTGATTTTTTTTGTAGAAACACGGCAATGGTGAGCGAGGCGATCGCGCGAGAAGCGGGAGTTAGTCAACACGCAGATGGACGTACGCGCAAGAATCCAGAACATGATTCGGTACCACACCCGGAACAGATGGGAGAAGTGCGCAGGGGTGTCGAACACCGCTGCGTCATGCATATAGATGATCTGCTTGCCGAGAAAAATGGAACCAGAATTGCCTAGGTTGACGATACGGTCTCGGCATGCAAAAAGAGGGAGTGCCAGTTGTTCCCAGATCACACCTTTGGAAAAACCGACCTTGATCGTCCTGGCGCCGCTCACCGTTGCGTCGGTATGTGGGGGAACCAGGACGGTCACTGAATCTTGCGGCTGCACGCTGACCAGGGCGGCGATCAACTCACGCGCAACTCGTTGTACCCCGGTCGTCTTTTGAGTGGTGAATCGGCCGTTGTAAACGAGATTTTTTGTCTTTTTGAAGTTTCTCATGTCAAATCAGGTGAAGTCGACGCGCGGCCAAGTTCCGCGCAGATTGTGCCGGACAGCGGTTCTTGGCTCTCGTCCATGCTGTGCATCGGTTCAGTAGGTCAAGGTCATGCACGCGATGTCTCGAATGTGTTGCCGTCGGGGCTGGCTGGCACCGTTCCCGATTTCAGCAGCTTGTCAGGCCTTGACCTGATCAGGAGTGGCATGTTCGAAATGCAGCGCATCTGTGCGACGAGTGTTCCTATCCAGTCCGTAAATGGCATGCCACTGTCGGAATATGGAGCTCATGGAAAACCGATGAAGTGCAAATTTTCTGGCCGACTCCCCCATTTGCTCCCGAAGTTGCGGGTCGTCGCAGAGCATGGCCACATACCGTGCCATCTCGTCGGCACTTGACGCGATATATCCGGTCACGCCGTGAATAACCACGTCGCGGTTTCCGACGACGTCCGTCACCACGGCGGGTAGGCCGGCGACCTGTGCTTCGATCAGTGCGACAGGCATGCCTTCCCAGCGGGATGTCTGGACGTAGATATCCAGTCCGGATGCCAACTCGAGCGCGCGTGAGCGCGTCACCCAGCCGCTGCAGACAATGGTTTGACTTTCTTGAGGATCTGGAATGTCGTCGGGGTTGCCGCCTATCCAGAGAAACTCCACGTCGGAGGAATACAGCTCGGCCGCCAGTTGCACGAAGGCTTGATGGTTTTTCTGAAACGAAGCGCGACCACTCATTCCGATCACAATTTTTTGATCCCCACGAGCCTGACGCGAAGGAATTTCGACGACATTAATGCCGTTTTCCACCAGCACCGCCGATTTCGCTCGAACCCGTCCTTGAATCTCCCTGAGTTCGCTGTCCGAGCAGGCGACAATGGTTCCACCCAGGAGAGCGGCCATTCGCTCGAAGGTCAAGTAGGCGAGCTGCTTCGCACGGGAAACATCCGAGCGCAAGAAGGAAAGTCCATGCGGGGAATAGAGCACCCTCGCGCCAGTCGCAGCTATCTTTGCCGCTGCCCGCCCCAGCACGCCAGCCTTTGACGAATGAAGATGGATTACGTTTGGATGACATTGGCGAAGGATACGGGCCAGCGCGCGAACACTGAGCAGGTCTTTCCTAACACTGACTTCTCGATCCATTTCGACGTGGACGAGTTTGACGCGAGGCTCGAAGAGCGATGTGAAATCGGCCGGCGTTTCTGGTCGGATGGAGTGCAGAACAGTCACGTCGACGCCCATTGCTGCAGCGTGATTAGCGAGATGGACGAGCATTGAAAGTACTCCGCCGCCAAACGCTTCGACAATATGAACGATCTTTTGTTTATTCATCGTCGGGGCTGTCTATTCGACCGTAGAAACGAATGTCCGACGAATCGCGATGCCGATGACGATCAATCCATTCGACAGATTTGTTTGAAAAGATTTGCATTGCTGAGTGATTTGATTGGGAGCGAGCTGGCACTTTCATTCGTTTTGCGTGGGTCAATCGCGCGATATACCTACGTGGTCGAGGGCTCGGTTCGCTCGATTCAGGGCAGGTATTTAAGCGGGCAGAATACTTTGCGACCTGTAAAAAAGTCTGAAAATCCACATCAACTATTCGTGCGTCTTTGCTCGAGGACGTATGATTCCATGTGTCTAAAGCATTGTGCTATGCATACACGAAATGCTGGGTGCGATGGCTTACATTGGACAGCCGAGGCCCAGGGCGTATTCACACTATTGGTTTGAGGTTATGCTTCGGAGATGGAAATCTCCGAAGCCCAATTCAAACAGATCGAACACTGCCTGCCGCGCCAACGAGGCAATGTGAGTCTGTCGAACCTGCAAGTGCTCAATGCGATCCTTTACGTAGCCGAGCAAGGCTGCAAGTGGCGCGGTTTGCCTTCGCGCTTCGGCCGTTGGCACACGATCTACACGCGCATGAACCGTTGGTCCCGCAGCGGTGTGCTGGACCGGGTGTTCACGGAGTTGCAGCGCGCGTAGATTATCCGCGTCCGGATCGAAGCGGTATCGCTGGATAGCACAATTGTCAAAGTTCATCCTGATGGGGCCGGCGCATAAAAAAACGGACCACAAGCCATTGGAAAATCTCGCGGAGGATGGACAACCAAGATTCATATGGTTGCCGCGGATGCTCGAACAGCCATAACGTTTGTTCTGTCGCCCAGCCAAGCTGGCGATGCTCCGCAAGGGCGCGCACTTCTCGAAAGTCTGGGGCCGTCGAACCGGCCGCTGTACCTTCTGATGGACAAAGCCTACGAGGGCAACGAAACCCGGCAACTCGCGCTCGACCTTGGCTTCATTCCCGTCGTGCCGCCGCTGCGTACACGTGTTGAGCCTTGGGAGTACGACCGCGAAATGTACAAGCGTCGCAACGAAGTCGAACGACTGTTCCGCCGCTTGAAAGGCTTTCGACGCATCTTCTCGCGCTTTGACAAGCTCGATGTGATGTTCATTGCCTTTATCAACTTCGCCTTGATCATTGAAGGTTTGCGATAGTGTGAACGCGCCATGGTTGGTCGCGTGCCAACGTGTCCGAGGTTCTGACGTGAAACGCGACAGGCTGTTCCGCGCCCACGCGCCTGGGCGTGACAGGTGCAACGGCGCGCCGAAACGCGCTTATCGGGCGGTGTCTGGCACGGCGGCTTGCGCGTGTGTTTTCGGTGACGAATGCGGGGCGGGTTTCGGCGGGAGTGCATCGATCGCGCGCCCATACTGATCGTCGAACCGCACGATATCGTCTTCGCCGAGATAGTCGCCCGACTGCACCTCGATGATCTCGAGCGGAATCCGGCCGGGATTCTCGAGGCGGTGAACCTCGCCGACGGCGATGTAGGTCGACTCGTTTTCGCTGAGCAGAAAGGTTTCGTCGCCGCGCGTGACCTTCGCAGTGCCGCGCACGACGATCCAGTGCTCGGCGCGGTGATAGTGCATCTGCAGCGACAGCCGCTTGCCGGGTTCGACGACAATCCGCTTCACCTGGAACCGCTCGCCGAGATCGATCGAATCGAAGTGTCCCCACGGCCGCTGCACCTTGCGGTGTTCGCGCGCCTGCGGGCGCTGCTCGGTCTTCAGGCGCGCGACGATGTTTTTCACGCGCTGCACGTCGTGCTTGTTCGCGACCAGCACCGCGTCGGGCGTCTCGATCACGACGACGTCCTTCATCCCGACGCACGCAATCAGCCGGCCTTCCGAGCGCACGAGACTGTCCTGCGTATCCTCGAACACGACCGGGCCGCGCGCGACGTTGCCCTGATCGTCTTTCGGCATGATTTCCCAGATCGCATCCCAGGTGCCGACGTCCGACCAGCCTGCGGAAAGCGGCACCACGATGCCTTCGATGCCGAGTTCTGGGTGCTCCGCAAGGCGTTCCATGACCGCGTAGTCGATCGAGTCGGACGGACAGGCGTCGAAGGCCGCCGCGTCGACCCGGAAGAAAGGTTCCTCGGCGTTGCCCGCGCGCCATGCCGCGTCGCAGGCCGTATGGATGGCGGGCGCGAGCGTGCCGATCGCCTTCAGCCAGATCGATGCGCGCGTGACGAAAATCCCGCTGTTCCACCAGTAGTCGCCCGAATGCAGGTAGCGTTCGGCGAGCGCGGCGTCCGGTTTCTCGACGAAGCGGCCGATCGCATAACCGCCTTGTCCGCCGAGGCGGCCGGCGCGCGGTTCGCCGACCTGGATGTACCCGTAGCCGGTTTCCGCGCGGCGCGGCAGCACGCCGAGGGTGGCGATCGCACTTTCCTGTGCGTAGCGCGCCGCGCGTCCGATCGCTTCCTGGAATGCGGCGACGTCGCCGATCACGTGATCGGCGGGCATGACCACGAGGATGGGATCGTCCGCGAGCGCACTGGCGTCGAACGCCGCAAGCGTCAGCGCGGGCGCTGTATTGCGCGCGGCCGGTTCGAGCAGGATACGGGGGGGCGCTGCGCGCCCGAGCACCTGCGCGGCACTCATGATCCGATGCTGTTCGCCGCATACCAGCAGCAGCGTGTCCCCGAGCGCGGAGTTCGCGATGCCGTTCAGGCGGCGCGCAGTCGCTGACAGGGGCGATTCGTTCGAGGTCAGCTCGATCAGCTGCTTCGGATACTGTTCGCGGGACAGTGGCCAGAGCCGTGTGCCGGAACCGCCGGCGAGAATGACGGGCAGGATGCAGGGCAGCTCGGGTTCGGGAACCGGGCGAAGGATGGCGCTCATCGATTGACTCCGGTATCGGCGGGCAGCCGGTTGCGTGCGCGGCCGTCCTCGTTTCGCGATCGCGGTGCCGAGACGGTCCGGGACAGCAGCTGACGCAGCGCGCCGGCGGTGCGGTCTGCCGGACGGGCGAGGCCGACGAACGGTTCGCCCTGTTCGAGATAGGGGCCGTAAGCCTTGCGGAATCCGAAGCGTTTGTAGAAAGCCTGGCGTTGTGCGGGAACATGCGTGCGCACCGCCACGTCGGGCCATGCGGCCTGCGCGGCCGTCAGCGCGCGCTGCATCAGCTGCTCGAGCGTGCGGTCGTCGCGACATGTCTCGCTCGTCAGTACCTTGTCGATCACGACGTCCGGATCGGCGTCGTCGCCGGGCAGCACGCGTGCGTAGGCGACGACTTCCGTCGTGTCGCCCTTGTGCATGTACGCGAACACATGCAGCGCGTGCGTGTCCTTGCCATCGATGTCGAGATGAGTGTGCGCGTCCTCGACCACCAGCACCGCGTTTCGCGAGCGCAGGATTGCATAGAGATCGACGGCGCTCAGATGTTCGAATTCACAACAATGCCATTCCATGATGCAGTCCTCGTGTGAAGCCTTCAGCATGCCGGGCCGCATGAATGCATTCGTTGCGCGCGGCTCGACGGAGTCCATGATGCGGATGCGGGGCGCGCCGGTCTGTTCGAAAGCGTACTCACACTCTCGTTACCCCCGTTTCGCGCGACCGGTGCCGGAAGCGCGAAACGGGACGGGCTTCGTGAGCGGGACAATGTGCGGTAGCACACGGTGGCCGTATGGTGGCTTTCCGATAATTGACGCGTCGCGACGGCCCGTTGCGAAACACGCAGCGGACCGTTCGCGTCGAATGCGATTGAGGAACGAAGGCCATACTTGAAGATTGCGATCGGTCACGGCTGGCAGGTCGCGCATCACGGCCGGCTGCCGCGTGCAGACCAGTCTCGACCGCATCGTCGAATTCATCGCGGTGCGCGCATTCTTCATCCGGACGCGATCGTTTCGACGCGCCGGCCAACACGTGCATACTTGCTACAGCGCGCCGCCCGACCATTTCGGGCGTCGTGCGGGTCTGCACCGGTACGATGCCTGTCGCACCGGCATGTCGGCAGCGACGGTGGCGCGACGGGCATGGAGGCCATGCTGCATCGCGGCAGAAGACGGACGATGTGGCCGCCCGCTTCGTAACGATGTTGTAATGAACGCATCCGGTCCAACCTGGCTCGCATGTGTCATGCTGGCGTCGCGCGGACACGCGATTGCCGACGTACGAAACATGCTGCGCGGAATTTTTGTGCGATTCAGGCGAGAATCCCGGGCAATGGGAGGCGCCGATCTTGCAGAAAAGTGGTATTTGCCACTGATTGAAGCGAATGGTCGTAGATAATCAAATCTGAGTCGCTAAACGCGCGCCGCGCCGGCGGAGCGGCAGCGTAATCGGCTGAATCGATGTTTATCTTTTGTTAACAAGGCCGTCTCGATACGGGGTGTAAATTCAGGAGCGGATGAAATGAGGCCACCATTCCGACAGTGGGTTGGCGGCCGTCCGGTTCAGCATCGGGCGGGGCTGTTGTGTACGACGCGACGCGAATGCGGACGGAATTCCCATTTGCCGACGTGCTCCGCCTGACGGCGCGTCGCATGAAAGCCGGAACGCCGCGGCTCCTGCGGTCGTGCGTTCCCTTCGAGTTCGATGACAACAAGGCCGGATGATATCCGGCTCGACCTCCGGGACTCTCGCCGTGTGCAGTTTCGATCTTCGCCAAAGCTGCGGAAACGCAGCGCGGACAGGCGGCCATGCGCCGCCGCCCGCGGCGCACGCGGACGGTTCGCGGAGTGGAGAAAGTGATGGTTCGTTATGAATATGCCAATAGCGCGCGATAAGAGCGCCGACGTGGGGAGCACTACCGGGCTGCGTCCTCTGATTTACTGGACCCGGTCGCCGTCCGTCATGCTGCGCAAAGAACTGACTCGGCGCGACTGGAAAGTGGCGGTCGTCGCGCACGCAAGCGAATTGCGCGACACCTCCGGCGAAATCACTTGCGGCATCCTCGACCTGAGCGGCGGTCACGCCGACGCGATTGGCAGCATCGCGTCGACCTGCGCGTCGATGCGCGATGTCGTATGGGTTGCGCTCGTCGAAACCGGTCAGACCTCCTCGCCGAACGTGCGCGCACTGTTGCGCGACTATTGCTTCGACTACATCACGTTGCCCGCGTCGCACCAACGAATCGCCGATACGGTCGGCCATGCGTACGGAATGGAATGCCTGTTCGCGCGCGATCGCGAAGCGCTCGAATCGCGGGAGCACGGCATTGTCGGCACCTGCAGCGCGATGCTGCGGCTGTTCGATACGGTGCGGCGCTTCGCGCGCACCGACGCACCGGTGTTCGTCTTCGGCGAAACGGGAACCGGCAAGGAACTGACGGCCGTCGCGATCCATCGTCATTCGGAACGGCGCAATGGCCCGTTCGTCGCGGTCAACTGCGGTGCGATCCCGCCCCACCTGCTGCAATCGGAACTGTTCGGCTATGAGCGCGGCGCGTTTACCGGCGCGAACGCACGCAAGATCGGCTACGTCGAGGCCGCGAACGGCGGCACGCTGCTGCTCGACGAAATCGGCGACCTGCCGCACGAGAGCCAGGCGAGCCTGCTGCGCTTCCTGCAGGAGCGTGCGATTCATCGCCTCGGCGGCAGCGATCCGGTGCCGGTCGACGTGCGGATCGTCTCCGCGACGCACGTTGACCTGCGCGAAGCGATGGAAGAAGGGCGTTTCCGCGCGGACTTGTTCCACCGTCTTTGCGTGATGCGCATCGATCAGCCGCCGCTGCGTGCGCGCGGCAAGGACATCGAGCTGCTCGCGCATCACATGCTGGAACGCTTTCGTGGCGACGCGCGCCATCGCGTGCGCGGCTTCTCGACGGATGCGATCACGGCGCTCTACAAGCACGACTGGCCGGGCAATGTCCGCGAGCTGATCAACCGCGTGCGGCGCGCGGTCGTGATGACGGAAGGGCGCCTGATCACCGCGCAGGACCTCGAGCTCGAATACTGTCTCGACGCGGCGTCGCCGTCCGTTGCCGATATCCGCAAGTCGATCGAACGCGAAGCGATCGAAACCGCGCTGCTGCGCACGCGCGGGCGCGTCGCCGCTTCCGCGCGCGAGCTCGGCGTGTCGCGTGCCACGCTCTATCGCTGGATGGAAGCGTACGGAATCGAGCGGCCGCGCGGCACGGGCTCGTCGGACTGACGTGCGCGGCGCGGCCGTACGACCGTGTGAGCGGTCCCGCCCGCGTCAGCGGGCCAACGCGGCGCGCACGGTTCGCGCGGCGTTGACCGCACGGATCTCGACGGTCGGTGGCGCACCGGCGGCCGCATGGTCGCCGGTGTTATCCAGCGGCACGAGCGCGACGCGTGCCGGCGTGCCGGGCGCGAGATCGAACCAGTCGTCGCGCGGCACGAAGCCCGGTGCGTCGATCTGCACATGACGCGCGACGTGGCGCGTATCGATGTCGACGTGCCACGTGTCGCCGGTGCGCGACACGCATGCCTCGATGCCGGGTTCGCGGCGGGCGAACACGGCCGGATGCGTGCGGGACGGAAAGTAGAAGGCCTGCGACAGCAGCGTGCCGCCCTCGGCGCGCAGCGTCGCGACGACGGTGTCGTGCTCGCACGGGCCGAAGCGATACGCATAGGTCCAGTCGAAAAAGCGGCCGAGCAATTCGGCCGACTCGAGCCGCACAGCGTCGTGCGCGGCGATCCGGAGGGCCCCGCCGGCCCGCGCGACCGGCGTACGGCCGTCGCGCAGCGCGACCAGCTCGACGGCTGCCGACAGCGGCGCCGGCCGCTCGTTGATCACATGCACGTCGAGCCCGTTCAACCCTTCGTCGACGAGCAGGACCTGCACCGGTTGAAGTACCTGGCGCAGCGCATACCATGCCGATTTCGGCCGATGCGTCGCATCGAGCAAGCCCCATCCGGCGCCCGCCATCACGTCTTGGAACTGCCAGACGAGCGCACCCGCGCAGCGTGAGCCGGTGCGCCGCCATTCCGAGAACGTGTCGCGCATCAGGTCCGCGATCACCGCGCGCGACAGCTCGAAGTAACGCGACGGATCCTCGCGCCGCAGGCGGTCGGGTGCCACCTCGTACAACGTCTGCAGATAGTGATCGCGAATATCGTCGAAATCCCACGACGTGCCGGGATCGCGCGGCACGGCCGCTTTCCAGCGCGGCTCATGAACGCCCGGCCAGCCGACGCTTGCGAGCATCGCATCGCACGGCACGTTCGCGAACGCGAGACATTCGCTTGCGAAGCGCACGTCGGCGCGACGCGCGTCGTCGAGCGGGCGAAGGTACGCGCCGACGCCGTAATAGTGCGACACGCGTTCGCGCGGCATGAACGGCAGCACGCCGCCGTCGGGCGAGTCGGGGACGTAAAGCGTGTCGGGCCGTCGCGCCGCCGCATGGCCGGCGAGGCGCTCGGCGGTCAGTTCGAGGAAGCGCTGCTTCGGCCCGAGCCCCGACATCGCGGCCTGCTGCGCGATCTCGCTGCCGCCGCACAGAACCGCGAGCGATGGCGATGCGCGGTGGCGCGTGAGGAACTGTTCGGCTTCGCGATCGACGGCGTCCGCGAACGCGCGATCGTCGAGCGCGTAATCGAAATTCGCGAACATGAAGTCCTGCCAGACCAGCAGTCCGAGCCGGTCGCACCACGCGTGGAATGCGTCGGCCTCGTACGCCATCGTGCCGCCGACGCGAATCATGTTGAAGCCGGCGTCGCGCGCGAGTCCGAGCAGCCGGCCATAGGTTGCGTCGTCGGCGTGCAGCGCGAGCGGTGCGGCGCTGCTCCAGCAGGCGCCGCGCGCGAACACGCGCACGCCGTTCACGCGCAGGCCGAAGCCCTTGCCGTCGTCGCCCGCGTCCTGCTCGATCGTGCGAAAACCCGTCGCGCCGAGCGGTCGTCGATCGGCGCCGATGTGCAATGCGACTTCATAGAGCACCGGTTCGCCGTGCGTGTGCGGCCACCAGCGGCGCACGTTCGGCACCGCGACGGTCGCGTGCAGCCGGTCGGCGCCGCTGCGCTCGAGCGTCGCGTGGTGCTCGCCGCACGACAGCCGGGCCGTGAACGCATCGGGCAGCGGCCCGGCGAACGCGAGTTCCGCGTCGAGCCAGCCGGTGTCGCCATCGATGCGCGCATGCAGGTCGCAATGAACGAGAACGGGCCCGGCGGTCGGATCGAGCACGTCGACGGGCCGCCACGGTCCGGTCGGCACGCAGCGCGGAAACCACCCGGGCATGTGCCCGAGCAGCGACGTGCGAACGGTGCGCAGCGTCGCCGGTTCGGCCAGTCGCGTGCGCCAGCGTGCACGGCGCGGTGCGCGCACGTCGCGCACGTGCGGCGCGAGGGCGCGGAAGCAGACGGTCAGGCGGTGTGTGCCATCGAGCGACACGGGCACGTCGTGCGCGACGAACATGCTGTCGGAGCGCAGGATCGGCGTGTCGTCGAGCCACGCTTCGGCAAGTGTCGCGAGGCCGTGAAAGCGCAGCACGCGCGGCCCGTGCCCGTGCAGTTCGACGCGATACCAGTGGTCGCGCTCGTCGAGCGACGCCGTATCGTCGGGGCGTCCGGCCTGCACGAGCGCTTGCGCGACCGTGCCGGGGACGGGGGCGGCGATCCAGCCGTCGGCGGGAAGATCGCGCGGCCCGCGCGTGGCGCCCGCTGCCGTGGCGAGCATCGACCACGCGAGCGCGGCGGGCGCGCGTCTCACCGCATCGACGGCACGGAGGCCGCGTCGACGCGAACGGGCACCGCGCGCTGAAGCGGCGGGACGATCTGCCGCGCGCAGTCGATCAGGTCGGCGTAGGCCGCTTCGATCGCTTCGAGCGTCGCGTCGCCGCGCTCTTCCTTGCCGCGCGCGCAGGCCCGCGCCAGGCGGAACTCCAGTACCATCGCCTCGGACGCGATGCGGTCGCAGGCGGTGCGAATCTCGGCGAACGGTCCGACGCAGCCGCTGGCCTGCAGCCAGCGCGCGTAATGGCCGAACAGTTCGAAGTTCGCACCGAGTTGCCGCACCGAATTGAACGAGTACGCGTGGAACCGTTCGAGCGGCGAATCGGCGAGCGATTTCGCATCGATCTGCAACTGGCGCCGGAACGCCGCGACCGGATTGACGACCGGCAGGCGGCGCAGATGGCGCTGCAGCGCCGCGAGCGAGGCTTCGCACAGCGCGCGCTCGTCGAGCGGCGCGAAACGCCGCTTCGCGCACTCGACGTACGGCGGCAGCGGCATCGGCGAACCGCCGCCGACGAGACCGTCGTAGTCCACATCCTCGGCCACGTAATAGCCGCTGTTGTGGAAGTAGCCGATCTGGCGGTGCGTGCGATCGATCGAGTCGATGCCGATCGTCGTCTTCGTATGCTGCGCGCGGTAGCTGCTGCCGCGCGTGTCCGGCAGGAACCACGCGTCGACCTCGACGATCATCAGGTGACCGCGCGCGACCTGCGTCTCGACGTGCTGGTCGAGCGGCTCGTAGATCGAATGCTCCTGCACGACGATTCCGTAAAGCCGCTCCAGTTCGTCGTGCGGAAACTTGAAGAACGTGAACTGGTCGCCCTCGAAATCGAGCGCGATCGTAAACGGCAGTGCCGCGTACGGATTCAGGCCCCACCAGCGGAGCACCTCGAGCCACATGTCGACGTAGCAGTTGGTCTGCTTCCAGACCATCTCCTGACTGTGCAGCGGGTGCGGCCGATAGTGGCGTGCGCGGTGGCGCACGTCCTCGAACGACGCGTCCTCGCCGTCGCGGGACACGAATTTCATCGCGTACCCCACAGCACGTCGCGAACGTCGGCCGGCCATGCGTCGATGTCGAAACCGTGATGACGGAACAGCGCGAGCGTCAGCCGCTCGAGGCCGAAGCCGACACAGCCCGTGTGCGCGACGTCGCCCGTCGCGGTGCGGATGTCCCACAGCAATCCGAAGTGATCCATGTGGTAGTTGAAGCTCAGGCACGCGGTCTGGCGATCGTCGTGCTCGATGGGGATCAGAAGCTCGAACTTCAGGTTCTGCTCGCGCTGGCTGTTCGCGACGATCTTGCCGCCGCGCCCGAAGAACGGATCGTTCGCGAGATCGATCGCGTTCGGCAGGCGCAGCGCCTCGATCATCCGCGTGCCGCGCTCCATCCACGTCGCGCGGAACGCGACGATCTGCTCGGGCGTGCCGATCCGCACGTATTCACGCATCCGGAACAGCTGCATGCGGGTCGGGTCGAGCGACGGCTCGTGGCGGAAGCAATACGAGAACACGTCGACGATGCGGCCGTCGTCGGGCAGCGCACCCGCGCGCGCGACGACCGGATAGACCGGGTAGCAGGCGGCCGGCGTCAGAACGACGTAAGTCGGCTTCTGGCTTTCGGTCCAGTCCTCGCCGCGGTCGAGGCACTGCAGCACGCGCTGGTGGCGCTGCTCGTCGCCGCAGAACGCATGCACGCTGCCCGCGAGCTGCGGGAAGCTCTTCATGTATTCGCTGCGCTCGAACTCGGTGCGGCTCATCGCCGGCGGGAAGCGCAGCACTTCGGCCTGCTGGTCGGCGCCGAGGCGCGTGACGAAGGCGTCGAGCGCTTCGACGACGCGCTCGAACCGTTCGCTGCGGCCGAACAGGCCCTGGATGCCGGTCGACACGAGCAGGCCCGCATCGATCAGCGCGTCGCGCAACGGATTGACGCCCGCGCGGTCGAGCGGTGCGTCGGACGGGGTGGCGGCAGAGGGCACGGACAGGCGGTCGTTCACGAATGTTTCTCCAGCGTCGCGGGACGCAATGCGAGCAGCAGGCTCGCGGTATTGGCGGCAATGCGGTCGTTGCTGATCATCAGCGGCGCCGCGTGCAGGTCGCGCAGGTGGCGGCCGATGCTGAACGGCGTGCCGTGCTTGTAGCCGGCCATCCCGCAGATCATCATCGCCTGCTGTGCGACTTCGAGCGCGGTCGACGACACATAGGTTTTCAGCGTGTTGATCTCGGCGGCCCAGGCCATGCCGGCCGACCACGAGCGGGGCGACGCGCTGGCATGGAGGCGCAGTACGTTGTCGACGCGGGCCTGCATCGCCTGCATCAGCGCAAGCGATTCGGCGATGCGCCGCGACGCGGGCGACGGCGCGCCGTCGGTCTGGCGTGCCTGCGCGCGGAAGAACTGATGCGCGCGATGGAACGCATCGCCGGCCACGCCGATCCACACCGCCGCCCACAGGATGTGCGAAACCGGCACCATCGTCTGCTCGGCGATCTGCGCGAACGGCACGGGCAGGCATTGTTCGGTCGCGCCCTGTGCGTCGAGCACGAATCCGTTGCTGCACGTTCCGCGCATGCCGAGCGTGTCCCATTCGCCGCGGCGCGTGAGCGTGTAGCCGTCGCGCAGCAGCGTGACGAGCACCTGCTCGGACGCCGGCGCGTCGGCGTCGCGCCGCGCGGTCGCGAGGATGCCGTCGGCATAGTCGCCGTACGAGATCGTCGGTGCGGATTTGTGCAGCCGGAATGCGCCGCCGTTGGCGTCGAGCGCGCACTGGCTTGCGCGCAGGTTGCCGCCGACGCCGTCTTCGGATGTCGCCGACGCGAGCAGCCACTGATGGCGCACGAGCTGCTGCAGGAACAGCTTGTGCCAGCCCTGGTCGGCAGCGTGATTGACGATGCACGCGACCTGGATCTGGTGCATCGCGAACACCATCGCCGACGATGCGCACGCTTGCCCGAGGATCGAGCATGCCGATGCGATGTCGGCCAGCGACGCGCCGGCACCGCCGAGCCGGGTCGGGACCATTGCGCTCAGCAGGCGGCGCGCGCGCATGGCCTCGATCGCTTCGACGGGGCAGCGCGCGTCGCGATCGACCGCATCCGCATGTTGGGCGGCGATTTGCGCGACGGCATGCGCGGCCTCGTCGAGCCGGCGTGCTTCGTCGTCGGCTGCGAGTTCGGGAAGCAGCGCGCTCATGCGGAATGCTCGGAGCGTTGCAGGGTCGCGATCGTATCCGCGAGCGCGTCGATGCTGCGGAACAGATTGCGGTTCAGCATCTCGTCGGGAATCTCGATGTTGAACTGCTTCTCGATTGCGAGCATCAACTGGATCGTGTCGAGCGAGGAGAGGCCCGCTTCGTAGAGGTCGTCCCCGTCACCGATCGAATCGATCGCGGCTTCGAGGTGGGCGACGTGCTTGAGGATGGTTCTGATTTCGTTTTTCACGTGCTGCTCCGGCGTGTGTGGTGTCGTCCGCACGGACGGACGCGCGCAGTGCGCTGACATCCCCCCGGCAGTCCGGCATCAGTAGACCACTCGCACGCCCGGCATTCTGTTCGCCACGCTACAATCGGCTGACTCGGATCGCACGCGTGCGCCGAAACGCTATTCGCATCACGCGCGTGCCGCGGCGCTCACGCTCGAGTCGGCCGACAGGATGCGCTTCATCTCGTCGCGCACGATGGCGCGGCAGCCGCACGACATTTTCTCGAGGCCAGCAAGGTCGGCAAGCTCGATCGAGCTCCGGTACTGGCGGATAAGGCCGAGCTTCTGGATCTCCCCGGCTGCGTCCGTGACCGTCTCGCGCCGTACGCCGAGCATCTGCGCGAGCATGCTGTGGGTGATCTGGATCTCGATGCTGCGCGACCGGTCATAGGCAAGCAGGAACCATCTGCACAACTGATGTTTGAGCAGATGATGGCGGCTGCAGAATGTGATCTGCGATACCTGGGCCATCAGGAGCCTCACGCAGACGAACACCAGATGGCGAATCACCGGCGACGCATCGAACGCGGCGGCGAAGATGCGCCGATCGAGCCGGTAGACGAAGCCGTCGCGGCATGCGACGAGACGGCACGGCATCCGGCCGCTGCCGCCGACCACATCGTCGCACACGACGCTCTCGCTGCCGATCTCAGCAACTTCCAGCGTCATGCGGTCGGACGATACGTACTGCAGCGAAATCGCCGTCGTGACGGGCAGGTAAACCGCGGTGAGCATTTCGCCGGGTTCGCACAGCACCTGGCCCGATTTCAGGTGAACGAGCTGAAGGTTGGCAATCAGCGTGGCGCGCTCCTCGCGGTCGAGGGCCGCGAGGAACCGGTTGGCGTCGAAGCTGTGGGAGAGCTCGATCATGCCGCTCGCGTGGGCGACGGCGTCATTGGCCTGGTGGGTCACGGCGCATCCTCGTAGGGGGCGGTCGCACGTCGCGCAGCATCCACGTGGATTTGGCACGCGCGTACGGATTTGAGTTCGTCGGAATTCGAATGCTGATGGCAGGGTAATGCTAGCACGCAATTGAATTCGATAAATTGCGTGCTATGTAAATTCACAAAGTTTGACGATCGTGGATAAATGAAGGCGTTACGTGGATTTGAATATCGTGTCTTCGTGAGTTAATCGGGTTGATATGGATCGGCGGATAAGTCGACAATTATATGCTGATCTGGAATCAATCGGCAGGCGACGCATGTCGTACAGGAAAAGCATTAAGAGTGCATTGAACATTATTTTACAATTGAGATTTCTGTAATGAATTTTACCAATTGAATCATGTGGTTGCGTTGATTGTGTGCGTTTTCTTACAGAGTCTAAAATTAATGTGTCGATTCACGTTTGAGACAGTTTCAAGCGATCATTCGAGGTGTCGCGAGCCGCTCAGGCGTCGCGTGGGACATCACGGAAGCAATTGAAAATGGGTTGTAAGTATTTGAGCGATAAGCTTCGCGCCTCGTTGCTGGAGCCGCCGCATGCCCGGTGGTCAGTTATCAGTCGAATCGCCTGCTGTGTCCATTGCTGCAGAGGGTGTCCGAAAATGAGACGCTTTTTGCGGTTTTCGGTCGGCAATTCAGGGGTTCTAAATCGCGGGTCATTTATATATTAAGGATGAGGCGGGTATTGGCACGTAAATCGCTTATTGAAATCGGCGCATCGAAACGGGACTCCCGATTCGATCCGGCGGCGCGAAGCCGACGGTTGATTGGATGGAGGGTTGTGGGCAGCATCCCACGTCGCCGTCCGGCGCGCATCGCGATAACGAGTTCCGCTGACGCGGCTGCATGCGGCGCGGACGAAAAAATGGGATACAGACATGCTTCATCTTCACTCGAGCTACTCGGCGAACGCCATCCTCGATGCCCTCCCGGAGGACAGCATCCGCGCCATCGCACCGCACCTCGAACTGGTCAGGATCAAGGCAGGCATGCTCGATCGTGTCGGGGAACCGATGCGCCACCTGCATTTCCCGACGACCGCCATGATGTCGGTGCAGCACCTGATGGAGGACGGTGCGATGGTCGAGGTCGCCGTGGTCGGCCGCGAAGGCGTGGTCGGTCTGGCGACGCTCGTCGGCGGTACCGCGATATCGAACCGCGTCGAAGTCCGTATCGGCGGCATGGCCTATCGCGTGCCGACCTGCGTGATGCGCTCGGAATTCGAGCGTTCCCCGGCGACGTATCGGCTGCTGCTGAACTACTGCCAGGCGACGATGGCGCAGATCTCGCGCAGCGCGTTGTGCAACCGGCATCACTCGGTCAGCGAGCAGTTGAGCCGCTGGCTGCTGCTCGCGCATGACCGGATCGACGGCGACGAACTGGCCGTCACGCAGCAGACGATCGCGAACATGCTCGGCGTGCGCCGCGAAGGCGTGACGGAAGCAGCCGGCCACCTGCAGGAAGCCGGGCTGATCCGTCAGCGTCGCGGCCGCATCACGGTGCTCGACCGCGACGGCCTCGAGCGCCAGGCGTGCGAATGCTACGAGCTGATTCGTGCGGACTTTCGCCGGCTGCTCGGCACGCGGAACGGCGCGCGATCGATGCCGGTGCGACCGCGCATGCACGACGTGCACGGCGGATTTCCGGTGCATGGTGCGTGACGATGCACGCGACGGCGGGTGGAACGAATACGATGCGGCGCGCCGCGATCGCCGCGGCCGATGTCGCGCTCGTGCTGGCAGGCGCGCTCGCCGCGCAGGTTGCGACGGGGCTCGCGTGGCGCGATCTGTCGGATGCGCAGCGCGGCGCGATTGCATTGCTGTGCGCGCTGACGGTCGCGTTGTTGCCGCGCAGTGTGCGTGTGTCGCGCGTGGCGTCGTCGTCGCATGACAGCGGAACCGTGCTGACGCGCACGGTGGTGGCCGTCGTGTGCGCGGGCACGCTGACGGTGGCCGGCACGATGTGGATCATGAACCGCGGCGGCACGGTCACGACGCGCTGGATTGCGCGGACGGTGCTGTCCGGCGACGCGGCACTGCTGCTCGGCAGGCTGGCACTGTGCGCGTTGGCGATGAAGCGCGGCGATTCGCGCACGCGGCAGCGGCGGGTCGCGATCGTCGGCGCGACCGCTTACGGACGGGTGGCGATCGAGCGCATGCAGCTCGAGCCGACCGGCCCATTCGCGGCGGCGTGCGTGTTCGACGACGACGCGCCGGCCGCGGCAGCCACCGCCGGGATCGGCGGCGTGCCGGTGATCGGCGACTGGGTCGCGCTTCGGCGCATGATCCGCGGCGGCGAGATCGACGAAGTGTGGCTCACGCTGCCGATGTCGCACGAGTCGCGCATTCAGCGCATCGTGCGCGAACTGCGCGACGAGTTCGTCGAGTTGAGACTGTTGCCGGACGTGCGGCAGATGGCGGTCGTCGAGCGATCCGCGACCGATGTGCTCGGCATGCCGGCAATCAACCTCGCGACCACGCCGCGTTCCGCGCCGGAACTGTGGGCGAAGTTCGCGTTCGACCGGCTGTTCGCGGTCGCCGTGCTGATCCCGCTGCTGCCGCTGCTTGCGGTGCTGGCGATCGCGGTGAAGCTGTCGTCGCCGGGGCCCGTCTTGTTCAGACAGCGCCGCAAGGGTGCCGACGGCCGCGAGTTTCACATCCTCAAGTTCAGGACGATGCGCGTGCATCGCGCACAGCCCGGTGTCGTGCGGCAGGCCTCGCGCAACGATGCGCGCATCACGCCTGTCGGCGCGTTTCTGCGGCGCACGTCACTCGACGAGCTGCCGCAGTTCTTCAACGTGTTGTTCGGCCAGATGTCGGTGGTGGGTCCGCGTCCGCATGCGATCGAACACGACGACTTCTATCGGCAACTGGTCGACTGCTACATGTATCGCTATCGCGTACGGCCCGGGATCACGGGATGGGCGCAGGTGAACGGCTATCGCGGCGAGACGCGCAAGGTCGAGGCGATGGCCGCACGCGTGAAGTTCGATCTGTTCTACATGCAGAACTGGAGCTTCTGGTTCGACATGAAGATCATCCTGATGACGGTCGTGCGTGGCTTCGTCGGGCGCAATGCATTCTGACGAAGAGGATTGCGAAGTATTCTGTGCGGCGTTTTCGTCGTCGATGCGATGCGCCCCGGGACGGCGCACCTGAAACCGCGCGTCAACCGTCCGACGGCGGCTGAGCGGCCGCCGGCAACGCAGCGGGCGTGGCGGCGGGGCTGGCGTCGGGCGCGGCTTGCGCGCTCGACGGCTGGATGGCGTGCTGGATCGTCGGCACGACCATCGTCGGGAACAGGGCCGCAAGGGCCACCCAGATGACGACGCCGAACAACATGACGTTCTCCCTCGAAGCAGCGGATTCGCCGCGCATGTTTTCAATCTATGTCGCAACTTTTTACAGGGGATTGATCGACCTCAACGGCGGCTGCGTCAGACGAATGCGGGTGTGCGGGATTATCGCGTCGGTCCCCCGTTTTCGCGCGCACGAGGTGGGCGCTGACGCCGGTCAACACATGCGTGTGCATTGGGTTTATGCTGCGTCGAAGGCGTCCGGCGCTTCGTGCGGCCGGGCGTGCATCCGGGCGCGGCGAGCCGGGGCGTTCCGGCCCGCCGCGCACCGGCGCGACAACCGCGCGCCGTATGCCCGTTGCGCGGAACCCGAAAAAGGAGAGACGGCGATGGCGCTCGATCAAGAACAACGGCGGACGCTGCAGCAGCGACTGACCGAGAGCGAGCAGGCGTTGCGGGCGGATATCCGCACGAGCGAGGACCAGCGCGCGTCGGAGTCCTACGCGGAGCTCGCCGGCGCGGCGCCGGACGAGGGTGACGAGGCGAACGCCGATCTGTTCGTCGACATGGATCACGCGCTGATCGGGATGAAATTGACCGAGTTGCGTGCGATCGGGCGCGCGCAGCAGCGCATGCGCGACGGCAGCTACGGCGAATGCATCGACTGCGACGCGCCGGTCGGCTACGAGCGGCTGCTCGCACGCCCGACTGCCGAGCGTTGCACGCATTGCCAGTCCCTGTACGAGCGCCGCTACGCGACGACACCGCGCGCATCGCTCTGAGGTATCGGCGCAGGCGCCGCGCAAGCCGCATGTCGCGCGCGACCCGACACGGGCAATCGGTGCGGGATGACCAACGGGTGCCCGCTGTCGTCGACATGCGGCGCCGGGCGGGCAGACACCGGCGCGCCGGCGCACGGCGCGATCCACGTGGAAGGGAGCCACGCTGACCATGCCGATCCACAATGCCGAGTGTGCGGCCGTCTTCGCCGAAATCGCCGACATGCTCGAGATCCAGGGCGCCAATCCATTCAGGGTGCGCGCTTATCGCAACGCGGCCCGCACGATTGCCGACTACGGGCGGGACATTCCCGCGATCATCGCGAGCGGCGGCGATCCCGGCCGGATTCCATCGATCGGTGCCGATCTCGCGGCGAAGCTGCGCGAGATCGCGTCGACCGGCACCTGCGAACTGCAGCAAACGCTGCGCCATGCGCTGCCGGGCGCGATCGTCGAACTGCTCGACGTGCCGGGGCTCGGCGCGAAACGCGTCAAGGCGCTGCATGACGCACTGCACGTCGACTCGCTCGAACAGCTGCGCGCCGAAGCGAAGAGTGGGCACATCCGTGCGCTGCCGGGTTTCGGCGCGAAGACCGAAGCCCATCTGCTCGACGCGATCGACGATCGCCTGAAGCGCGAGCCGCAACGCTTCCTGCTGCCGGATGCCGCGCAATCGCTGATGCCGTTGCTCGAGCGTCTGCGCAAGGTGGCCGGCGTCGGCGAAGCGGTGCCGGCCGGCAGCTTTCGCCGCAGCCGCGAGACGGTCGGCGATCTCGACATCCTCGTGACGGCCCGCGATCCGGCCGCGGTGGCCGATGCGTTCGTCGGCTACGGTGAAGTCGCGCGCGTGCTCGCGAACGGCAAGACGCGTTCGAGCATCATGCTCGGCAACGGGCTGCAGGTGGACCTGCGCGTCGTCGATGCCGACGCGTTCGGCGCGGCGCTCGTCTATTTCACGGGATCGAAGGCGCACAACATCGCACTGCGAAGGATCGCGCAGGCCGGCGGGCTGAAGATCAATGAATACGGCGTATTCCGCGGCGACGAGCGGATCGCGGGCGCGACGGAGGCATCCGTCTACGAGGCGATCGGTCTTCACTGGGTGCCGCCCGAGTTGCGCGAGGACCGCGGCGAGATCGACGCGGCACGCGCGGGCACGCTGCCGGCGCTGGTCGAGCGCAGGCACGTTCATGGCGATCTGCACGCGCATACCGCGGCGTCGGCCGGGCGCGACAGCCTGCGCGCAATGGCGGATGCGGCCCGGGCCCGCGGGCTTGCTTATCTGGCCGTCACCGATCGCGCACCGGATACGAAAGGTCACCGCGCCGATGGCGACTGGCTCGTGCGGCAGATCGACGAGATCGACCGCCTCAACGCGTCATTCGACGACTTCGTGCTGTTGAAGGGCGTCGAGGCCGGCATTCGCGAGGACGGCAGCCTCGACGTGCCCGATGACGTGCTTGGCCGCCTCGACCTGGTCGTCGGCGCGGTGCGCGACGGCTTCGACCTGTCGGGCGACGCGCAGACCGCGCGGATCCTGCGTGCGATGGATCAACCGAATTTCACGATCCTCGCGCATCCGACCGGCCGGCTGCTCGGCGAACGCGACGCATGCGAACTCGACGTGCCGCGCGTGCTCGCCGCGGCCGCCGCGCGCCACTGCTTCGTCGAACTCGACGGCGACCCGCGACGGCTCGATCTGCCGGACGTCTGGTGCCGCGAGGCCGCGAAAGCCGGCGTCGCCGTGGCGATCGGCTCGGACGCACTGTGCGCGAACGATCTGGACAACCTCGGATACGGTATCGGCCAGGCGCGGCGTGGTTGGCTCACGCGGCAGGACGTGCTCAACACGCGCACGCTCGCGCAACTGCGGCCTTTGCTGGCGCGCACGATGCGCGCGAGCGGCGCGTCGAATCGCGGCCGCCCGAAGGGTGCGTGACGGCGCGCGCCGAAGTCAGGCCAGCACGTCTTCCGCCGGTACGTACGGCAGGCCGAGCGCCAGCGCGACGGCCTCGTACGTGATGCGGCCGTCGCATACGTTCAGGCCCGCGCGCAGATGCGGATCGTCTGCCATCGCGCGCTTCCAGCCCTTGTCGGCGAGCGCGAGCGCATGGCCGAGCGTCGCGTTGTTCAACGCGAACGTCGACGTGCGCGCGACCGCGCCGGGCATGTTCGCGACGCAGTAGTGCACGACGCCGTCGACGACGAAGGTCGGCTGCGCATGGGTCGTTGCATGCGATGTCTCGAAGCAGCCGCCCTGATCGATTGCGACGTCGACGACGACCGCCCCCGTGCGCATCGTCGCGATCATGTCGCGCGTGACGAGCCGCGGCGCCGACGCGCCCGGCACGAGCACCGCGCCGATCACGACGTCGGCGTCGCGCACGGCTTCGTCGATGGTGTGCGCGTTCGAGCAGACGGTCGCGATCCGGTTCGCGAAGACCAGGTCGAGCTGGCGCAGCCGGCCCACGTTCGTGTCGAGCACGGTGACGCGTGCGCCGAGGCCGACCGCCATCTGCAGCGCACCGGTGCCCACCACGCCCGCGCCGAGCACCACGACGTGCGCGGCCGGCACGCCGGGCACTCCGGCCATCAGCACGCCGCGGCCGCCGCGCGGGCTTTCGAGGTGCGTCGCCGCGACCTGGATCGACATGCGTCCCGCGACCTCGCTCATCGGCGCGAGCAGCGGCAGCCCGCCGCCGGGGCCCGTCACGGTCTCGTACGCGATGCACACTGCACCGGACTTCACCAGCGCGGCCGCTTGCTCGGGATCGGGCGCGAGATGCAGATACGTATAAAGAATCTGTCCGCGCCGCAGCATCGCGCACTCGGCCGCCTGTGGCTCCTTGACCTTGATGATCATGTCGGCGCGCGCGAAGACGTCGCGCGCGTCGTCGCACAATGCCGCGCCGGCGGCCGTGTAGTCGTCGTCGAGCAGGCCGATCGCGGTGCCCGCGCCGCGCTGCACGAGCACGCCGTGGCCATGCCGCGTGAGTTCGCGTGCACCGGCCGGCGTGAGGCCGACGCGGTATTCGTGGTTCTTGATCTCCTTCGGCACACCGATCAGCATGAGTCGTCTCCATGGGTATTCGTCGTTGTCGTCGTGCCCGGGTGCGCAGCGATCGTCCGATCGAGCGTGCCGGCGAACGGCACGTGTGCGACGGTCGCGCATGCACGGTTCGAGTGCCGCACTGGAATAAAAGGGTAGTGGTGCCCGGAGGGAAGTCAAGCGGCGGCCGGTGAGACGGCGCGCGCGCACTGCACCGCAGCACGCGGCATGGCGCATTGCGACCGGACGTCGCAATGCATGCGGCACGTGGTTTGGGTATCGTCTCGTGTTGCGCGGAACGGGGCCGCGCGCGGCCGGAGCCTGTCCGGCCGGATCACGACACGACGACACGATGAGACAAGGAACCTTACCGAGATGACCGGCGCGTATTTCAGCGTGCCGACGCTTTGTGCGATCGCACTCGTTCACGTCTACTGGGCGTTCGGCGGACGGCTCGGCAAGCGTGCGGCCATTCCCGAACAGGACGGGGTGCCGCTGCTGCGGCCGACCATGCTCGGCACGCTCGCCGTCGCGACGGCATTGCTGGCCGGCGCATGCGTGGTGGCGTCGCGCGCGGGCTGGCTGTGGCCGAACCTGTATCCCGGCGCGATCGCGTTCGCGATCGATGCGCTCGCATTGATCTTCGCGGTGCGCGCGGTCGGCGATTTCCGCTACGTCGGCTTCTTCAAGCGGGTTCGCGGGTCGCGTTTCGCGCGGATGGACAGCGTGTGCTACTCGCCGCTGTGCGTGGCGCTCTCGTTGTCGATCGCGTCGATGCTGTGGCCGTGGTGAGCGTCACGCCCGGCGCGGCAGGCCGTGTGCAGCGACGGGAGCCCTGACGCTCGTCGCGGCGTCGAGATGGAACGCGCAGACCGGGGAGGAGCGGGCGAAGCCCCCGCGCGCATCGCGCCGGCGGGGTGAGCGACGACACGACCGCACCACGGCTCTTGCGCATTCCGGAAAACGATTTCCCCATTATTGCGATTTTCGATGTAATGAATTGCATCGAACCCTTTGGAAATGGAACCGGTTCCATCTATAATTCGCGACGTTTGTCGCCGGGCCCGGAATGAGGGTCGTGCACGATGCGCTTGCCGCCGGCCAGCGCGGCGTCTAAGTTGGATAGGGCCATGGCGATGCAGGGCAGATGCGGGCGGTAAGCCGGTATTTGTCCGACGATCAGACCCGCGAAGAGGTCGACTCCATGCAGCGCGCCGATAACCGGCGCGCTGCGCGGCTGCATGACGGCGCCACCGCGTAACGCGCGGCGTGCGCCCGCATCGAGGTTGTTCGCAACACCGCAAGAACAGGACGGCCGGCCGCGCGCGGCACGGCTGCCGTGCCGGGCATGCCGCATGCGGAATGCGCGCCCCGAACCACGTTCCCCAACGATCACCATCCGACCATGTCCACGCCACCCGACAAACCCAATTCGCGTCGCCGTTTCCTGCGCACGTCGGTCGCGCTCGTGCCGATCGCGTCGGTCGCCGGTTGCGACCTGCGCTCGTCGTCGTCCTCGACCACGGCCGGCAATGCGTCCACCGCATCGGCCAGTGTCGAACGCGCGCCGTACAAGCCGACCTTTTTCGACGCGAAGGAGTGGGCGTTCGTCCAGGCCGCCGTCGACCGCCTGATCCCGGCCGACGCCGAAGGCCCCGGTGCGCTCGAATCCGGCGTGCCCGAATTCATCGACCGCCAGATGGAAACCCCGTACGCGCACGGCGCGACGTGGTACATGCAGGGGCCGTTCCAGCAGGGCGTGCCCGAGCTCGGCTACCAGCTCAAGCTCGTGCCGCGCGACATCTACCGGCTCGGCATCGCGGCGGTCAACCGCTACTGCGAAAAGGCCCACGGCAAGGTGTTCACCGATCTCGACGCGCCGACTCGCGACACCGTGCTCGGCGCACTGGAAAAAGGCGGCGCGCAGATCGACGACGTGCCGTCCGTCGTGTTCTTCGGCCAGTTGCTGCAGAACACGCGCGAAGGCTACTTCTGCGATCCGGTGCATGGCGGCAATCACGACATGGCCGCGTGGAAGATGATCGGTTTTCCGGGCGCGCGCGCCGACTTCATGGATTTCGTCAACCAGAACGGCAAGCCGTACCCGTACGGCCCGGTCTCGATCAACGGGGAGCGCAGCTGATGGCCGCGGAAAAGAAGCCGCACGTCGATGCGGTGATCGTCGGTTTCGGCTGGACCGGCGCGATTCTCGCGAAGGAACTCACCGAAGCGGGCCTGAACGTCGTCGCGCTGGAGCGCGGCGAGTATCGCGACACCTATCCGGACGGCGCGTATCCGAACACGATCGACGAGCTGACCTACAACGTTCGCAAGAAGCTGTTCCTCGACCTGTCGAAAACGACCGTGTCGATCCGCCACGGCGTGCAGGACACCGCGCTGCCTTACCGGCAGCTCGCCGCGTTCCTGCCGGGCGAGGGCGTCGGCGGCGCGGGGCTGCACTGGTCGGGCGTGCATTTCCGGATCACGCCGGAAGAGCTGCGCCTGCGCAGCCATTACGAAGAGCGCTACGGCAAGAAGTTCATCCCGGAAGGGATGACGATCCAGGACACGGGCGTCAGCTACGACGAGCTCGAGCCGTATTTCGACTTCGCCGAGAAGGTGTTCGGCACGTCGGGGCAGGCATATAAGGTCGGCGGCAAGGTGGTCGGCGACGGCAACGTGTTCGAGGCGAACCGCAGCGACAATTTCCCGCTGCCCGCGCAGCTCAACACGTATTCGGCGCAACGCTTCTTCGATGCGGCGAAGTCGCTCGGGCTGCATCCGTACCGGCTGCCGTCGGCGAACACGTCGGGTCCATACACGAACCCGTACGGCGTGCAGATGGGGCCGTGCAACTTCTGCGGCTACTGCAGCGGCTATGCGTGCTACATGTACTCGAAGGCGTCGCCGAACCTGAACATCCTGCCCGCGCTGAAGCAGGTGCCGAACTTCGAGTTGCGCTCGAAGTGCCACGTGCTGCGCGTGGACCTCGACGACACGAAGAAGCGCGCGACAGGCGTCACCTACGTCGACCCGGCAGGCCGTGAAGTGCACCAGCCGGCCGATCTCGTGATCGTCGCGGCGTTCCAGTATCACAACGTGCACCTGCTGTTGCTTTCGGGCATCGGCAAGCCGTACGACCCGATCTCGGGCGAAGGTGTCGTGGGCCGCAATTTCGCGTACCAGAACCTGTCGACGATCAAGGCGTTCTTCGACAAGGACACCTTCACGAACCCGTTCATCGGCGCGGGCGGCAACGGCGTCGCGGTGGACGACTTCAACGCGGACAACTTCGACCATGGCCCGCTCGGCTTCGTCGGCGGTTCGCCGCTGTGGGTGAACCAGGCCGGCGTGAAGCCGATCAGCGGCATCGCGACGCCGCCGGGCACGCCGCAATGGGGCGCCGCGTGGAAGAAGGCCGTGAAGGACAACTACGCGCATACGATCTCGATGGACGCGCACGGCACGAACATGTCGTACCGCGATGTCTACCTCGACCTCGATCCGACCTATCGCGATTCGTACGGCCAGCCGCTCTTGCGGATGACCTTCGACTGGAAGGACAACGACATCAAGATGGCGCAGTACGTGACCGGGCAGATGAAGAAGATCGCGGAGGCGATGGGGCCGAAGGCGATCGGCGTGTCGACGCGCGAGTTCGGCAAGCACTTCGATTCGCGCGCGTACCAGACGACGCACCTGGTCGGCGGCGCGATCATGGGCACCGATCCGAAGACGAGCGTGCTGAACCGCTACCTGCAGTGCTGGGACGTGCACAACGTGTTCGTGATGGGCGCGTCGGCGCTGCCGCAGGGCATCGGCTACAACCCGACCGGGATCATCGCGGCGCTGGCCTACTGGTCGGCACGTGCGATCCGCGAGCAATACCTGAAAAATCCCGCCCCGCTGGTGACCGCATGAAGAGGACAGTGAACCACCACAACGCCGCGCGCCGAATTTCCCCGCTGCGGCGCGCACTGGCGATCGGCACGGCATGGGCGGCGTTCGGTTTCGCGGGCGGCGCGGCCTTCGCGCAACCGGCGGCGCCGGCGGCACAGTCGGCCGACGCGAACCTCGTCAAGCGCGGTGAATACCTCGCCCGCGCGGGCGACTGCATCGCGTGCCACACCGCGAGCGGCGGCAAGCCGTTCGCGGGCGGGCTGAAGTTCGACACGCCGATCGGTGCGATCTATTCGACCAACATCACACCGGACCCGAAGACGGGCCTCGGTGGCTGGACGCTCGACGACTTCACCCGCGCGGTGCGCGAGGGCGTCCGCAAGAACGGCGACACGATGTATCCGGCGATGCCGTATCCATCCTACGCGCGCCTGAGCGACGACGACGTGAAGGCGCTGTATGCGTACTTCATGCACGGCGTCGCGCCGGTCGAACGCGAGAACCGCGCGGTCGACATCGTGTGGCCGCTGTCGATGCGCTGGCCGCTGACGTTCTGGCGCAAGATGTTCGCGCCGGCGCCGAAGCCGTTCGATGCGGCGTCGTACACCGATCCGGTGGTCGCGCGCGGCGCGTATCTCGTGCAGGGTCTCGGCCATTGCGGCGCGTGCCACACGCCGCGCGCGGCGACGATGCAGGAGCGCGCGCTGACCGATGCGGGCGGCCTCGACTTCCTGGCCGGCGGCGCGGCGATCGACGGCTGGGTGCCGACGAGCCTGCGCGGCGAGCCGCGCACCGGGCTCGGCACGTGGAACGAAACCGAGATCGTGCAGTTCCTGAAGACCGGCCGCACGCTGCGCACGGCCGCGTTCGGCGGGATGACGGACGTGGTCGGCCACAGCATGCAGCACATGACCGACGACGACCTGACCGCGATCGCGCGCTACCTGAAGACGCTGCCGCCGCGCGTGCAGGGCGAGCAGCCGCACGTGTACGACGCGGCCGCGGCGAAGGCACTGCAGACCGGTGACGCGAGCAAGCCCGGCGCCGCCGTCTATCGCGACAACTGCATGGCGTGCCACCGCAGCGACGGCCACGGCTACACGCGCGTGTTCCCGGCGCTCGCGGGCAACCCGGTCGTGCAAAGCGAGGACCCGACGTCGCTGATTCACGTCGTCCTGGAAGGCAGCGCGCTGCAGGGCACGCACACCGCGCCGTCGACCTTCACGATGCCGCCGTTCGGCTGGCGCCTGTCGGACCAGGAAGTCGCGGACGTGTCGAACTTCGTGCGCACGAGCTGGGGCAATACGGGCGCGGCGATCACGGCCGCGCAGGTCGCGAAGGTGCGCAAGAGCACGCCGTCGACGCGGCCGGAGCCGCCGCCGGGCGCGCGGTTCCCGCAGGCGTCGCGCTGACGCGCGCGGCGGGGCGCCGGGCCCCGCCCGATCGATCCGCCTCGCGCTGCCGGCTAGCTTTTGAGACGTGTTCCGACCGCCCGGGGTAGTACCCCGCAATGGCGGGCCATCGCGTGAATTTTTCGCGGCGGCCCGCCATTTTTCCATCTCATCCCTTATCCTTCCATTCTTGAACCTTACTAAATAGTTACAAGAACTCGGGAGGGGGGATGCCTCATGACGTCAGCCTGATTGCGTTGCTCGCGGCCGGTTTCGGTCTCGCGATGATCTTCGGTTACCTCGCGTCACTGCTGAAAATGCCGCCGCTCGTCGGCTATCTGCTTGCCGGGATCGTGATCGGCCCCGGCACGCCCGGTTTCGTCGGCGACCTGTCGCTCGCGCAGCAGCTCGCGGAAGTCGGCGTGATGCTGCTGATGTTCGGCGTCGGCCTGCATTTCTCGCTCGGCGACCTGCTCGCGGTGCGCAAGATCGCGCTGCCGGGGGCCGTCGTCCAGATTACCGTCGCGACGTTGCTCGGCGGCGGGCTCGCGCTCACGTGGGGCTGGAGCCTCGGCGCGGCGCTCGTGTTCGGGCTCGCGCTGTCGGTCGCGAGCACGGTCGTGCTGCTGCGGGCGCTCGAGGGGCGCGGGCTCGTCGAGACGGTGAACGGGCGCATCGCGGTCGGCTGGCTCGTCGTCGAGGATCTCGTGATGGTGCTCGTGCTCGTGCTGCTGCCGCCCGTCGCGGGGCTGCTCGGCGGCACGCCGCCCGGCGACGCGCACGCGGCCGGCGGCAGCGTGTGGGGCACGCTCGGCGTCACGATGCTGAAAGTGGCCGCGTTCATCGCGCTGATGCTCGTGGTCGGCAAGCGCGTGTTTCCGCGCATCCTGTGGCTCGTCGCGCGCACCGGTTCGCGCGAGCTGTTCACGCTGTGCATGATTGCCGCGGCGGTCGGCATCGCGTTCGGCGCGGCGAAGCTGTTCGACGTGTCGTTCGCGCTCGGCGCGTTCTTCGCCGGGATGATGATGCGCGAGTCGGAGTTCAGCCGGCGCGCGGCCGACGAGACGCTGCCGCTGCGCGACGCATTCTCGGTGCTGTTCTTCATTTCGGTCGGGATGCTGTTCGACCCGACGGTGCTGCTCACCGAGCCGCTGCACGTGATCGAGGTCGCGGCGATCGTGCTGGTCGGCAAGACGCTCGCGGCGGTCGCGCTCGTGATCGCGTTCCGCTATCCGTTGAACACCGCGCTGACGGTCGGCGCGGGCCTCGCGCAGATCGGCGAATTCTCGTTCATTCTCGCGGGGCTCGGTCGTGCGCTCGGGCTGCTGTCGGCCGAAGGGCAGAGCCTGATCCTCGCGGTCGCGCTGATCTCGATCGCAATGAACACGCTGCTGTTCGCGATGATCGATCCGGCGCTCGCGTGGATCCGCAAGCATTCGGCGTTCGCGCGCAAGCTCGAGGCACGCGACGATCCGCTCGCCGCGCTGCCGATGTCGACGCCGCAGACGCATCTGACCGGGCAGGTCGTGATCGTCGGCTACGGCAAGGTCGGCACGCGGATCGCGCATGCGCTGGACGAGCGCGGAATCGCGTATGTCGTCGTCGAGCAGAATCGCGAGCTCGTCGAGAAGCTGCGCGCGGACGGCGTCGCCGCCGTGTCGGGCGATGCGATCGAGCCGATCGTGCTCGTCCAGGCGCATATCGCGCGCGCCGGGATGCTGGTCGTCACGTTGCCGGACGTATTCGACGTGCGGCAGATCGTCGAGATCTCGCGCACGCTGAATCCGACGCTGGAGGTCGTGCTGTGCACGAACAGTAGCGACGAGGCCGCGTTGCTGTCGAGCGAGGGCGTCGGCACCGTGTTCATGGGCGAGAGCGAACTCGCGCGCGGAATGACCGAGCACGTGCTCGGCAGGATGGTGAAGCCGGTGGCGGCCGCGCACGCGCATTGACGGTCGCGCGGCCGGATTCGCGCGGATAGAGGGAGCGTATCGGCCGGCGGAAAGCGGGCGTGCCGGGCATTCGACACGGCGAACGATCGACCTGTTCGCCGCGCGCGGCGCCGAGTGCGCCCCGGCGGCTTCAGCCTGCCGCCGCCTTCGCCTGTACGGCCGCGCCGGATTGCGCGGCCGTTTTCACGGGCGCCGATGCCTTCTGCTCGGCCGCCGTCTTCGGTTGCGCCGCGGCCTTCGGCGCCGCGACGGTCTTCTGCGCCGCGGCCTTGACCGGCGCATTCGGCGTCGGCTCGACCGGGGCGTCGGGCGGCACGCCGAGCAACTGCAGCGAGCCGCTCGTGACCGACGAGAACACCGGGCCGGCCACCGTGCCGCCGTAATAGCCCTTGCCGCGCGGCTCGTCGATCATCACCGCGACGATCAGGCGCGGGTTGCTCATCGGCGCCATCCCAGCGAACAATGCGCGGTACTTGCCCTTCGCATAGGTCGCGCCGACCTGCTTGCGCGCCGTGCCCGTCTTGCCGCCGATCCGGTAGCCGTCGACCCGCGCGCGGCGCCCGGTGCCGCCTTCGCCGACGGCCGACTCGAGCATCGCGCGGATCGCCGCCGCGGTTTGCGGCGACGTCACGCGGTGGCCGCGATGCGCGTTGATCGTCTGCGGGTCGGAGCCGTTCTTCAGCAGCGACACCGGGTGCAGCGTGCCGTCGCCCGCGTAGGCGGTGTAGGTCTGCGCGATCTGCAGCAGCGACATCGACAGCCCGTAGCCGTACGCCATCGTCGCCTGCTCGATCGGCCGCCAGCGCTTGTAGCCGCGCAGGCGGCCCGACGCGACGCCCGGGAACGTCAGCTCCGGCGCGCGGCCGATCCCGTATTCTTGGTACTTGTTCCAGATCGTTTCGGCGGGCAGGTTCAGCGCCAGCTTCGCGAGCGCGACGTTGCTCGACTTCTGCAGCGCCTGCGAGACGGTCAGCGAGCCGTGGTTCGACGTGTCGTGGATCACGGCCGGGCCGATCTTGTAGGTGCCGGGCGACGTGTTGATGATCGTGTTCGGTGTGACCTTGCGCTCGTCGATGGACAGCGCGACGACGAGCGGCTTGATCGTCGAACCCGGCTCGAACGTGTCGATCACCGCGCGGTTGCGCAGCTGCTGGCCCGTCAGCCGGGCGCGGTCGTTCGGGTCGAAGGTCGGGTAGTTCGCGAGCGCGAGGATTTCCCCGTTCTGCGCGTCGAGCACGACCACGCTGCCGGCTACCGCGTTGTTCTCGAGCACCGCGGCCTTGAGCTGGCTGAACGCGAGCTGCTGGATGCGCCGGTCGATCGTCAGTTCGATCGTCGCGCCGTGCTGCGCGGGCACGAGCGGACGCGTGTCGGACACGATGCGGCCCAGTCGATCGCGGATCACCTCGCGCTGCCCGGCAGTGCCCGACAGCCGCCCGTTCGCCGCGAGCTCGACGCCTTCCTGGCCCTTGTCCTCGACGTTGGTGAAGCCGACCACGTGCGCGGCCGATTCGCCCTCGGGATAGAAGCGCTTCGAGTCGGCGATCTGCGTGATGCCGTCGATCTCGAGCTTGTCGAGCCGGCTGGCGGTGTCGGCGTCGATCTGCCGCTTGAGCAGCACGAACGTCCGGTCGTTGCGCAGGCGGCGCTTCACTTCCACGAGCGGCATGTCGAGCAGCTTCGCGATCTGCGGATAGTCGATTTCGGCGACCTGTTTCGGATTTGCCCAGATTTCATAGGTCGACAGGCTGACCGCGAGCATCGCGCCGTTGCGGTCGACGATGCGCCCGCGCATCGCGTCGAGCTCGATCGTGCGCTGGTAGCGCTTCTGGCCTTGCCCGACGTAGAAATCCTGGTTCGCGACCTGCACCCAGAAGGCGCGTCCGATCAGCGCGGCGAAACCGAGGGACACCATGATCACAACCAGCTTCGAGCGCCACATCGGCAGGCGTGACGCGAGCATCGGATGCTTGGTCGCGGCGGCGTATGGATCGGCGGGGTGGGTCTTCTTTTTCACGCTCATGCAAGGGCCGGGTCGGGCCGCCGGACGGCGGCAAGTCAGTCGGAATAATGTGATTGTAATAAATGAGTAAACATCATGTGGGGAAAGTGTGTTTCGGCCCCGTAAAAGATCGGCGTTTCCGCCCGGGCACGGTCGGGAAAAGGTGGGGGCGGGGCGAAATGGCGGCGCGGCCTGACGTGCTGACGCAACGGAGCCGGAATGGAGGGGGCGGATCGTTACCGTCGCCGCGGTTCGATTAACCCGGCCCCGATTAATTCAGGGACCGGAAAATAATAAGGCGCCTTGGAAGAGAGGCGCCTTATTGATGAATATCGAAATGAATATCGCGGAAACCGGAATAAACCCGAAAACCGCAGAGGATTGCCGTCAAAAATACCTATCGCGCGACGGAAATAAATTCATGGTATTCCGGCTCCGCCGTGGAACGATCGACCGCTTGCAGACGCCATGCACCGTCGGGGTGCTCGCCAGCGAGCACCGCGGGACCTTGTTCGCGCTGCGTCGCGCTGAACGACAGCCCCTTCAACTGGCACACGGCCTTCCCGCTGTCGGCCGCGCAGAGGGCCATTGCGCCTTCCACGTCCCGAACCTTGCCCCAGCTCGGAAGATCGATCCCCTGGTGAGCCTCGCGTGACCACAGCCCCTCGTCGGTATCGACCCAGAGCACCGCGAAGGAGTGACGGGTTGCCGACTCGCTGCCATTAATCCGAATAGTGAGGCGCATTGGATCGTCTCCTGAAGAAAATGACACATTCGACCGTTTTGGTTTGACCAGTCTAGATAGACTGCGGTGAAACGCAAGTGATAATCCGCAATAAATCCGAATTGCGCCTATAGGCGTTTCCCGATGAAACGATGTCTGACGATCCGCCGCGATCGTGACGGCGCGCGCAAACGCAAGCGCAGCATGAGCCGCGCACCGCGATCGGACCCTGGCGTGTCCCGGACATGCGATGACCCCGTGAGAGGCCGCGTCGAAGTGTCGCGCCGAAACGAGGGCTCCGCGCGCATCGGCCGTCCGGCCGCTGACGCATCCCGAATGCTGCCGGCCCGGACGTTTCGACGATTTGAGCGCCTGGCCGACGCGACACACTCCGACATTCGCGTACAAATCCTCACACTTTCACGAAACTTTCAGGACAGACTTGCGGGCGATCAGGCCCCACACTTGGATTTTCCGATCCTGCGCCGTGGACGCCCGTCCGCGGCGGGCCGCCGCCTCGTGCCAGAGACGCGATCGACGCGATCACGGGCCGCAGCCCGATCGGGATTGCCGGGGCGAGCGTCGGCCCCGGCCCGGCCGACAGCCGCGCGCCGCTCCGCGATCCGGGGCGGCCGCGCCGTCCGGCCGATTCTTCGAAGGAGACTATCGTGCTGATCTGGAAAACCGCGTTGTCGCTCAACTGGCGCACGAGCCTCGTGTCGCCGGCCAGCGCACCGGTCGCGGCGGCCAACGTCGGACGGCTGGTGCTCACCGGCGCCACCGGCTTCATCGGCAGTACCGTGCTGACGGCGCTCGTCAACGCCGGGTTGCTCGAGCGCATCGTGTGTGTCGTGCGTGCGGAGAATCGCGGCCACGCGGTCGCGCGTTTGCGTGAAGCGGCGTTGCGCGCGGGGCTCGCGCCGTACTGGGCATCGCGTCTCGGCGACGCGAACGTGGTCGTCGGTGCGCTCGGCGACGTGTGGCAGGGCACCGACGCGTCGCGTCTCGCCGGCGCGACGCACGTGATCCATTGCGCGGGCCATGCGTCGCCGGCCGACGGCTCGCACTTGCAGGCCGACATCGCCGATTCGCTGCGCTTTGCCGAACGGTTCGCGCACGCGCCGCAACTGCAGCGTTTCGTATACGTCGGCACCGCCTATGCGCACGCGGGCCGCGGCGGGATCGTGTACGAGGCGACGGCGGGCGCATCGGCGAGCGACGCGGCGCAGGGCGGCGACGGGTTGCACGGCGCGGTGCTCGCGGCGGACTACCTGCAAGCGAAGGCGGAAACGGAGCAGCGCCTGCGCGCGCTCGGGCTGCCGCTCGTCGTCGTGCGTCCGTCGCACGTCGTCGGTCACACGGTGCTCGGCACGCGGCCCGCACCGAATTCGTTCTGGATGTTCCGCGTGGCGCACGCGGCGCGGCGCTTTACCGCGCGGTCGATGACGCGCATCGACATCGTGTCGGTCGACGACGTCGCGCGCGCGACGATGCTGCTGGCCGTGAAGCCGACGCTGATGCACGACGTGTACCACGTGTCGGCCGGCGAAGAGGCGCCGCAGGTCGCGCAGATCGTGCGCGCGATGGACGAGGCGGCCGGCATGACGGGCGCGCCGCGCTACGTGGCCTGTGCGCCGGCCGAACTGCCGCTCGTGGTGCGCGACGTGCTCGGGCGATCCGATCCGGCGCTCGAACGCGTGATCGGCCGCGCGTTGCAGCGTTGCGCGGAGTTCGCGATGGTCGATCGCGTGTTCGACAACCGCCGCGTGCGCGACGAAATCGATTTCGAGCCGCTGCCGTTCATCGATTACGTCGAGGAGTGCATGCGCACGTCGCGCGGCGTCGCGGTGACAGAACTGATGCGCGGCACGCTGCACTGAGCGCCCGCGCGATTCGGGGCCTGCCGATTCCCGGCGGCCGGTTCGCCGCCGCTCGCGGCGGTCCGGCGACGGCAGGCCCTACGACGCGCTGCCGAGTTCGATCAGGCGGTCGAGCGCGCGGTAGATGTCATCCAGGCCGTCCTGGCCGAAACGCGCTTCAAGCTGACGATACTGCTCGTCGATGCGCGGACCGATTTCCGTGACCAGTTTCCTGCTTTGCGGCGTCAGGCTCACCAGCAGCCGGCGCTGATCTTCCTGCGCGCGCGTGCGCGTAATCAGGCCGTCGCGCTCCATCCGTTCCAGCACGCCCGTGAGACTCGGGCTCAGGATGCAGCAGCGGCGCGCGATCTGTCCCGCTTCGAGCGCGTGCGAAGGCTCGCCGTCGAGCACGCGGATGATCCGCCACTGCTGTTCGGTCAGCGCGAATTCCTTGAGAATGGGGCGGAACAGGCCCATCAGCGTTTCGCGGGCCTCGAGCAGCAGCATGGCCAGATTGCGATGGTCGAGCGTACGGTTCATCGGGGTGGGTAGAGGTGCAGAGGACGGGGACGCATCAATCTTAACAGCCGATGGTGATGAATTTCGCGTATCAGGGTAATCGAGGTTGCGGGCATTCGATTGTTTACTTAAGATGTTAACTATTGACGATGCGCCGCGACGCGCGGCAGGGGAATGACGCATGGAGCTGTCCTGCATGACCGCCGCGGCGCCGCCGCTGCCGGTCGCCATCGGTACCGTCTACGGTGCGCTGCTCAACGAGCGCGCCGCACTCGACGCGCTCGGCGACGCCGTGCACGCGCCGCCTTACGGCCGTCCGCCGCAGGCACCGATCCTTTACATCAAACCGGCCAACACGCACGCAGCCGACGGCGCGGCCGTCGTGGTGCCGGCGGGCGTCGATGCGCTGGAGATCGGCGCATCGGTGGCCGTCGTGTTCTCGCGGCGCGCGACGCGCGTGCCGGCCGCGCGGGCGCTCGACTACGTGCATGGCTTCACGCTCGCGAGCGACGTGTCGGTTCCGCATCCCGATTACTACCGTCCGGCCGTGCGCTTCAAATGTCGCGACGGTTTCTGCCCGCTGGGGCCGGCGATCGTGCCGGCGGCCGCGCTCGGGGACATCGACGCGATCGGCCTGACTGTACGGATCGACGGCCGCACCGCGGTGTCCGCATCGACCGCCACGCTGATCCGCCCGGTGCGCGAGCTGATCGCCGACGTGACGGCGTTCATGTCGTTCGACGCGGGCGACGTGCTGCTGCTCGGCGTCGCGGGTGGCGCTCCGCGTGCCCGCGCGGGCAGCACGGTCGAGATTGACGCTGCCGGCATCGGCACGTTGCGGCATACGCTGATTGCGGAGGAAGCACGATGAAGACGGCGCGCGTGATCTACAACGGCGCACTGCATGCTGCCGAACCGGCCGGCGACGGCGCGATCCGCCTCGACACGGGGCGCGTGCTCGCCGAGGACGCGGTGACGTGGCTGCCGCCCGTCGCACCGCGCACGACGTTCGCGCTCGGCCTCAACTACGCGGACCACGCGAAGGAACTCGCGTTCAAGGCACCGAGCGAGCCGCTGATTTTCCTGAAGGGGCCGAACACGTTCATCGGCCATCGGTCGCACACCGTGCGCCCGGCGGACGCGACGCACATGCATTACGAGTGCGAGCTGGCCGTCGTGATCGGCCGCCCGGCGCGCAACGTGAGCCGGACGCGGGCAATCGACTACGTTGCCGGCTACACGGTCGCAAACGACTATGCGATCCGCGATTACCTCGAAAACTACTACCGCCCGAACCTGCGCGTGAAGAACCGCGACACCTGCACGCCGCTCGGGCCGTGGTTCGTCAGCCGCGACGAGATCGGCGATGCGGGCGGCCTCATGCTGCGCACGACGGTGAACGGCCGGGAGACGCAGCGCGGCAGCACGCGCGACATGATCTTCGACGTACCCGCGCTGATCGAGCACATCAGCGGTTTCATGACGCTCTCGCCGGGCGATCTGATCCTGACCGGCACGCCTGAAGGGCTGGCCGACACGAAGCCGGGCGACGAGGTGGTGACCGAAATCGAAGGGATCGGCCGGCTCGTGAACACGATCGTCGGCGAAGCTGACTACTATCGCGCCGGCTGAGCCCGTCGCCCAAGGAGAGCACATGACCATCAAGCACTGGATCGACGGCCGCGAAGTCGAAAGCCGAGAGACGTTCACGACGCTGAACCCCGCGACGGGCGACGTGATCACCGACGTCGCGTCCGCCGGCGAGGCCGAAGTCGACGCGGCCGTGCGTGCGGCGAAGGAAGCATTCCCGAAATGGGCGAACACCCCGGCCAAGGAGCGCGCGAAGCTGATGCGCAAGCTCGGCGAACTGATCGAGAAGAACGTGTCGATGCTCGCCGCGCTCGAGACGCAGGACACCGGCCTGCCGATCGCTCAGACGAGCAAGCAGCTGATTCCGCGCGCGTCCGAGAACTTCAACTTCTTCGCTGAAGTGTGCGTCCAGATGAACGGCCGCACGTATCCGGTCGACGACCAGATGCTGAACTACACGCTGTACCAGCCGGTCGGCGTGTGCGCGCTGGTGTCGCCGTGGAACGTGCCGTTCATGACCGCGACGTGGAAGACGGCGCCGTGTCTCGCGCTCGGCAACACGGCCGTGCTGAAGATGTCGGAGCTGTCGCCGCTGACGGCCGACCAGCTCGGCCGGCTCGCACTCGAGGCCGGCATTCCGCCGGGTGTGCTGAACGTCGTGCAGGGCTACGGCGCGACCGCCGGCGACGCGCTGGTGCGCCATCCGGACGTGCGCGCGGTGTCGTTTACGGGCGGCACGGTCACGGGCAAGCGGATCATGGAACGCGCGGGCCTGAAGAAGTATTCGATGGAGCTTGGCGGCAAGTCGCCGGTGCTGATTTTCGACGATGCCGATTTCGACCGCGCGCTCGACGCGTCGCTGTTCACGATCTTCTCGATCAACGGCGAGCGTTGTACCGCGGGCTCGCGGATCTTCGTGCAGCGCACGATCTACGATCGCTTCGTGCAGGAATTCGCGCGCCGCGCGAACAACCTGGTGGTCGGCGATCCGACCGATCCCGCGACGCAGCTCGGCGCGATGATCACGCGCCAGCACTGGGAGAAGGTGACGGGCTATATCCGGATCGGCGAGCAGGAAGGCGCGCGCGTGGTGGCAGGCGGCGCGGACAAGCCGGCCGGTCTCGCCGACCAACTGCGCAACGGCAACTTCGTGCGCCCGACCGTGTTCGCGGACGTCGACAACCGGATGCGCATCGCACAAGAGGAAATCTTCGGGCCGGTCGCGTGCCTGATCCCGTTCGAGGACGAGGAAGAAGGGCTGCGGCTCGCGAACGACACGTCCTACGGGCTCGCGTCGTATATCTGGACGCAGGACGTCGGCAAGGTGCATCGCCTCGCGCGCGGCATCGAGGCCGGGATGGTGTTCGTGAACAGCCAGAACGTGCGCGACCTGCGCCAGCCGTTCGGCGGCGTGAAGGAGTCGGGCACCGGGCGCGAGGGCGGCGAATACAGCTTCGAGGTGTTCGCGGAGATCAAGAACGTGTGCATCTCGATGGGTTCGCATCACATTCCCCGCTGGGGCGTGTAACGGGCGCGGATCGTTTCGCCGCAGGAACGCCGTCAGAACGCCAGAACGATACGGAGACTTAACGATGGGCAAACTGTCCCTCGCCGCCAAGATCACGCACGTGCCGTCGATGTACCTGTCGGAGTTGCCCGGCAGGCATCATGGCTGCCGCGAAGCGGCGATCCGCGGCCATCAGTTGATCGGCGAGCGCTGCCGCGCGCTCGGCGTCGATACGATCGTCGTGTCGGACGTGCACTGGCTCGTCAACGCCGGCTATCACGTGAACTGCAATGCGCGGTTCGCAGGCACGTACACCAGCAACGAGCTGCCGCATTTCATCCGCGACATGGCGTACGCGTATCCGGGCAATCCGGCGCTCGGCCGCCTGATCGCCGAGACGGCCAGTGCGCGCGGCATCGCGACGCGCGCGCACGAGATCGGCAGTCTCGAACTCGAATACGGCACGCTCGTGCCGATGCGCTACATGAACGGCGACCAGCACTTCAAGGTCGTGTCGATGTGGCACACGCTCGACGAAAGCCGGCGGTTCGGCGAGGCGCTGCTGGAGGCCATTGAAAAGAGCGATTCGAACGTCGCGTTCCTCGCGAGCGGTTCGCTGTCGCACCGCTTCAACGACAACGGCAGCCCCGAGGAATCGATCCACCAGATCAGCCGTGAATTCTTCCGGCAGGTCGACCTGCGCGTGGTCGAGCTGTGGAAGCAGGGCGACTTCAAGACCTTCTGCGCGATGCTGCCGGAGTACAACACGCATTGCCACGGCGAAGGCGGCATGCACGACACGGCGATGCTGCTCGGCCTGCTCGGCTGGGATCGCTACGACAAGCCCGTCGAGATCGTCACCGACTATTTCGCGAGCTCGGGCACCGGGCAGATCAACGCGATCTTCCCGCTCGCCTGAGCGCCGCATCACCTTTCCGGAGCGTTGCCATGCCACACATCGTCGTCGAGTACACCGCGAACATCCGCGACGACGCGCGCATTCCCGCGCTGCTGCGCACGATCAACGCGACGCTGATCGCGCAGGGCGGCGTGTTTCCGACGGGCGGCATCCGCTCGCGCGCGATCGAGCTGCAGGACTACTGCATCGCCGACGGCACCGGGGACGACGCGTTCGTCCACGTGACGCTGAAGATCGGCTCGGGCCGCAGCGACGAAACGAAGAAGGCCGCGTGCGACGCGTTGTTCGACGCGATCAAGGCGCATTTCGCCGAGCTGTACGCGAAACGCTATCTCGCGTTGTCGATGGAGCTGACCGAGTTCAGCGAAAGCGGTTCGTACAAGCACAACAACATCCACGCCCGCTACAAGCGGGCCGGCTGAACACCATTCCCGATCCGACCATGCTCGAACCCGCCATCATCGACCAGCTCGCGCGGCGTCTGCACGACGCCGAGCGCGAGCGCAAGCAGATCCGCCAGATCTCGCTCGACCATCCCGACATCACGATCGACGACGCCTACGCGATCCAGCGCGCGTGGGTGGCCCTCAAGCTCGCGGAAGGCCGCACGCTGAAAGGGCACAAGATCGGCCTCACGTCGAAGGCGATGCAGAACACGTCGCAAATCGACGAACCCGATTACGGTGCGCTGCTCGACGACATGTTCTTCGACGACGGCGGCACGATTCCGACCGGCCGCTTCATCGTGCCGCGCGTGGAAGTCGAACTCGCGTTCGTGCTCGGCAAGCGGCTCACGGGCCCGAGCTGCACGATCTTCGACGTGTATGACGCGGTCGACTATGTGGTGCCCGCGCTCGAGATCATCGACGCGCGCAGCCAGTCGATCGACCCCGATACGAAGCGGCCGCGCAAGGTGTTCGACACGATCGCCGACAACGCGGCGAACGCGGGCGTCGTGATCGGCGGGCGGCCGGTGCGGCCGCAGGACGTCGACTTGCGCTGGGTCGCGGCGATCATGTCGCGCAACGGCGTGGTCGAGGAAACGGGCGTCGCGGCCGGCGTGTTGAACCATCCGGCCAATGGCGTCGCATGGCTCGCCAATCGGCTGTCGCGCTTCGACGTCGCGCTGGAACCGGGGCAGATCGTGCTCGGCGGATCGTTTACGCGGCCGTGCGCGGCGCGTTCGGGCGATACGTTCAGCGTCGACTACGGTCCGCTCGGGACGATCCAGTGTCATTTCGAGTGAGGTGAGCGAACGATGCCGATTCCGTCGAATGTCTTCAAGGCCGCGCTCGCGCGCGGCGATGCGCAGGTCGGACTGTGGCTCGGGCTCGCGAATCCGTACAGCGCCGAAGTCGTCGCGGGCGCCGGTTTCGACTGGCTGCTGATCGACGGCGAACATGCGCCGAATACGGTGCCGACGATCCTCGCGCAGTTGCAGGCGATCGCGCCGTATCCGTCGCATCCGGTCGTGCGCGTGCCGTGGAATGATCCAGTGATCGTCAAGCAAGTGCTCGATCTCGGCGCGCAGACGCTGCTCGTGCCGATGGTGCAGAGCGCCGAGGAAGCACGCGCGGCGGTGGCCGCGACGCGTTATCCGCCGCACGGGATTCGCGGGGTCGGTAGTGCGCTCGCGCGCGCGTCGCGCTGGAATCGTGTTGGCGACTACCTGCATCGCGCGAACGACGAGATGGCCGTGCTCGTGCAGGTCGAGACGCGCGCCGGGCTCGATGCGATCGACGCGATTGCGCGGGTCGACGGCGTCGATGGCGTGTTCATCGGGCCGGCGGATCTGGCGGCCGACCTCGGACATCTCGGCAATCCCGGGCATCCGGACGTGCAGACGGCGATCGATGGCGCGATCCGGGCGATCAAGGCGGCGGGGAAGGCGCCGGGCATTCTCAGTGCGGACGAGGCGGCGGCGCGGCGGTATCTCAAAGCGGGTGCGCTGTTTGTTGCGGTGGGAGTCGATACGACGCTGCTGGCGCGGAGTGCGGAGCGACTGGCGGCGCGGTTCAAGGGGAACGGTGGGGAGGCGGCGAAGAAGGGGGATGGGACGTATTGAACGAGGCGGACCTGATCTTTGGGGAGGGATGTGTCCCATTTCGCTTCATGCGACTTTCGGTCGTTTCGAATGAAATCGCGCCGTCGCGTGTGCGATTTTCAGACCTGATCCGCTGCAGGAGCTAGTGCGATCAGGCGAGCACAGCCGCGATAGATGAGTTGGGCCGACAGGCGCAGAAACGCGGGACGGGCTACGAATGACGAGTTCGCCGTTTACAGTTGTCAACAATGCGTGTGTGCGTTACCCCGCGCCGCCAGATTGCCGAAGGGACGTTTCGGGAAATGCGTTTGCCACCCGAAACGGAGGAATGGGTGTGCGATGTATGTAAGCAGACCTGAAAAGATCTGCGTTCTGGACTCGATCGCTTTGATCATTTGTTGATAAATGTACATCGCACGACATTGTGCGGCTTGGTGTGGAATTGTAAGGTTTGGGATTCTACAACGCGAGTAAAGGTATGGCGCGTGATACCGATAGGATTCCGTACTTCAAGATCAACAAGCTGGTTTGGAAATGGAAGCGTTGTGAGGGGGGCGATGGATGCATCCCCGTGTGCGATGTCGGCCTATCGATGGCAATGGCTCCCCCGGTGAAGGAGTCGCCAGCCAGGCAGTCCAAACCTGTTGTTCAGACCGACAAGCGCGATTCGCTCGATAAGTTGGTGGACGACCTCGAAAGAATTGCAGGCGCATTTTCACGCTTCAAGAAGTGGTTGGATACACCCGATCCGCCCAAGAAAACGAAGGCAGGGGAAAAGAAAAAAGAAGTGCCGCCATTCGATATTCAGCAAATTCCTGATGCTATGCGCAAAGAGCATATGCCGGTTTCTGCGAAATTGATGGAGCGGTGGTTTGCGGGGGAACTCAACTACTCGATTACATCCAGAGACCAGAGTAACGAGATTAACCAGAATGGCGACCTCTACCCTGAGTCGATGGTCGATCGAACCACCGTAAAAATGGATTGGGTCCTCAAGCATGGGCGCGCAAAGAAGCAATACGACAGTCTCGTAAATTCCGATATATATAGCTCACGTGCATATGAAACCCTCCAAGATATTCTTGGCCGATACCGTAGGCGCGGAGACGTATCGCCCTGGATGGTCAGCGGCTACGATATCCGAAAGCTACACAAGGAATTCCAGTTCCAGCGAGCGGCGGTAGAAAGTTCCTTTGAACAGAAGGCCTTGCAGGCCGTGCGGCGACTGCCCGATGCCGGCGTCCCTGATGACCTGACCGGTGCGTTGGGCGCATTCAACCTCTATGCGGCGGTAGCTGGCGTTACGTTCGACGTCAGAAATACGAAGGCGACGGTTACGCACATCGTTGTCTACGTCAGGGACGGGTATTCCTTTGAGGGGGATACGAGCTCACGGTCCCAGTACCTTGGACACTGGAGCAAAAACGGCGTAGTTATCGTACCAAGCTACGTGGCAGCGAATCTTGCGGATCAGCCGTGGTTTGACTTTCCGGTAGTAGCAGGCAGTACGGTCGCAAACCTCTATGAACCGGGGAAGATTTACTATCCGGTCCGCAATCGCTCGTTCCGCGAGTGGCAAGCACGGTACCATCGAGGCGGCGACTTCATCATATTTTCCGACTATAGGCCGATCATGTTAGCTAAACCCATAACGGTATATTTCGAATGAATGGATTGGCGATAGGTATGCAAGGTGCAGGAATGGTTGCACTTGCAGCACTCGTTCTGGCCGGAACCGTTGTCTGTCTGCTGATAGTCGTTTTATACAGCCTCTCGCACAAGGAGGGGCGCGTTGAACGAATGAAGTCGGGAATGAAGGCACTGGGTTCCGGTCTGGCAATTGTCACTTTGTTGTTCTGCGTCGGTTCTTACTACAAAGATGTGCGCGTACGCTCACAGGCGATGCGGTTTGATACCGAGCTTTCCAGGAACGATGGGGGGCGTTATACGGCGCAATACGCCTACCTCGGAGCGGATCGAATCCTTTTGCGCCTCTATCGGACATCCGACATGCGATTGCTTGCCGAGCGGACTTACGAGTCCGTGGATTCTGTTCGTTTGGTATGGACCAAGGAATCCCTGATATTTGATACTGCCGTTGATAGTGAGGGAGAGATCAGGCTGCCGCCTACTCGGTTTGATCGATTCAAGGCTATGTTGCCGTAGCAGACAGTGATCCGTGCGTGTGCGACGTCGTGCTGCGCGTTAGGCCCGGCGCACGATGGCGAGCGAGTGCCAGTGACCGCATCGCATGGAGGCGGGCAGGCGGCGAGTGCCGCCGCCTGCGTCGTCAAGCCAGGATCAGAACCGCTGCTGAATCCCCGCCGTCACGCCGACCTGCGTGGTGCCATACCCGGCGAAATCGCGCGATACGCCGACCTTCTGGTCATGCTTCGCGATCGCGAACGCACCGGCCGCGTAGAGCACCGTGCGCTTCGACAGCGCGTAATTCGCGCGCACCGACACCAACGTCGGATCGGCATCGCTGCCGCCCTTGACGTTCTGGTGATAGACGGCCGCGATCAGCGAGAACGTCGGCGTGAACTGGTACGATCCGCCAACCCAGTACGTGTCGCTCAACTGGTTCGCCGCCGCAGTGCGAAACGTGCGCTTGTAGTTGCGATAGCCGGCCATCGTCTTCAGGTCGCCGAAGTCGTAGCTCAAGCCCGCGTGAATGCCCTGGATGTAGTTGACGGTATCGGCCGGCGTGACGCTGTCGGCCGCGCCGTTCTGCCGATCGAACGTGAGCACCGCCGCGAACGGGCCGGTCTCGTAGCCGAGCGCGAAGTCGTATTTCGAGCTGGTCTTCACGCTGCCCGGCACGTTGCCGAAGCCGTACATCGCGCCGAACTTCACGCCGCTGAATTCACCGTCGTAGCGCACCGCGTTCGACGAGCGCGTGAACATGCCGTCCTTGCGGCCGCCCGTCGCCATCGACGATGTCGCCCACGAGTAGTTCTGCGCGTAACCCATCGGATCGAACGGCAGCATGTAGTCGTACGTGACGGTGTAGTTGCGGCCGAGCGTCAGCTCGCCCCATTTGCCTTTCAGGCCGACCGTCGCGCGACGCGCGAAGATCGAGTCGGGGCCGTCGTCGAACGCACCGTTCGCGAGATCGATTCCGCTTTCGAGGCGGAACACGGCCTTCAGCCCGCCGCCGAGATCCTCGACGCCGCGCAGGCCCCAGCGCGACGTATTCTTGTTGCCGGATTTCAGCTTGACGGAACTGCCGCCCTCCGGCGCCGCATGGTTCGTGTATTCGATGCCGGCATCCATGATCCCGTACATCGTGACCGACGACTGCGCGTGCACGACGGGGGCGGCGATGCAGGCCGCGGCGGCCGAGCTGGTGAGGACTGCTGCGCGAAATTTCATTGACGGTGTCTCCTGATTTATTGTGGGTTGGGTGAAACGGGTGTGACGCGGTCGAGGCCAACGCCGGAAAGCGTTCGCCGGACGGTCTGTCATTGCCTTGCTCGACGTGCGCGGCGCGCAGAGCACGCCGCGCCCGGGTCAGCCCGCTTTCGCGAACGCCCAGCAGTCGTTGGTCGGGAATTCGATCCAGTGCTTGCCGGCCGCGCGCGGCACGTGGCCGAACGCGCGCAGGCGCATCTCGCCGCAATGGAACAGGTATTCCCAGCGATCGCCGAGATACATCGACGTGACGAGATCGGCCTGCAGCCGGTTCGCCCCCGGGCCGTCGGCGACCTGCACGCGTTCGAGACGGATCACGGCCTGTGCGTCCTGGCCCGGTGCGAACGTGTCGCGGGCCAGCGCCTGCAGTTCCCAGCCGTCGCCGGCGAGCGTCACGCGTTCGCCGTTGACGGCCGCGACGCGTGCGTCGATGCGGTTGTTGCTGCCCATGAACTCGGCCGTGTACAGCGAGCGCGGCGCGCCATACAGCTCGGCCGGCGTGCCTTCCTGTTCGATGCGGCCGTTGCGCAGCAGCAGGATGCGGTCGGACATCGCCATCGCTTCGGTCTGGTCGTGCGTCACGCAGAGCGCCGACAGCCCAAGCGACACGATCAGCTCGCGCAGCCACGCACGCGCTTCCTCGCGCAGCTTCGCGTCGAGGTTCGACAGTGGCTCGTCGAGCAGGATCACGGGCGGGTTGTAGACGAGCGCGCGTGCGATTGCGACACGCTGCTGCTGGCCGCCCGACAACTGATGCGGAAACCGTTCGGCGAGATGGCCGAGGCCGAGCTGATCGAGCGCGGTCTGCACGCGGCGCTTCTGTTCGGCCGGCGCGACGCGGCGCAGCTTGAGCCCGTAGCCGACGTTGTCGGCCACGGTGCGGTGCGGCCACAGCGCGTACGACTGGAACACGAGGCCGAGCGAACGCTGTTCGACCGGCAGGTCGACATGCCGCGCGCCGTCGAAGAACACGCGGTCGTCGAGCTGGATGCGCCCGTCGGACGGCTGTTCGAGGCCGGCCACCGCGCGCAGCAGCGTGGTCTTGCCGCTGCCCGATGCGCCGAGCAGGCACACGACTTCGCCGGCCTTCAGTTCGAACGACACGCCCTTGAGGATCGGGTTGGCGCCGTAGCTGAGATGCAGGTCGTCGACGATGAGCTTATCCATGAAGTTTCACTCCGAAGCGCAGGGCCACGCCGAGACCGGCGCCGACCATCGCGATGTTGATGACAGAGAGCGCGGCCACCTGGTCGACGGCGCCGGTCGCCCACAGCGACACGAGCAGCGCGCCGATCACTTCGGTGCCGGGCGACAGCAGGTAGACGGCGGTCGAGTATTCGCGCTCGAAGATCATGAAGATCAGGAGCCACGCGGCGAGCAGGCCGAAACGCACGAGCGGCAGCGTCACGTCGAGCGACACGCGGCTGCGCGTCGCGCCGACGCTGCGGCCGGCTTCCTCGAGTTCGGGGCCGACCTGCAGCAGCGCGCTTTGAATGAGCCGCATCCCGTATGCGAGCCACACGACCGTGTACGCGATCCAGATGCTCCACATCGAGTTCTTCAGCTCGCGCAGGCCCGGGACGAACAGGAAGATCCACAGGAACGCGAGACCGGCGAGCAGGCCGGGCACCGCGCGCGGCAGCAGCACGAGGTAGTCGAGCAGTTTCGTCGCCCAGTCGTGCCGGCGGTGGCCGGCGAACGCGACGAGCGAGTAGAAGCCGATCGCGAGCGCGCCGCCGATCACGCCGATGCCGAGCGTGTTGACGATCGCGCGCACGAGGTTGTCCTGCTCGAACAGCTCGATGAAGTTCGACAGCGTCAGCACTTCGGCGAGCGCGACGCCTTCACCCCAGTTGGTCACGAATGCGCGCAGCACGATGCCGGAAATCGGCACGATCACCGTCAGCATCAGCCACAGCGCGACGAGCGCGAGCGCGACCCAGCGCCATACGCCGAGCGGCAGCACCGTCGCGCGACCGGCCTTGCCCTTCACGGTGACGAAGCGGTTCGCGGTCTTCAGCAAACGGCGCTGCAGCAGCACGAGCGGGAACGTGATCGCGACGATGCACACGGCGACCGCGGCCATCAGGTGATACGACGGCACGCCGAGCTTGTTGGTCAGCTTGTACAGGTAGGTCGCGAGCACGAGGTGGCCTTCCGGATCGCCGAGCACGAGCGGCAGCCCGAACACCTCGAAGCCGAGGAAGAACACGAGCACGCCGGCGAACAGCAGTGCGGGCATGGTCATCGGCAGGCTCACGTCGAGCGCGACGCGGAACGGGCGGGCGCCCGTCACGCGCGCGGCTTCCTCGACGTCCGAACCGAGGTTGCGCAGCGCGGCCGACGAGTACAGGTACACGTGCGGCACGTGCGTGAGGCCGACGATCACCGTGATCGCGAAGATCGAGTAGACGTTCCAGGGCACGTTCTGCACCCCGAACAGTTCCTTGAACCACACCGAGTAGAAGCCGACCGGGCCGGCCGCGACCACGTAGCCGAACGCGAGCACCATCGGCGACACGAACACGGGCGTGAGCAGCAGCGGTTCGAGCCAGCGGCGGCCGGGCAGGTCGGTGCGCACCATCAGGAACGCGAGAATGCCGCCGAGCGGGATCGAGATGAACAGCATCCCGCCGGCGATGATGAACGAGTTCTTCACGGCCGACCAGAAGTCCGGGTCGGTGAAGATGAAGCGGAAGCCTTCGATGCCGAGCGTCTTGTTCGCATCGAAGAACGGCGCGGACAGCAGGCTCTGGAACAGGATGAAGCCGAGCGGCAGTGCGACCGCGACGGTGAGCACCGCGACGACGATCCAGCGCAGCATGCCGGCGAGCGGCTGCAGGTTGCTGGCCTGCAGCGCGGGAATCGCGCCGCCCGGGCCGGTGGTGGGCGGAACGGCCGGCGCCGCTCCGCGTGTGCTGGTTGAAAGCATGAGTTCGCCCCTGCAGCCATCCGGATGGCCGCCTCTAGGAAGTCGGTAAGGGGAAGGGGGCCGCCCGCGCGGCGTGCGGCGGGCGGCCGTCGGTCGGCCGAAGCCGATCAGCGGATCAGCTCTTGATCGCCTGCTGCCATTGCTTGAGGAATGCGAGCCGCTTCGACTGGTCCAGATAGACGAGCAGGCCGGTGCCGATCGGGATCGGCTTCAGCGAATCGCCGAGTTCCTTCGTGAGGCTCGCGACCGACGTTTCGCCGGTCACGTCCGTGCGAATCGCGTACAGGTTCGCCTGGTTCGCGATCAGCGTCTGGCCGCGCTTCGACAGCAGGTAGTCGACCCACAGCTTCGCGGCGTTCGGGTTCTTCGCCTTCTTCGAGATCGTGGCTAGGCGGCTCACGACTTGTGTGTAGTCCTTCGGGAATACGTAGCCGATCGACTTGTCCTTCTTCGCCTTCGCGTACGCATACGAGCCGATGATGTTGTAGCCGATCAGGTTCTCGCCCGACGAGATGCGCTCCATCATCGCGCCGGTGCTCGACTGCAGCTTCGGACCGGTCGCGCCGATCGCCTTCACGAGCTCCCACGTGACCTTCTCGTTCAGGTGCGCGTCCTGCGTCAGCGCGTTGAAGCCGACGCCGGATTTCTCGACGTCGTACGTCGTCAGCTTGCCTTTGAATTTGTCGGGTTGCGACGTGAGCAGCTTGATCAGGTCGGCGCGCGTCTTAGGCACCTCGTTCTCGGGGATCAGGCGCTTGTTGTAGACGATCGCGAGCGGCTCGAACGTCGTGCCGTACGCCTGCTTCTGGTATTGCGCCCATTGCGGTACGTTCGCGCTTTCGGGCGAATCGTACGACGCCATCAGGCCGTCGTTGACGAGCTTGACCTGCAGGTCCATCGCCGAGCTCCACAGCACGTCGGCGCTCGTGCTGCTCGCCGCGTTCTCGCTGATGTAGCGGTTGTACAGCTCGGTGCTGTTCATGTCGTTGTACTCGACCTTCACGCCGTACAGGCTTTCGAAGTCCTTGATCAGCGGGCGCACGAGGCCCGTGTCGGTCGTCGAGTAGACGATCAGCTTGCCTTCCTTCTTCGCGGCGTCGACGACGCCTTGGTAGTTACCCGGATATCCGGCCGGAACCTGCGCGACGGCGGCGCCGGCGGCGGTGCCCAGGACGATCGCCAGCGCGGCGGCGAGCTGCTTCGGTGCAAACGGCATGTCTTCCTCCAGTGATGCGTGTGTGTTGTTCGAGTGACGCGGATGTTAATTGCGAGGCACTTTCAGCCTGCTTTCATTTCGGTTCACAATAGCGTCCTTTGTGTCATGGATTTCCCGAGGTCCCCATGCGTGTGCTGCTCGTCGAAGACAACCCGAACCTGGCGCAGTCGCTGAACGACGCGCTGAGCGCCGCGCGTTTCGCGGTCGATCACATGGCGGACGGGGAGGCGGCGGATCACGTGCTGCGCACCCAGGACTACGCGCTGGTGATCCTCGATCTCGGGCTGCCGAAGCTCGACGGGCTCGAGGTGCTGCGACGGTTGCGCGCGCGCCGCAATCCGGTGCCGGTGCTGATCCTGACCGCGCACGGCTCGGTCGAGGACCGCGTGAAGGGGCTCGATCTCGGCGCCGACGACTATCTGGCGAAACCGTTCGAACTGACCGAGCTGGAGGCGCGCGCCCGCGCGCTGATCCGGCGCAGCCTCGGTCACGAGCATTCGCGGGTCGAATGCGGGCCGCTTTCGTATGACAGTATCGATCGCAGCTTCCACCTCGCCGGCGAAGCGTTGCCGCTTACGCCGCGCGAGCGCTCGGTGCTGGAGGTGCTGATCCTGCGCAACGGGCGCGCGATCAACAAGGAGACGCTGTCGGAGAAGATCTTCGGGCTCGACGAGTCGGTCAACGCGGACGCGATCGAGATCTACGTGTACCGGCTGCGCAAGAAGCTGGAAAACACCGGCGTCGCGATCGTCACGCTGCGGGGGCTCGGCTATCTGCTCGAAGCGAAGGCCGCCGGATGAACCAACCCCACGCTCGCCAGCCTTGCACGGGACCGGCGTATGCGCTGAAGCGCCATTCCGGATCGACACGTCCGCTGCCCGCCAAGGGGGCGCATGCCGCGCTTGGGCCGGCCCGGTGGCGGACATGATGATTCGCCGTCCGAACCTCCGCACGCAAGTCGCGCTGTGGCTGCTGCTGCCGCTGCTCGGGCTGCTCGCGCTCGACTCGTGGCTCACGTACCAGCGCGCGATGAGCGCCGCGCACGTTGCGTTCGACCGCACGCTGTCGTCGTCGCTGAAGTCGATCCGCGAAGGCGTGCGGCTCAACGACGGTGAGATCGAGGTCGACCTGCCGTATCTCGCGCTCGAGATGTTCGAGTCGGGCGACGGCGGCAAGATCTACTACCTGATCCGCGAGGACAACGGCCACACGATCACCGGCTATCCGGACCTGCCGCTGCCGTCGGGCGACGGCGCGCTGTTCGTCACGCGCTACTACAACGTCGTCTATCGCGGCGAGCAGTTGCGCATGGCCGCGTTGCGCGTGCCGGTGCACGACGTGCCGACCGCGCAGACGCGCATCGTATGGGTGATGGTCGGCGAAACGATCGAGGGGCGCCAGGCGCTCGCGCGCGAAATCCTGATGGGCTCGCTGCTGCAGGAAGGCTTGCTCGTCGTGCTCGCGCTCGGGATCGTGTGGCTCGGCGTCGGGCGCGGGCTGCGGCCGCTGAACCGGCTGTCCGCGAAGGTCGCCGCGCGTACCGACGGCGATCCGACGCCGCTCGACACCGGCGGCATGCCGAGCGAGCTCGCGCCGCTGGTCGAGTCGATCAACCAGTACATCGGCCGCACGCAGCGGATGCAGGTCGCGCGGCGGCGCTTCTTCGCGGACGCGGCGCATCAGCTGAAGACGCCGCTCGCCGCCGTGCAGGCCGGCGTCGAACTGGCCTTGCGGCCGGACGAGCAACCGCGCGTGAACGTGCATTTGCGGCGCGTGAACGGTGCGGTACGGCAGGCCGCGAAGATCGTCCAGCAACTGCTGTCGCTGTCGCGGCTCGATTCGGACAGCGGCCATGCGGTCGCGCACCAGCCGGTCGCGTTGCATCGGCTGGCGCGCAGCGTGACGCTCGACTGGTCGCCGGTGGCGCGGGCGCGCGACATCGATCTCGGCTTCGAGCACGAGGCCGACGTCGACGTGCACGGTCAGCCGGACCTGCTCGGTGAAATGATCGGCAACCTGATCGACAACGCGATCCGTTATTCGGGAGACCGTGCGGTGATCACGGTGCGCGTGTCGCGCGACGGCGAACATGCGCGGCTCGACGTGATCGACAACGGGCCGGGCATTCCGGCAGCCGAGCGCGACGCGGTGTTCGAGCGCTTCCATCGCGGCAGCAAGACGCAGACGGTCGAAGGCACGGGGCTCGGGCTGTCGATCGTGCGGGAGATCGCGCGCGTGCATCAAGGCAGCGTGACGCTGACCGATGCGGCGGGCGGCGGGTTGGTCGTGACGGTGATGCTGCCGACGGTTCCGGCGGCGCAGTAGAAGGCGGGCCGCGCTCGACGCAACCGCAGTAAATGGCGACGGCGAAAGCGATACGCCGTCGCGCCGTTTCGACCGATCCGCTCAGTCGCCGAACCCGATCTCCGCTTCGAGCGACTGCCCGACCTCGAGCCACGCGCCCGCGCCTTCGACGACGATCGCGTTGATGCCGAACGTCAGCGCGTCGTCGTAGTTCGGATGCGCGCGATAGGTCTGCATCGTGTCGGTCGGCTCGTGCGGCCATTCCGGGTTCGGCGCGCCGGTCACCTGGTCGATCGTCGGCATCGGGCAGCGCGTGCACAGCTTCACGAGGCGCAGGCGCACGGGCGTGTCGCCTTCGGCGTCGAGATGCTCGACGAAATCTTCTTCGTACGCATCGAGATCCGACACGACGATGTTCGGGCGGAAGCGGTTCATCGGAATCGCCGGCGCGCCTTTCGCGACGAGCTTCGCGTTCAGATCGTCGAGCGACGACTGGCCGATCACGAGCAGCGGATAGCCGTCCGCGAACTGCGTGTGCGTGTCGATGTCGCCGGTCCATTTGCGGTTGCAGCCGCGGCGCGACTCGGCGCCGAAGCGCGCAAGCTTCAACGGCACGCCGAGGAATTCGGTGAGCCACGCGGCCGTCTCGGCGCCCGTGTCGATCGCGTCGACGGTGTCGCGCCAGACGGTCGCGGCCATCTTCGGCGTGGCAGGCGTTGCATCGCCGTCGAGCGGCGTGCGGATCTCGGGCATGCCCGGCGCGTTCAGCACGAGCGCATCGTGCTCGAGCGCGGTGCGGATCAGCGCGAGGCGCGGGTGCGTGCGCTGCGTGATCATCATCCCGTCCGGGGTGGTGATCAGCCAGTGGCGGTCGTACGCGAGGCCCGTTTCGAGCAGCTGCGCACGCGACAGCGCGATGCCGGCGCAGGATTTGATCGGATAGACGAAGAGTTCGGAAATGGCTGGCATGACGCTGGCTGAAGGCGGGATGGTCGAATCGCGATTGTGCCAGATCATGCGGAAGCCGTTTGGGCGGTTGCAGGCCGTCGCGCCGAGCCGCGCGTCGGGTCACGCCAGCGGAAAGCCGAGGTCGAAGGTCGTGCGCACGTCGAGCGGCTGGCGCAGCAGCCCGGCCTTCAGGTAGAAGTCGGCCGTGCGTTGCTGCCCGGCGATCACCGTCGCGTCGATCGGCTGCCAACGCGTGTTGCGGCGCTCGAACTGCAGCTTCGCGGCCGCCGGCGGGATGCCGACGATGCGCGCGAGCGCCGCCGAATACGCGTCGACGTGTCGGTACGACCAGGCCTGCGCGCGCACGACGCGTTGCAGGAAGTCGCGCAGCACGTCGCGCTTCGATGCGATCGCCGCGTCGGTCGCCGCGACGTAGCTGAGGCCCGACCACAGGCCGCGGCCGTTGACGAGCACGCGCGCGCGGCCGCTCGTTTCGGCGAGCGCGGTATAGGGTTCCCACGTCGCCCACGCGTCGATCGAACCGGTTGCGAGCGCAAGCATCGTGTCGGCCGGCGGCAGGAAGCGGAACGATACGGCGTCGGGCGGCAGGCCCGCGGCGTCGAGCGCCTTCAGCGTGACGAAATGGCCGATCGAGCCGCGCGTGGTGCCGATGCGCTTGCCTTTCAGGTCGGCCGCGTCCTTCAGCGTCGCGTCGGGTCGCACGAGCACGGCGGTGCCGTACGGGTCGGAGCGGTTCGCGCCGATCACCTTGATGCGCGCGCCCGATGCGAGCGCGAAGATCACCGGTGCGTCGCCGATCGGTCCGCAGTCGACGGCCGCCGCGTTCAGCGCCTCGGCCAGCGGCGCGGCGGCCGGGAATTCGGTCCACGCGATGTCGTATGCGAGGCCGTTCAGTTCGCCGGCCGCTTCGAGCAGCGCGCGCAGCCCGCCTTTCTGGTCGCCGGCACGCAGCAGCGGTCGCGTGCCCGATTGCGCGTGCAATGCGGTCGGCGCGACGGCGAGGGTGGCGGCGGCGAGGGCGCTCGCTTGCGCGAGAAAGTGGCGTCGGGTCGGATTCATCGTGAAGTTCGGTCGATCGGAGGAAACGGTTCAGGGATTCAATGCGGGAGCCCGGCCTGCACGTCGCGCACGGGCTCAGCGTCCACACGCAGCAGCAGCGCGGTCAGCGGATCGACGTTCGCGCGGTCGGCGGACGACCGGGCGGTCGCATCCGAGCGGCACAACAAATCGTCGGCCGACCAGCCCGCGCTGCCGGGCAACGCGCGCGCCCGCAGCCAGCCGCGCCGGTCGGCAAGCAGTTGCGTGCCGCCGAACGTCTCGGGCGGCACGCCGGCGATCGTCGCGAACGCTTGCCAGGCACCCGGCGTCGACGCGACGCAGTTCGCGCGCGGGCCGGTTGCGGTGGGCGCGGGCGTGTCGTCGGCGGTGACGAGCAGCGTCTGCCAGCGCGGATCCTCCGTCGGCAGCGCGCTGCCCGGCGCGAGCGCAACGATGCGCACGCGCTGGCCCTCGCGCCAGCGCTCGAGCGGTTGCGGCGCGGCGCTGCCGCAACGTACGTCGAGCGCGGGCAGCGGAACGGGCACGGGCCACGCGCCTTCCGCCCGTGCGCCGCTGCCGGCCGACAGCGCCTTCAGGTAAGCGAGCACGGCCCACGTGTCGGCCGGGCCGAGCGTCGCGGCAAAGCCCGGCATCGACGCCGCGCCGCGCGCGTCGTGCGTACCGTGTCGCACGCGCCAGTACAGTTCGCCGTCGAGCCGGCGGGCGAGCAGCGCGCCCGCGAAAGTCGGCGGCCAATGCGTGAGCGTTGCCGCGAGCGGCCCTTCGCCGCGACCGTCCGCGCCGTGACATGCCGCGCAATGCCGCGCATACAGGTGCGCACCGTGCATCACGTCCGCGACGGAAAGCGGCGCGGGATTGCGCTGGAAACTGGTCGGCACCGCGGGTGCGAGCCACAGCGATGCCGGCGGCCACGGCGCGAACCACGCGACGGCCAGTGCGGCGATCGCCGATGCCGCCCGCCACTTGCGCGAAACGAGCGCGATGCAGCCCAGCGCCACGGCGAACGCGGTTGCCGCGCAAGCGAACGCAAGCTGTCGCGTGAGCCCGGCATCGATGCGCAGCGTTTCGAGCGCGATCCGGTGTGCCCAGGGCCACGCGGCCTGTCCGTCGGCGTCCCCGGTCAGGCCCGCCGCATGCAGCGCGCGGGCGAACGCGATCTGCGCGCGATACAGCAGTTGCAGGAACAGCAGCGCCCAGTCGGCGAACGGCGGTGCATTCATCGGCGCGGCCTTTGCCGTGCGCGGGCCATCCTGCCAGCGGCACTCGGCATCTACCAGCTCGCATCGAGTCCGAGATGCCGCAGCGCTTCGTGGCGCAGTTCGGCGAGACGCGGGTCGCCGCGATGGCGCGGATAGGGCAGGTCGACGCGCAGTTCCGCGACGATCCGCGCGGGACGCGGGCCGAACACGATCACGCGCTGCGCGAGAAACAGCGCTTCCTCGACATCGTGCGTGACGAGCAGCGCGGAAAAGCCATCGCGTTGCCACAGCGCGGTCAACTCGGCCTGCATCGTCAACCGCGTCAGCGAATCGAGCTTGCCGAGCGGCTCGTCGAGAATCAGCAGGCGCGGATCGTTGACGAGCGCGCGCGCCAGCGCGACACGCTGCGCCATCCCGCCCGACAACTGATGCGGAAACACGTTCGAGAATTCCTGCAGCCCGACGCGCGCGAGCGCATCGTCGACGCGATGTTGCGCGGTGCGAGCCACGCCGCGCGCCTCGAGGCCGAGCGCGACGTTCGCGCGCACGCGGCGCCACGGGTAGAGCGTCGGATCCTGGAACACGACGATGCGCGACGGATCGGGCCGCTCGATCGGCACGCCGTCCTGCGCGATTCGGCCTTGTCGTGCGGCGTCGAGGCCCGCGACGAGCCGCAGCAGCGTCGATTTTCCGCAACCGCTCGGGCCGAGCAGCGCGACGAATTCGCCGGCCGCGACCGACAGCGTGACGTCGTCGAGCACCGGCAGCGGGCCGCCGGGGCCGTCGAACGCATGGCTCACGCGGCGAATGTCGATGCGCGCGCCGCGTGGCGCCGTGGCATCGGGCGTGGCGGGCGCCGTGGAGACGGACGATTCGAGAACGGCGGCGCTTACCATTTGACGGTTCCTTTCTGCCACGCGAGCACGCGGTCGCGCACCGCGAACAGCAGCGCGATCAGCCCGGAAAACAGCAGCGCCATCACGATCAGCGCCGCATACATGTTCACGTACGATGCCCAGCCCTGCGCCCAGCTCAGGTACCAGCCGAGCCCCGACTTGACGCCCATCATCTCGGCGACGACGAGCACCGTGAACGATGCGCTCAGCCCCATGAAGATGCCGACGAACACGTGCGGCAGCGCGGCGGGAATCGCGACGCGCAGCACCAGGAAGCGCGCGTTCGCGCCGAGCGTGCGCGCGACGTCGTAGTACTGCCGGTTCACGCTCGCGACGCCCGACCACGTCAGCACCGCGACCGGGAAGCCGGTCGACAGCGCGATCAGGAACGCGGCGGCCGAATAGCTCGTCGGGAAGAAGTAGAACGTGAGCGGCAGCAGCGCGGTGGCCGGCACCGGGCCGAGCACGCGCAGCACCGGATGCACCCAGTAGCCGATGCGGCGCGACCAGCCGATCGATACGCCGACCGCGAACCCGACCGCGACGCCGTACGCGAACCCGAGCGAAAGCAGCTTCAAAGTGTTGCCGGCGCTGCCGGCGAGGCGCGGCCAGTCGTCGACGTAGACCTCGATCAATGCCTGCGGCGGTGCGAAGAACGGCGTCGGCAGCCAGCCGGTTTTGGCCGTGACGATTTCCCACGCGGCAAGCACGAGCGGCAGTGCGACGAGCCACGGGCCGGCCGGGCGCACGCGGGCAAGCCGCGCGCGCGTGGACGGCACGCGATGGCCGAGCGTCGCGGCGACCAGCAGCAGCGCGGCGATCGCCCACGCGGCGATGCCGAACGTGTCGGTGTACGCCCAGTCGGTGAAACCTACGACGCGGTTCGGCCACACGTCAGTCACGGCGCCGAGCGCGGCCCACGCGAGCGCCGCGACGACGCCGGTCGGCCAGGTACGCGCACGGCGGGCTTCGGCAGCGAGCGTCGCGTCGCAGGCCGTGCATGGCGCGCGGGACGTGGCAGGCGCGGCGGCGGTACCGCCGGTTGCGGATGCGGTTGCGGTTGCGGTGCGCGCCGCGGACGCGTGTTCGATCGTCGACATCGCGTCACCCCAGCACGTTCGCATAGACCTGCTGCGCGAAGCGCTGCGGGTCGGTGCTCTTCTTCAGCACGCTGATCCGGCGGAAATCGTCCGCGTAGAACGCGATTTCCTGCTGCAGATCGACGTTGGTCGGGTGGTGCGTGTAGGTCAGCGTCGCGTACAGCTTGCGCAGATCTTCCGGATTGATCTTCGGCGAATACTTCGCGAACGCCTTCGCGGCTTCGTTCGGGTTGTCGTGCGTGTATTCGGTTGCCTGCACGATCGAGCGCGCGAGCGCGGCGGCGGCCGGCCGGTCGTTGCGCACGAGGTCGCCGCGCGCGCCGATCACGCAGCACACCTTGCGCGCGTATTCGCCGGACAGGTTCGTCGCAAGTTCCGTATACGCGCCGTTGCTGCGCTTTTCGAGCAGATAGAGATTCGGGTCGCCGTCGGCGATCGCCTGGATCTCGCCCTTGTCGACCGCGACGCCGAGCAGATCGGCCGGATACTGCCGCCACGTGATGTCGCGTTCGGGATCGATGCCGTTCTTCGCGAGCAGGATCGAGAAGAAGTGCTTGCCGGGCGCCGCGAGATCGCTGACGCCGACCGTCTTGCCCTTCAGCGCCTGCAGCGTCGTCACGCCGGCCGTCTTCGCGCCGAGCAGCCGCACGCAGCCGCCGTGCGAGCTGCCGATGATCTTCACGTCGAAGCCGGCTTCAAGCGGCTTCAGCCAGCGGTGAATCATCCCGACCGCCGCGTCGGCCTTGCCGGTCGCGATCGATTCGAGCAACTGGTCGGTCGATCCGCTGTAGTTGATCAGCTCGACCTTCAGCCCGTTCTTCTCGAAGAAGCCGTTTTCCTGCGCGACGACGATCGGCGTCAGGCAGAACGCGTTCTGGTTCCACGCGAACGTGAGCTTCTTCAGCGGCGGCGCGGACCATGCTTTGCGGCCGAGCGTGATCGCCGGCGCGGCGAGCGCGGCGGCGCCGGCCGCGCGCAGCAGCCGGCGGCGCTTGTCGTCATGGGCGCCGGTCGGCGCGGGTGCGGTGGGTTCGGTCATCGTGTGGTCTCCGGTTCCGGTCGTGCGGCAGGGCGCTCAGTCGAGCAGGTCGGGTTCGTCGGCGACGACGCGTGCGAACAGGCTGTCGAACGCGTGCAATGCGCCGTCGGGGCCGCCGATCTGGCCGTGCGTGTGTCGCGCGGTCGCGTGATCGATCCGTTGCGGCGTGCCGGCCGCTTCGGCCAGCAACTGCGTGTGCGCGGCGTTGTCGAGCGCGATGTACCACCACGCGGCGGCCTCGACCGTCGGGCCGGCCGTCAGGATGCCGTGGTTCTTCAGGATCACGCCCTTGTGCGTGGTGCCGTCGGGCTTTGCGAGCGCGTCCGCGATCCGCGCGCCTTCGCTCGTGTCGACGACCATGCCCGTGAAGTCGTCGAACAGCGCGTGATCCTCGTAGAACACGCACGCGTCCTGCGTCAGCGGATCGAGCGGGCGGCCGAGCGTCGACCACGCCTTGCCGTAGGTCGAATGCGTGTGCGCGGCGGCGACGATGTGCGGGTGCGCGTCGTGAATCGCCGCGTGGATCGCGAACGCGGCCTTGTTCAGCGGCCGGTTGCCGATCGCGGTTTCGCCGCGTGCGTTGACGAGCAGCAGGTCCGATACCTTGATCCGCGAGAAATGCACGCCGAGCGGATTCACCCAGAAGTGGTCGGGCAGTTCGGGGTCGCGCGCGGTGATGTGGCCGGCGAGGCCCGACGCGAAGCCGAAGCGCGCGAACAGGCGGAACGCGGCCGCGAGCCGCTCCTGCCGGTGGCGGCGCTCGGCGGCGACGTCGACGCGCGGCGCGGGCGGATCGAACCAGAAATGCTGGCGCGGCGTGTCGGCGAGGACGAGGCCCGACGCGGTGCGCACGGGCGATGACGAAGCCAGGACGGCGGACATGGTCGGCGTCTCCCTTTGCGTCAGGCCGCGCGGCGCGCCGCGTCGCGTGCGGCGACGGCGCTGCGCACGCGCGGAATCAGTTCGCGACCGTAGTCGATCGCATCTTCGAGCGGATCGAAGCCGCGGATCAGGAACGTCGTCACGCCGAGGTCGTAGTAGTCGAGCAGTGCGTCGGCGACCTGTTCGGGCGTGCCGACCAGCGCGGTCGAATTCGAGCGCGCGCCGGTGAGCTTTGCGATCTCGGTCCACAGCCGCTTGTCGACGCGCGAGCCGCGTTCGGCCGCGGCGAGCAGGCGTCGCGCGCCTTCGCTCTGTTGCGGGCCGCCGCTGCCGAGGCCGGCCGCTTCGCGCAGCCGGCGCGTTTCGTCGAGGATCCGGTGTGCGCGCGCCCATGCTTCGTCTTCGGTCGCCGCGAGGATCGGCCGGAACGACACGGAGAAGCGCACCTGCCGGCCGTGCTTCGCGGCTTCGGCGCGCACGCGGGTCGTCAGGTCGCGCACCTGGTCGAGCGATTCGCCCCACAGCGCATAGACGTCCGCGTGCTTGCCGGCGACTTGCAGCGCCGCTTCCGAGGCGCCGCCGAAGTAGATCGGCACGTGCGGCTGCTGGAACGGCTTCACTTCCGAAAAGCCCTGCGTGAAGCGGTAGTGCGCGCCGTCGTGATCGAACGGCTGCGTTTCGGTCCAGATGCGGCGCAGGATGCCGAGATATTCGTCGGTGCGCGCGTAGCGTGCGTCGTGGTCGAGGAAGTCGCCGTCGCGTTGCTGCTCGCTGTCCGAGCCGCCGGAGATGAAGTGCACGGCGAGCCGGCCGCGGCTGAACTGATCGAGCGTCGCGATCTGCCGCGCGGCGAGCGTCGGCGCGGTGAAGCCCGGCCGATGCGCGAGCATGAAGTGAATGCGCTCGGTCGCGGCGGCGGCGAACGCGATCGTCAGCGTCGCGGACGGGCCGGTCGAATGGTGCGGGACGAGGATTCGGTCGAAGCCGGCCGTTTCGTGTGCGCGGGCGAAGTCGCGCACGTAGTCGGGGTCGACGACGGGGCCGGCAGGTGGATGGATTTCCGACTGCTTTTGGCTCTGGATCATGCCGATGAATTCGACGCTCATCTGGGTCTCCGATGCAAGGACGGCCCCACGTGGCCGGCAACGGACGGCGGGGGCGGGAATGGAGCGCAGATTACCGCCGGGATCATGCGGAACGGAAATAATCAATCCCGATTTGAATATCAGATTTGCATGGTTTGGCCGCGTGTGCGTTGCGCATACGCTGTGGGCTCGCGATGGCGTCGAAAGGGCGTCGGCGGCGTGTCGGGCGGGGCTTTCGCGCGGGGCAGGAACCGGCTCGGGATGCGCGGCGCAGTGCGAATGCCGATGCGTGCGCACGCATTCGCGGCAAACGTCCGCGAACCGGCACGGCGCGCGAGTGCGCAACCGGGGTGCCGCCGGCTTCACGCGCCGCCGCGCCATCCGCCGATCGATCTTCGCCATGACCGCCGATCCGTTAGCCAGCTACCCAGCTACCCAGTCACCGAGGGAATCCGTACCGATGTCCGCCAGCCTTGCCGCTTCCTCGCCGCTACCGCAGCAGTCGTCGCTGCGCCACCTGCCTGCCGACGATGCGCGCGTCGCGGCGCTGCTCGAGCGCCTCGCGCCCGAACTCGCCGCCGACGCCGCCCGTAACGACGTCGACGGCCGCTTCCCTCACGAGAACTTCGCGCGGCTGCATCGCGCCGGGCTGATCGCGCAGGTCGTGCCGCGCGAGCATGGCGGCGCGGGCGCGACGCTCGCGCAGGCGAGCCGCATCGTGGCCGCCGTCGCCCGCGCCGATCCCGCGACCGCGCTGGTGCTGACGATGACGTATCTGCAACATCGCGCGCTCGGCCGTGCGGACAATCGCTGGCCCGCGCGCGTGCGACGTGCGGTGTTCGACAGTGCGGTCGCCGAAGGCGCGCTGATCAACGCGTTGCGTGTCGAACCGGCGCTCGGGTCGCCGTCGCGCGGCGGCCTGCCCGAAACGATCGCGCGTCGCGACGGCGACGGCTGGCGGCTGTCCGGCCACAAGCTGTACAGCACCGGCATTCCGGCGCTGCGCTGGCTCGCCGTGTGGGCACGCACCGACGAACCCGAGCCGCGTGTCGGCGTATTCCTCGTGCGGCGCGAGCGCGATGTGGAAGACGACGCAGGCATCCGCGTGATCGAAAGCTGGAATCATCTGGGCCTGCGCGCCTCGGGCAGCCACGAGGTCGTGTTCGACGACGTGCGGCTGCCCGCCGATCATGCGGTGGACGTGCGCGCGCCCGATGCGTGGGCCGTATCGGCCGCGAGCCATGCGGATGTCGACGCGCAGGCCGACCAGCAGGCGTGGATGGTCGCGCTGCTCGGCAGCCTCTACGATGCGGTGGCGCGCGCGTCACGCGACTGGCTGCTCGCGTTCGCGACGACGCGCGCGCCGAGCGGGCTCGGGGCTCCGCTCGCGACGCTGCCGCGCATCCAGGAGGCCGTCGGCGAGATCGAAGGGTGGTTGCACACGAACGGCGTGCTGCTCGACGAGCACATCGCGCGCACCGATGCGGGTGACGCGCCGACGGTGACGACGAGCGGTCTCGTCAAGCGAACCGTGACGGAGCAGGCGATCCGCACGGTCGAGCACGCGTTGAAGCTGTCGGGCAATCACGGGCTGAGCCGCCACAATCCGCTCGAACGTCATTATCGCGACGTGCTGTGCAGCCGCGTGCATACGCCGCAGGACGATGCGATCGCGGTCGCCGCCGGGCGTGCGGCGCTCGACGCCGCGGCGCGAAGCGCGAACGCGGAGGCTGGCGGGACGTCGCGCGACGCACCGGCATCCGGTCGACGCGATGCGTGAGCGGGACCGCACGACGGTCGGCGCAAACGCGACAGCGCGGTGCCGGCGTCGCCGGCCTCGGTCAAGCGGCCTCGTCGTGCGCGGCGGCATCCGCGGGCAGCGCCAATGCCGCGCGCGCATGCGCGCCCACGGCCGCGAGCGGCGCCTTGATGCGCGCGGCATCCTGCCGGTGCAGCAGCCACAGATCGATCTGCGGCTTGAAATCGGCGAGCGGCACGATCTCGACCGCGTCGCGCAGCGGGCTGCCTTCGACGAGCGGCAGCGGCATCAGCCCGATGCCGAAGCCGTTGGCGACGCTCTGCAATTGCAGGTCGCGTCCATAGACGTCGAGCGTGACGGGCATCGGCAGCCCTTGCGCGGCGAGCGCGCGGCGCAGGCCCGCGCGAAAGCCGCAGCCGTCGGGATTGAGCACCCAGCCGCGCGCTTGGCAGTCGGCGAGCCGGTAGCTGCGGCGCGGCCAGTCGCCCTTGCGGCCGACCGCGACGAGCCGGGTGGCCAGCAGCCGCTCGCCCTCGACGTGCGGCGGCAGCACCATCTCGCGGGCCAGAAACACCAGCGCCGCATCGAGTTCGCGGCGCGCGACGCGCTCGACGAGCATGCCGCCCCAGGCGGTCGTGACCTGCGTGGCGAGTGCGGGCCATTGCCCGGCGATCCGCGCGATCAGCCCGGGCAGCATCAGTTCGCCGAGGCCCTGCGTGAGGCCGACGCGGAATTCGCCGGCGGGCGGCCGCTGGCCGGCCGTCAGTTCGCGCAGCGCATCGACCTCGCGCAGGATCGCGCGGCACTGCTCGAACACCTGCAGGCCGATGTCGGTCGGACGCGGCGGTTTCGTGTTGCGGTCGAGCAGCGTCGCGCCGAGCGCTTCCTCGAGATTCTGCACGCGCCGCGTGATCGCCGGCTGCGTCATTCCGAGCTCGGCCGCGGCCTGGCTCAGCGTCTGGCAGCGGACGACCGCTGCAAAAGCGTCGATATCGCTAATTTTCATGTTTGTTCTGCATGGTATTTCGGGTGCATCATGACGATTCATCATATTCGGCATCATATTCGAGGAGGCAGCCGATGAGTACGCTTTCGTTGCATCAGACGCCGCTGCGTCCGTTCGTCGACGGGCTGGGCGCGCTGCTCGCGTCCGGCGCGAACGAGGCGCGCATTCTCGACGAGGGCGGCGCGCTGCTTGCCGCGCTCGTCGCGCACGACGACTGGCTGCCCGACGCATTCGCGCAGCCGGATCCCGAGCGCTACCGCCAGTACCTGCTGCATCTCGATCCCGACGAGCGGTTCTCCGTCGTCAGCTTCGTGTGGGGGGCCGGCCAGACGACGCCAATCCACAATCACACGGTGTGGGGGCTGATCGGCATGCTGCGCGGCGGCGAGTTTTCGCAGCCGTACCGGTTCGACGCGACCGGCAAGCCGGTGCCGTCGGGCGATGCGGTGCGGCTGAAGCCGGGCGACGTCGAGGCCGTGTCGCCGCATATCGGCGACGTGCATCGCGTGACCAACGCGTTCGCCGACCAGGTGTCGATCAGCATCCACGTGTACGGTGCGAACATCGGCAAGGTCGAGCGCGCGGTGTTCCTCGACGACGGCACCGTGAAGCCGTTCGTGTCCGGCTATTCGAACGTGTGATCGAACGTGTGACGCCGCAAGTCGCGGGCAACCCGTTGCAAGCGCACACGCCCGCAGCCCCGAGCTTCTTTGCTTTCTTCACCGCCTTCAACAGAATCCGACAGAGACATCGTGACGCAATCCGTTGATTCCACTTCCCGTTTCCCCGTCGCGTCGTACCAGGACGTACGCGCACGCCTCCTGGCCCGCGACGAGCTCGCGCTGATCGACGTGCGCGAGGAAGATCCATACGCGCAGGGCCATCCGCTTTGGGCCGCGAATTTTCCGCTGTCGAAGCTCGAACTCGACGCGTGGACGCGCATTCCGCGCCGCGACACGCCGATCGTCGTGTTCGGCGAAGCCGACGGCGAGGATCTCGCGCCGCGCGCGGCCGCGAAGCTCGCGCAGCTCGGCTATACCGACGTGCGGCTGCTCGACGGCGGTCTCGCGGGCTGGCTCGCCGCGGGCGGCGAGCTGTTCATCGACGTGAACGTGCCGAGTAAGTCGTTCGGCGAATGGGTCGAGGCCGAGCGCCATACGCCGTCGTTGTCGGCGCAGGAAGTGCAGGCGCTGATCGACGAGAAGGCCGACGTCGTGATCGTCGACGCGCGCCGCTTCGACGAGTATCAGACGATGAACATCCCGACGTCGACGAGCGTGCCGGGGGCGGAACTCGTGCTGCGCGTGCGCGCGCTCGCGCCGAACCCCGCGACCCGGGTCGTGGTGAACTGCGCGGGCCGCACGCGCAGCATCATCGGCACGCAGTCGCTCGTGAACGCGGGGCTGCCGAATCCGGTCGCGGCACTGCGCAACGGCACGATCGGCTGGACGCTCGCGGGCCAGACGCTCGAGCACGGCGCCGCCCGGCGCTTTCCCGACGACGTCGAACCCGCGCAGCGCGAGGAAGCCCGGCGCGCCGCGCGCGCGGTGGCCGAGCGCGCCGGCGTGCCGCGCATCGCGCTCGCGGACGTCGCCGCGCTCGACGAGCCGGGCCGCACGCTGTATCGCTTCGACGTGCGCACGCCGGAGGAATACGAGGCCGGCCATCTGCCAGGCTTCCTGGGCACGCCGGGCGGCCAGCTCGTCCAGGAGACCGACCATCACGCGGCCGTGCGCGGCGCGCGCATCGTGCTCGCCGACGACGACGGCGTGCGCGCGGACATGACAGCGTCGTGGCTCGCGCAGATGGGTTGGGACGTGCGCGTGATCGAGCCGGCCGGCACGGCGGCCTTCACCGAGCGCGGCCAGCCGCCGCGCGACGTGCCCGCGACGCCGCAGGTGGCCGAGGTGTCGCCCGCGACGCTCGCGGGCTGGCTGAAGGAGGCGGGGGCGGGCGAGATCGCGATCGTCGACGTGACGACCAGCGCGAACTACGTGAAGCGGCATATTCCCGGCGCGTGGTTCGTCGTGCGCGCGCGGTTGCGCGACGCGCTCGCCGCGATTCCGCCGGCGAAGCGCTATGTGTTCACGTGCGGATCGAGCCTGCTCGCGCGGTTCGCGGCGGACGACGCGCGCGCGTTGCTGCCGGCTTCCGCGGCGATCTCGGTGCTGACCGGCGGCACGGCCGCATGGATCGACGCGGGGCTGCCGCTCGAGCACGGCGAGACGCATCTGGCGTCGCCGCGCGTCGACCGCTACCGGCGCCCGTATGAAGGCACGGACAACGCGGCCGCCGCGATGCAGGCGTATCTCGACTGGGAATACGGGCTGGTCGACCAGCTGAAGCGGGACGGCACGCACCACTTCCGCGTGATCTGAGCGCGGCGCGGCAACCGGTGTGCGGCACGACATGCGCCGCGCCCGGTTGCCGCGCGTTCAGCGGCGCATCGCATGCCGCATCCGACGCGTTCGGTACGCTCACCGCTTGAACGTATCGACGGCCGTGCGGCCGACGGCCGGATCGTCGGTGAAGAAGCCGTCGATGCCCGCGCGCAGGTACGCCTGGATTTCGCGCACCGAGCCCGCTGTGTTGCGCGTGGCCGGCGTGCCGCCGTCCTTCAGCGACGCGGGCAGGAAGTTGTTCTCCGGACGGAACGTGTACGGATGCACGACGAGGCCGGCTTCGTGCGCGTAGCGCACGTACGGCGTCGGCTGCTGCAGCGTGCCGTCCGCGGCCACGGCGATGATCGACGTCTTGTACGGGCCGACACCGTTCGCATAGGACGCGATCTCGCGCATGCCGTCGCGCGTCGACAGGTCGCCGTAGGTGCGCTTGTCGTTCGCCTTCACGAAGTCGTACGGACGCTGGCCGGCTTCGTCCATCAACTGCACGAGCTTCCAGTTCGGCTGGCTCGACTTGATCCGGTTGCGGATCGCCTTCAGGTTCGCGACCTCGAACGACTGGATGTAGACGGTCGCCGTGCGTGCCGTGTACGGATCCTTCAGCAGCGCATCGACGAGACGGTCCTCGAGCGGCAGGCCGACCGACTGGAAGTAGGTCGGGTGCTTGGTTTCCGGATACAGATGAATCGTGCGGCCGGTCTGCGCGGACATCTGTTTCGCGAGCGCGACGATCTCGTCGAAGGTCGGAATCTCGAACTGGTCGTTGTACGCGGTGTTCGCCGGGCGGACCTGCGGAATGCGCTCGCGGGCACGCAGCGTCTTCAACTCGGCGAGCGTGAAATCCTCGGTGAACCAGCCGGTCAGCTGCGCGCCGTCGATCGTCTTGGTCGCCTTGCGGCTCGCGAACTGCGGCAGCGTCGACACGTTCGTCGTGCCGGAGATTTCATTCTCGTGGCGCGCGACGAGCACGCCGTCGCGCGTCGACACGAGGTCGGGCTCGATCACGTCCGCGCCGTCCTCGATCGCCTTGCGGTACGACGCGAGCGTGTGTTCGGGGCGCAGCGCGCTCGCGCCGCGATGGCCGACCACCTGGACCTTCGCGGAGATCGGCTGCGTCGGATCGGATGCCGACACGTCGTCGCCGCCGCAGGCGGCGAGCAGGAGGGCGGCGGCACAGGCGAACGGGATGCAGCGCAGGGCGGTCGGGCGCGTGAAGAGCATGTCGGTGAACCTTCGAAACGGAAGTCGGTGAAAGGGGCGTCGTTCCGGCGGCGCGGCCTGTCTCGGCGGGCCGCGCGGGATCGAACGGGACGCGATCGTCGCATCGAATAATTACATATGTATTACTTTCGCCTTTCTTTTGTGTTTCCGCGCAAGACGCACGGGACGGCCGGATCGCGCGACCGTGCGAGCGGCGCGATCAGGCCGTCGCCGGGAGCCGGCGCGCCGGATGCACTAAACTTGCGGGACTTTTGCATCGCCGCGCCGGGCCGACGCCCGTCCGCGCGACGATGCGGCGACTCGCGGGCCGGCGCGGGCGCCCGGCGCCCGTGTGCGTCCGGGCGCCCGCGCCGGCCGATTTTTACCGACCCATGACGACCCATACCGATCCCGCCTACCTGCTCGGCGACCTGCTGAAGAACGTTTCCCGCTCCTTCTACCTGACGCTGCGCGTGCTGCCCGACGGCATGCGCGACCCGGTCGGCCTGGCCTACCTGCTCGCGCGCGCGGCCGACACGATCGCCGACACGGCGCTCGTCGCGCCCGATCGTCGCGCGGCGCTGCTGACCGACCTGCGCGACGAGGTCGAGCGGCTCGGCGACGGCGCGGCGCTGTCGCGTGCGCTGGAGGACGTGACGCGAATGCAGACGGATTCGCACGAGCACGTGCTGCTCGGCTCGATGCAGCCGATGCTCGCGCTGCTGCGCGCGCAGCCGGAGGCGGATCGCGCATCGATCCGCAAGGTCGTCGCGACGCTGACGTCGGGGATGGAGTTCGACCTGCGCACGTTCCCCGACGAACAGTCGGGAGAGGTCGCGTCGCTGCCGGACCGCGACATGCTCGATCGCTACACGTATCTGGTCGCCGGCTGCGTCGGCGAATTCTGGACCGACATGACCGGCGCGCACACGCGGGCCGCGCGCGGCTGGGACCTGGCGGACATGCGCGAGAAGGGCATTCGTTTCGGCAAGGCGCTGCAGATGACCAACATCCTGCGCGACTGCGCGAAGGACCTGCGGATCGGCCGCTGCTACCTGCCGGACGACGTGCTGGCCGCGCACCGCGTGGGCGTCGCCGACCTGATGTCGCCCGACGCGTCGGCGCGCGCGCGCGGCGTGCTGGTCGACCTGCTGCGCGTGGCGCTCGATCAGTATCGCGACGCGTGCCGGTACACGCTGGCGATTCCGCGCCGTTTCGTGCGTCTGCGGCTCGCGTGTCTGTGGCCGATCATGATCGGCCTCGAAACGCTCGAACGGCTGGCCGGCCATGACGCGTGGCTCGATCCGGCGAGGCCGGCGAAGGTGCCGCGCAAGCGGATCTACCGGATCATGGCGTCGTCGCTCGCGCTCGTCGGCTCGAACGCGGCGATCCGTGCGCGCATGAACGCGCTCGTCGACGCGGTAAACGCGCGGATCGAGCGGCCGTCCGCGCGCTGATTCTCGCTGAACGATGCTGGCGCGACAGGCGCGGGCATCACCCCTCGGCCCGCATTCGCCGGGCCGCTTCCGTCCGATTCTCCCCACACGCACTGAAACGTTTTCACGATTTCGCTTTCCGAAACGTGGGTGTCATGAATGTCAGCGATCCTGCGCGGCGGCGTTGAATCGTGGCAGCCGCCGCGGTCGCGCATTTGTAAGAAGGTTGTTGCCGAAGGCGTCTGACGACATTGGACGGTCGCGATGCACCAGTAAAAATGTAAAGCTAGGGTTTTCACCGGGAAATGCCGGAAAGGCCCACCGCGTAAGCGTTTTCAGGTGTTATGTAACCGTTTGGTGAACCCCTGCGTTGCGTCGATCATACGATGACCGACTGCACATGTTGGGAAACGATTGGTAATCCGTCAGAATCGCACCGGCATGTACTCGCACATGTGTCAGTCATAAAACCACACCAGAAAAGAAATCATTCTTTGAGGACGGAGAATCAATGAAAAAGCGCGTCGCTTTCGCCATGACGGCAGTGGGTCTCGCAGCCGCTACCGCCGCCCACGCCCAGAGCAGCGTGACCCTGTACGGTATCGTCGACAACGCCATCGCCTGGCAGAACAACTCGTCGGCGACCAGCGCGGTTTCGGGCGGTCACTCGAAGGTCCAGATGGCCACCGGCATTTGGGCAGGCAGCCGCTTCGGCCTGAAGGGCAGCGAAGATCTCGGCGGCGGCACGAAGGCGATTTTCCAGTTGGAAGCCGGCTTCAACGCGAACAACGGCTCGTCGCAATGGACGAACGGCATCTTCACGCGTCAGGCGTGGGTGGGGCTGACCAACCCGACGTACGGTACGCTGACGGCCGGCCGCCAGTACACCGCGTACTACACGCTGCTGTCGCCGTATAGCCCGACGACGTGGCTGACCGGTTACTACGGCGCGCACCCGGGCGATATCGACTCGCTGGACACCAGCTACCGCGCGAACAACTCGCTCGTCTACATGTCGCCGAAGTTCTACGGCTTCACGGTCGGCGGTTCGTACTCGCTCGGCGGCGTGGCAGGCAGCTTCAACCGCGGCTCGACCTGGAGCGCGGCGATCCAGTACCTGAACGGCCCGGCAGGCATCGCGGTCGGCTATCAGCGCATCAACAACGCGACGCTCGGCGGCGGCGTGTGGGGCGCGAACTCGACCGCGCAAAACGGTCTGGATTCGAACGGCAACGGTGCCGAGCAGGCCGTGTCGTCGATCAACGGCGGCTACAAGACGGCACAGTCGCAGCAACGTGTCGCCGTGACGGCCGGTTACCAGTTCACGCCGGCGTGGGACATCTCGGTGTCGTACTCGAACGTCCAGTACATCCCGGGCAACCTGTCGGCATTCCACAATACGGCGATCTTCAACACGGCGGGCGCAGTGCTGCACTGGAAGGCAGCGCCGCAGTGGGACTTCGCGGCAGGCTACTCGTACACGCGTGCGACCCAATCGAACGGCGTCTCGAGCGCGGCCAAGTACCACCAGGTCACGCTGTCGCAGTACTACAGCCTGTCGAAGCGCACGGGCCTGTACGCGGTTGAAGCGTACCAGCACGCTAGCGGCAACACGATCAGCGGCCTGACCGGCGGCATCGTCAACGCAACGACGTCGATCGGCGACGGCGTGGGCGCAGGTTCGAAGCAGAACCAGATCGCTGCAGGCGTCGGCCTGATCCACCGCTTCTGATGTCGCGCGGCGCGTGAGCGCCGCTCACGGCATGCGGTATGAAAAACCGGCCTTCGGGCCGGTTTTTTTTCGTGGGTGCGCGCCGCACGCGTGGCGCGGGTGCCGTCGTCGGCCGAGCAGCGTCCGACGACGTATGCCCAAGCCGTCCCGATCGTCAGCGGCTCGAATCGTCCGACCAGTTCCCCGCCAGCGACTGAAACAGCGCCGCCGTATCGGCAAGCCGGTCGGCCTGCGCGCGCGTGCGGTCGAGTGCGGTCTGCAGTGCCTGCCGCTGTGCGTCGAGCAGCGCGAACGTGCTGATCCCGCCTGCCGCGTAACGGTCGCCGGCAATCGCGTTGCCTGCCGCCGCTTCCCGTGCGGCCGTGTCTCGCGCCTCCAGCTCCGCCGCATCGTGTTCGACCGCGCGCATCGCGTCGGCCACCTGCTGGAGCGCCAGCAGCACGGTTTCCCGATAGCTTGCGAACGCGGCGTCGTATGCGGCTTCGGTCGCGCGCTTTTTCGCGCGCAGTTCGCCACCGTGAAAGAGCGGCTGCGTCAGGCCGAGACCGACATTCCAGACATTGAGCCCGCTCACGATATCCGCGATGCGCGTGCGTTCCGAACCGATCCCCGCCGAAATCGAAAAACGCGGATACAGGTTCGCGGTCGCCACGCCGACGTTCGCGCTCGCCTGATGCAGCACGGCCTCCGCCGCGCGGATGTCGGGCCGTTCGCGCGCGAGCGTCGACGGCAGCGCGACCGGCAGCGTGTGCGGCAGCGCGAGCGCATCGAGCGTGAGGTCGGGCAATGCGGCGTCGGACGGCGGCGCGCCCAGCAGGATCGCGAGCCGGTGGCCGGCCTGCGCGAAGCGGGCCGCGAGCGGCGGCAGCGAGGCCTGCGTCTGCGCGAGCAGCGTGCGCTGCGCATGCACGTCGGCCTGCGATACGCCGCCCGCCGCGAAGCGCGCTTCGACGATGCGCAACTGCCGCGCCTGCGCGTCGACGAGCTGACGCGTGAGCGCGATCTGCTGCGCGAGCGACGCGCGCAGGATCGCGGTCGCAACGACGTTGCCCGCGAGCGTCAGGCGCGCGGCGTCGAGCGTGTATGCCTGATAGTCGACCTGCGCGCGCAGCGCTTCGAGCGCGCGCCGGTTGCCGCCGAACACGTCGAGGACGTACGACACGCTCACCGACGCGTCGTACAGCATGAATGGCCCCGGATTCGGCACGTTGGCGGGCAGCCCGAACGCGGCGACGTCGACCTTCTGGCGCGTGGCGGACAGGTTCGCGTCGACGCGCGGCAGCATCGTCGCGCCGGCTTGCGCCGCATGGTTCTGTCGCGCTTCGTCGAGCCGCGCGCGGGCCTCGGCGAGCGTCGGGCTGTTTTGCCACGCGGTATCGACGAGCCGGTTCAGCGGCGCCGAATCGAACCGCGTCCACCAGCGTTGCAGCGTGTGCGCGGCCGGCGCGAACGTCTGCGCGTCGCTGGCCGCCGCCGTCGCCGCGGGCGCTTCGTCGCGTGTGTAACGCTGCGTGGCCGGCGCGTCCGGCGTGTGGAAATCCGGCCCGACCGCGCATCCGGCGACGAGCAGCGCAACGGCCGCCAATGCGCTGCCGCGGGCGGAGTGGGAGGCGTGACGCGAAGCCGGTTTCATCGCGCGGCCCCTAGTCGAGCGTGCGCCGGTAGAAGCGCAGCGCGATGCCCATCACGACGAGCGTGAAGAGCGCGACCGGCCACACGGACGGCCACAGGTCGGCCCAGCCGTTGCCTTTGAGCAGGATGCCGCGCACGAGGCGGTTGAAGTAGGTGAGCGGCAGCAGGTTGCCGATGAATTGCGCCCACCGCGGCATCCCGGCGAACGGAAACATGAAGCCCGACAGCAGGATGTTCGGCAGGAAGTAGAACACCGCGAGCTGCATCGCCTGGAGCTGGTTCTGCGCGAGCGACGACAGCGTGATGCCGACCGTGAGGTTCGCCGCGATGAACAGCAGCGCGGACAGGTAGATCGCGAACACGCCGCCGACGAACGGCACGTCGAACACGTAGCGTGCGGCGGCGAGGATGATCGACACCTGGATCAGCCCGATGAACACGTACGGGACGATCTTGCCGGTCATCACCTCCAGCGGCCGCACGGGCGTCGCCAGCAGATTCTCCATCGTGCCGCGCTCGCGTTCGCGCGTGATCGCGAGGCCCGTCATCATCACCATCGTCATCGTCAGGATCACGCCCATCAGCCCCGGCACGACGTTGTACTGCGTGATGCCTTCGGGGTTGTACAGGCGGTGCAGCACCACGTCGAACGCGGCCGGGCGGCCGTTCAGGTGCGCGAGCGGGCCGGTCAGGTCCTTGTCGGCGACGGGTTGCACGAGGCCCGGCAGCGCGCCGATCGCCGACGCGGTCGCGACGGGATCGGTCGCGTCCGCCTCGACGAGCAGCGCCGGGCGCTCGCCGCGCAGCAGCCGCTTCGAGAAATCGGCCGGCACGCTCAGCACGAACTGCACGTCGCCACGGGCGAGCGCATGCCGGCCGGCCGATTCGTCGGGCAGCGTCGCGACGATGTCGAAGTACGCGGAATTGCGCATCGCGGCGATGAAGCTGCGCGCGAACGGGCTCGAGTCGGCGACGATCACCGCGGTCGGCAGATGCTTCGGGTCGGTGTTGATCGCGAAGCCGAACAGCGCGAGCTGAATGATCGGCACGCCGACGATCATCGCGAACGTCACGCGGTCGCGGCGCAGCTGCAGGAATTCCTTCAGCACGATGCTCCACCAGCGCGCGACCGAGAACGATTCGCGCAGGCCCGTCCACGCGTTCATGTCGCCGCTCCGCCGGGCGGCCCGGACGCGCGGCCCATCATGTAGATGAAGACGTCTTCGAGCCCGGTGTCGATCGGCGCGACCTGCAGCGGTGCGCGACCGTCCGTCTGCGCATCGGCTTGCGACGCGACCTGCGCGAGCGTTGCGTCGAGCAGCGCGCGATCGCGGCCGCTCACGTGCAGCGTCGAACCGAACACGACCGTCTGGTCGACGCCCGGCATCGTGCGCAGGCGCGCGGACAGTTCGGCCAGATGCCCGCCGGTGACCGAGCGTGTCGACAGGTGCTGCGACGCGACGATTTCCTCGGACGTGCCCTGCGCGAGCAGTTCGCCGGACGCGATGTATGCGAGCTTGTGGCAGCGTTCGGCTTCGTCCATGTAGTGCGTGCTGACGAGCACCGAGATGCCTTGCGCGGCCAGCCGGTGCAGTTCTTCCCAGAAGTCGCGGCGCGCGGCCGGATCGACGCCGGCCGTCGGTTCGTCGAGCAGCAGCAGTTCCGGCTCGTGCAGCATGCACGCGGCGAGCGCGAGACGCTGCTTCCAGCCGCCCGACAGCGCGCCCGTGAGCTGGTCCGCGCGGCTCGCGAGGCCGAGCCCGTCGAGCGCGCGAGAGACGGCCGCCCGGCGATCGGGCATCCCGTACACGCGTGCGACGAAATCGAGGTTCTCGCGGATCGACAGGTCTTCCCAGTACGAGAAGCGCTGCGTCATGTAGCCGACACGCCGCTTGATCTGCGCGCTGTCGCGCACGATGTCGTAGCCGAGGCAGGAGCCGCTGCCCGAGTCGGGCGTGAGCAGGCCGCACATCATGCGGATCGACGTCGTCTTGCCGCTGCCGTTCGGCCCGAGAAAGCCGAAAATCTCGCCGCGCGCGACGCGCAGCGAGACGTCCTTCACGACGTGTTTGTCGCCGAAGCGCTTGTTCAGGCGGTCGACGTCGATCGCGTACGGAGCGGGTGGCGCGTTCATCGCATCCTCACGGCGACGGGCTGGCCCGGGTGCAGCTTCGGCGCGTCGGCGACGGCGGGGCGCGCTTCGACCATGAACACGAGCTTGGTCCGGCTCTCGTTGCTGTAGATCACGGGCGGCGTGTATTCGGCCTCGCGCGACACGTAGGTGACGTGCGCGGGGACGTCGGCGGGGCAGCCGTCGCAGCGGATCGCGACGGTGCGCCCCGGGGCGATCGATGCGAGGGCGGCTTCCGGCACGAAGAACCGCACCTTCAGGTTTTGCGGCGGCAGCATCTGCACGACCGGATTGCCGGCCTGCACCCATTCGCCGACGCGGTACAGCGTGTCGTACACGCGCCCGGCGGCGGGCGCGGCGACGCGCTTCTGGTCGAGCTTCCATTGCGCTTCGGTGACGGCCGCCTGCGCGGCATCGACCTGCGCGGCCTGGGCGGCCACCTGCTGCGCGCGTCCCGGCAGGCGCGCGACGTCGACCTGATTTTGCAACTCGCGCACCTGCGCGGCGGTGGTCTGCGCGGACGTGCGCGAATCGTCGAGCTGCTGCTTCGACAGACCGCCGGCCGCGTACTGGCGCTCGTCGCGCACGCGTTGCGCGGCGGCGCGCGCGGCCTGTGCGGTGGCCTGCGCGAGTTGGGCCCGCGTGACCGCGACTTCCGGCGGACGCTTGCCGGTCTGCAGGTCGGCAAGTTGCGCGCGTGCGGCCGCGAGCTGATGCTGCGCCTGCAGCAATGCGGCCGTTTCGTTGACGGCTTCGAGCGAGAACACCGACATGCCGGCCGCGACGGCCTGGCCGCGTTCGACCGACAACTGCGTCAGCGTGCCCGCTTGCGACGACGACAGGTACACGAATTCGCCTTCGACATAGCCTTGATAAGTCGCCACGTCGTTCGCCGGCCGTCCGCAGCCGGCGAGCAGCGCGACGGCGGCGGCGGCCAGTGCGAGCGGCGGCGGGCGGGACACGTTCACGACGGCCTCCGGGGCGAATGTGCGCCGGCATCCGGCACGGCGGCGGGCGGCTGCAAGCCGGAACCGAGCAGCGCGCGGACGTGGCGATGCAGCACGTCGCGATCGACCGGCGGCAGGCCGCGCGCGCTTTGCCACAGCTTCGCGGTGGCGAGCGGCAGCATCACGAGCGCGATGATCGAATGGAACAGGAATGCGGGTTCGAGCGCGGGATTCAGCGTGCCGGCCTGCTGCGCGGCGCGGATGCGCTCGGCAAAGCGGCCGACGTGCTCGAGCGGAATGCGCCGGATCATCCGCTCGCGCAGCAGGCCGCCTTCGTGGACGATCTCGCGCAGCCAGATCGACGGCAGCCAGGGCATGCGATCCGTGACGTCGAAGAACCGGTCGACGAGTTCGGCGACGAGCGCGAACGGATCGTTTTCGATCTGCGGGGCGGTTGGCCGCCACACGAACGCGATGACCTGCGCGAGCCGCTCCTCGACGATCGCGTCGAGCAGCTGCTCGCGATTCGTGAAGTAGTAATGGACCATCGCCGACGTGACGCCGGCGGCCGCGGCAATCTGCGCGACGGTCGTCGCCGCGATGCCGCGCTCGGCGAACAGCTGCATCGCGACGTCGAGCATGTGGTCGCGCAGGTCGAAGTCGTCCACCGACGGGCGGCGCCCGCGCGGCCTGGCGACGGCGGATTTCGCGTTCATGCAGACGACGCTAATTGACGGGTTAGTTAATTTCAAGGAAGGGTTTTCGCCCGCGTTGATCGAGATCAGGCGTGTGTCGAACGGCGGTGCGGACGAGCGGGGTGGCGGCGTGACGAAGGGGCGTATGCCAGTGGCGGAATGTAGGAAGCGGCTAATGGGGAAACCACGGGGAACCGGGGGAGGAAGCGCCCGCGGCTGGCGAGGACGCCGCGCGTCACGGGTGCGTGCCCGACACGGCACGCACCCCGAACGTCGTCACTGATCGATCGGCGACTTCAGCGGCTGGTGCTCGCCCGTCAGCCCGAACACGACGAGTTGCGCGGGCTCGGTCGCGCTCGCATTGCGCGACACCTGGTGGCGCGAGCCGGGTGGCTCGTACCAGCCTTCGCCGGCGCGATAGCGGCGCACCGGGCCGTCGTTCACCTGCGACAGCACTTCGCCCTTCGACACGACCGCGAACACCGAGCCGAGGTGTTTGTGTGCTTCGGACGCCTGACCAGGCGCATAGTCGACGGTCGCGACGACGGCGAGCTTGCCGGGCGCTTCGGGCACGGCCTGTTGCATGATCGCGTGCACGTTGTCGGCGGCATCGTGCGCAATGGCGGCGGCCGGCAGCGCGGCGACGAGCGCGAGCGGCGTGCACAGCATCGCGCGGCGGAGCGTGAAGCGGGAGCGCATGATCGTCGTCTCCTTACTCGGGCATCTTGCGGAATGCGATCGCGAAGCGGTTCCACGTGTTGATCGTCGCGATCAGCATCGACAGTTCGAACAGCTCCGTGTCGTTGAAGTGCGGCTTCACGGCTTCCCAGACGGCATCTGGCACGTGGTTGTCGGCGATCAGCGTCAGCGCTTCGGTCCACTCCAGCGCCGCGCGTTCGCGCTCGGTGAAGAACGGCGTTTCGCGCCAGACGACGACCGCCGCCAGGCGGCGATCGGTCTCGCCGCCCTTGCGCGCATCGGTGGTGTGCATGTCGACGCAGAACGCACAGCCGTTGATCTGCGACGCGCGCAGCCGGACCAGTTCGGCGAGCGGCTTCTCGATCGAGCTTTTCGCGATGAATTCCTCGGCGTTGCGCATCACCTTGATGGCGTTCGGGCTGGCGGTATAGAAGTTCAGGCGCGGTTGCATGGCAGGTCCTTTTTCCGGTTGATGCGCACGGTGGCGCGACAGGACCCACTTTAAGCGTGGCACTGGCCTGCTTGAATGGCCAATTCCGGGAAAATTCAGGTAACCAGTGTCGCACCGCCGATGTTGCCCGAGTCCAGCAGCGCGGCCAGTTTCGCGAGCGCGGCGTCGATGCGCAGCGCGTCGATCCCGCCATAGCCGAACAGCAGCCCCGGGCGCGCCGCCGAGCCGACGTGGAACGCCGAGATCCCGTACAGGCCGATGTCGTGCTCGCGGGCGGCGCGGACCAGCGCGGTTTCGTCGAGCCCCGGTTTCAGGTGCGCGGCGAGGTGGATGCCGGCGGTCGGCACGATCGGGTCGAACCACGGCCCGAGGTTGCCGCGCAAATGCGCGAGCAGCATCTTGCGGCGCGCGTCGTAATGCTTCTGCACGCGCCGCAGGTGTCGCGCGAAATCGCCTTCGTGCATGAAGCGCGCGAGCGCCGCCTGCGTGAGCGTGCAGGTATGCCAGTCGACGATCTGCTTCGCCTTGGCGAGCGCGCCGCGCAGCGCGCGTGGCGGAATCGCGTAGCCGATCCGCAATTCGGGAAAGATCGTCTTCGAGAACGTGCCGACGTACGCGACGAGGCCCGTGCGGTCGAGGCTCTTCAGCGACTCCACCGGCCGGCCTTCGAAGCGGAATTCGCCGTCGTAATCGTCCTCGATGATCACCGCGCGGCGTCGCTGCGCCCATTCGAGCAGCGCGACGCGCCGGTCCAGCGTCATCGGCATGCCGAGCGGGAACTGGTGCGACGGCGTCACGTAGACGAGGCGCGCGTCGTCGGGCAGCCGCTCGATGATGAGGCCGTGCGCATCGACCGGCACGCCGATCACCGTCGCGCCGAGCGACGCGAACGCCGCGCGCGCCGGCGGATAGCCGGGATTCTCGACCGCGACGACGTCGCCCGGCCGCACGACCACGCGCGCGATCAGGTCGAGCGCCTGTTGCGCGCCTTGCGTGACGAGCACGTCGTCCCAGCCGCACGCGACCGCGCGGCTGAACGCGACGTAGCGCGCGATCGCGCCGCGCAACTGCGGATCGCCGGCCGGATCGTGGTACTGGCCGGGGCCGCGCGCCTGCTGGCGCAACGCGTGATGCAGGCAGCGGCGCCACGCGTCGAACGGGAACAGCGTCTTGTCGGTCACGCCGCCGCGGAAGTCGAACGCGGGCGTGTCCTGCGGCGCGGGCATCGCGAGCGCGTCGGGCAGTTCGTCCCACAGTGCGCGTGCATCGACGGCATGGACGGGCCGTGTGGCCTCGACGAGCGACGGCGTTGAGTCTGCCGCGTGCGGCACCCGCGCGAGGCCGTCGGCGACGAACGTGCCGTCGCCCGCGCGCGTGTTCAGGAAGCCCTCGGCGACGAGACGCTCGAACGCGTCGAGCGTCGTCTTGCGCGACACGCCGAGCTGCCTGGCGAGGTCGCGCGTCGACGGCAGCCGGGCGCCGCCTTCGAGCCGCCCGTCGACGATCGCGGTGCGCAGCTGCCGAAAGATTTGCCCGGTGAGGTCGTGACGGCCTTCGATGCGGATCGCGATGTCCATCGCAGTGGTTACCTCGAATAGGATAATTTGGTGCCGATGAGCATACCGGAAGTTCGTGGGCGGCCCGGCATCCGCCGAACGCAGCGACACGGCGCCATTCGATTGGACCGCCGCCCGCCGGTGCCTTACGATCGATCACAATCCCCGACCGGAGTGCCCCCATGCTGTCCGAAGACGAACTCGCGCTGCTCGATGCGATCCGCGCCACCGGCAGCCTGTCGCGGGCGGCCGCGCGGCTCGGCAAGGCGCCGTCGACCATCTCGCACGCGGCGCGGCAGCTCGAAACGCGCTTCGACGCGCTGCTGTTCGACCGGCGCGGCTACCGGCTGCAGCTCACGCCGGCCGGCCAGTTGCTGACCGATGAGGCGTCGCGCCTTGCGCTGGACGTCGCGCGGCTCACGCAGCGCGTGCGGCAGGTCGCGAGCGGCTGGGAGGACCGGCTGTGGATCGTCAGCGACGAGGTGCTGGAGTTCGATACGCTGCTGCCGGTCGTCCGCGCATTCGATGCGCTCGATTCGGGCGTGTCGCTGCGCTTCACGCACGAAGTGCTCAGCGGCACCTGGGAAGCGCTGCGCGACGGTCGCGCGGATCTGGTCGTCGGCGCGACCAACGAGCCGCCGGCGATTCCGGGTTTCAAATGGTTCGAGCTCGGCGCGATGGAATGGGTGTTCGCCGTATCGCCGCGCCATCCGCTGGCCGCGGCAAGCGAGCGGCTGACCCGCGACGCGATCTGCGCGCATCGCGCGGTCGTCGTCGCCGATTCGTCGCGGCGGGCCGTCGGCCGCGCGTACGGGCTGCTCGGCGGGCAGGCGGTGCTCGCGGTGCCGTCGATGCGCGCCAAGATCCTCGCGCAGCGCGACGGGCTCGGCGTCGGCTGGGTGCCGCGCCGGCGGGTTGCATCGCTGCTCGCGCGCGGCGAGCTCGTCGAGAAGGAAACGGCCGATCCGCGCGAGCCGAACGTGCTGTACGTCGCCTGGCGCGGCGACCGCGACGGCCGCGCGCTGCAATGGTGGCTGGAGCAACTGCGCGAACCGCGGCTCGCGCAGCGCCTGCTCGACGGGATCGACGTGTCGGGCTGAGTGCGTCAGCCGTGCAACGGGCGGACAGGTCCCGACAAACACGTTCGAAGATTTCGAACGTGTCCGCCGCGCCGGTCGTACGGCAAGGGCGGGCGCCGAGCGCATCCTGTGTTCACGGTCAACTCACCGGTTCACAGGAGAACATCATGCAACGCTTCGAAGGAAAAACGGTCCTCGTCACGGGCGGCAACAGCGGCATCGGCCTGGCGGCCGCACGGGCATTCGCGGCCGAAGGCGCGCGGGTCATCATCACCGGTCGCGACGAGCAGACGCTCGCCGCCGCACGCGCGTCGCTCGGCGACGGCGCGCTCGCGATCCGCAACGAGGTCGACAGCGTCGCGTCGGCGCGGGCGCTGGCGGATGCGATCGCGGCCTCCGGCGCACGGCTCGACGCCGTGTTCGTCAACGCGGGCGTCGCGAAACTCGCGCCGTTCGCGGATATCGACGAGGCGTTGTGGGACCTCGTGTTCGACACGAACGTGAAGGGCGCGTATTTCCAGATCCAGGCGCTCGTGCCGCTGCTGAACCGCGGCGCGTCGATCGTGATCAACGGCTCGATCAACGCGCATATCGGGATGCCGGGCTCGTCCTTGTACGCGGCGAGCAAGGCGGCCGTCAATTCGTTCGCGAAGACGTTGTCGACGGAGCTGCTGCCGCACGGCGTGCGGGTGAACGTGGTGAGCCCCGGCCCGGTCCAGACGCCGTTGTACGGCAAGCTCGGGCTCGACGCGGCCACGCTCGACGAGACGGCCGAGAAGATCAAGGGGCTCGTCCCGATCGGCCGGTTCGGCACGCCGGACGAAATCGCGTCGACGGTGCTGCATCTGAGCGCGCCGGAATCCGCGTTCATCGTCGGCGCGGAAATCATCGCGTCGGGCGGGATGGGCTTGCTTTGAGCGGATGACCGGCGGGGCTGCACGACCCGACCTCGCGTCGGGTCGTGCAGCCCCGCCGGGCGATCGCATCGCTAGCGCGATGTGCAGGCGTCGCGAGCCTCGTCGGCCCGATCGCGTCCGTGGAGTTGCGTCACCGTCAGCCCCGAGAACGTCGCGCTGCCGTGCTCGGCGAACACGGCGACGCGGTCCGCATCGAGCGGCGGAAAGATCAGATCCGTCAGCGCGACGCGGCCGCCGTTCGCGAACACCTCGACCGACCCGCGATCGACGACGATTTCGAGCCGCAGTTGCCCATGATCGAGCGGCAGATCGACGATGTGCTCGCGGCTGAACGTGCCCGCGAAATCCGTCGAGCCGGCGCGCGAGCGGTCGAGCGTCAGCGTGCGCTTCGCCGTGTCGTACACGATCCGGGTGCCGATCGAGCCATCCGCCGATCCTCGCACGATCACACCCGCGCGGGCCGCATGCCGCGGCGCGATCGTCACCGTGATGCGCTGGACGACACCGCGCGTCGCGTCCGACAGCGCGCGGGTGGCGGACTCGACGTTCAGGTTGCCTTCGTGCACGGCGGGCCGCCCGTCGGCCCACGCATCGAACGCGGCGGCCGGCGTCACGACGAGCGTCGGTTCGCCGCCGATCGTCTTCAGCGCGAACTCGCGCGGCAACGTCGTCGCGCCGCGCCAGGGCGCCGTCGGCACTTTCGCCGCGTAATCCCAGTTGCTCATCCATGCGATCGCGACAGGCCGCGCGCCCGGGGCGCCGGAGAACGTGCCGGCGGCGTAAAAGTCGGCGCCGTGATCGACCCAGCGGAATCGCGCGGGATCGGAACCGGCCGGCGCGACGTGGTCGGGCGTGAACGTGCGACCGTCGAAGTCGCCGACGAAATACATCGCGCCGGAGCCGCCGGCGATCGACCACGGGTTGACGTTGACGATCATCACCCACTTGACGTGTCGCGGATCGTCGTCGACGGGCAGCGGCACGAGGTCGGGCATTTCCCACAGCACGCCCGCATGCGGCACGTCCGGCAGCGTGAAGTCGCTCAGGAACGACCAGTGAATCAGGTCGGCGGATCGATAGAGCTTCACGACCTGCGCGTCCGCGACGACGGTCGTCATCAGCCAGTAGCCGCCAGGCGCGTACCACGACACCTTCGGGTCGCGGAACTGCTTCGACTCGGGATCGAGCGTGAGCACGGGGTTGTGCGCGTAGGGCCGCCAGGTCGCGCCGTGGTCGAGGCTGTACGCGAGCGATTGCGCCTGCGTGCCCGGTGCGTGACCCGAGCCGTCCTTGTAGACGCTCGTGTAAAGCGCAACCAGCGGCGTCTCGCCCGGCGCGCCGAGGCCGGACGTGTTATGCGTGTCGGCGACGATCGAGCCGGAGAAGATTTCCTCCGTCGCGTTCGCGCGCATCGCGACCGGCTGCTCGCGCCAGTGGACGAGGTCGGTGCTGGTCGCATGGCCCCACGACATGTTGCCCCAGTCGTGGCCGAGCGGGTTGTACTGATAGAACAGGTGATAGCGGCCGTTCTCGTAGACGAGGCCGTTCGGATCGTTCATCCAGTTGCGTTGCGGCGTGTAGTGCACGGCCGGCCGCCATTGCGGCGTGCCGTGCTCGAGCGGTGCGTCGCAGGGCGCGGCGGCGGCGTGCGTGCAGGCCGCGCTTGCTGCACACGCGAGCAGCAGCCGGGTAATCAGGAGGGGAAAGCGAAAAAACGTCGATCTCATGCGGGGTTCCGTGCTTCGACGCGCGAAGCGGGAAAGGAGGCGCATGCCGCTTGCGACGGCGGCATGCGCGATTCTGCGAAGGAGGGAGGCGGCACGCACGCGACACGCGCGATGTGCGCCGCCTCGACGCCGGCGGGCGATGCCCGCTGCGTCCGTAGCGGACCCGTTACGGACGGGTGCCGGGGCCGCCGTTGTGGTCGGCGCCCGTCGCCGGCAGGTTCGCCGGGATGTCGCCGTAACCGCCGAGGCCGCTACGTCCGTACGTGCGGTCGACCGCCGTCGACGTGCCGTTGATGTTCACCTTCACCGTCGGCGCGAGCGTGCCGCCGCGACGCGGGCCGATCGCATCGATGAACGACTCGACGAGCCCGCCCGGCATCACGTAGTGCGAATACGACTGGAATTCGCGCGGGTTCTGGTTCGGATCCTGCGAATACGGCGCGCCGGCCGGTGCGGAGAAGTCCGTCGGGTTGCCGAGCACGAGGCCGCTGCCGCCGTTCAGCGGCAGGAAGTCGCTGCGGATGCCGTTGCCGACGAAGCCGTAGACGCCGTCCGGCCCGTCGACGCCCGCGGCCATCGTCGTGCGGTGGCTGATCGTGAACAGGTAGTACTTGCCGTCCTTCAGATAGATCTGCGGGCGCTCGGTCTGGTCGTCGACGCAGTTCGCCGACAGGATCGGCGGCAGGAACTTCCATTCGGTCAGTTGCGGGTTCGTCGCGACCGCCAGGCCGACGTTGGCCTTTTGATACACTGCGCCCGAGTTCATGACGGCGTTGAGGTCTTCCCGGTGCGGATCGTTCGGCGCGTAGCCGAGGTCGGCCTCGGTGCAGGTCCGGGCGCCGCGCTGGCCGCCGGTGTTGCCTTCGAACACCATGTAGGTCTTGCCCGGGTGCGCGGGGTCGGTGAACACGAACGGATCGCGGAACGAGAAATACGTGTTCTGCTGGCCGCTCTGGTAGTAGTTGCCGTCCGGTTGCAGCAGCGCCTTGTGATCGTCGAAGCCGCTGAACCACACGTGCTTGTCGTCGGCATGGATGTGGCCGTCGGCGCGCGTGATGATCGCCTGCGGCGGCGTGATGTCCGCGCCGCCGGGGGCCGAGCGGTTGAACGAGGTTGCGGTGTAGTAGAGGCTGACGTTGTCGCCCTGCGTGAGGCGCGCGGAGCCCGACCATTCGGCGTTGTTGGTCATCGGCGACGTGCCGAACACCTTGACGCTCGCGCCGTCCGGGAACAGGTGGCCGCCCCAGGTCCAGCCGCCGTTCGCGGGACGCTGCGACGCGGGAATCCCGGCACGGCGATAGAAGAAGCCGATGCGCGCATGGACGTGACGATCGTCGAACGTGTAGCCGGCGTGCGGATCGGCCGTGAGCGAGAAGATCACTTCCCAGCCCTTGTAGCTGAGCTGGTTCGCGCGCAGGTCGGCCAGCGGCCAGGTATCCCAGACCCACACGTTCGAGTTGATCAGCGGGAAATCCTGCGGGATGTCCGGCATCGTCAGCGACTGCGGCAGCGAGTTCTTGTCCGCGCCGGCCGTGTGCGACTGCGCGACGATCTGGCGGATGTCCGCGCGGGTCCAGCGCATCGTGAAGTTGCCTTCGGGATCGTAGGCCTGCTGCGTATGCGGCGTGGGCGCGGGGGCGCCGGTGCTTTGCGCGTGCGCGACGGATGACGCGGACGCGAAGGCGGCCAGTGCCGCGCCAGCGAACAGCAAACGTTTGGCCGCGGTCGCGCGGCAAAAAGGAAAGTAAGTCATGTCGGCATTGTTTCCGTTGACGGTGAAAAGGAACTGCTGAGGTGGCGTTGATATCCAAACCGGTTTGGATGCTATTTCAAACCGGTTTGGACGTCAAAAGATAAATATTTGACGGTAATAACTACCATTCGGAAATGATTGCCGCTACATGCGGATTGAACGGATGGCATGCACAACGCGAGGAGCGACGTGAAGGTGAATCTGAAGGCGCTGTCGGATGCGCTCGGACTGTCGCGCACGACGGTCAGTCGGGCGCTGAACGGCTACGACGATGTGAGCGAGGCGACCCGCGAACGCGTGATGAAGGCTGCGCGCGAACTCGGTTATGTCGCGGATCCGACCGCCCGGCGGCTGGCGACGGGGCGTGCCGATGCGATCGGCATCGTGTATCCGTTCGGAGCCGGCGATCTGGGCGACCCGCGCTTCGGTGAAGTCGTTGCGGGCATCACCGAGCGGCTTGGCGAGCGCAATCTCGACTTCATCATCGCGGCCGCACGGCCGAACGCCGAACTCGACTCGTATCGCCGGCTCGTCGACGGCCGGCTCGTCGACGGGCTGATCGTCGCGCGCACGCTGGTCGACGACCCGCGCCTCGCGTACCTGCGCTCGAATGCGTTTCCGTATGTCGCGTATGGCCGTACGCAAACCGCCGAGCCTTACGCGTGGTTTGATTTCGACAACGAAGCGGGCGCGCGCGATGCGGTGCGGCGCCTGATCGGCTTCGGTCATCGGCGGATCGCGATGATCAGTGCGCCGCTGTCGCTGAATTTCGCGATGCAGCGCCGCGCCGGCTATCTCGCGGCGCTGCGCGAGGCCGGCATCGAACCCGATCCGGCGCTGCTGGTCGAGTGTCCGTTTACGCGCGACGGCGGCCAGCAGGGCGCGCAGGCGCTGCTCGCACAGGCCGAACGGCCGACTGCGCTGCTCGTCGACAACAACATTTCGGGGGGCGGCGCGTTCCGGGCGCTGGTCGACAGCGGCTTGCGGCTGGGGCGGGACATGTCGCTCATCGTCTATGACGGGGTGCCGCCGGAGGTCGCGTGTCCGCATCGGGTAACGGCCGTGGTGCAGCCGACCGGTCATGCGACCGGGCGTGCGCTGGCGGACCTGATGCTGGGCCTGCTCGCCGACGGCGTGCGCGGCCATCGGCTCGAGATGCCGATGATCGAGGCAGGCGATACGGACGGGCCGGTGCACGGCTAGCCGTTTCGGCGGCGCGCCCCCGTGGGGCGCGATCGGCAACGCACGTTGCGGGGCGCGCTCCGGCGCAAAAGCCATGAAGCCGGCAGGGCTGAATGCCAGGTTTCTAGACGACCGGTCTAATCCGGGGCTATCATCCAGCCTCATGAATGCGACGTCGTTCCTGCCAACGGACGCGAAGATGCCATATCGCGCTGCAATGCTGGTGGTGCAGGAGATGCCGTCGTTTTTTTCGAGCCGACTCTAGACGACTGGTCTAATAGACTCGAGCAATATTTTTGGCACGGAGCCGGCACGTTGACGCGTGCCGGCGGCCTAACCGGCAGGCGCGCCGTCGTCGCCGGCACGCGGCGTGCGTCGCGTGGGCTGCCGCCGCGACGCGGCCCCGTTCCCCCATTTCGAAGGAGTGTCCGATCATGAAGATTCTGGTTGTCCTGACCTCGCACGACACGCTCGGCGACACCGGCAAGAAGACCGGCTTCTGGCTCGAGGAACTGGCCGCGCCGTACTACGCGTTCACGGATGCGGGTATCGAGCTGACGCTCGCATCGCCGAAGGGCGGCCAGCCGCCGCTCGACCCGAAAAGCAGCGACCCGGCCGCGCTCGCGGCCACGCGCAAGCTGGCCGACGTGTCGGTCGACGATTACGACGCGGTGTTCTATCCGGGCGGGCACGGCCCGCTGTGGGATCTCGCCGAGGACCTGCACTCGATCGGCCTGATCGAGCGTGCGCTGGCGGCGGGCAAGCCGGTCGCGGCCGTGTGCCACGCGCCGGGCGTGCTGCGCCACGTGAAGGATCCGAAGACCGGCGAATCGGTCGTGCGCGGCAAGCGTGCGACGGGCTTCACCAACAGCGAGGAAGCGGCCGTCGAGTTGACGGAAGTGGTGCCGTTCCTCGTCGAGGACATGCTGAAGACCAACGGCGCGCAGTTCGAGCGCAGCGCCGACTGGGCGCCGCATGTCGTCACCGACGGGTTGCTGATCACGGGGCAGAACCCCGCGTCGTCGGAACCTGCTGCCGAGGCGCTGCTCGCGAAGCTCGGCCGTCAGTAAGCCGGCGCGGTGCCGGCATGACCGGCACCTGGCCGTTTCCGTCGTCGGGCGCATCCGGCCCGGCGACGGCCCGAACCGTTCCGTCGTGCGCACCGCGCGACGGCTCATCCAGTCGTTTCGTAGAACCAAGCAAAGGAGTGGTGGATGTCTGCCCTGTTCGAACCGTTCAAACTCAAGGATGTCACGCTGCGCAACCGCATCGCGGTGCCGCCGATGTGCCAGTACGTCGCCGAAGACGGTGTCGTCAACGACTGGCATCACGTGCATCTGGCCGGCATCGCGCGCGGCGGCGCGGGCCTCGTGATCGCGGAGGCGACGGCCGTGTCGCCGGAAGGCCGCATCACGCCGGGCTGCGCCGGGTTGTGGACCGATGCGCAGGCCGAGGCGTTCGCGCCGTCGGTCGCGGCGATCAAGGCGGCCGGCGCGGTGCCGGGCATCCAGATCGCGCATGCGGGCCGCAAGGCGGGCGCGAACCGTCCGTGGGAAGGCGACGACCACATCGCCGACGGCGATCCGCGCGGCTGGCAGACCATCGCACCGTCGGCCGTGCCGTTCGGCGCGCATTTGCCGAAGACGCCGCGCGCGATGACGCACGACGACATCGCACGCGTGCAGGCCGACTTCGTCGCGTCGGCGAAGCGTGCCCGCGACCTCGGCTTCGAATGGCTCGAACTGCACTTCGCGCACGGCTATCTCGGCCAGAGCTTCTTCTCCGTGCATTCGAACCGGCGCGACGACGAGTACGGCGGTTCCGCCGAAAACCGCGGCCGTTTCCTCGTCGACACGCTGAAGGCCGTCCGCCAGGTCTGGCCGGAGCATCTGCCGCTGACCGCGCGTCTCGGCGTGATCGAATACGACGGCCGCGATGAGGAAACGCTCGCCGAATCCATCGCGCTCACGCAGCGGATGAAGCAGGAAGGCCTCGACATGCTGAGCGTGTCGGTCGGCTTCTCGACGCCCGACGCGCGCATTCCGTGGGGCCCGGCGTTCCTCGCGCCGATCGCCGAACGCGTGCGCCGCGAGGCCGGCTTGCCGGTATCGTCCGCATGGGGGATCGACACGCCGCAACTGGCCGAGCGCGTCGTCGCCGAACAGCAGCTCGACCTCGTGATGGTCGGCCGCGCGCATCTGGCCGATCCGCACTGGCCGTACTACGCGGCCAAGCAGCTCGGCGTCGAGCGTCCGTCATGGACGCTGCCTGCGCCGTACGCGCACTGGCTCGAACGCTATCGCGTCGCCGACAAGGTGGCCTGAGCGCAGGTCGCGCCGCGCGACGTTCGCGCCAAGCATTTGACAATGCTTGGCATCGCGTCCGCGTGCCGAGGCGGTATCGATGGATAGAATGGCGGTTCGCACCGGCCCTCGGGCCGCGCGAACCGCCATTTTTTCATTTCGACAGAGGTGCCATGCGCGCACATGTCTCGCCTTCCCAGGAATCCGCCGCGCGGCCAGGTGCCCAGCAGATCGCCCGCGCCGTGCTGTATGCGGCGCTGCTGGTGCTCGCGCTGTGGGTCATCCGCGATTTTCTTCCCGCCATCGCGTGGGCCTGCGTGATCGCGATCGCGTTGTGGCCGTTGCTGAAACGCTTCGAATCGGACAGCTGGTTTCGCGACCGGCCAACCCTGATCGCGACCGCGATCACCGCGGGCGTGTCGCTGCTGGTCGTGCTGCCGGTCGCCATCGCGCTGGGCCAGGCGATCTCGCAGGCGCATGACCTGCGCATCTGGCTGCACTCGATCCAGGACAACGGCATTCCGCTGCCGGACGTCGTCGGCCGGTTGCCGTACGGTGCCGCGCAGGTCACCGAGTGGTGGCAGGCCAATCTCGGTCATCCGCTGCACGCGGGCACCGCGATGCATGGCGCGAGCGGCGAGAAGTTCATCGCGTTCGGCCGGCAGTTCGGCACGAAGCTCGCGCATGCGCTGTTCGAGTTCGGCTTCATGCTGGTCACGCTGTTCGTGATCATGCGGGCCGGCCACAAGTTGTCGGGTGCGTTGCTGCAGGGCGCGCGGCGTGCGTTCGGCCGCGGCGGCGCGCACCTGATCGAACGGATGGTCGCGGCCGTGTACGGCACGGTGACGGGGCTGGTCGTCGTCGGGCTGGGCGAGGGCGCCATTCTCGGCGTCGCGTATGCGCTCGCGGGTGTTCCGCATGCGGCGCTGCTCGGCCTCGTCACGGCCGTCGCCGCGATGCTGCCGTTCTGCGCGCCGATCGTGTTCTGCGGTGCGGCGCTCTGGCTGTTCGTGCAGGGTGCGACCGCGTGGGCCGTCGTGGTTCTGGCGCTCGGCTTCGTGGTCGTGTTCGTCGCCGAGCATTTCGTGCGGCCGGTGCTGATCGGCAGTTCGACCCGCCTGCCGTTCCTGCTCGTGCTGTTCGGCATCCTCGGCGGCGCCGAGACGTTCGGCCTGATCGGACTGTTCGTCGGCCCGGCGCTGATGACGGTGCTGACGATGCTGTGGGCCGAGTGGGTCGCGTGACGGCGAGGCTCGTTGTGCCGATCCGGGCCATCGGCGCAACGGCATCGACGCGTGTGCGAGCCCGCGCGGCGCCGTCACGGTTCGCGACGATCGGGCGCGCGCCGGGCCGCGCCGAGCGCGGCGTCGGACACAAGTCTCTACATTTCTTTTCGATCCGGACCCAAAGGTCTAGTAGCATGGGGCTTTCGATCACGCCGGCATGGCGCGGCAGATTTTTCCAAGCATGCGATTGATTCCGATGTCCCGTCCCGCAGCGACGCTGTCGCTGGCCGCCAGCTGCCTGATGCTGCACGGTTGCGCGTGGTTCGACTCGTGGCTGCCGTTCTCCTATTCGCGCACGCCGCTGGCGCGGGCCGCGTCGCGGCACGGCGCGACGCGCGCCGACGTTGTCCGCGCGGGCGGCAACCCGCGCAGCGTGTGGATGGTCCGTAACGGCAGCGGCGTCTGCTACAACTACTTCATCGAGCACGGCAACGAACACCGGGCGTACTTCGTCGTGTTCGACAAGGCCGGGGCCGTCACGCAATACGGCTTCGATACCTGCATGGACGCCGACCGCAAGGGCACGCTTCAACCGGACAAGGCGGCCTCGCGATAGCTCGGCCGCCATGCGCCGCGCGCGCGTGTCACGCAGTCGTCACGCGATCGTGTCGACCACGCCGCCGTCGACGCGCAACGCCGCGCCGGTGGTCGCCGAGGCCTGCGGCGAGCAGACATACACGACCAGATTCGCGACTTCCTCCGTCGTTGCCGGCCGCTGGATGATCGAGCTCGCGCGCTCGCTGCGCACGAAATCCACCGCGACGTCGTCGATGCTGCGGCCCGTCGCGTCGGCCGTTTCCTTCAGCAGCGCGCGCACGCCCTCCGACATCGTCGGCCCCGGCAGCACCGAATTGACGGTCACGTTGGTTCCGGCAGCGAGTTTCGCGAGGCCGCGCGCGATCGCGAGTTGCGCGGTTTTCGTGAACCCGTAGTGAATCATGTCGACCGGGATGTTCAGGCCCGATTCCGACGAAATGAACACGACGCGGCCCGTGTTGCGCGCGAGCATCCCCTTCAGGTAGTGCCGCGCGAGACGCACGCCGGACATCACGTTCATCTGGAAGTAATGGGCCCATTCGTCGTCGTCGATGTCGAAGAACGCCTTCAGCCCGTAGATGCCCGCGTTGTTCACGAGGATGTCGGCTTCCGGCGTGTGCTGCGTGACGCGCGCGACGCCGGCGGCATCGGACAGGTCGGCGGCGACGCCGTCGACGTCCGCGCCGGGGACCGCGCTGCGCAGATGCGCGAGCGCGGCATCGACCGACTTGTCGCTGCGTCCGTTGACGACGACACGTGCGCCCGCCCGCGCGAGCCCTTCGGCGATCGCCAGCCCGATGCCGGCGGTGGAAGCGGTGACGACCGCGGTTTTGCCTGTCAGATCGATATGCATGAATGTACCGGTTGGAAGAGGGAAACGGAACCCACCGCGTCTGCCGCGGCGGCCGAAATCAAAGCTTAGGCAAGCATCTCGCGTAGTGGATTGAGGTCCGTTGCGACGAACGTGCTTCTAGACAATCTTCTTGGAAGGCGTGTAACCGAATACGAAAGCCGAGCGGCTCCGACGCCCAATAGATTTTGAAATAAAAAATCCGCTACACGCGGGCTTTTTGTTTGGGATCAAATTTTGACCATCCCGATAGAAGTCATATTAGCCAGAATCTGGCGCAGGTCAATCAATGTAAAGCGGCCCGGGCGCATTGATTCGAGGCCAATTTTTCAGAATTGTCCGATTGTGCCTTGAGAAAAAATGGAGAAATATTTGGGGCACGTTTTATTCGACGATTTCATGTAGTTGGCTAGCCTGCATGTCTGGCCTTTAACAGCCAGAAAGTAAACGCCAAAGGGAAGTCTGCATGAAACGAACGGGGTCGCGACATGGCGTAGCTTGGCAATGCGACCGATCACGGCGGCAAGATATTCGAGGCGACCCTCGATCTGAAACACCGTGTATCACCGTCGCGCTCGACGGCCATCCGGTTGCGTGCCCGAAGTGTGGCGGCACCTTCCCTATCGTCGCCACCGGCAAGCGCGCCCATCGCGGCTGATTTTCTGCAAGGATCTACCCCATGCCTGACTTTCTTCAGTCTCGCACGCTGGCTGTTGTTGGCGCGGCACTGCCGGTATTCAACGGTACGCCAGTTCTGGTGCCGGCACGTCTGTCGGGTACCGAAACGCTTGGCGAGCTGTTCTGCTACACGCTCGAACTGAAGACCGCGGATACGCTGGCGTTCTCACCGAGCATCACTGCCAATGTCGATCTGGACAAACTGATTGGCACCGAGGTCACAGTGTTAGTCGAGATCGAGGGAGGCGGCAACTTTGTTCCCGGCATGCCGGGCAACACCGGCATGGGCAATATCGGCGCGGGCACACGCGAGATCACCGGCATGGTCACCTCCGCACGCTTCGTGCGCGAGGAAGGTCGCGCGATGGTGTACGAACTAACGCTGCGCCCGTGGCTGTGGCTTGCCACGAAGAACCAGGACTGTCGCCTGTTCCAGGACATGGATGTCATGGAGATCACGGACGCCGTACTGTCCGCCTATATGTTTCCGGTCGAAAAATGGTTGGCCGGGAATTACCCGAAGCGCGACATTCAACGGCAAAACTGGGAGAGCGATTTCGGATTCGTCTGCCGCCTGTGGCAGGAATGGGGCATCTATTTCTGGTTTGATCATGGTAACGGACGTCACCGGCTGATCCTCTGTGATTCGATTGGCGCGCACCGACCGCATGGCGAGGCGTACCGTGTGATCCGCTACGAGGGGCCGGGTGGCAAGCATATCGATCAAGAGCACATCCATGAGCTGTCGGTAGAAAACCATCTCACGACCGGACGCGTCACGCGTGTGGATTACGACTATACCGGTCCGCGCGCAGACCTCACGAGCCGCGATGAAAACCCACGCGACACCGCGCATGCCGGTCAGGAGCACTACGGATGGGGCGACTACGCGCAGCCGCAGGCCGGCGTGAGCGGCCTGTCCGGGGCGCATAACGATGCGACGCGCGAGGCGGACTATTTGGTGCGGGTGCGCATGGATGCGCTTCGTTGCTCCGGCCTGCGCGCGAAGGGAATGGGCAATCTGCGTGGCCTCGTGACCGGGCAGACTTTCACGCTCGAACGCTGCCCGCAGCAGGCGGCCAATCGTGAATATCTGGTCGTCTCGAGCACGCTTACGATTGAGGAAGTGGCCCAGGCGAGCGGTATCGGCCAGCACTACCGTTGCACGACGGAATTCGAAATCCAGCCCACGAGTGAAATATTCCGCTCGGCGCAGACCCTCACGAAGCCGCGCACGTCCGGCCCGGAATACGCGGTCGTAACAGGCCCTGCGGATCAGGAAATCTGGACCGACGCATATGGCCGCGTGAAAGTCCAGTTCCTTTGGGACCGGTTGGGAGCGCACGATCACACGTCAAGCTGCTGGGTGCGCGTATCGTCACCGTGGCAGGGCAACCAGTTCGGTGCGACGCACCTGCCGCGCATCGGCCAGGAAGTACTGGTGGAACACATCAACGGCGACCCTGACCTGCCGGTGGTGACAGGGCGCGTGGTGAACGCGTTCAACCAGCCAGCCTGGGCGCTGCCGGACAATCAGGCGCTCTCGGGCTTCCGCAGTCGTGGACTGAAATGCGGTCAGTCGAATCACTTCGTGCAGGACGACACGAACGGCGAAATCCAGACGCAGCTATCTAGCGACTATGGCACCTCGCAACTGAGTCTCGGTTTCGTGCGGCGCATCCTGGGCAACAAGGGACGGCAAGACGCACGTGGCAAGGGCTTTGATCTTCGCACCGACTTGTGGGGAGTCGTGCGCGCGGCGATGGGGTTGCTGATCACGACCGAAGCGCGCAACGGTGCGAGGTCGCACGCGAAGGATATGGGCGAGACGGTCCAGCGCCTGACGCAGGCGCGCGACATTCACTTGAGCTTGACCAGGCTCGCGCAGCAGCATGAAGCGCAGCAGGTGGACGCCGGCCAGAGCGAGGTCACGACGGCGATCAAGGCGCAGAACGATGCCATTCGGGGCGGCACGCCGACCAGCGACGAGCCGCATCCCGAGATGAGCACGCCGCATCTGGTGTTCGCCAGTCCGGCCGGTATCGAAACCACCACTGCGGGCAGCACACACATTGCGAGTGACGAAAATCTCGCGCTTACGACGGGCGGCCACGTCGGCATTGCCGCGCGCAAGTCGTTTTACGCAAGTGTCGCGGAGGCGTTTTCGCTGTTTGTCCACAAGCTCGGTATCAAGCTGGTTGCGGCGTCGGGCGATGTGCGTATCGAGGCACAGGGCGACAACGTCGAGATCGTCGCGAAGAAGGTACTTGAACTGATGAGCACGACAGACTGGATCAACCTGACTGCCAAGCAGGGCATCCGCCTGAATGGCGGTGGTACTGAACTCGAAATCAGCCCGAAGGGCATTCTCGGCTTCACGGACGGCCAGTTTCTCGTCCATGCGGATGACCATGCGACGGACGCGCCACAGTCGAAACCTGCTGATTTTCCGTCGTTCCCGTCCGGGAAAGTGAATCAGGCATTTCCGTTTTCGCTGTGACCATCAAGGAATCTTAATCAATGATCATCAGCCCGCCGTTCCTGCCATCCCAACCGTCCGGGACCGGGCATGAAATGGACTCGGCCACCGCCGGTAATACTGTCGTGCCGGATCATGACATCTGTCAGTCCGGTATGCAGGAATGCGCTCCCGGTAACGGCGCCTATCCGGTGAGCTATAGCCTCGGTTGGCACGGCGGCCCTCATCTCGTCGCGCCCAAGGCCGCGAACGGCCAGTCCGAGCCGGTGCGCGCAATTGCCGACGGCGAAGTCGTCTATGTCCGCCAGACCGACGCAAGCGAGAAGCCCGCGCTGCAATACCGCAATGTCCGCACTGACGATGGTTGCGTCGTGATCAAACATACGACCGAGATTGGCGAAGGCGATGGTGCAAAAGTCACCTTCTACTCGATCTACATGCATCTGCAAAGCGTCACGGTCAAGCTTGGCAAGCCTGTCTACCGAAAGGACCTGCTTGGTATGCCTGGGCAGATCTATGGGCAGCGCGGCCAGATACATTTCGAGATCGTTTGCGACACGGCCAACCTTAAGAAGTTGGTGGGACGGACGACGGGGCCGCTCACTGCAACGCAGGGCCGCACGGATGCGATCTACGGCGATATCTGGTTCAAGGTGCCCAAGGGTCTCAAGTTCTTTGCGAATTGGCCGCATCCTTACCGGCGCGATGACACTGAGCCTCCTCAAGGGCCGCACCCTTCGGTGCAGACACAGCCGGCTGCCGGTACGACGGCGGTCGATCTGCTCATCCAGATGCATTACGAAAGAGGCGATTGCACGCTCACGACGTTTACGCTGGCCAGCGACGGTCGTTGCGTTCGAGTCGGCGAACCGGTGAAAACACACGGCTACGAGTACAGCCTGTACGCCGAAGCCATGCGTCTGAACAGGCAGTACCGCGATGGCAGCACCAATCCCGCCGCACCCGCGCCTGCAGCGCCTGCGCCCAGCCTGATTTACGAAATGCTGCGCCTTGGCCGTGCGATCGGCGAGCCGATGCCCGCAAACGTGAAATTCGGCCACTGGCGCAAGATTGCCACGCCTGATGGTACCGGCTGGATCAACCTGAACGCTCCAAAGAAAGAAGGTCACCACGGTGCCACGCCGTATGCGGGAATCAGCGTCTACAGCGACGCGGATTTTCCACACTGGGCGGGCTGGAGTCTGATCGACGACGATGCGACACCCGATAGCCTGTGCGAGTCGTCAACGATCAAACGGTGGCTCGACCTCGACGGCGATGGTCAGGTTACGCATGCGGAAGCGAAAGAAGCGCTGCATAGCGGGGACGTGCGGAAACGCATGGCGCAGGCGATCTGCAAATTCCCTGTTGAATGGGCGAAGCAGGATATCGACGCGCGCTGGGGATGGCTCAAGTCGCCGCATGAGGCGCTGGCGGCACCGCTTACCGGGGAAGACTTCGACACGCTGAAGGCCCACATTGAAGCGCTCGCGTTTTGGGAGGACATCCAGGCGTCTGACCTGCCGTCTGTCGCTGAATGCTGGCACTTTCCACCGAAGGCATTTATCGAACACCTGAGAAAATGCACATGGCTGAGCAAGGCCGAGATGCAGCAGTTGCTGCCGATGCATATCGTCCGCAAGGATGGGCATGGTCAACACCATTGGGAACCCGTTCCACATAACGGCCGTACTGATGCAATTATTCAACGCTATCGTGTCGAACTAAACAAGTCGCTGCGGAAGTACGGTATTACCACGCCATCTCGCATAGCAGCATTTTTTGCACAGGCGACGGTTGAAAGTGACTGGTTCAGGTCCCTCGAAGAGGGGGGCGGAAGAAATGCCGCATTGCATAACGGCTGGTACGGGCGGGGCTTCCTGCAACTGACCGCGCCCCACGGCAACCTGAATCACGGCAATAACAACTACTACAACTACTTCCGGTGGCGTGGGCGCGCGCCAATTCCGATTCCACCGACCAGTCAGACTCTGCAATGGCGTCAGGATGTTGCTAATAACCCGGACGATGCCGCACAAAGCGCAGGCTTTTACTGGACCAAGTTCCAATTCAGCTCGTCCTCGCCTCATGCGACTGAAACTGCGTTGCAGTACGCGGACGAACTACACCCTAACGTGCGCCATAGCGTGTCGGTGGTGCATGGTCAGCAGGTGTACTACAGCAACGAAACTGCACGCAGGACGGCCGCGATGGTTAACATTCCGGGCGCGGTCTATGGCCACTACTCTGTTATCGGACTTACCGATCGTTACAGCGCTTATGCAAACGCGCTCGTAGTACTAACCGATACGCCATCATTTCCCGATGCACATGGAGTTGCGAAAGAATGGCCGGAAAACTTCCAGCGGAGAACTTCGTGGTAAAGCTTTCAATATTGTTTGGATGTATGGCCCTTCTATTTCTGGCCGTGACGTCATCCGCTTATGACCCAAAGGTGATTTCACCGATCGTGCACGTGGCGAATGTCGGTGCCTGCGAATTCAAGCTTACCGATACCTTTGGTGGAGAGTTGAGGGCCAATCCTAGCGGATCGCCCCCCTATGCTGACTATAACGTGGAGCTAAGAAGAAAGACTCTTCCGAACGCCTTCCATATTCAGTTTGGATGTGACACGCGCCCTCCGGTGCAGGTTTGCCACGAATTCGGTGGTGTGGAGCATACCGCCCACGGCTGGGTCGCGTGGGATACCTTGGATCAGGGGCCGCCTCCCAAAGCCGCTCACGTAGAAGTGCGCGAACTTCGCAGCGTCAATGGATCAGGCGCGGTGCGTATCGAAAGCGATACAACGGGCGACGAGCAAAACCGCGGCAGAAATCTGGGCTTCTGCTTAACGTCACTCAGCGGAGCAACCCTATTTGGAGGGACGTCTGTCGATGCTCTCTACGGCAAACACAAAAGCGTCGAGCCTGAGGTCATGCAACTGCTGCGCAGTATCGAATTCATTGATACGTCAGGCGATGGCGCGCGCGGTGCATCGGCTACAGTTCCATCACCGACAGTCCGCCCGCATCAGTAACCACCGTGCCATTGGAGGCTACGCCGGCTCTGCTCTGGCGCAGCCTCTCAATCTATTTGATCGACTACGAGTACAACTTGTATGCGGAGGCGTTTTCGCTGTTTGTCCACAAGCTCGGTATCAAGCTGGTTGCGGCGTCGGGCAATGTGCGTGTCGAGGCACAGGGCGACAACGTCGAGATCGTCGCGAAGAAGGTACTTGAACTGATGAGCATAACTGACTGGATCAACCTGACTGCCAAGCAGGGCATCCGCCTGAATGGCGGTGGTACTGAACTCGAAATCAGCCCGAAGGGCATTCTCGGCTTCACGGACGGCCAGTTTCTCGTCCATGCGGATGACCATGCGACAAACGCGCCACAGTCGCGTTGTCGGTGTTAGGCGAAACAAAGTTCCCGGCGCAAGGGCAGCCGGGCGAGACGCCGGAAAATCAGATATTGAGACGCGTATGACGAAGCGAAAACAGGTTGCACTAAAGCTCCTTCAAATGATCAGGACTGTGATTACAGCGGCGGTTGGATTTTGCCTGACGTTTTGCTGGGCTACCTCCGGACATGCTGAACAGCCGACCAAGGAAGTCAAGCAGATTGTCGTTACCACGGATGGAGTTCAATGCCCGATCAGACTTGTCGATCCTTATGACGCCCGTGTTACCGAAACGAGATATGTGCTCGACCACTTTCCGTATCGACGAACGGGGCTCGGGGAACTTTATCTACAGTTTGAGTGTGTGAATTCTAATGACGCTGAGGCAATCCGAAATATCGTTCCCGCATCATTTGACGAAAACGGAAAGCAATGGAAAGAGGATTTTTCTGCGTTGTCTGCTGAAGACGTAGCCTTGCTGAAGCCGGTCACTCGGATATTTCCTCTGGAGGCAGCAAATAGCACGGGCATCGCCGTAACTCAAGAGCAGACGAACGGTGATCCAAAGACGCGTGACCGCCGGTTTGCGTTTTGTTTGCGCCATCCCCCGGTCGTGCTATGCGGCGGCACACCACAAATCGCTCGTCCCTTTTACCAGAAAAGCGACCTCTTGCCTTTCGCTCTAACCGTAGTCAAATCGATAGAGTTCATCGACGCGCCAGACGATGGCGCTCGCGCTGCATCGGCTGCGATTCCATCACCGGCAGTCACTCCGCCCAAATGACCTTCGGCTCAAGGCTGCCAGTGTCGCGTTTTCCACGGTGCGTTTCAACAAACTGAAAAGAGCGCCCGCGCTGCGTGCCGGACCGCACCCGGCGCTGTACGCATCTGAAACCATGAACACTCAACCCAGCGAAGCCTTACCACCGCCTGACGCGCCCAAGGAGATTTCTCAGCCGGAACCTTTCAGCGAACGCATTGTAGCGGTTCGTGCCCGCCGGAATCCATTGCTGGAAGCGGCCCGGCCGCTGCTGCGCGTCCTGATGGATGTGCCGGAACATCTTGATACGGACGCGACTCTCGCGCTGCGCTCGTTGTTTGAGCAGGAGGTGCGGATAAACGTCGCCGCCAGCGACGGAATGACGGTTGAAATTGTCGAGAAAGTGACAAAAGCTATTAATGGAGCGGTCGCCGGGCTGAAAAATAGTCGTTGCCACTCATTTCGGATATGCAGTGTCGTTAGGGAGACGATATGAATATATTGTTACGTATCACGATTTTGATCGCGTATGCATGTATTTTCCCGTCGGGTGCGCTGGGCAAGACGGCTTATCCTGTCACTATTTATTTTGATAGGTTCGTTAGTTTTGTATATCCGTCAAATCTATACAAAAAGATCGAGCCGCCGAGCGAATCCGCGTCCGACGGCAAGGTGCGCTTTTACGATTTGATGCGGCGTGGTGACGGCATTGTTGATTCGATAACCGTTTGCGGCGAATCGCTGTCTACATGTGCCAGTAATGAAAATCAAGCCAAACCTTACTGGCTCGACGTCGACACCGGCCGCTTAGCCATATTTCACACAACCTCGACGGTAACGCATCGAGAGATTCACGACGGAGACGTGTACGAAGCTTTCCCGCTATGTCCATCAATGGACAAGCGTGGCAGATCCGATCCTTATGGCGGAGAGTGCTACGCAGCAGTTAAGGCAACCGGGAATAAAACTTACTCCTTCGTGTACTGGCTAGGTACGAGTGAGAACGTGCGGAGCGGGCCGGCACGTACGCAAGCGATCAATCGTGCTCGGAGGATTCTCGATTCACTCGGTCAGTCGAAGTGAAAGCGGCGCAGATGTTAACGGATATTATTCTCGATGGAATCGGCTTCGTGGCACAGGTGCGAGTGATTTATAAGTGAACAAACTCATATCTGTCGCTCTTTATGTAACATTCTTTGTGAATTTATTTTCAACGGTATGCGCAGGGGAGGCGTCAATTGTTACGGAAGTGTCGGATGGCGCGGTGTTTGTGATAACCCCGCTAGGACAGTCTCAGGTGCTCCACGTATCACATCCGGCTTCGAAAGATGACATCGCATATGAAGACCTGAATTTTGACGGATACATAGATATAAAAGTATTTAGATCTGCGGGTAACATCGAGAAATTTTATGACGTGTATTTGTTCGATCCGGTAACAAAAAGATACAAGCTTAGCAAAGACTTCAGCAATGTTCCTTGCGTAGCGTCCGATCCGAAGGTGCGTCAGGTCATTGGAGCATGCTTTCACATAAGTGCATGTGAGAACTGGATAGAGCGCTATTCGGTGGATCGTCTGAACCGACTGCATCTTCGCAGCAAGGAGGGCACATACTGCGATCCGTCAACAGGTGACTCATTCTCCTACATCGATCTGTTCAGAAATGGAAAGCGTATCTCGTCAAAGAGTACTCGGCTACATAACGATGGTGAAAACAATCGCCAGTAAGGACATTCTGGACTTGTTTGTCGCGGCATTTTGACTTTGATGCTCACTGTCTGGCCGACGCTATCGCGTTGTCGGCGTGAGGCGAAACAAGATTCCCGGCGTAGGAGCAACCGGGCGAGATGCCGGAAAATCAGATATTGAGGCACGTATGACAAAGCAAAAACAGGTTGCACTAAAGCTCCTTCAAATGATCAGGACCGTGATTACAGCGGCGGTTGGATTTTGCCTGACGTTTTGCTGGGCTACCTCCGGACATGCTGAACAGCCGACCAAGGAAGTCAAGCAGATTGTCGTTACCACGGATGGAGTTCAATGCCCGATCAGACTTGTCGATCCTTATAACGCCCGTGTTACCGAAACGAGATATGTGCTCGACCACTTTCCGTATCGACGAACGGGGCTTGGGGAACTTTATCTACAGTTTGAGTGTGCGAATTCTAATGACGCTGAGGCAATCCGAAATATTGTTTCCGCATCATTTGACGAAAACGGAAAGCAATGGAAAGAGGATTTTTCTGCGTTGTCCGCTGAAGACGCAGCCTTGCTGAAGCCGGTCACTCGGATATTTCCTCTGGAGGCAGCAAATAGCACGGGCATCGCCGTAACTCAAGAGCAGACGAACGGTGATCCAAAGACGCGTGACCGCCGGTTTGCGTTTTGTTTGCGCCATCCCCCGGTCATGCTATGCGGCGGCACACCACAAATCGCTCGTCCCTTTTACCAGAAAAGCGACCTCTTGCCTTTCGCTCTAACCGTAGTCAAATCGATAGAGTTCATCGACGCGCCAGACGATGGCGCTCGCGCTGCATCGGCTGCGCCTCCATCACCGGCAGTCATTCCGCCTCAATGACCTTCGGGTCAACGCCGCCTGTGTCGCGTTTTTCCCGCTGCGTTTCAACAATCCATCAAGAGAGCCCGTGCTGCGTGCCTGACCGCACTCGGCGCTGTACGCATCTGAAACCATGAACACTCAACCCAGCGAAGCCTCAACACCGCCTGACGCGCCCAAGGAGATTCCGCCGCCCGAACCTTTCGGCGAACGCCTGGCAGCGGTTCGCGCCCACCGGAATCCATTGCTGGAAGCGGCCCGGCCGCTGCTGCGCGTCCAGGCGGATATGCCGAAATATCTTGATACAGACGCCATCCCCGCGCTGCGCTCGCTGCTCGAACAGGAGATGCGCATATTCCAGAAGCTGTGCGAGCAGGCGAGTATTAGGCGCGATCACATGATCGGCGCGCGTTACTGCCTGTGCACGGCGCTCGATGAGGTAGCGATGCAGACGGCCTGGGGGCAGAACTGCGAAAACGGGGTGGCGTGGATCACGAACGGCCTCGCAACAGTCTTTCACGAAGACCGTCAGGGCGGCGACAAGATTTATCTGCTGATCGGCCGGCTGATGAACGATCCGGACGAACACCGTGATCTGCTCGAAGTGATCCACCGCGTACTGAGTCTCGGCTTCGAGGGCCGCTACCGACTCGAAACGGACGGTCACCGCAAGCACGAGGCCGTGAGGCAGCGGCTCTACGATGAGTTCATGTCGCGACGGGAACCTGTGCCGGTGGAACTGTCGCCGAACTGGCGACCGGATACGAATGGCAGGCGCGTGTCGTTCTACAACTTCCCCGTATGGATCACGGTCGCGGTGCTGTCGGTGATCCTGCTGGGCATGTATGGCTATGACAAGTACCGGCTTGCGACCCGCGCGGCCGAAGTCCAGAAGCAGATCGCCGACATTGGCCACATGGGGCCGCCATCCGCATCGCAGGCCCTGCACCTGAAACAGCTGCTGAAAAGCGAGATCGCAGCGGGTACCGTGAGCGTCGATGAGGATCCGCACTACAGCTCGGTGACGTTCCGGGGCGATGCGATGTTCCCGCCGGGCGGTGCGTCAGTGAAGGCGACGGTCGCCCCACTGATTGCGAAGATTGCGGGCGAGATCGCCAAGGTGCCGGGCCAGGTGACGGTCACCGGCTACACGGACAACATACCGATCCGCAGCCGCCAGTTCGCGTCGAATCAGGCACTGTCGCACGAGCGTGCGACGCATGTGATGCAGATGCTGCAAGCTGCTGGCATCCCGGCCAATCGTCTCGAAGCCGTCGGCAAGGGCGATGCCGATCCGGTCGGCGACAACAAAACGACGGATGGGCGTTCGCAAAACCGACGCGTCGAGATTGTCGTCACGCGGCAGAGCTAAATCGCAATGCCTGTCCGTTGAGGGGGCCACGTGTTGTTCATGCAGAGATTCGGACGGTGGCGGCTGCAGGCGAATCCAGGGGCGGTTTGCGAGTTGACCGTGACCACCGCTTCTGGATTCGACGACCTGCTGCGATGCCGTTGGCCGCGCAGATCGAAGTGCAGAGTTACCGGTTGGAAGAGGGAAACGGAACCCGCCGCGTCTGCCGCGGCGGCCGAAATCAAAGCTTAGGCGATCCGGCCGCGAAGCGTCGGTTCGCGGTTGCATCGCGCCGCGCAGTCTTGTACGGTGTGCGTTCGCCATCCGATCCGGGAGCCCGTCGCGTGAGCCGTTCCGCCACCCCCCTCGCCGTGCCGTCGCCGTTCTGGCGCGACGCCGCGCTGCCGTTCATCGAGGCGCGCACCGTCGACGACGGCCGGACGATCTGCTACGCGAAACACACGCACGACACGTTTTCGCTCGGCGCGATCGTCGGCGGCACGAGCACTTACCTGAACGGCGCGACGAAGGAACACGTCGGGCGCGGCGTGCTCGTGATCATCGATCCGGAGCAGGTGCATGCGTGCAATCCGTATGGCCCCGACGCATGGGCGTACCGGATGGTCTATGTCGACGTGCCTTGGCTCGCGCGGCTGCAGCATGCGCTCGGGCGCGACCCGAACAGCGATTTTCGCGGCTTTTCGCCGAAGTTGACGGAGCGGCGCGACCTGTTCGCGCAGTTCGGCGGCTTTTACCGCACGCTCGTGGCACCCGGTGTCGATCCGCTCGGCAAGGAAAGCGCGGCGGTCGAATTCTTCACGCGGCTGCACGGCGCGCTCGATCGCGAACTGCCCGTCGATACGCGGCGCGGGACCGACAACGCGAAGCTCGCGCGCGCGGCCGACTACATCGCCGCGCATTGCCGTCAGGCCGTCACCCTCGATGCGATCTGCGCGGCCGCCGACCTGTCGCCGTCCTACCTGATCCGCGCGTTCAACGCCCGCTACGGGATGACGCCGCATGCGTTCCTGGTCGACCGTCGCGTGCAGTACGGCCGCGCGGAACTGCGCCGCGGCCGGCCGATTGCCGAGGTCGCGCTCGATGCGGGCTTTGCGGACCAGGCGCATTTCCAGCGCGCGTTCCGGCGCATCGCGGCCGCCACGCCGGGCCAATATCGAAGCGCCGCGAACTGAGCGGGGAAAGGGCCGGCCCATGCCGGCACCGCAGCGGCCGGCGACGGCTCGCCGCCCGCTGCCCGCCGCCCGCAGCAACACGCGTTCGAAGCGACGACGCTAGACGTCGAGCAGATAAAGGGCGCTGCCCGCGAGCAGCAGCGCCATCGCGCGGTTGAACAGTCGCATCCGCCGCGCGTTCGCGAGCCAGTGCCGCAGCGACGCACCTGCATACCCCCAGCACGAGATCGACGCGAAGCAGATCACCAGATACAGCGCCGCGAATTGCCACACCTGCGCGCGACCGCCATCGGCCGCATACGCGCCCATCGCGGCCACGCATGCAAGCCACGCCTTCGGATTCAGCCATTGCATCGCCGCGCCGGCCGCCGCCGACGGGCCGGCGACGTTTGGCGCGTCCGGACCGGCCGGATCGGTCGACAGCCGGCCGTCGTCGAGCGCGAGCCGCAGCGCGAGGTAAAGCAGGAACGCGATCCCCGACCATTGGGTGGCCGTGGTCAGCATCGGCCAGCGCGCGAGCGCCGCGTGCAGCCCGAGGCCGATCAGCAGAAACAGCGCGACGAAGCCGAGCGTCGCGCCGGCCGCATAGCGCAGGCTCGCGCCGAGGCCGTGGCGCGCGCCCGCGCCGAGCGCGACGATATTGACGGGACCGGGCGTGATCGACGACGCCAGCGCGAACGCGGCCATCGAAACCAGCATGCTCATCATGTGTCTCCATGCGAATGTGAAAGTCGCATCGAGACTAAAGAAGCCGCGCGTGTCCGTATTGAAGAAAACTGCCCTGGGCGGCGCGGTGCCGTCAGTGCATCGCGCGCGGCGCGTGCGTCGGTCGCAGCGCGTGCGGGTCGCCCGCGTCGCCCGCGTCGGCTGAGCGTATCGGGCCGACGCTGCACGCCTGCGTCGACACCGAGAAGCCGAACGTATTGACGCCGCCCGAGCACGCGACGAACACGCTGCCGCCGTGCATCTCCGCGACGGCCTTGACGATCGACAGCCCGAGCCCGTGGTTCTCCTTGCTGTTCGCGCGCGCTTCCTCGAGCCGGTAGAAGCGCTCGAACACGTGCGAGCGCTGCACGGGGTCGATCGGCTCGCCGGGGTTGGCGACCGACACGTCGACGAGCGTGTCGCGCGGCGTGATCGTCACGTTCAGCGTCGCCCCGGGCGCCGAATGCTGGATCGCGTTGATCAGCAGGTTGGTCATCGCGCGGCGGAACAGCGACGGGTCGACGGCCGCGCGCGCATCGCCGTGCAGTTCGGCGCGCAACTGCGCCTCGTCCAGCGGAATCTCGAGGAAGTCGAGCATGCGCCGCACTTCGTCGGCGAGCGACACGTGCTTCAGGTCGGTCGCGCGCTCGCCGCGATCGCTGCGCGACAGGAACAGCATGTCGTTGATGATCACGCGCAGACGCTCGAACTCCTCGAGGTTCGACTGCAACGTCTGGCGCATCCGGTCGACCGAGCGGTCGCGGCTCGTCAGCGCGACCTGGGTCTGGCCGATCAAAATGCTGATCGGCGTGCGCAGCTCGTGCGCGACGTCCGCGTTGAAGGCCTCGAGCCGCGCATAGGTCTGCTGGATGCGCTCGAGCGCGCCGTTGAACGACGCGGCCAGATCGCGCAGCTCGGTCGGCAACGCGTCGGTGTGCAGCCGCTGGCGGCGGTCGGTGGCGTTGATCGCCGCAGCGTCCTGCGACAGCCGTTCGAGCGGCGCGAGCCCGAAGCGCGCGACCGCGCGGCTCAGCAGCAGCGTGACGACGGTGGCGATCGCGATCAGCGCGGCGAGCGTCCACACGAAACGGCGCAGCATCCGCTGCGTGCGCTCGCACGACGACGCGACGATCAGCTTCAGGTCGGGGCGCTCGCCGCTGCCCGCGATCGGGACGGTCTTCGTCATCACGTCGTAGCTGCTGTGGTTGAGCGCGTATTGCTGGAACGCACCGAACGGCTTGCCGACGGGCACGCCGTCGACCGGATGACCGAAGCGGAAGTTGGCGTCGGGGCTGTCGATCTGGTAACGCGTCGACCCGTCGGGCGGTTCGAGATCGGCGAGCTTTTCCTGCATCAGGCGGCCGCGCGCGGCGGTGGTCGCGTGCGACACGATCATCTGCGCGACCTTCGCGCGCGTGTCGATCGTCGCGCGCAGTTCGGCAAACAGCTGGCGCTCCATCATCACGAACAGCCCGCAGCCGACCAGCGTGAACACGAGCAGCGACACGATGCCGAACATCGCCGACAGACGCAGGGTGATCGAGCGTTTCATGCGTGCCTCTCGCTGTCGGCGTCCTCGCGCGCTTCGAGCACGTAGCCCATGCCGCGGATCGTGTGCAGCAGCTTCTCCGCGAACGGGCCGTCGAGCTTCGCGCGCAGGCGCTTGATCGCCGTCTCGACGACGTTCGCGTTGCTGTCGAAGTTCACGTCCCACACGAGTTCGGCGATCGTCGTCTTCGACAGCACCTCGCCGCTGCGCCGCGCGAGCACGCCGAGCAGCTGGAATTCCTGCGCGGTCAGGTCGAGGCGCGTGCCGTCGCGGGACGCGCGCCGGCCGATCAGGTCGACGCGCAGGTCGCCGATCGAGATCAGCGTCGATTCCTGCACGCGCGCGCGGCGCGTGAGCGCGCGCAGCCGCTCGATCAGTTCGAGGAACGAGAAGGGCTTGGTCAGATAGTCGTCGGCGCCGCCGCGCAGCCCGCGCACGCGATCGTCGACGCGGTCGCGCGCGGTCAGCATGATCACGGGCGTCTGCTTCTGCGCGCGCAATGCGCGCAGCACGCCGAAGCCGTCGAGCTTCGGCAGCATCACGTCGAGCACGACCACGTCGTATTCGAATTCGACGGCCTTCCACGCGCCGTCCTCGCCGTCCAGCGCGGTATCGACGACCCAGCCTTCCTCGGTCAGGCCGCTCTTCAGGTATTCGACGACTTTCGGTTCGTCTTCGACGATCAGGACCTTCATGGGTGTGTCCTTGTAACCGGGTTAGGGGCCGACGCTCGCGGCGGGCTGGAGGGTTGCCGCCGCGACGTCGGTCGGCGTGGCGCCGCCTGTCGCGCCGCCGTCCCAGCCGCCGCCGAGCGCCTTCGCGAGAAACACGACGAGCGCCGCACGCTGGCCCTGGATCTGCACGGCCTGACGCTCGCTCGTCAGCAACTGCTGCTGGGCCGTCAGCACGTCGATGAACGGCGTGAGGCCGCCGGCATAACGGTCCTGCGCGAGCGACACGAGCTTGCGCGCGTCGTCGACGGCCGCCGACGCCTGCTGCGCGGCTTCGGCCAGCACCGCCAGGCCCGTCACCGCATTCTGCACCTCCTGGAACGCGGTGAGCACGGTTTGCCGGTAACTGGCCTGCGCGGCCACGTAGCCGGCCTGCGCGAAATCGACGCCGGCCTTCAGCTTGCCGCCTTCGAACAGCGGCAGGCTGACCGACGCGCCGATCGACCACAGCAGCGCCGGCACGGTGAACAGCCCGGAGAAGCGCGTCGCGTCCCAGCCGATGTCCGGCGACAGCGCGATGCGCGGGAAGTACGCGGCGCGCGCGACGCCGATCTGCGCGTTCGCGGCGGCCATCGCGCGCTCGGCCGACGCGACGTCCGGGCGCCGCTGCAGCAGGTCGCTCGGCATCCCGGTCGGCAGCGCGGGCGCGTTGATCGGCACCACGCGCGGCGGCAGCGAGAATTCGGGGGCCGGCGTGCCGACCAGCGTCGCGATCGCGGTCTCGACCTGCGCGCGCTGCTGGATCAGCAGCTGCGCCTGCGTGCGCGTCGCGTCGAGCTGCGCGCGTTGCTGCAGCAGGTCGAGGCCGGACACCGCGCCGAGGTCGTGGCGCGCGCTCACGTAGTCGAGCGCCTTCTGCTGCAGGTCGATCGAGCGCTTGACGACGTCGATCTCGCTGTCGAGCTCGCGCAGCGCGAAGTAGCTCGACGCGAGATCGGCGGTCAGCACGAGGCGCGCGTTCGCGAAATCGTCGCGCGCCTGCTCGGAGCTGGCCTGCGCGGATTCGACGCTGCGCCGCACGCGGCCGAACAGGTCGAGTTCGTAGCTGACGCTTGCGGCGACCTGGATGTCGTTCTGCACGGTCGACATGCTGCGCGTCGCGTAGTTGGTCTGCGGCCGGTCGGCGGAGATCTTGAAGCGCTGGCCGCTCGCGTTCAGGCCGACGGCCGGATACTGCGCGGACGCGACCGACGCGAGCGTCGCCTTCGCCTGGTCGTAGCGTGCGGCGACGGCCTTCAGGTTCTGGTTGTTGCGCAACGCGTCGGCTTCAAGCGTGTCCAGCTGCGCGTCGCCGAAGGCGGTCCACCAGGCCGGATCGAGCGGCGCACGGGCGGGCGCGGCCGGGTGCCAGTACGCGTCGGCCGGGTCGAGCCGCCACGCGGCCGGCGTCTCGACGGCGGGGCGCCGGTAGTCGGGGCCGACCGTGCAGCCGGCAAGGGCCGCGACCGCGATGGCGGCCAGGACCGCGGCGGGGCGCAGGCGGGCGCGCATCGCGCTCACGACTTCGCTCCCGCGGCGGCGGACGCCGGCTTCACGGCCGGCGGCGCCTGCACGATGACGGTGTCGCCGTTCGAGAGCGCATCGCTCGGGTTCGCGACGAGGCGGTCGTTCGGCGTGAGCGGGCCGTCGACTTCGAGCGTCTGCCCGATCGTGCGCGCGATCGTCACCGCCTTCAGGTGCACCTGACCGTTCGCGTCGACGGCTGCGACGGTCGGCCCTTCGGCGCGGAACAGCAGCGTGTTGGCCGGAATCTGCAGGCGGCCGACCGGTGTCATCGGCAGCGTCGCCTGCACATACGAGCCGGGGAGCAGCCGTCCGTCCGGGTTCGGCAGCGTGATCTCGATCTGCAGCGAGCGCGTCGCGACGTCGATCGCCTGGGACGTGCGCGTGATCGTGCCGTCGAAGGTCTGGCCGGGCAGCTCGGCCTGCGCGACGCTCACGTGCTGGCCGACCTTCACCTGCTGCGCGTACGCCTGCGGCACCTGCACGTACAGGCGCAACTGGTCGGCCTGCACGACCGTGAACAGCGAGCGGCCCGCGTTGCCGGAATTGACGAGGTCGCCGACGTCGACGTTGCGCTGCGTGACGATCCCGTCGATCGGCGCGACGATGCGCTGGAAGCCCTTCAGTTCGGTGAGCCGGCGCATGTTCGCATCGGCCGCGGCGAGGTTCGCGCTGCCCTGGTTGAACGCGCCTTGCCGGTCGTCGAGCTCCTGCTGCGACACCGCATCGCGCTGGCGCAGTTGCTGCGCGCGGTCGAACGACGTCTTCGCGAGCGCGAGCGCGGCCTGCGCCTGCTGACGCTGCGCGGTGGCCTGCGCGAGTTCCTGGTTGAGCTCGGGCGTGTCGAGCTCGGCGAGCAGTTGCCCCTGCTTCACGTGCGCGCCGATGTCGGCCTGCCAGCGCAGCACGTAGCCGCTCGCGCGCGCATAGATCGGCGCCTCGACGAAGCCGCGCAGCGTGCCGGGCAGCGTCAGCTTGCCGCCGGTGGCCGCATCGACCGGATGCACGACGTTCACGTACTGGCGCGTGTTCTGCTCGGCCACCGCGTCGAGCCGGTTGCGGTTCAGCACGTTGACGACGATCGTGCGCGCGGCGCCCGCGGCCAGCAGCACGCCGACCACGATCAGCACGACCCGCCCGCGCCGCGACACCGACGTGCGCGTCGGCAGATGCATGCCGTGTTCGTCCACCTGGATGCCGACGGAGCTGTGATGTTTCTCTTCCATGAATTGACCGGGTCTAAAGGCTAGGGGCGAAAGTCAGTGTCCGGCCTGGCGCGCGCGCCGGCGGGCCAGCCGCGAATGCACGCCGCCGAACACGAGCGGCACGAACAGCAGCGTCGAAACGGTGGCGAACAGCAGGCCGCCGATCACCGCGCGGCCGAGCGGCGCGTTCTGCTCGGCGCCTTCGCCGAGACCGAGCGCCATCGGCACCATCCCGATGATCATCGCGAGCGCCGTCATCAGCACCGGGCGGATCCGCGTCGCGCCGGCCTCGAGCGCGGCCGTGAGCGGCGGCGCGCCGGCGGCGAGGCGCTGGCGCGCGAACGACACGACCAGGATGCTGTTCGCGGTTGCGACGCCCACCGTCATGATCGCGCCCGTCAGCGCGGGCACGCTCAGGTGCGTGCCGGTGATGAACAGCATCCACGCGATGCCGGCGAGCGCGGCCGGCATCGCGCTGATGATGATCAGCGGATCGAGCCACGACTGGAAGTTCACGACGATCAGCAGGTAGACGAGCACGATCGCCATCGCGACGCCCGCGCCGAGACCGATGTACGACGTGCGCATCGTCTCGACCTGGCCGCGCACCGTGAGGTCGGTGCCGCGCGGCAGCGTCGCGCGCGCGTCGGACACGATCCGGTCGATCGCGCCCGCGACCGAGCCGAGGTCGCGGCCCTCGACGCTCACGTACAGGTCGATCGCCGGGCGGATGTTGTAATGCGTGATCACGGCCGGGTTCGAGACGGGGTGGATCTGCACGAGGTTGCCGAGCAGTTGCAGCGGCATGCCCGTGCGCCCGCTCGCGGAAATCGGCGTGCCGAGCAGGTCGTCGATCGACGCGATGTTGTATTGCGGGGTCTGGATCTGCAGCGGGTACTGGACGCCGGTGCGCGGGTTGATCCAGAACGACGGGGTCGTCTGGGAACTGCCGGACAGCGAGATCAGCATGTTCTGCGCGACGTTCTGCGCGGAGAGGCTGAGCTGCTGCATGCGCGTACGGTCCATGTCGGCCACCAGGGTCGGTTCGTCGTTGCGCTGCAGGACGTGCACATCGACGGTGCCGGGGATTTGCCTGATCTTTTTCATCAGGCTGCTCGCGATAGCCATGTTACTCGCGAGATCGTTGCCGAGCACCTGCACGTCGATTGCGGCCGGCTGACCGAAGTTGAGGATCTGCGTGATGATGTCCGACGGCTGGAAGAAGAACTCGACGCCGGGGAAGCGCTGCGGCAGCAGCGTGCGCAGCGTCTGCACGTAGTGCTGGGTCGAGCGGTGGCCCGGCTTCAGCGCGATCATCAGTTCGCCGTCGAGCGTGCCGATCGTGCCGCTGTTGCTGTACGACAGGTTGATGCCGCTCACCGGCAGCCCGAGGTTGTCGACGATCGCGCCGAGTTCGTCGGGCGGCACGACTTCGCGGATCGCGCGCTCGACCTGGTCGGCGAGGCGCGCGGTTTCCTCGATCCGGTAGCCGGTCGGTGCGCGCATGTGCAGCCGGATGTTGCCGGAATCGGCGTTCGGGAAGAAGTCGCGGCCGAGCACGAACACGAGGCCGGTCGACAGCACGCAGAAGCCGAGGAAGCACGTCGCGTAGAAGCGGCGGCGCACCAGCAGGATGCTGAGCAGCACGATGTACCACGCGCGCAGCCGCTCGAACGCGGCGTTGAACGCGTGATGGAGCCGCGCGAAACGCGACGTCGCGTGCTCGGGGCCGGTGCCGGCCTGCTGCGGGCGGAACAGCAGCATCGCCAGCGTCGGCACGAGCGTGCGCGACAGCACGTACGATGCGAGCATCGCGAACACCACGGCTTCGGCGAGCGGCACGAACAGGAAGCGCGCGACGCCCGTCAGGAAGAACATCGGCACGAACACGATGCAGATGCACAGCGTCGACACGAACGCGGGCACCGCGATCTCGCCCGCGCCTTCGAGAATCGCGTCGTGCAGGTTGGTGCCGAGATGCAGGTGCCGCTCGATGTTCTCGATGGTGACGGTCGCGTCGTCGACCAGGATCCCCACCGCGAGCGCGAGCCCGCCGAGCGTCATGATGTTGATGGTCTCGCCGAGCGCGGCCAGCGCGATCAGCGACGTGAAGATCGACAGCGGAATCGAGATCGCGATGATCAGCGTGCTGCGCCAGTTGCCGAGGAACAGCAGGATCATCATCGCGGTCAGCACGGCGGCGATCAGCGCCTCGTGGATCACGCCCTGCACGGCGGCGTTGACGAACACCGACTGGTCGAACAGCGGCGTGATCGTGAGCCCTTCGGGCAGCGTCGGGATCACCTTCGGCAGCAGCGCCTTCAGGTCCGACACGACCTTCAGCGTCGACGCGTCGCCGGTCTTCAGGATCGACATCAGCACGCCGCGCTGGCCGTTCTGGCGCACGACGTTGGTCTGCGGCGCGAAGCCGTCGCGCACCGACGCGACTTCGCGCAGGTAGGTCGTCGCGCCGTTGACGGTCTGCACCGGCAGGCCGTTGATATCGGCGACCGTGTCGGCCGATGCGTTCGTGTCGATCCGGTATTCGGTCTGACCCATCTTCGCGGTGCCGGTCGGCAGCACGAGGTTCTGCGCGTTGACCGCGTTGACGATGTCGGCGGGCGTGAGGCCCTTCGCGAGCAACGCCTGCGGGTCGAGGTCGATCGCGACCACGCGCGTGCGGCCGCCGTACGGAAACGGAATCTGCGCGCCCGGGATCGTGATCAGTTGCGGACGCAGGAAGTTGAGCGCGATGTCGGCGAGCGACTGTTCGCTGAGCGTCTTGCTGGACAGCCCGAGCTGGATCACCGGGATGCTCGACGCGGAATAGGTGATCACGAGCGGCGGCGTCGCGCCCTGCGGCATCTGCCGCACGATCGCCTGCGCGGAGGAGACCGTCTGCGCGATCGCGGTCTGCACGTTCGCGCCGGGCTGCAGGAACACCTTCACGACCGCGATGCCTGGCAGCGAGGTCGACTCGATGTGCTGGATGTTGTTGACGGTCGTCGTCAGGATCCGTTCATGGACGGCCGTGATCCGGTTGGTCATCTCCTTCGCGGAGAAGCCGGTGTAATTCCAGATCACGCTGATGACGGGAATGTTGACCGCCGGCAGGACGTCGACAGGCGTGCGCATCAGCGCAAGCGGGGTGGCCAGCACGATCATGATGGCCATCACGATGAACGTGTAGGGGCGCCTGAGCGCGAGATTGACGATCCACATGGAGGCAGCGGGACAGGCGGTGATCAGGCGTCGGTGAAGGGAACCCGAATGATAGGCGTCGGGGCGGAGCGGGTCACTGGCGCGAAACTGGCGGAATTGTCAGGTTGGGGCGGGGCGGCACAAGGTCGATTCATCGGATGAAAGGCGCGCGGACGCAGGCGCGCGGACACCGCCGCCGGACCGCACGCGCATGCCGTATCGGCGGCGCTTCCGCGCATCGGACGCCGCTCAGATCTGTTCCATCCCGACCCGCGCGAGCGCGGCCAGATCGACGACCTCGATCTGGTTGTACGCGAGCCGCAGCACGCCGAGTTTCTCGAGCTGCTGCAACGCCTGGTTGATCCGCTGCCGCGACACGCCGACGAGCATCCCCAGTTCCTCCTGCGAGATCGCGAGCGACGGGCCGGTGTCCGGGTACAGCGCGGGGTTGAACAGCTGCGCGAGCGCCTGCGCGACGCGCGCGTCGACATCGAGCAGCCGGCTGTTCTGGATCGACGCGATGAATTCGCCCATCCGGTTGTTCAACTGATGGATCACGAAGCGCGTGAACGGCAGGCTCGTGTCGAGCAGCGCATGGAACGTGTCGACCGGGACGAACAGCACGATCGAGCGCTGGACGGCGACGACTTCGTATTTGCGCAGCTCGCGCTTGATCACGCTGCCTTCGCCGAACCAGCCGCCCGACGGCACGCCGGAAAACGTGCAGCCGCGGCCCGATGCGTTGAAGATCGCCAGCTTCAGCAATCCGCGATGCACGCCGATCCAGTATTCGGACGGCGCGAGCCGCTGCGCGATCACGTCGCCGGCTTCGTGCCGTTCCGCATGGGACTGCGCGAGCACGAGCGCCTGGTGTTCCGGCGCCAGCGCGCGGAACCACGCGCACTGGCCGAACAGCACGGACAGGGGCGGCAACGGGCCCGGTTCGAGCGGTGGGTTGGCCGGCGAGTGGTCCGGCGTAGCGGCCGCGTCGGGCGGCGCAACGGAGTGGTCGTGCATGGGTGCGGGTTTGCGAGGATAGGGATAACGCGCAGCGTTCGTCGGGCACTCTGTCGTTTCGATGACAGACGGCTCACAATAGCGCCCGTTAGGCTATCGGCAATTGAACCACATCAAAACCGATCGGGGTGCCTGCACGCCGGCCGGCAGAAAACGGGAGACAGGATCATGACGCAGATGTTCGAGGCCGGACTCGGCCGCCGCGACGCCAACTACGTGCCGCTCACGCCGATCGACTTTCTGGTTCGCGCGGCCGAAGTCTACGGCGAGCGCCTCGCGATCGTGCACGGCGACGTGCGGCGCACCTGGGGCGAGACCTACAAGCGGTCGAAGCAGCTCGCGAGCGCGCTCGCGCGGGCCGGCGTCGCGCGCGGCGAGACGGTCGCGGCGCTGCTGCCGAACATCCCGGCGATGGTCGAGGCGCACTTCGGCGTGCCCATGGCCGGCGCCGTGCTCAACACGATCAATACGCGGCTCGATATTTCGTCGGTGCTGTTCATGCTGCGTCACGGCGAAGCGAAGGTGCTGATCGTCGATACCGAATACGCGGAGCTCGCGCATCGCGCGGCGCTCGAAGTGCCGGGCCTGAAGATCGTCAGCGTCGCCGACGCGATGCCGGCCGACCCCGCGCGCTTCGCGGGCGCGACCGACTACGAGGCGTTCGTCGCGGGCGGCGACCCGGACTACGCGTGGACACAGCCCGCCGACGAGTGGGAGGCGATCGCGCTGAACTACACGTCCGGCACGACCGGCGACCCGAAGGGCGTCGTCTATCACCATCGCGGCGCGTATCTCGCGGCGATCAGCAACATCCTCGAATGGGACATGCCGAAGCACGCCGTGTATCTGTGGACGCTGCCGATGTTCCACTGCAACGGCTGGTGCTTCCCGTGGGCCGTCGCGGCGCGCGCGGGCGTGAACGTCTGCCTGCGCAAGTTCGACGCGAAGACGGTGTTCGACCTGATCCGCCGCGAACGCATCACGCATTACTGCGGCGCGCCGATCGTGCAGAGCGCGATCGCGAATGCGCCGGCCGAGTTCCGCGCGGGCATCGATCATACGGTGCACGCGATGGTCGCCGGTGCCGCGCCCGCGCCGGCCGTGATCGCGAAGATGAAGGAGATCGGCTTCGACCTGCTGCACGTGTACGGACTGACCGAGGTCTACGGCCCGGCGACCGTATGCGCGAAGCAGGCGCACTGGGACGAACTGCCCGACGACGAGCGCGCGCGGCTCAATGCGCGGCAGGGCGTGCGCTATCAGCTGGAAGCGGGCGCGACGGTGCTCGACCCGGACACGATGGCGCCGGTGCCGGCCGACGGCGAGACGCTCGGCGAGATCATGTTCCGCGGCAACATCTGCATGAAGGGCTACCTGAAGAATCCGCACGCGACGGACGAGGCATTCCACGGCGGCTGGTTCCATACGGGCGATCTCGGCGTGCTGACGCCGGACGGCTATATCCGCATCAAGGATCGCCGCAAGGACATCATCATTTCCGGCGGCGAGAACATTTCGAGCATCGAGGTCGAGGATGCGCTGTACCGGCATCCGGCCGTCGAGGTCGCCGCGGTGGTCGCGATGCCCGACCCGAAATGGGGCGAGGTGCCGTGCGCGTTCGTCGAGCTGCGCAACGGCATGAGCGCGACCGAGGAGGAAATCATCGCGCACTGCCGGCAGTTGCTCGCGGGTTTCAAGGTGCCGAAGGTCGTGCGCTTCGGCGAGCTGCCGAAGACGTCGACCGGCAAGATCCAGAAATTCCAGCTGCGCAACGCGGTCGGGTCGGACAAGGCGATCGACCTGGCGGGGGACAAGAAGTAATCGACGCGACCGGGCGGTTGCCCGGTCGTTCGTCGTGCGTCACGCGTCGCGGGCCAGCCGGAACACGCTGACGGCTTCCGACAATTGCGCGGCCTGGTCGCGCAACGCGACGGCCGCGCGTTCGGCATCCGAGATCAGCGTCGCGTTCTGCTGCGTCGCCTCGCCGATCTGCGTGATGGCCTGGTTCACCTGCTCGATGCCGGTCGATTGCTCGCGCGACGCGGCGCTGATCTCGCCGATCAGCGTGCTGACCTGATCGACGCGCTGGACGATGTCGCGCATCGTGCCGCGCGCGGCGTCCGCGATCCGGTAGCCCTGTTCGACGGTCGTCGACGATTCGGCGCTCAGCGCGTCGATTTCCTTGACCGCGGCCGCGCTGCGCTGCGCGAGCGCGCGCACTTCGGCCGCGACCACCGCGAAGCCCCTGCCGTGCTCGCCCGCGCGCGCGGCCTCGACGGCAGCGTTCAGCGCCAGGATATTGGTCTGGAATGCGATGCCTTCGATCGTGCCGGTGATTTCGGCGATCCGGCGCGTCGCACGGCCGATGTCGTCCATCGTCGCGACCACGCGTTGCACCGCCGTGTCGCCGTCGGTCGCGGCGGCCGATGCGTCGGCGACCAGCGCGTTCGCCTGCGCCGCATGTTCGGCGTTCTGCTGCACGGCGGCCGTGATCTGCTCCATGCTGGCTGCCGTCTGTTCGACGCTGCTCGCCTGCGTCGCGATCCGCGCGGCGATGTCGCCGCTGCCGGCCGCGATGCCGACCGTGCCGCGCGCGATGTCGGACGAGCCGCTGCGCACCTGCGCGACGATCCGCGCGAGGCCGTCGCCGATTCCGTCGACCGCCTGCACGAGCCGGCCGATCTCGTCGTTGCCCGCCGCGCCGCGCGCGGCGGCGCCGTCGCGGATGCGGATGCTGAGGTCGCCGGCCGCGAAGCGTTCCGACGCACGCGCCGCCGCATCGAGCGGCCGGCTCACCACGCGCCGCACGACGACGAGGAACAACGCCGCGAACGCCGCGACAAGTACGGCCCCGATCATCAGGAAACGGTTGCGGACGGTGCGCATGCTCGCGAGCAGTTCGTCGTCGAGCGCGATGCCGCCGACCAGCCATTGCCACTGCGGAATCGTCGTGAACGATACGAATTTGGCGGTGGGCCCGGTGTCGTGCGCGGCCGGATCGGCCGACGTGTAAGCGAGCCGGCCCTGGCCGGCGGCGAGCATCTGCGTGTACGGCGCGCGCGCGTCGTCCGCGTGCTGGCCGGCCGCGTCGGGATGGACGACGAAGGTGCCGCGCGATGCACCCGGCGACGCGTCGAGCACGAAGTAATAGCCGTTTTCACCGATCTTCAGCGCCCGGATGCCGTCCTGCACGACTTGCAGCTCGGCACCGACGTCGAGGCCGACGAACAGCGCGCCGATCACGCGGCCCGTCGCGTCGGTGACCGGCTTGTACTGCGTGATGTACGGCCGGCCGAACAGTTTCGCGAGGCCCGTGTAGCTGCGTCCGGCGACGAGCGGCGCGTAGGCGGGGCCCGCGCGATCGAGGCGCGTGCCGACCGCGCGCGTGCCGTCCTGCTTCTTCAGCGACGTCGTGATGCGGACGAAATCGTCGCCGTCGCGCGCGAAGATCGTCGCGATCGCGCCGCTTTTCTTCAGGAACTGGTCGGGAATCGCGTAATCGAGGTCGAGCGGCTGGCCGCCCGCGGACAATGTCGGCGCGGCGACGCCGCCGATGTCGACGGTGCGGGCCGGGTCGAGCGCGAAATCGGCCGGCAGGAAACTGGCGAACAGCGCCATCGAGCGCGTGGCTTCGGCGGACAGCGCCTTGTCGAACATCTCGACCATCGCGCGGATCGACTGCTCCTTGTCCGCGATGCGCGCATGGGCCTCGTCGGCGAGTTGCTGGCCGGCGAAATGGGCGAGCGCCCATGCGAAGGCGGTAAACAGCAGCGCGACCAGCACGCATGCCAGCGCGGCCAGGCGCGCGCCGACGCTCGCCCGGCCCAGTTGGGTCAATCTCATACGAATCCTGAGTGGAGAGGGAGAGAGGCGGAACGCACGCGCCACCGCATACCGTAAGGAATACGGCAGGTTCGGCGAATTCTTTAGCGGTGCGAAGCCGCAAGGGGCGAGCAGGTTGGCCCCACGCGGGCGGGCGGCGTCAGTGCATCACGAGCCATGCGACGGCCAGATACCGCCCGACCTTCGCGATCGTCACGATCGCGAGGAAGGTCGGCAGCGGCTCGCGCAGCACGCCGGCGATCATCGTCAGCGGATCGCCGACCACCGGCGCCCAGCTCAGCAGCAGCGACCAGCGGCCGTAGCGCGCATACCAGCGCTCGGCGCGCGCGAGCGCGGCCGGCTTGACCGGGAACCAGCGGCGGTCGCGGAAGTGCTCGATGCCGCGGCCGAGCGCCCAGTTGACCGCCGAGCCCGCGACGTTGCCGACGCTCGCGACCAGCACCAGCGCCCACACGGGCTCGCGCCCGGCGAGCAGCAGACCGGCGAGCACGGCTTCGGACTGGAGCGGCAGCAGGGTCGCGGCGACCATCGACACGGCGAACAGGCCGCCGTAAGTGAGCAATTCGGACATCGCGCGATTGTACCGGCCGCACGCCGGCCGGCACCGGTCACGCGGCGGCGTCGGTGCCGAACAGCAGGTGCGAGATCACCGACTTGTCGACCGGTTCGTCGTTGAGCGTGCTGGCGAGCAGTTCGCCCGCGAGCTGCTGCGGCGAGAACACCATGTCCGGCTTCAGCAGGCGCAGCCGCTCGAGGTTGCGTTGCTGGTTCACGAGCGCGACGGTACGCACCGTCGACGCGATCTCGCGGATCGCGAGGATGATGAACGCATTCTCGGCATCGTCGGAGCGCAGCGCGAGCACCGCGCGGGCCGTGGCCGCGCCGGCGCTTTCCAGCACCGCGTGGTCGGTGGCGTCGCCGACGATCAGGTCGGTCGCGCCCGCATAGTTGTGCTCGACGCCGGCCGGCACGATGACGGTCACGGCGTAGCCGCGCTTGCGCAGCCCGTCGTGCACTGCATGCGCGACGGGCGTCGCGCCGACGATCAGGAAATGATGCTTGCGGATCACGTTCGAAATGCCTCCCTTGACGATCCGTTTCAGGCTGCCGCCGATCACCGGCCCGATGACCGCGCTGATCGACGTCGCGAACACCGTGATGCCGAGCACGATCACCGACGCGGTGAACAGGCGCGCGGTGGGTGCGTGCGGCACGATGTCGCCGTAGCCGACCGTCGACATCGACACGATCGAGAAGTAGACGGCCGTGGCGAGGTCGTGGACCGGCGGCGTGAATTCGTCGCCGAGATACAGCACGCCGAAGGTCGCGTAGATCAGCAGCGACACGATGCTGAGCAGCGCGAACAGGCTGCTCGCGGCGACGCTCGCGCGGTCGAAATGGCGCCAGTAGTAGATCAGCGTGACGGCGAGGACGGCCGTGTACACGAATACCGCGTTGCTGCGGTAGCCGCCGAGGATGCTGATCGCGGCGGCCGCGACCAGCAGAAGGATCGACAGCACCCACGCGACGCGGGCACGCAGCACGATGCCGATGGCCATCGTCGCGAGGCCGGCCGCGACGACGACCTGCGGCAGCACGACGAGGCCGGCATTGTCGACGAGGTTCAGCGCATCGGTGAGCCACGCATGATGCGCGCCGAGCTTCGCATGGGCGACGACGGGGCGGAGCACCATCAGTGCATCGAGCGCGAGGAGGAGAGCGAGATACCAGTGCAGGCCGATCGGCGCGAACAGGCGCCGCAGGCGGGTAGTGACGTGCTTCATGCAATCGCCCGGGCGAGCCGGGCATGTCCAACGAACCAGCCGCTACCCTAAAGCATTCGGCGATCGGCTGCTTTTTCGCGGGGCACGAGGGGGGCCCGGCACCCGCGCGTGCGGCCGCCCGGTCTCAGTTCCAGCCGGCCATGATCGCGCCCATGCCGACCAGCAGCCCGCCCGTCACGCGATTCATCGCGCGCATCCGCGCCGGACGCTGCAGCGCACGGCTCAGCCGGTGCGAGAAGAGCGCCATCGACGCGACGCCGCCGGCGAACAGCAGCGCGAAGGACGTCGCGAGCAGCAGGAACTGCGCGTTCAGGCTCCAGTCCGCGCTCGGAACGATGAACTGCGGAAAGAACGACGGAAAGAACAGCAGCGTCTTCGGATTCAGGCCGGAGGTGGCGACGCCGCGCCAGAACAGCGCGCGTTCGCTGTCGTCGGGTGTGGTGCTGCCGGGCGGGGCCGACGCGGTGGGCGCGGCGATCGGCGCGCGGCCGAGCCATTGTTTGCAGCCGAGCCACACGAGGTAGGCGGCGCCGGCCCAGCGCAGCACGTTCAGCGCGTGCTCGTCGAGACGGACCAGCGAATTCAGGCACAGCGCGGTCAGCGCGAGCTGCAGCAGCACGGCGAGCGTGCCGCCCCATACGCACGGCAGCGCGCGGCGCCAGCCGGTGCGCAATGCCTGGTTCATCGTGAGGAGGTTGACGGGGCCGGGGGCGTAGACGAGGACGGCGGACGCAGCGAGGAACGACAGATAAAGCCTGAACGACATGACGGGATGTGCGGAAAACGATGGATCAGGCGCCGGCCCGTGCAGCCGGATAGGCGCGCGGGAGGCGGGACACTGCATGCCTGCGTGTCCGGCGCCGCAACTCGTGATTGCGGCCGGGCGTCCCGGTGCGAAGGGGTTGTCGCGGGGAGCGTGCCGGACAACAGGCATGGAGAAAATGTATCAAGCGGGCCGGTTAAAAGGCTTCCTGTTTTCCAGCAAAACGCACCCGAAACCGGAATCCTGTTCAGATAGAATGCCGATTTTCAGTAGAAGATTCTTTCCATCATGGCTACCCGCGAACGCACGCCCAAAACCCTCGACAACCAGGACCGCAAGATCCTCGGTGCACTGCAAAAAAATGCGCGTCTGTCGAATGCCGAACTGGCCGAACAGATCGGCATGTCGACCACCGCATGCTGGAACCGCACGCGGCAGCTCGAGCTCGACGGTTACATCGACGGCTACGTCGCCCTGGTCAACCAGCGCATGCTCGGCTACGCGGACATCGTGATCCTCGAAGTCACGCTCGATCGCCACGAGGACGACGCGCTCGCGCGTTTCGGCGCCGAACTCGCGGCGCTGCCCGAAGTGCTCGAGGCCTACCTCGTGTCGGGCGAATACGACTACTGGATCAAGGTCGCCGTGGACGGCACGGCCGGCTACGAGCGCTTCTTGCGCGAGAAGCTGTACAGGATTTCGAGCATCCGCCACAGCCGCTCGATGTTCGCGCTGCGGTGCATGAAAGACGTGCCGTCGATTCAGGTGTGACGACAGGGGGAGACGGCACGCGGATCGTCGTGACGACGAGATTCGCGGGTGTGCCGAAGAGGAGCGGCAATCGGGCTGTCGCGTCGAGTGGGCGCGGCCCGGAGCCGGAAACAGGCGGGAAATGCCTGCGGGGCCGGAAAACGGATGAATCTTCCGTCGGCTTTTGCGGCGTTCATCCGCCACGCCGATGCCGGGCGCGGCGGCCTGACGGCGCGCGTCCCGGCAGGCGGGTCAGACGGATGATGTGACGCTGCGCTCAGCGCGGCAGGCGTGCGTGCGCTTCAGCGATGACTTCGCAGTTCTCGAGGTGCAGTGCCCATGCTTCTGCAAGCAGCTCGCCAACACGTGCGAGCCAGCCAGCGGATTGGGTGGAACGATCGGAGACATTAGACGTTTGCATGACGAAGCCCCATGTAGGTGGCGAGTTAGGGATAACCCTAATCATAGAGGAACGTCACCGCGCTGTGAAATGCGATTTCGTTATATGAGAATTACTGACAATTTCTGTTGCTGCTGCGCAACATGAATTGCACCGGCTTCCGCGTGGCGGACGGGCGTGACGAGGCCGTGGCGAGCACGGCCTTGCATTGACGGGCGGAAGGGGGAAGTCAGGCGCGGAGAAAGTGTGCGGCAGCGGGCGGTGCCTACTCGCCGATCCATCCGAAGCGCCACGACAGGCGGCGCGTCGCGGCGCGCAGCGCATGCGCGAGTTCGCTGTCCGGCCCGCGCGGGAAGCCGCGCGACGAGCCGATGATCGCGATCACGAGCCGGATGCTGCCGGTGTGATCGAACACGGGCGCGGCGATCGTCCCGATGCCCGGCACCGGCGCATCGAACGCGAAATCGAGCGCGTCCGCGCGGATCGTCGCGAGCCGCGCGCGGAGCGCGTCGTCGACCTGCGTCGCGCGGCCGGCGAGGCGTACCGGCTCGTCGGCCAGCAGGCCGGCCAGCACGTCGTCGGACATGCCCGCCGCGAAGATCCGCCCGATCGCGGTATTTACGAGCGACATCACGGTGCCGACCTGCAGGCTCACGTGCTGCGGCCGCGCGGATTCCTCGAGGCGGATCACGGTCGGCCCGAGCGGCCCGAGCGTCGCGGCGGCCACGCTCATGTCGGTCGCGGCCGCCAGCGCGACGATCTCGGTTTCCGCATCGCGCGTCGGCGACACGCGCTGCATCGCGATCAGGCCGAGCGCCTGGGCGAGCGGCCCGCCGCCGAAGCAGCCGGCGTCGTCGCGGCTCAGCAGGCCGATCTTCTGCAGGCTCACCAGATGCGGAAACGCCTTCGCGGCCGGCATACCGGCCGCCGTCGCGAGGTCGCGCAGCGGCAGCGCACGGCCCGCCGACACGAGCGCCAGCAGCAGTTCGCCCGTGCTGTCGAGCGCGTTGATGCCGCGCTGCGCTTTCGTATCGTCGGCGAGCGCGGGCGGCATGCGCTGCGTGGCCGGGGGCATGCCCGGCGCGACCGGCGGGGCATCGCGTCCCGCGCCGAGCGACGCGGTGGCTTGCCGCGCCGCATCGCGCAGCGCCGCGGCGATCGGGCCGTCCCAGCCGACATCGATCGATCCGGTCGAGCCGATCACCGTCAACGCGAGTTGCAGGCGTCCGTCCGCGTCCAGCACCGGCACGCACATCGCGCTGACGCCGGGGCTCGGCCGGTCCACGCCGCGCTCGATCCCGCGCGCGCGGATCGCGTCGAGTTCGGCCTGCCACGCGCCGGCGTCGGAGGTGGGCTGGACGCCTTCCGCGCCGGCGAGCGTGTCGCCGGCGCCGGCTTGGCTGGCCGCCATCGCGTCGAGCTGCGCGGGGTCGCCGAACGCGCGGAACACGCGGCCGGTCGCCGTCGTGTCGAGCGACATCACCGATCCGACGTGCAGGTTCACGTGCAGCGGATAGCCGCCGTGCTCGATGCGCACGATCGTGGGCCCGAGCACGCCCGGCACCGACAGCGCCACGCTCAGGCCGACCGCTTCCGCGAGCCGCGCCGCGTGCGGCAGCGCCGCGCGATAGGCCGGCTGGCGTTCGATCGACATCAGCCCGAGCCGCAGCGACAGCGGCCCCGGCTCGTAGTTGCCCGTGAGCGCGTCGCGTTTCACGAGCGCGAGCCGCGTCAGGCTGACGAGATAGGTGTGCGCCTGCGCGGTCGACAGCTCGGCCGCGGCCGCCAGCTCCGACAGCCCGAGCGGCTTGCGCCGGCGCGCGAGCGCGTCGAGCAGCCGGCCGCCGACCTCGACGCTCTGGATTCCGCGCTGCGCCTTGGGCGGCGCGTCGTCCGCGCTGACTTCGTGGTTCTGCACGCGATGATTCTTCCGTTGACGAAACCCCGCATGGTATCCGACGCCATTTGATGCGCCAGCCCGCAGGTTTACCCGCATTAGACAATAGCAAGTACATTTGTCATTGACAAATAATCGACGCGGGCAGATGATCCGCTCACTCCCCTCAACACATGGCTCGCAGCCACGGAACGCAACATGGCCAAAGCATTCGCCTCCCAAGCCGATCTGGAAGAGAAGAAAGTCACCTGGACGCAGCTGTCCGAGAACGCGTACGCGTACACCGCCGAAGGCGACCCGAACTCGGGCGTGATCATCGGCGACGACAGCGTGCTGATCGTCGACACGACCGCGACGCCCGCGATGGCGCAGGACCTGATCGCGAAGATCCGCAGCGTGACCGACAAGCCGATCAAGCACGTCGTGCTGTCGCATTACCACGCGGTGCGCGTGCTCGGCGCGTCCGCGTATTTCGCCGAAGGCGCGCAGCACGTGATCGCGAGCCGCGGCACGTACGAGATGATCGTCGAGCGCGGCGAGGCCGACATGAAGTCGGAGATCGAGCGCTTTCCGCGCCTGTTCGCGGGCGTCGAGACGGTGCCGGGCCTGACCTGGCCGACGCTCGTGTTCGAGCGGGAGATCACGCTGTTCCTCGGCAAGCTCGAAGTGAAGATCATGCACGTCGGCTCGGGCCACACGAAGGGCGACACGATTGTCTGGCTGCCGTCGCAGAAGGTGCTGTTTTCCGGCGACCTGGTCGAATACGACGCGGCCTGCTATTGCGGCGACGCGCAGCTCGAACAATGGCCGGCCACGCTCGAGGCGCTGCGCGCGCTCGGCGCGGAAAAGCTCGTGCCGGGCCGCGGCCCCGCGTTGCTGAATCCGGCCGAGGTCGAGAAGGGCCTCGACTACACGAAGGATTTCGTGACGACGCTGCTCGCGCAGGGCCGCAAGGCCGTCGAGCGCAAGCTCGACCTGAAGGCGTCGATGGCGCTCACGCGCGAAGCGATGGATCCGAAGTTCGGCCACGTATTCATCTACGAGCACTGTCTGCCGTTCGACGTGTCGCGCGCGTTCGACGAGGCGAGCGGCATCACGCATCCGCGCATCTGGACCGCGCGGCGCGACAAGGAAATGTGGGACGCGCTGCAGGACTGAGCGGCTCACCGCGGCGCGGCGTCCAGGCGGGCGTCCCGCCGTTTTTCTGACGGCGCCTGAACGACGGCGGCATTGGGCCGCGGGTCGGGGCGCCGGCTTCCGGTCTCACAAGAAAGCAGGGCGCACGTACGCCCTCGGAGACTGCTGCGCGCTCGAATCGCGCGGCCCGTTTGGAGAGAGACATGCCCCAATCGCTTCCCGCCGAAGCGACGATCGCGCACGCGAGTGTTGCGGCGTCGGCTTCCGCATATGAATCCACACCGGCGTCGGACGCCGGCGACGCGCTGCTGTTCCGCAAGATCGCATGGCGGATCGTGCCGTTCCTGTTCCTCTGCTACGTCGTGTCGTTTCTCGACCGCATCAACATCGGTTTCGCGCAGTTGCAGATGAAGCACGACCTCGGCTTCAGCGATGCGATGTACGGCCTCGGCGCCGCGGTGTTCTACGTCGGCTACGTCTTCTGCGAGGTGCCGAGCAACCTGCTGCTCGCGCGCTTCGGCGCTCGCCGCACGTTCACGCGGATCATGCTGCTGTGGGGCATCGCGTCGACCGGGATGATGTTCGTGTCGCAGCCGTCGCATTTCTACGTGCTGCGCTTCCTGCTCGGCGTGTTCGAGGCCGGCTTCTTTCCCGGCATCGTGCTGTACCTGACCTACTGGTTTCCGGCGAACCGCCGTGCGGCGGCGATCTCGGTGTTCTTCGCGGGCGTCGCGGTGGCCGGCGTGCTCGGCGGCCTGATGTCGGGCTGGATCATGCGCGACATGAGCGGCGTGCTCGGGCTGCACGGCTGGCAATGGATGTTCGCGATCGAAGGTGCGCCGGCGATCGTGCTCGCGTGCTTCGCGTTCACGTATCTGGTCGACCGGCCGCAGGACGCCGCGTGGCTCACGTCCGACGAAAAGGCGCGCGTCGCCGCGCTGTGCGGCGACGGCCGTGCGCATGGCGCGCACGACACACGCAGCCTGATGGCCGCGCTCGCGAACCCGCGCGTCTATCTGTTCGCGTTCATCTACTTCTCGCTGACCTGCGCGTCGCTGACGCTCAATTTCTGGATGCCGCTGATGATCCGCGATTTCGGCGTGACCGACGTCGTGGCCGTGAGCCTCTACACGGTCGTGCCGAACGCGGTCGGCGCGGTGGGGCTGATCCTGATCGCGCGCCGCTCGGATCGCACCGGCGAGCGCCGCAAGCACTTCGCGTGCTGCACGATCGGCGGCGGGCTCGCACTCGCGGCGCTGACGCTGCACCTGCACAGCTTCGCGGCGATGCTCGCGTGCCTGTCGATCGCGGCGACGCTGATCTTCGCCGCGCTGCCGATCTTCTGGGCCGTGCCGACCCGCTATCTGTCAGGCAACGCGGCCGCGGCCGGGATCGCGCTGATCAGCAGCATCGGGATCACGAGCGGCATCGTCAGCCCGTGGGTGATCGGGCTGATCCGCACGCGCACCGGCAGCATGGATCTCGCCGTGTATCTGCTGGCCGCGCTGCTCGCGCTGAGCGGCGCCGCGCTGATGCTCGGCGTGAAGGGCGAACCCGCGCGGCGGGCCTGAACCACGGCCGGGCGCTGATCGTGATCGCGGCGGCGCCCGGACCGCAAGCGCGAGCGTCGCTGCCGTCGGCCGCAATCAGTTCGCAGGCCGCGACGACGTGCGGCGCGTCGAGCGGGCGCCCACTCGCCTCGGGTGTGATGAATCGGCGGTCGGGCGCCGAGGCGCGCTCGACATGCGGCGGGAAGTGCACGGCAGGCAGCGTGGTGTGCCGCGTTCCGTCGGACGCCGCCACGCGCTGCGTGCCGGCTTAGGCGAAAACGACGAACGCGCCGGCCGTGCCGAGGGTCCGGAATGCGTCGCGGCGTCGACGGCTGCGGTGGCGCAAGCGCCGTCGGCGCGCTTCGATTCGGAAGCGTCGCGCCCGGACAGCACGGGCGCGACGCGGGTACTGCGCGACTAGCGCGCAACCGCATAGCGCGGCGCCGGCGAATCCGTCGACAGGTGCGGCGCCATCGTGCGGCGCGCGGCCTCGTACGCATCCCATTCGCCGGCCGCGTGCAGCGACGGAATCGTCACGAGTTCGCCGCGATCGAAGCCGACCAGCGCCGCGTCGACGAGGTCGGACGCCGACATCACGATCTCCTTCGGCAGGTGTTCGAGCGGCAGGCCGCCGGTTTGCCAGAACTCGGTCGCCGTCGCGCCGGGCAGCACGGCCTGCACCTGCACGCCTTGTTCCGCGAGTTCGTGGTGCAGCGACTGGCTGAACGCGAGCACGAATGCCTTGCTGCCGCCGTAGACGCCGTTGAGCGTTTCCGGCGACAGCGCGACGATCGACGAGATGTTGATCACGGCGCCGCGGCCGCGTGCGACGAAGCCGGGCACGGCGGCATAGGTCAGGCGCGTGAGCGCGGTCACGTTCAGGTCGATCATCCGCGTCATCGCGTCGACGTCGCTGTCGAGCAGCGGCGCGTGCGTGCCGACGCCGGCGTTGTTGACGAGCAGCGTGATGCTCGCATCCTGCTTCAGCTTCGCCTCGACGGCGGCGAGCGCCGCGCGGTCGTTGAGGTCCGCGCCGACGATCTCGACGCTGCGCTGCGTGTCGTTCGTGATGCGCTCGGCGAGCGTGGCCAGCCGGTCGCGGTTGCGCGCGACCAGGATCAGGTCGTAGCCGCGGCGCGCGAGGCGGTCCGCATAGATTGCGCCGATGCCGGACGATGCGCCGGTAATGACGGCGGTACCGCGATGTGCTTCAGTCATGATGTCGCTCCATGTCGAGGAAAGGGTGAGTGCGTGAAGGCATTCTGGCCTCGAATCGCGGCGACACAAATGACGTAGATGGGTATGATTTCGGACATCGGGTTGGTCGTGACGATCATGCCCCGCTACTGGAGATACGCATGCACCGCATCGGTTTTCTGATCAGCGACGGCTTCCAGATCATGGCGCTCGCCGCGCAATCGGTGTTCGAGTACGCGAACATGGTCGCGGGCGAGCCGTTCTACGTGATGGACAACTATTCCGTCGACGGCGGCGACGTGCGTTCGTCGCTCGGATTGCCGGTCGCGACGCGCGCGCTGCGCGGGCGGATCGACGTCGATACGTGGATCGTCGCGGGCGTCAACGATCCGCTCGCGTCGCCGGCGCCGGCCGGCGTCGTCGCGTTCCTGCGGCGCGCGAACGCGCGCGCGCGGCGGATCGCCGGCATCTGCACGGGCGCGTTCGTGCTCGCCGAGGCCGGGCTGCTCGCGCAGCGCCGCGCGACGACGCACTGGGCGTACGGACGCGGCATGCAGCAGCAGTTTCCGGACATTCGTGTCGAGGAGGACCGGATCTACATCGTCGACGGCCCGATCTGGACGTCCGCCGGGATGACGGCCGGCCTCGACCTGGCGCTCGCGATGGTGGAGAAGGATCTCGGCGCGGACACCGCGCGCTCGGTCGCGCACAAGCTCGTGATGCACCAGCGCCGTGCGGGCGGACAGTCGCAGCATTCGGAAATGCTGGACCTCGCGCCGAAATCGGACCGGATCCAGAACGCGCTCAACTATGCGCGGCGGAATCTCGGCCGCGCGCTGACCGTCGAGGAACTGGCCGACGCCGTCCACCTGAGTCCGCGCCAGTTCAGCCGCGTGTTTACGCTCGAAACCGGGCAGTCGCCGGCGAAGGCGATCGAGCGGCTGCGGCTGGAAGCCGCGCGGCTGATGATCGAGCAGAGCCGGCATTCGCTCGATGTGATCGCGAAGGAGAACGGTTTCCGCGACCGGCGCCACCTGCGCGATGCGTTCGTGCGCGGCTTCGGCGTGCCGCCGCAGGCCGTGCGGCGCGACGCGCGGGCGGATACGCGCGAAACGGGCTGACGCTCGCGGGCGCGCCGCCAGCGCGGGTCGGAAAAATCGCGCAGAATCTCCGGCATTCCTCGCGAGGAGACACCATGCACGCCGCCCCGTTCAGCATTGCGATTCCCGATCACGCGCTCGATGACCTGCATCGGCGCCTGCGCGACACGCGCACACCGGTGCTGACACCCGCCGCGCCGTGGCAGCAGGGGGTGGATGGCGCATGGCTGCACGAACTGGTTGCATACTGGAGCGAGCGCTTCGACTGGCGTGCGGCGGAGCGTGCGCTGAACCGGCAGCCGCAGTTCGTCGCGGACGCAGGCGGGCAGCGTGTGCATTTCATCCATCGGCGTGGGGTGGGGCCGAAGCCGTATCCGCTCGTCATCACGCACGGCTGGCCGGGCTCCGTACTCGAATTCGACGCGCTGATCGATCGCCTGTGCGATCCGGCCGCGTTCGGCGGCGATCCGCACGACGCGTTCGACGTGGTCGCGCCGTCGCTTCCCGGCTTCGCGTTCTCGCCCGCGCCCGCGGCACCCGGCATGTCGGCATTTCAGGTCGCCGACCGCTGGGCGACGTTGATGTCCGGGCTCGGATATCGCCGCTTCGGCGCGCAAGGCGGCGATCTCGGCGCGGGCGTGTCGATTGCGCTCGGCGCGCGACATGCCGACGTGGTGAACGGCATCCATCTGAACTATCTGCCCGGCAACTACGAGCCGCCGACCGACGCGGCTTCCCCGCTGACCGAAGACGAACGCGCCTTCGTGACGCAGCGCGGAGAGTGGGTCGCGCTGGAGGGCGGATACGCGCACGTGCACATGACGAAGCCGCAGACGCTGGCCGTCGCGCTCAACGATTCGCCGGCCGGGCTGGCGGCATGGATCGCCGAGAAATTCCGCACGTGGAGCGATTGCGATGGCGACGTCGCCAAGCGGTTTTCGCACGACACGCTGCTGACCGGTATCTCGCTCTACTGGTTCACCGGCTGCATCGGCTCGTCAATGCAGATGTATTGGGAAAACCGGCTGCAGCCGATGCGCTTCGCGGCCGGGCAGCGCGTGGCGGCGCCCGTCGCGTTTGCGCGGTTTCCGAAGGAAATCAGCCGTCCGCCGCGCAGTTGGGTCGAACGGGTGTTCGACGTCGTGCAGTGGACCGACATGCCGAGCGGCGGCCATTTCGCCGCGATGGAGGAGCCGGAACTGCTGGCCGACGATATTCGCCGATTTTTCCGGCGTTTTCGCTAATGCCGCCGGGGGCGGCTTGGGTGACGAAGTGCGCCGGCGGTCATTCATGTGCGTGTTGGCGAGTGCATGCGCCGTGCGGATCGTGACGCGACGATGTCGCCCGTCTTGCCGTGCGATTACCGCGTGATTACCGTGTGACAAACGGCGCCGCATCGTGCGGCGCGGTGCGCGCATGCTTGCGCTGGCGCAGCAGCGCGACGCGGCAATTCTCGCGCGCGGTTTCGCGGCCGTCGTCGTCGAGCAGCACCAGATCGCCGCGCATCACGTTGAGCGTGATCACGTCGTCGCCGGGCGCGCCGAGCGTTTCCGGCGTATGCACCGACCCGGCCGGTTCGAGCACCGTCGAGCCGGCCTGCGCGATCCACTCGTATTCGCGGTAGCGCCACGCACCCTGCAGCGTATGGACGAAGACCTCGCCGTCGTGGCGATGGCGCGGCAGCGTGCCGCCGGCCGGCATCTTCAGCAGCGCGGTCAGCGTGTCTTCCGCCGCATTGATATGCAGATACTTGATCGCGAGCCCCGGCAGGTCGGCGCTCATCGGCAGCCATGGCAGCGCGTCGCCGGGCAGGCACGAAATCGGCGGCAGGTCGGTCGGGAGCGGGGCGGACGGCTGCGTCATGGCGGGGGGCGAGCGGAAACGGGAAGTGCGCATTATCGCAGAGCCGGATCGGGCCGCAGCCTCTGGTCGGACGGCGCCGCCAGCGAAACCTGAACGTGGCTACGCGTCGCTGCCGTCGCCGCCCGGCCGCGCCACCGCATGCGCCGCGTCGAGGCACGACTGGAACAGCAGCGCCGCCCGTGTCGGTCGCGGCGAGCGCCGCAGCAGGCTCACGAACCGGCACCGATAGTTGAAGCGGTGCGGCGCGATCGGTTGCATCAGCCCCTTGTTTTCGAAGCTCTCCGCGTAATGGTCGGGCAGGAAGCCGAGATAGCGGCCGGACAGGATCAGCGTCGCGATCGATTCCTGGTCCGATGCCGTCGCGCTGCGCGTGAGCTTCGCGCGATGGCTCAGCTCCATGTTCGGCGAATGAAAGCCGAGGCCGGCGAACGCGTGGTTGCGGATCGTCGTCCACGTGAGCTTGCCGTGCGGCGCGTCAAAGAGCGGATGCTGGCGGCCGCAGTACAGCAGCATCCGTTCGTCGAACAGTTCCGAATACACGAGGCTGCCCGAGCTGCGGTGCGCGGGGATGATCCCGACCTGATAGCTGCCGTCGATGATCCCGCGCTCGACCTCGTTGATCGACGCGACATGCAGGTTCAGCGCGACGTCGGGCGCTTCGTCCGTGAACTGGCGGATCGCGTCGCCGAGCCGTGCGTTCGGGTTGGTGGCGGTCTTGTCGAATACGGCGACGTGCAGTTCTCCGCCCATCTTGTCATGAATGCCGTCGATCCTGCTGCGAAATGCCTCCATTGACGCGAGCAGTCGCAAGGTTTCCTCGTATACCGTCTGCCCCTCTGCGGTCAGCGTGAAGCCCGCTCGGCCGCGCCGGCACAGCACGAGGCCGAGGCGCGTTTCCAGATCCTTCACGTGCCGACTGATCGTCGAGATGCCGATATTCAGCTCGAGTTCGGCCGCCGCCATCCCGCCGCACTGCACGACGCCCTTGAAGACCCGCAGCAGCCGCAGATCCATGTCGCTGAGCTGCCCGAGCAGCGCGCGGCTCTTCGGTTTCTTTGCTTGCATAGTTGCGCAAGTGAACATTGATATTGCGATATTGAAGAGACTAATTGGCCTCCCGACAATGCGCAACATCATCACAAGAAGGAGGGGCGCGCCGCGCCGACCGACATGACCGACACGATCACCGCCAGCCAGCAGGACGAGACGAACCTCCGCACCGACGCCGCCTGGCTCGACGCCCACTGGATGCCGTTCACGGCGAACCGCCAGTTCAAGTCCGATCCGCGCATGATCGTGTCGGCCAAGGACGCGTATTTCACGGATGGCGAAGGCCGCAAGATCTTCGACGGCCTGTCGGGCCTGTGGTGCACGGGCCTCGGTCACGGCCGCACGGAAATCACGGAAGCCGTGAGCCGCCAGGTCGCGCAGCTCGACTACGCGCCGGCGTTCCAGTTCGGTCATCCGAAGTCGTTCGAGCTCGCGAACAAGATCAAGGACCTGACGCCGGCCGGCCTCGACTACGTATTCTTCACGGGCTCGGGCTCGGAAGCGGCCGACACGTCGCTGAAGATGGCCCGCGCGTACTGGCGCGCCAAGGGCAAGGGCACGAAGACGCGCCTGATCGGCCGCGAAAAGGGTTATCACGGCGTGAACTTCGGCGGCATCTCGGTCGGCGGGATCGGACCGAACCGCAAGCTGTTCGGCCAGGGGATCGACGCCGACTTCCTGCCGCACACGCAGCTCGCCGAAAACCGGTTCTCGCGCGGCATGCCCGAGCATGGCGCCGATCTGGCCGACCGCCTGCTCGACCTGATCGCGCTGCACGACGCATCGAACATCGCGGCCGTGATCGTCGAGCCGTTCTCGGGTTCGGCGGGCGTGGTCGTGCCGCCGAAGGGCTATCTGAAGCGCCTGCGCGACATCTGCACCGCGCACGACATCCTGCTGATCTTCGACGAAGTCATCACGGGCTTCGGCCGTGCCGGCGCGATGACGGGCGCCGACGCGTTCGGCGTGGTGCCGGACATCATGAACTTCGCGAAACAGGTGACCAACGGCGTGCAGCCGCTCGGCGGCGTGATCGCGACGAAGGAAATCTACGACACGTTCATGGCCGCGGGCGGCCCCGAGTACATGCTCGAGTTCCCGCACGGCTACACGTATTCGGCGCACCCGGTCGCGTGCGCAGCCGGCGTCGCGGCGCTCGACCTGCTGGTGAAGGAAGACGCGGTGGCCCGCGTGCGGGATCTCGCGCCGTATTTCGAGGCGGCTGTGCACGGGCTGAAGGGCCAGCGCCATATCACGGACATCCGCAACTATGGGCTGGCGGCGGGCCTGACGATCGCGGCGCTGCCGGGCGAGCCGGCACGGCGCCCGTACGAGATCGCGATGCGCTGCTGGGCGAAGGGTTTCTACGTGCGCTACGGCGGCGACACGATCCAGCTCGCGCCGCCGTTCATCTCGGAGAAGCGCGAGATCGACAACCTCGTGAACGCGCTGTCCGACGCGCTGAACGAAGTGAACTGAGCGCGGCCCGTGCCGCGCGACAACCGAATTCACGACAGAGCCAGAACCATGAAACACGACAGCAATGTGACCTCCACCGTCGGCCATCTGATCGACGGCAAGCGCGTCGACGGCGGCAGCCGCGTCCAGCCGGTGTTCGACCCGGCCACCGGCGAATCGCACAAGAGCGTCGCGCTCGCCGACAAGCTGACCGTCGAAGCGGCGATTGCGTCCGCGCAGGCCGCATTCCCGGCGTGGCGCAACACGCCGCCGCTGAAGCGCGCGCGCGTGATGAGCCGCTTCAAGACGCTGCTCGAGGAGCATGCGGACGAGCTGTGCGCGCTGATCACCGCCGAGCACGGCAAGGTGCTCGCCGACGCGATGGGCGAATTGCAGCGCGGCATCGAGAACGTCGAATACGCGACCTACGTGCCCGAGTTGCTGAAGGGCGAGCACAGCAAGAACGTCGGCCCCGCGATCGATTCGTGGAGCGAATTCCAGGCGCTCGGCGTCGCGGCCGGCATCACGCCGTTCAACTTCCCGGTGATGGTACCGCTGTGGATGTGGCCGATGGCCGTCGCATGCGGCAACACGTTCGTGCTGAAGCCGTCGGAGCGCACGCCGTCGTCGACGCTGCGCATGGCCGAGCTGGCGCTCGAGGCCGGCCTGCCTCCGGGCGTGCTGAACGTCGTGAACGGCGACAAGGAAGCGGTCGACACGATCCTGACCGACCCGCGCGTGAAGGCGGTGAGCTTCGTCGGCTCGACGCCGATCGCCGAATACATCTACGCGACCGGCTGCGCGCACGGCAAGCGCGTGCAGGCGCTCGGCGGCGCGAAGAACTTCGCGGTCGTGATGCCCGACGCCGACATCGGCAACGCGGTGAACGCGCTGATGGGCGCCGCGTACGGCTCGTGCGGCGAGCGCTGCATGGCGATTCCGCTGGTCGTCGCGATCGGCGACGAAACGGGCGACAAGGTGATCGACGGCCTGAAGGCCGAGATCGCGAAGATGAAGGTCGGCCCGGGCAACGGTGTGGGCGTCGACATGGGGCCGCTCGTCACGAAGCAGCATTTCGAGAAGGTGACGGGCTTCGTCGACGCGGGCGTGGAAGCGGGCGCGACGCTCGTCGTCGACGGCCGCGGCGTGAAGGTCGACGGCCACGACGGCGGCTACTACCTCGGCCCGTGCCTGTTCGACAACGTGAAGCCCGGCATGCCGGTCTATCAGCACGAGATCTTCGGGCCGGTGCTCGGCGTGATCCGCCTGAAGTCGCTCGACGAGGCGATGGCGCTGATCGACGCGCACGAATACGGCAACGGCACGTGCCTGTTCACGCGCGACGGCGAAGCGGCGCGCTACTTCAGCGACAACATCCAGATCGGCATGGTCGGCATCAACGTGCCGCTGCCGGTGCCCGTCGCGTATCACTCGTTCGGCGGCTGGAAGCGCTCGCTGTTCGGCGACCTGCACGCGTACGGCCCGGATGCGGTGCGTTTCTACACGAAGCGCAAGACGATCACGCAGCGCTGGCCGTCGGCCGGCGTGCGCGAAGGGACGGTGTTCAGCTTCCCGTCGAACCGCTGACGCGCGATCCGGCCGCGACGTGACGCCATGCGGCCGGCGTAAAGACGCACAGGCCCGCCCCGATCGACGACCGGGGCGGGCCTTTTCACACGTGCGGCGGCCGTGCCGACACTGAAGACGGGGAAGGCACGCTTAGGGCGCGACCACGTGCCACATGTTCTTGAAGTTGTCGCCGTTGCGGTCGCCCTGTTTCATGTCCTTCGCGAAGAAATACAGCGGCTTGCCCTTGTAGGCCCATTGCGGGCTGCCGTCGTCGCGCTTGACGATCGTGTAGGGGCCGACCGGGACGTCGGTCGCGCTGGCCTTGTAAGGCGGCCAGATCGATTCGCATTGGCCCGTGCAGGCGCTGGTGCCGGCGTTGGGCTTGTCCTTGTCGAATGCGTAAACGGTCATGCCGTTCGCCGCGACGAGCGCGCCGTTTTCGACCTTGGTGATCGAGCCTTGAGCCGAGGCCGAAACGGACGCCATGGCGAGCACGGCGGAGCTGACGAGCAGCACGGCTTTCATGATTACCTCCTTGTGGTCCGGTGGGCGGCGCAGCCGCACGCATGGCCGGGCGTGCGCGCGACTGCGGGGAATGGTGCCGGAACGCGGCGCCGTGGCCGCCGGTGCGAGCGACGTGAAGTCGAATGGCGGAGGCACGGACCCGCTTCATTCACCATAGGCGGTTTTTGGCGGGGCTGCGAGAAGAACGGGGGGCGCATCGGCGATGCGTGTGTCTCGCGCAACGACGCGGCGGTTGCGCGCGTGCGGCGGGATTCGGCATCCGTCCCCGAACCTTCGCGGGTCGAACGGGCCCCGGCGGCGCGCTTTCACGACGGATAGCGACGCGCCGCGATGCCGTGCCGTCAGCGAAATACCGGCGCCGACGCGAGCGCCGTCAGCACGGCCGGCATCGCAAGCGCGGCGGCGATCGTCTGGAACGCGGTGATGCCGGCCATCAGCGGCGCGTCGCCGCCGAGCTGGCGGGCCATGATGTACGACGAGGACGACGTCGGCAGCGCCTGGAACAGCAGCGCGATGGTCAGCGCGGCATCGCCGAGCCCGAACAGGCGGCCGGCCGCGAGCGTGGCGAGCGGCATCGCCATGAACTTGAACGCCGACGCGATGCACATCGGCTGCATCCACTCGCGCGCCGCGTCGAACTTCAGCGCCGCGCCCACGCACAGCAGGCCGAGCGGCATCGAGGCGGCGCCGAGCGCGCGCACGGCCGGTTCGACGGCGGCCGGAAACGCGATGCCGGCGACCTGCATCGCGATCCCCAGCGCGCACCCGACGACCAGCGGATTCGACAGGATCTGGCGCACGAGCGCCCACGCGCCGAGCCGCGTGTCGCCGTAGCGCGCGAACACCAGCACGCACATCAAATTCACGGTCGGCACGATCGCCGCGACGCACACGGCCGCGAGCGCGATTCCGTGCGCGCCGAAGAGTCCGGCGGCGAGTGCCGTGCCGACATAGTTGTTGAAGCGCACCGCGCCCTGGAACACCGACGTGAACCCGGCGCCGTCCACAGAAACGAAGCGGCGGACCAGCAGCAGAAGCGCCGCGACGAGCACGGTCGAACCGACCAGCGCCGCCGCGAGCGGCAAGACGGGCAGTGCCTGCAGCCGCGCGTTCGCGAGGCCGTTCGCGAACAGCGCCGGCAGCAGCACGTAGTAGCAGAGCCGCTCGGCGTGCGGCCAGAATGCATCGCCGATGAAGCCCGTGCGCCGGAGGCCGTGGCCGAGCGCGACCAGCAGCGCGACCGGCGCGAGCGCGAGCAGGATCGGGCCGATCATCGACGCGCCTTCAGGCGACACGGGCCGGACGGCAGGCGCGAGGAGCGGCGGAACGAAGCGGGAATCCATCCGGCGGGCAACATGGCGGCACGCAATCGAAAGAGTGACGATGCCGCCAAGTTAACACGCGGATGCAGCAGGAATAATGGTTAATTATCGGGCGTTCAATGAGAAATTCTCATCGATGACGCGGTGACTTCGGCGGCCAGCGCACGAGCGAAACGCTCGGCCGGCCGTGACTGATGTTCGAGCAGCACGACCTCGCGGCCCATCTGCGGCTGGCCGAACGGCAAGCGCGTGACGGGCGGCAGCCGCGCGAGCGTCGAGTCGGGGAGCGCGACGATCGCCGCGCCAAGCCCGCGCGCGACCATCCGCGCGATCGTCTCCGCGCTGTCGAGCACCATCTCCTCGCGTACGCGCACGCCGATGCGGCGCAACTCGGCGGCGATCATCCGGCCGGCCCACGCCTGTGCGTCGAAGCGGATGAACGGCAACGCGTCGAGCAGCGTGCCCGCGTCGCGCTCCGCATACTGCGGCGGCGCGAGCAGCCAGAAGCGGTCTTCGTACAGCGTGGTCCACGTCAGCTCCGCCGGATGCGGACGCACGGGGCGCGTCGTGATCGCGGCGTCGAGTTCGCCGGCCGCGACGCGGTTCGCCAGTTCGGCCGACATGCCGGCCGATACGTGCACGCGCAACGACGGGTGCGCGGCGCGCAGCGCGAGCAGCGCGTCGGGCAGCGGGCCGGACAGCGCGGTCTGGATCGCGCCGATCCGCAGGCGGCCGACGAGCTTTTTTTCGTCGCTGAGCGCATCGGGAATCCGGTCGACCATCGCGAGCACCTGCTCGGCCTGTGCGACGAGGATGTTGCCGGCTTCGGTGAGTATCGGCTGGCGGCGCGAACGGTCGAACAGCCGGACGTTGTATTCGCTTTCGAGCGTCTTGATCTGCAGGCTCACGGCCGATTGCGTGAGCCCGATCGCTTCGCCGGCGCGCGCGAAGGTGCGGTATCGGGCGATCGCGACCAGCGTTCGGAATGCGCGTAGTGACATGGGCTCGGTGAGGTGGGCGGCCGGGGCCGGCACGCGGATTGCTCAGTGATGCCGGAGGCGGCGCATGGGCGGCAAGCCGATCGCGGCGCCGACGACCGCCGAAGCCGGCGGCCGCGGCCGGCACGCTGGCGGACATCATGCCCGTGCGTGCGGAAACGGGCAACCGCGGCATCGGCGCGCGCAGGCGCTCGCGCCGATCTCCCGGTGCGGGTTTTCGCGAATGGCATCGAGCCGGGCGTGCGCGCAACGCTGACTGCGGGGGCGGTCGTGGTCGGTCGTGCCGCCCGCAAGCGTTTGATCGATGCCTCGGGGCGACGCGGGCTGTCGCGTCGGCCCCGTCCTTCGCGGAGGTAACGACGATGACAGACGACCCCGGTGACGTTGCGCGTGCCAGCTATCGCGCGTACGTCGACAAGGACCGCGCCGCGATCGAAGCGCTGATCGCACCGGACTTCCATTTCACGAGCCCGCTCGACAACCGGCTCGACCGCGACGCGTATCTGGCGCGCTGCTGGCCGAATAGCGCGATGCTCGCCGGTTTCGAGTTCGTCGACGTCGCCGTGCACGGCGAATACGTGTTCGTGGTGTACGAAGCCGACACGACAGCCGGCAGGCGGTTCCGGAATGCGGAGCGGTTGCGTGTCCGCGATGGCCGGATCGTCGAGGCCGAGGTGTATTTCGGCTGGTACGTGCCGCACCAGGCGCCCGAGGGCGGGTTCATCGAATCGGGCGGCTGACGCGTGACGGGCCGCGGCCCGTCACACCCAGAGGCGGTACATCCAGAACGATTCGTCCTCGGCGAAGCGTCGTACGAACTCGGTCGGCGAGAAGCCCGTGATGCGCCGCGTCGCGCGGCTCAGGTGTGCCTGGTCGGCGAACCCCTCGTCCAGCGCGAGCGCGGCCCAGTCGACCGGCTGCCCGGCGTCCTGCCGGTCGCGTGCGGCGAAGAACACGCCTTCGGTGCGCACCAGCGTTTGCCAGTCGCGCATCGAGCGACCGCTGTACGACTTGATGCGCCGTTCGACCTGACGCGGGCTGTGGGTGTACCGCCATTCGCGCGCTTTCGACGCGAGACGCCCGACCCAGCTGCGCCCCGCATCGCGCAGCGACGACAGCGGCGACACGCTGCCGCGCAGCGCATGCCAGCGCGGCGCGAGGTGGCGGTCGAGCGCGGCCAGCGCGTCGTCGTCGTGTTCGGCATCGGCGAGCGCATCGAGCAGCGGCCGCCAGCTGTCGTCGAGACATGCATGCGCGTCGACGAACGTGTCGTGGATCGCCGGCAACGCGACGCCGAACAGCGCGCGTGCCGCATCGGCATGCAGGCAGACGATGCCGCCTTGTCCGCTCGTCGGCGCCCAGCTCGCGACCGGCATCGACTGGCTGCCCGACAGCGTCGCCGATGCGCCGAACGGCCGCCATACGGGCCCGTCGCCGGTGCGCCGGACGAGCCCGACGTCGAGGCCGCGATACCACGACAGGCAGACGAGCGGCGATGCGGGGAAATGCGTGAGCCGCTGCGCGTCGCTCAACATGAAGCTGCGCGTGTCGCGCGTGATGATCGCGACGACCGCGCCTTGCAGCGCAGCCGGCGGCTGATACAGCCGGGTGGGCGGCGACCGGCCGTCGCACAGCACGCGCGGCGCACGCGCGAGCGGATCGGGACACGGCGGCAATGTCGGAGACGGACCGAAGGGCATGACGCCGGAGTATAGGGACCGGCGGCGCGCGTGTCGATGTCGTTTGCGTTCAAGACCGGCGGCGCGTCGATCCGGACAATCCGGCGCATGAACACACGATCCTCTTCCCGATGCCCGTTTCATGCGGACGCCGCCGATGCGGCGCCCGCGCTTCACCCGCCCGGCGTATGGCCGCCGGGGCCGCGTGCCGGCCTGACGGGGTGGCGGCTGCTGCGCGCGATGTCGCGCGACCTGCCCGGCGCGCTCGCGGGCTGGCAGCGCGCGCACGGCGACGTCGTGCACCTGCGCATGTGGCCCGAACATGCGGTGGTCGTGACCGATCCGGCGCTCGTGCGCGCGTTGCTGGTCACGCATCACGATGCGTTCGTGCGCTGGGAGCGCGGCATCCGCGTGTTCTCGCAGGTTCACGGGCACAGCGTGCTGATTGCAGAGGGCGACGCATGGCGCGACAAGCGGCACGCGCTGCAGCCGAATTTCATGCCGAAACCTGTGCAGGCGTTCGTGCCGTCGATCGCTGCGACGGCCGGTCATGCGCTCGCGCAGTGGCCCGCGCACGACGCGCACTGGCCGATCGAAAGTGCGCTGACGTCGCTCGCGATGGACGTGATCATGCGCACGATGTTCTCGGATGCGATCGGCGCGGACGCGCGCGTGGCCGAGGCAGCCGTGCGCACGGTCAGCGCGGCCGCGAACGCCGAGTTCTACCAGCCGGCCAGCGCGCCGGACTGGATGCCGTCGAAGCGCGGTAAGGCGAGGGCGCTGGCGGTGCTGAACGGATTGATCGACCGCCAACTGCATGCGCGTCTTGACATGCCGGAGCACGGCTGGCCGGACGATCTGCTGTCGCGCCTGTTGCGGCTGCACCGCGCCGACGCACGCGCGTGGCCGCTGCAAGCCGTGCACGACGAGTGCATGACGGCCTTCCTGGCCGGTCACGAGACGGCCGCGGCCACGCTGACCTGGTGGGCGTGGAACATGGCCGCGAATCCGGCCGCGCAGGCCGCCGCGCGCGACGAAGTCGTGCGCGTGCTGGGCGGCCGCGCGCCGACCGCCGACACGCGCGCCGCATTGCGCTATCTGACACAGACGCTCGAGGAAACGATGCGCCTGTATCCGGCGGCACCGATCCTGATCAGCCGTCGCGCATCGCGGCCGGTCGCGCTGGGCGCATGGCAGTTTCCGGCGCGAACGCTGTTCATGCTGCCGATTCGGCTGATGCATCACGACGCGCGGTGGTTTCCGGAACCGCACGCATTCCGGCCCGAGCGCTTCGCCGACGACGCGCCGGCGATTCCGCGCGGCGCGTACCTGCCGTTCGGCACGGGGCCGCGCGTATGCCTCGGGCAGCATCTGGCGATGACGGAAATGACGGTGGTGGCGGCCATGATCCTGCAGCGCCATGAACTGTCCGTGCCGCCTGGCATGACGGTGCCGCGCGCGACGCTGAACGTGACGCTGCGGCCCGGGCGCGCGCTGCACCTGGCGATCGCGCCGACACGGCGGGCGGCGGCGGTCGGACCGTCGTGACGCGGCGGCGTCGCGCTCAGCCCGCCGCATCCTCCCCCAACGCCTGAATGAACCGCGAAAACAGCTCCGGCTGCGACGAAATCCCGAGCTTCGCGTAAAGATGGCGCCGATGCACCTTCACCGTCTCGGGTGAAATCGCCAGCCGTTCCGCGATCGCCTTCGACGAATTGCCGCGCAGCACCATTCTTGCGATCGACATCTCGCGATCGGTCAGCACGCCCGCGCCGAAGCGCGCGAGCGCCTGCTCGACGCGCGCGCCGAGATCGTCGTCGGGCGTCGCGCGCGCGGCATCGCCCACCAGCCGCCAGTGCTGCCGGATCGTCGCGAGCACCCACGGCATCGCGGCCGTCAGCTTGCCGAGCGGCTCGACGTCGAAGCGCGCCGACGCGCCGAGCGACAACGACAGCAGCAAGTCGGGGTTCGGTCGCAGCAGGATCTGGATTTCGTCGTCGCCGACCGCATCGCGGAAGTAGCTCAGGAAATACTCGCTCTGCCGAAACAGGTCGGGCGCGACTTCCTCGAGCCGGTAGCAGCCGTCGGCAAGTCCGTCGTGCGCGGCCTGCAGGAACGGGTCGAGCAGATATAACCCATTGAGGTAAAGCGGCACCGGCGACGCGCTGTCGGAGCCGCCCGTGTCGTATTCGTCGAGCACGAGCGGCACGCCGTCGCGGCCGATCGCGGTCGCGAGCGCGTTGTCGAACGGCACCATCTCGTTGAGCAGCAGCACCAGGAAGCGCCAGAAGCGCGGCTGGCCCAGATGATCGATCGCGCGGCCAAGCGCCTGGTGCATCGCGATTTCGGAGAAGAGTCGATCCATACCACCACCGAAGGGTGTAACACGAAGGGGGAATAGCGGTCCTGAATTTGGCTTCCTAGACTGCCACGCAATCAATCGGGCCCGAGTATGGGTGTTCAAAAAAGTGCAGGGTAGGAGCAACAGGAGAACGAAATGGCGATGATGTCGGAATCGACGGGCACGCTGCAAGCGACGCCTGCCACGGAAGACGCGCCGCGCGCGTTGTCGCAGACGCTCAGCGTGCGCGACGCGGTGATGATCACCGTGTCGGGCGTGACGCCCGCAAGCTCGATCTTCGTGATCGCGCCGTTCGCGATCCAGCAGGCCGGCAGCGGCGCGGTGCTGTCGTTCCTGCTCGGCGGCGTGCTCGCGCTCGCGTTCGCGCTCTGCTACGCGGAGCTCAGTGCCGCGCATCGCAGCGCAGGCGGCGAATACGTGATGGCCAAGCGCGTGTTCGGCACGCTGCCCGGCTACCTGACGTTCATCACGGTGCTGTCCGTCAGCGTGTTCATCCCGGCCGTGCTCGCGAGCGGCGCCGCGCCGTACCTGAACAACGCGCTCGGCACGCACTTCGGCAACCAGTCGGTCGCGCTCACGATCGTCCTGCTGAGTTACGTGCTCGGGATGCTGAACATCAAGACGAACGCGTGGATCACGGGCGCGTTCCTCGTCGTCGAGATCGGCGTGCTGATGCTGATCGCGGGGCTCGGCTTCGGCTCCCCGCATCGCGGCGCCGACGCGCTGATCGCGCCGGTCGTCGCGAGCGGCAATGCGCTGGTGCCGGCCACGCTCGCGGCGATCGTGCCCGCGATCGGCACGGCGATCTTCTGCTACAACGGCTTCGGCTCCGCCGCGTACCTCGCGGAAGACCTGCGCGGCGGCAACCGCAACGTCGCGAAGGCGGTGATCTATTCGCTGCTGGTGATCCTCGTCGTCGAACTGATTCCGCTCACCGCGATCGTGCTCGGCGCGCCGTCGCTGACGGAGCTGACGAAGAGCGCCGACCCGATCGGCTATGTCGTGCGTTCGCTGAGCAACCCGGCGGTGTCGCGCGTGGTCAGCGGCGGGATCTTCCTGTCGGTGTTCAACGCGATCATCGCGATCGTGATCACGATGGGGCGCCTGCTTTACAGCAGCGGCCGACATGCGCTCTGGTCGCGCACCTGCAACCGCGCGTTCTCGACGATCCATCCGCGCTTCGAGTCGCCGTGGCTCGCGACGCTCGCGCTGGCGGTGCCGTCGTCGGGGCTGGTGTTCGTGTCGAGCCTCGACGAGCTGACCGCGTTCACGGTCGACCTGCTGCTGCTGATCTACCTCGTCGTCGGGCTGGCCGCGCTGGCGAGCCGCCTCGTGCGGCGCGACGTCGAGCATCACTACCGGATGCCGCTGTGGCCCGTGACGCCGCTCGTCGCGGTCGCGGGCGCCGCGTACACGCTTTACACGACACTGGCGACGGCGACCAAGCCGACCGACCTGATCATCATCGGCGGGCTGCTGGTGGCCGCGCTCGTCATGTATGCGGTCTGGGCGCGCCACAGCGATGCGTTCCGCTCGCTCTGACCATATCGAACACCGAACCATCGAAAGACGGAGGAATTGCATCATGCGCACGAGGGATCTCGGCATCCGCATCGGACTCGGCACGCCGGGCCGCTTCAACGCGATCACGGACGTACCGGGCGTGCGGGTCGGACATTGCACGCTGAACGTGGAGAACGGCGATGCGTCGATCCGCACCGGCGTCACGGTCATCGAGCCGCGCGCGGGCGCCGCGCACGATTCGCCGTGCTTCGCGGGCGTACACGTGCTGAACGGCAACGGCGACGCGACCGGGCTCGAATGGATCCGCGAAGCCGGCCTGTTGACGACGCCCGTCGCCTACACGAACACGCACAGCGTCGGCGCGGTGCGCGATGCGCTGGTCGCGAACGAACGCGAAGCGGCGGCCGGCCGCGTGTACTGGTGCATGCCGGTCGTGATGGAAACCTACGACGGCCTGCTCAACGACATCTGGGGGCAGCACGTGAGCGCCGCGCACGTGCAGCGCGCGCTGGCCGCCGCGCGGTCGGGGCCGGTCGCCGAAGGCGGCGTGGGCGGCGGCACCGGGATGATCTGCCACGAGTTCAAGGGCGGCATCGGCACCGCGTCGCGCGTGGTCGCGGCCGACGCGGGCGGCTGGACGGTCGGCGCGCTCGTGCAGGCGAACTACGGCGTGCGCGAGATGCTGCGCGTGGCCGGTTATCCGGTCGGCGAGGTGTTGCGGCACGTGCATTCGCCTTTTCGCGCGCCCGATGCACAAGGCGAGGCCGGGATGGGTTCGATCGTCGTCACGATCGCGACCGACGCGCCGCTGCTGCCGCATCAGTGCACGCGCCTCGCGCAGCGGGCGAGCGTCGGGCTGGCCCGCGTCGGCGGCGGCACCGAGGATTCGAGCGGCGACATCTTCCTGGCGTTCGCGACGGGCAACGACGGGCTGCCGGCCGCGAACTACGGCAGCAAGGGCGTGTCGACGACGGCCGTGAAGATGGTGAACAACGACCACATCTCCGCGCTGTTCGTCGCGGCGGCGGAAGCGGTGGAGGAAGCGATCGTGAATGCGCTCGTCGCGGGGAACGACGTCGAATCGCGCGGCGCGCGGGTCGAAGGGCTGGGGCAGGCGCGTTTGCTGGATGCGTTGCGCGAAGTGGGGTGGCGGCCGGGGCGCGGCGCCTGAAACGGCATGCGCCGCTTCAATCGAAGCGGCGTGGCGGACAGTGTCGTTGCGGCGATCGGCCGGCGCGTCGTGCGCGCGCGCATGCGATGCGTGCGCGGCGGGCCTGGCCGTGGCGACGCGGCGTCATGCTCAGCTGCCGAAGTAGACGTTGCAGAAGCTGACGGGGCCGACGCATGCGTTCGGGTCTTCCTGCTTCGATTGCGCACGATCGACGCGGCCCGCGGCCTGGACGGCTTCGGCGCGGTTCGCCGGTTGCTGCGCGGCGTCGACCGGCGCGGGCTGGGCATGCGCGACGGCGGCGGTGAGCGACAGGGCAACGAGGGCGAGGTGCAGCGGCTTCATTTGGGTTTCTCCTGGGTCAGTGCCAGTCTCGCTGGCAGTGAGGAAACTATAGGCTCGCACTGCTTAGAGATTAATCACCGCGGGTGCAGAGCTTATTTCCAATCGGAACAAGGATGACGTTGCGCGCGCATCGATCTGCGCCGACCGACGTCGACGGTCAGTGACGATGGCGATTGAACGGTGCGTCCTTGTCCAGCAGCGCGCTGCGGATGAAGTGCAGGCAGCCGACGATGCGCTGCATGCGGCGGCGCTCGTCGGGCACCGCGTACCACGCGTGCAGCGTGTGCTGGGCGGCGCGGATCGCCAGATTCACCGATTTCAGCGTGCGCGCATGGTGGCCCGTCGTCGGATCGTCGAAGAAGCGCGGCAGCTCGCGCAGCACCGCATCGATCGATGCGGTCCAGTGCAGCGTCTGCGGCGGTTTCGATTCGCAGAACCCGTGCAGCTCGTCGCGCAGGTCGATCACCGCATGGCCGACCTCGAGCGTCGACAGCATCCAGCGCAGCGCGTCGCGATGCTGCCGCGTGCGCTTGACGAGCAGCGTGCGCAACTGCGCCATCAGGTCGTGCGTGCTCGACTGGAAGCGTGCGGCGAGGCCGTCGCGCGTGCCGTCGCATGCGAGCGTGACCTGGCGGCGCAGGTCGTGCGCGATGCGCGACGTGAGCCACGGCATGTGGGTCGGAAACACCACGGCGAACACGATCGAGCACGCGAGCATCGCGACGACGATGGCGAAACCGTTGTTGATCAGCACCTCGGGCGTATACGCGATCGCGTTGTCGGGGCCGGCGAGCAGGCAGAAGAACACCGCGAAGCCGATCCCGTAGCCGGACAGGCCCGGACGCATCGCGAGAAACGCGCCGAGGCCGAGCACCGGCGCGAGCGCCGCGCACAGCAGCGGAAAGCCGTCGATGTTCGGATAGACGTAGCACAGGAACACATAGCCGACGGCCGTCGCGAACGCCGCGCCGACGCCCATCTGCGCGACGAACTTCGGCGCACGCGGCGACGTCGAGCTCAGCGCGCACGCGATCGCGGTGGCGATGACGGCGAGCGAGCCGCTCGGCCATTCGGACGCGATCCAGAACGCGCTCATCGCGCCGACGGCGACGAGCGTGCGCAGGAACGTGAAGCCGACGAAGAACGAATTGGTTTTTACCGCGTAGTGCGTGACCGAGCGTTCGAACGCATGATCGTCGCGGTCGAGCGACGCGTTGGTGTCGGCATAGCCGAGATACTCGCCGATGAAGCGATACATCAACTCGATCGCGGTGTCGAAGTCGAGCAGGCCGCCGGCCGCGTGATCCTCGATCTCGCGGCGCGACGCGCGCGCGGCCTTCGGCAGCGCGCCGTGAAAGCGGCGCAGTTCGAGCAGCGCGCCGGTGGTCGACGCGATCCCGCGCTGCCGCTCGTCGCGCAACGCGGTCACCCGCTGCGCGAGCGCATCGATGTGCGGCGCGAGCGCATCGAGCACCGCGTCGGACCGGTTCGCGCGCAAGCGTTTGACGAGCTGGTGCAGCGCATGCAGGCGCGTGCATGCATTCATGAACTCGCTGTTCAGGCGCGCGAGCCGGCGGCTGCGCGCGCGTATGTGCGGATCCTCGAACGACGCGAACGCGCGGTTGGCCTCGAAGCCAACGATCTCGTCGACGAAATCGGCGAAGCGCCGCTCGAAATCGCCGCGTGCGAGATCGCCCGACAGCGCGCCGGCCGCGAATGCCGCGAACTTCACATGACGGGCGGTCAGCGAGCGCATCAGCGCCTTCGCGGAGCTGAGGGGAAGAATCAACGCGCTGACCGCGCCGGAGCACGCGATGCCGAGCGCGACTTCCGCGGCGCGCGTGAGCGCGGACTGGAACAGCGTCTGCGGCGTCATCACCGCGGGCAGGCCGATCAGCGCGGCCGTGTAGCCGGCGAGCACGAACCCGTACCAGCGGAAATGGCGGTTGCGGACCGCGAGCGCGATGCAGCCGCCGATCCACAACGTGATGCCGGCCATGTACAGCTCCGGCTGCTGCGCGAACAGCCCGCCGAGCGCGAGCGCGCCGACGAGGCCGGCCGCGGTGCCGAGCACGCGGTAGAAGCTCTTCGCGAACACCATCCCCGACAGCGGCTGCATCAGCACGAACACGGTCGTCATCGCCGTGCGCGGCTGCGACATCTCGAGCCGCATCGCGATCCCCATCGCGAGCAGCGCGGCGAGCACCGTTTTGGCGAGATGCAGCCAGATCAGGCCGTCGCTCGCGGCCCAGTCGCGCGCGGCGCCGCCGAGCGGATCGAGCCAGGTTCTCCATCGTGCCGGTTCGATGGAAGGTCGCTCGATCGCAGGTTGTGGCTTCATGAAGAAAGAGGGGGGGCGCGTGCGGTGTCGCGGCGCGTCCGGACGGGTCCGTTCGACTGATGAGGCGCCGATTGTAGGAGTGCGGCGCGCGGGCATTAACGCAGCTGCAGGGAAACGATAGTTGCAGGGCGCGTAACAATCTGTCGCATCCGCTGGAGGAAAATAGCGGCTCCGCTACAGGTGGCTCACAGGAATGGATACCCTACAAAACATGCGGGTGTTTACGCGCGTCGTCGAGACGGGCAGTTTCACCGCGGCCGCGCAATCGCTGAATTCGACGACGGGCGCGATGTCGCGCGCGGTGTCGGAACTCGAGGCGCGCCTGCGCACCCGTCTGATGAATCGCTCGACGCGCCGCCTCGCGCTGACGTCGGCCGGCGAAAGCTATCTGCGGCGCTGCCGCCAGATCCTCGCCGACGTCGATCGCGCCGAGGAAGAGGCGAGCTGCGCGCACGAGCGGCCGGCCGGCGTGCTGCGCATGCACAGCTTCGCGAGCGTCGGCCATCACTACGTGATGCCCGCGCTCACGCGCTATCACACGCAATATCCGGACGTATCGATCGAGCTGTCGCTGTCGCAGCGCATGCCCGACCTGTTCGACGGCACGAGCGACATGGCGGTCGTGACCGCGTCGTCGCTGCCCGATTCGGAGCTCGTATCGCACCTGCTCGGCTCGACCTTCAGCATCCTGTGCGCGTCGCCGGAGTATGTGAAGCGTCATGGCACGCCGGCGCGGCCGCAGGATCTCGGCGCGCATGCGTGCCTGACGCTCTGCACGCCGGCGTTTCCGACCCACGAATGGGTGCTCGAAGGCGCCGAGGGCGTCGAGCAGATCCATGTCGCGGGGCCGGTGCAGACCAACACGGCCGAGTCGCTCGCGCTCGCGATTCGCGACGGCATCGGGATCGGCATGCTGCCGCTGTACGCGGCGATCGACGCGTTGCAGGAGGGCACGCTCGTGCGTGTGCTGCCGGGTCACATCCTGCAGAAGATGAACGTGTATGCGTTGTATCCGTCGCGCCGCTTCGTCGACGCGAAGGTGCGCACCTGGGTCGAGATGCTGCGTGCGCAGGTGCCGGGAATGATCGCGCATGACGTCGAGATGCTGAACGCAATCGAGCGGGAACCGCAGGCGGCCTGAGGGCGAATACGCCGAATAAGCGACTACGTAAAAAGATGGCCGCGTGCCCGACGGCACGCGGTCCGGCCGCATCCGTCGTCACGGACCGGTTCGCGCGAACTCCGCCGCGCCCGCAGGACACGTGTCATGCGGGCGCGGCGTGGCGTCATGCATTCAGAGCGCGGGCTTGACGGCCACGCCCGATTCGGTTGCGCCCGCACCGGCCGGGCCATATGCGGCATGCGCGGCCTTGTGCTCGGCGAGCCGTTTTGCCGCCAGGCGTTCCTGCGCGGCCATGATGTCGTCCGGATAGTTGCCGGCGTCGCCGAGCGATGGGTTGTAGCCCACCGATTCGAGGTCGTAGAGCTCCTGCAGCACCTGCGCGCGCGTGACGGGCGACTTGGCGGACTGAGCGAACGACAGGGCCGGTGCGGCAAGCAGGACGGCAGCGGCGGCGGTAACGACGAGCGATTTCACGATGTTCTCCTGTAGGCGGGGTGTGAGGCCGGTTCGGCGATCGATATGCGATCCGAACCATCGATGCCAGTCTATGCAGCGCACGCGGGCGCAAAAACCCCGATTCCAGGCAAGCAGATTTCCAGATGGAACAACATTGACGCACGTCGCCCGCGTTGCACGAACCCGTCCGTCAAGACAGGTTCGCGGCAGGCGGGCGACGTGCGGTCCTGCGGCGCCGAACTCAGAAGCGCGTGCGCATGCCGATCGTGCCGACGATCTGGTTCGCGGTGCTCGATGCGCCGCCCGACGTGTTGATGAACGCCTGGTAGCCGCGGCCCGACGCGTGCTGATACATCGCTTCCGCGTACAGATCGGTGCGGCGCGACAGCTTGTACACCGCCTGCAGGTCGACCTGGTGCCACTTCGGATCGGTGCCGTGCTTGCTGTCCGGGTTCGACACGCTGGCGTCCGTGTACACGTATGCGGCGCCGAGGCTGACGGCCGGCGTCACCGCGTAGCGCACGTTCACGTCGTAGTTGTTGAACGCGACCTGGCCGGTGGAACCGAACGAGCCCGAGTTGTCGTACTGCGAACGCGTGTAGACGAAGCCGACCGTCGCCGGACCGAACACGTAGCTGACGCCGCCGCCGTAGCTGCGCATGCGGTCCGCGCCCACCGACCAGCCGCCCTGGCTCACGCTCTTCGCTTCGGCCACGTCGGTCGCACCCGGGCTCGCGCTCGTCGAGCCCTTCGTGCCGTTCATCTGCAGGTAGGCGCCGGCCAGCTTCAGCGGGCCGTTCGTGTAGCTCGCCGCAACGCTGTACGCACGGTTGCCGGCGAAGTTCGTCGAGTTCGAGAAGCCGTACAGCGCGCCGACCTTGAAGCCCGCGATCGTGTCGCTCGTGTACTTCACCGCGTTGTTGATGCGCACCGAGTGGTTCAGGTTGTCGTTGTCGAACGGGTGCGCGAAGCCGGCATCGCCGAAGTCGCCGGACGTCGCGGACAGCGGCGCGACGAAGTCGACCATCGTGTCGTACTGGCGGCCGAGCGTCAGCGTGCCGTAGCCGCTGCTGGTCAGGCCGACGTACGCGTGGCGGCCGAACAGCTTGCCGTCCTGGCCGAGCGCGCCGTTGTTGATGTTGAAGCCGTTCTCGAGGACGAACAGCGCCTTCACGCCGCCGCCGAGATCTTCCGTGCCGCGCAGGCCGAAGCGGCTGCCGTTGACGGTGCCGCTGGTCATGCGCCACAGAGATGCGCCGCCCGCGTTGTTCGTGTACGCGATGCCGGCATCGATCAGGCCATACAGCGTGACCGAGCTCTGTGCATGCGCGAGCGGGGCGAACAGCGCGGTGGCGGCTGCGGCGGCAATCAGGGTTTTGTTCATGTAACTGCTCCTGCGTGTGGGACGAGTGACCAAAGTTCGGCGCCAGTGTAGGGGCGGGGTCGCGCGATTGCGGCCGCCGGCGCGCGAGCGCACCGTTGCGAGATGCGCAAGAGTGCGTCACATGGCGTTCACAAATCGATGCGGAGGCCGGATGGCGTGAGTTTTCGTCGACGCCGCGACGCGAGATGCGGGCCAGCGGCGTTCGTCGTGTCGCGCATTGACAACACGGGCGTCACCGGCGCGGGAGTTGATTGCCGCGCCGCGCGCGTGGAGAATGGGCGGACCCATGCCGAGATCCGGAGACATCCGATGACCACGCCTCGCCGTCCGTCGTTCAGTTCCGCGCTGTGCTACCGCAACCCGAAAGCCGCGCTGGCATGGCTCGAACGGGCATTCGGCTTCGAGCGCTCGATCGTCGTCACCACGCCGGAAGGCGACATCGCGCATGCCGAAATGAAGTTCGGCGACGGCCTCGTCATGATCGGCGGCGCATGGGCCGACTTCATCGCGTCGCCGGAAGACATCGGCGATCGCAACACGCAGCACGTCCACGTGCACCTTCCCGACGACGCGGACATCGACGCGCACTGCGAGCGCGCGCGTGCCGCCGGCGCGGAGATCCTGCAGGCGCCGGCCGACCAGTTCTACGGTGATCGCATGTATCGCGCGCGCGATCCCGGCCGGCATGTGTGGACGTTCGGCAAGCACGTGCGCGACGTGACGAACGACGAGATGAGCGCGGCCACCGGCCTGACGATCGAGGATTTCAACTAAGCGCGGCACGCATCGCCGGAGCCGGTTTTCCCCACCACGCGGCGCGCTGGCGCCGCATGACGCCTGGACCCACATGAACCTCTTCAATGCACGCCTGCGCGGTCGCGACGGGCTGTTCACGATCGGCATCGACGGCGACAGGATCGCGCGGATCGACGCGCAAGCCGCGCTGGTGGCCGCCGTCGGCGCCGGCGATGTCGATGCGGGCGGCCGGCTCGCGATTGCTCCGCTCGTCGAACCGCACATCCATCTCGACGCGGTGCTCACGGCCGGCGAGCCGGCCTGGAACATGAGCGGCACGCTGTTCGAGGGAATCGAGCGCTGGTCCGAGCGCAAGGCGACGATCACGCACGCGGACACGAAGACGCGCGCGCATGCGGCGATCGGCATGCTGCGCGATCACGGCATCCAGCACGTGCGCACCCATGTCGACGTCACCGATCCGACGCTGGCCGCGCTGAAGGCGATGCTCGAAGTGAAGGACGAGGCGCGCGGGCTGATCGACCTGCAGATCGTCGCGTTTCCGCAGGAAGGCATCGAGTCGTTCGACGGCGGCCGCGCGCTGATGGAGCAGGCGATCGAGCTTGGCGCGGACGTCGTCGGCGGCATTCCGCATTTCGAGAACACGCGCGAGCAGGGCGTCAGCTCGATCCGCTTCCTGATGGAACTGGCCGAGCGCACCGGCTGCCTCGTCGACGTGCACTGCGACGAGACCGACGATCCGCAGTCGCGCTTTCTGGAAGTGCTCGCGGAAGAAGCGCGCGTGCGCGGGATGGGCGCGCGCGTGACGGCGAGCCACACGACCGCGATGGGTTCGTACGACAACGCGTATTGCTCGAAGCTGTTCCGGCTGCTGAAGCGAGCGGGCCTGAACTTCGTGTCGTGCCCGACCGAGAGCATCCATTTGCAGGGGCGCTTCGACACGTTTCCGAAGCGGCGGGGCGTCACGCGCGTCGCGGAACTCGACCGCGCGGGCCTGAACGTCTGCTTCGGACAGGATTCGATCAAGGATCCGTGGTATCCGCTCGGCAACGGCAACATCCTGCGCGTGCTCGACGCCGGGCTGCACATCTGCCACATGATGGGCTACCAGGACCTGCAGCGCTGCCTCGACTTCGTGACCGATCACGGCGCGACGACGATGCATCTCGGCGACGGCTACGGTATCGCGGTCGGACGGCCGGCGAATCTGGTCGTGCTCGACGCGGACAGCGACTACGAAGCCGTGCGCCGGCAGGCGAAGGCCACGCTGTCGGTGCGCCACGGAAAGGTGATCATGCGGCGGGAGCCGGAGCGCATCACGTATCCGGAGTAGTGCGATCGGGGCGGCGGCGGCGCGCGTCGTCATGAGTCGCCGCCGCTCGTGCATTCGAAAAATGCATGAGTTGATCAGAAAAATACGTTTGTCTCATGAGAGGCCGAAGCCTACGATGCGGTCCTGACGGCGGCGTGCATGGTGCGCGCCGTTTTGTCGATTTTCGTTCGCCGACCTCATGCGCCTCGATCTCCCGTCCGCTCCCGCTTCTTCTTCGCCGTCGGCCAGCCCGTTCGCGCGGATGGCTGCCGTCACGGTCCTGACCGGCGTCGGCGCGGGCGTCGGCGGGATGCTGCTCGCACTGCTGCTGCACGCGATCCAGCATGTGGCCTACGGCTACAGCCTGGCGCACGTCGTCGGGACCGAGAGCTTCCTCACGGGCGTGACCGGCGCCGAGCCGCTGCGCCGGCTCGCGGTGCTCGTCGTCTGCGGGCTCGTCGCGGGCGGCGGCTGGTGGGCGCTTTACCGGTTCGGCCAACCGCTCGTCAGCATCCGCCGGGCCGTTCGCGCCGCCGATCCGCGGATGCCGTTCGTCAGCACGACGGTGCATGCGCTGCTCCAGATCGTCACCGTCGCGCTCGGTTCGCCGCTCGGCCGCGAAGTCGCGCCGCGCGAGATCGGCTCGCTGCTGGCCGGGCGGCTCGCGTATCGCGCGGGGCTCACGCCCGCCGATTGCCGGCTGATGGTCGCGTGCGGCGCGGGCGCCGGCCTCGCAGGCGTCTACAACGTGCCGCTCGGCGGTGCCGTGTTCGTGCTCGAAGTGCTGCTCGGCACGTTCGAACTGCGCGCGCTGGTGGTGGCCGTCGTCACGTCGGCGATCGCGGCGGCCGTCGCATGGATCGGGCTCGGCAACGAACATCAGTACACGGTGCCTGCGTTCGCGCTGAGCGCGCCGCTGGTCGCGTGGTCGATCGTCTGCGGGCCGCTGTTCGGTTTTGCCGCCTACGGCTTCGTGCGGCTCACGACTCGCGCGCGGGCGGATGCGCCGAAGGGTCGCCTGCTCCCCGTGCTCGCGCTGGTCAACTTCGCGATCATCGGCGTGCTGGCGATGCGGTTTCCGCAGCTGCTCGGCAATGGCAAGGGGCCGGCTTCGCTGGGCTTCGACGGCACGCTGACGATCGGCGTCGCGGCGACGCTGCTCGTGCTGAAGGTGCTGATCGAGGCGGGCAGCCTGCGCGCGGGTGCGGAGGGCGGGCTCCTGACGCCGGGGCTCGCGAACGGCGCGCTGCTGGGCGTCGTGCTCGGCGGGGTGTGGAGTCTCGCGTGGCCGGGCGCGTCGATCGGCGGATGCGCGCTGATCGGCGCGACCGCGTTCCTTGCCGCGTCGATGCAGATGCCGATCACGGCCGTCGTGCTGCTGCTCGAGTTCACGCGTGTGAATCACGACAGCCTGGTGCCGATGCTGCTGGCCGTGGCCGGCTCGCTCGTTGCGTATCGATTCGCGCAGCAACTGGCGGAGCGGCGGATGGATGCCGCCGCAACCATCGGCACGCCGGCGACGGCGGCGCGGTAGCCAGCGCGCGCCGTCCTTGCCATTTCCCGTTTCCCGGCTTCCGCGCAGGCGCCCGGCGCCGGCCGCTTGCCGACATCCTGAACGCGCTCGCCGACGCCGGCTGGCGGCTCGACCGGTTCGTCGAACCGAAGCCGCTGCCCGAGATGAAGGCCGTGTCGGAGCGGCTCCATGCGGAGCTGTCGCTGGCTCCGGCGTTCCTCTGCATCCGCGCGCGCCGCTGACGACGCGCGGCGGACCGCCGATGCTCAGCGTGCCGGCGCGTCGGTCAGCGTGCCGAGAAACGCTTCGATATCCTTGATGTCCTGCGCAGTCATCGCGGGCTTGTCACCGGGTTTGCGGTCGAACGGCGCATCGGTCACGTCGACGTTCGCGCGGTACTTCGGCGGAATGTCGTCGTATTCGTCGACCTTGCCGTCCGCGCCGCGCGAATAGAACTTCTGCGGCGAGATGCTGCGCTCGTTGTAGAACGCCATCACCTGGTCGAGCGTGTGGAACACGCCGTTGTGGAAGAACACGTGGCGCGTCGCCGCGTTGCGCAGCGTCGGCGTCAGGAACATCGCGCAGTACTGCGTCTGGTCCTTGAGATCCTCGCGGAACGGCCCGCACACACCGAGATCGTGGAACGCCGGGTTGCGGTTCTGCGCGAGCGCCATGTTGCGCGGCGCGCCGAGCGCTTCGTACTGGTAGTCGGTAAACATCGGCGGCAAGCCGTCCTTGCCGGGCTTCGACAGGTGGCAGCCCGCGCAATTCGCCTTGTCCGGATCGTTGAAGAGCCGCAGCCCGCGCAATTCGGCCTGCGTCAAGCGCGCACGGCCTTCGAGCCAGCGGTCGTACTTGCTGTCGTACGGATGAAACGACGGATCCTCGACCTGATAGCGCGCGATCGCGAACATCGCCTCCGACACCAGAAGCCGCGGGCTGGAGAACACGCGCGCGCCGAACAGCTGCTCGAACTGCGCGCGATGCGACGACTGCGCGAGCTTGCGCGCGACATCGTCGATGCTTGCATTCGCCATCTCGACCGGGTTCAGCAGCGGCCCGAACGCCTGCTGCTGCAGCGTATCGGCGCGGCCGTCCCAGAACATCCCGCCCTGCGGCACGAGCTGCGGCGCGGCCGACGCGCCGGCCACCTTTTGTGCCTTGACGACCCCGGCCGCCGATGCAGCCTGCTGCGCGACGCTCGGCGCGGCGTCGTTTTCGCCCGCATCGGGGCCGATGCTGAAGTTCGGCTGACGATACAGATACATCAGCGACGGCGGCGGGCGGTAGCCCTGCTGCGTCATCGCGAGGCCGCCCGGCTGCACGTCGAGCCCGTTCGGCGGCCCGTACGCATGGTCGGGGCTGTGGCACGACGCGCACGACTGCTTGCCGGATGCCGACAGCGACGGATCGGCGAACAGCGCACGCCCGAGCTGGGCGACGGCCGACAGCGGCTGCGCGGCCGGGCGCTGCAGCACGACCGGATGCGGATTCGCGCCCGTCCAGTCGGCGACGACGTCGCCGATCGCCGCCGGCGTGCGGGCCGGAAACGCGATCGCGAATGCGCCGTAGCCCAGTACGGCCGCGCCGAGCACGAACGCCGCGCGGCGCACCGCGCGGGCAGGGGAACGCGGCGCGGCGGCGCCGGATGCGTCGGGAGACGGGAACGCGGGACGAGCGGTCATGCTGTCGGTCGAAAGTCGGGCGCCGCGTGAAAGCGGCGCGTCAAACGGAAACGGCCGGCGCACGATGCGCCGGCCTGCTGCTGCCGGTTACGCGATGCCGGTCAGATCGACGGCGCCGCGCTAAGCACGGTGCCTTGCGTCGGATCGAGATACAGCGGCGCCGTATTCGGCTTCGACGAGAAGTCGAACAGGCCGCGAAGGTCGCCTGCCGTCGCATCGAACGAACCGCCGCCGATGCGCTGGCCGCCGAGCCAGTTGTCCTCGATGAAGCGCACGACGGACGCCTGGTCGAGCATCGTGTGGTCGACGTAGTTCTGCTTCGCATACGGCGAGATCACGACGAGCGGGATGCGCACACCCGGACCGCATCGGCCGTTCACCGTGCCGCCGTTCACGCCGGTGGTGCCGCCCGAGCCGCACGCGCCGTTGCCGTTCAACTGGTCGATCGCGTCGGACGACGAATGCGTCGGCGCCGTGTATGCGTGGTCGTACCAGCCGTCCGAGTCGTCGTAGGTGACGATCACGGCCGTGTTCTGCCAGTCCGGCTGCTGCTGCAGGAAGTTGACGACCTTCGTCACGAACGCCTGCTCGTCGAGCGGATCCGAATAGCCCGCGTGCGCGTCCTGCGCGGCCGGCGCCTTCAGGAAGCTGACCGACGGGAAGTTGCCGGCCTTCACGGCCGCGAAGAAGTCGTCGCTGTCGTACTGGTGGTTCGCCGGTTCGGCCGTCTTGCCGTCGGCTTGGAAGCTGGAACCGATCGCCGCGACCGCGCTTGGCCGCGTGTGCTGCGGGTTGGCGGTCGACGCGTAGTACTGGAACCAGTTGTGGTGCGGGATGTAGTCGGCCGTCGCGGCGTTCACGGCGGTGGCGACGGTGCTGCGGCTACAGCCGGTCGTGCCGTTGCTGTTGGTCGTCGACAGGTTGAAGCCGCCCATGAAGCCGCCCCACGTGATCTTCGCGGCGTTCAGCAGGTCGCCGATGTTCTTGCCGCTCATCATCGCCTGGTCGGTCGTGCTCGAGCACACGTCGTAGCCCGGGTCGACGTCGTTGATCATCGTGAAGCCGCCCTGGCCGTCGTTGATGTAGTACGACGTGGCGGCGAGCGTCGACGGCTGCTTCGACGTCTTGACGATCTGCATCCCGTTGGTCTGGCCCGACACGACGTTCAGCGCGCCCGGCGTCGACGGGCCGTAGACCGTCGTATACGCGTTGTCGCTCATCGCGAAGCGCTGCGCGTAATTCCACAGCGCGGTCACGGTGTTGCCGTCGAAGTAGCCCATCACCTGGCCCTTCGTGCCGAACGCGCCGGTGCCGCCGGACGAGCCCTTGCCCGTGTATTTCGGGAACAGGTCGGCGAGGCCGTTGTCCTCGGCCTGCTGCTCGGCCGTGTACGCGTGGTTCTGGTCGGCGGTCGCGGCTTGCGTGCGGTCGAGGCGGAACGGGTTCGCGGCGTCGGTGCCGTTGGCCGTGTTCGTGAAGTTCGGGTTCGCGGTGAGCAGCGTGCCCGTCAGCCCGTTGATCGTCGGCGTGCCGGCCTTCGCGGTGAACGCCGGTTCGCCGGACGGGTTCGACGCGTTCGGGTAGGTGCCGAAGTAGTGGTCGAACGACACGTTCTCGCCGTAGATCACGACGACGTGCTTGATCGGCGTGGCGGTCTGCAGCGCATCCTGCGACGACACGGCGGGCGTCGACGAAGGATCGTCGCTGCCGCCGCAGGCGAACAGCGCAAGCGCCGCGCCGGCGCACGCGGTGACGAGCAAGGCTTGACGGAACATCGGGAAACTCCAGGTAGGTTTTCGACGGTGGAGCGCGGCCTCGTTGCCTTGTCGGTTCGGCGCGGAGCTCGCGATAGAGCTCCGGCATTGGAACAGTTCGGTATGAAGATATGGGGGCGGAGCGGTTTCGCGCCGGTTGCGCCGCGGTATCGGTTTCATTACGGCGCGACGCGGCGCGAAAGAAAGCGGAAAGGGACGGAGCGGATGCAACCCGGGCGACACATTCGGCGATCGGCTCGGCCATGGCCGCGGATGTCGCGCGGGGCGGGCGACGGCGCACGGCGGCCCGGTTCGTCCAGGATGCCGGGCCGCGCTCCTTTTTTGACAATCGGGTGACGCATTCATACGATGGTTGGCTCGCGGCGACGATTTCGCGTTGCCGGCCGTCAGCGAGTGTTCAGCGTGCCGATCCCCGTTCTGTTTGCCGTCCTGTGCGCCGCCTTCCTGCATGCGGCGTGGAATGCGCTCGTGCGCAGCAGCGGCGACCGGCTGCGCTCGGCCACGGTGCTGCAGATCGCGATCGGGCTGTTCGCGCTGCTGTTCCTGCCGGCCGCCGCGCCGATCACGCCCGCGAGCTGGGTTTGCGTCGTCGCGTCGGCGGTGATCCACGTCGTCTATACGCTGCTGCTGGTGCGCGCTTACGAGCACGGCGACCTGACCGTCGCGTATCCGGTCGCGCGCGGCACCGCGCCGCTGCTCGTCACGCTCGGCGCGGCGGCGTTCGCGGGCGAGCGCCTGAACGCGGGCGCGCAATGCGGGCTCGTGCTGATCTGCGCGGGCATCATGGCGATCGGGCTGGAGCGGGGCCGCGGCGCGCGGCACCGGATGACGCAGGTGTTGCCGACCGCGTTCGCCACCGGCGTATCGATCGCCGCGTACAGCGTGGTCGACGGGATCGGCGTGCGCGAAAGCGGCAGCACGGTCGGCTATACGGCGTGGATGTTCGTGCTGACGGGGTTGCTGATGGCCGCGCACTACCGGCTGCGCGCGGGGCCGCTGCGGCTCGCGCAGGATGTCGGCGAAACGGCGAAGGCCGCATGCGGCGGTGTCTTCGCGGCGCTTGCGTACGCGATCGTGATCTGGGCGATGGATCGCGCGCCGATGGGCCCGGTGTCGGCGCTGCGCGAAACGAGCGTGGTGTTCGCGGCGTTGATCGCCCGCGTGTATCTCGGCGAGCGGCTGACGCCGCGTCGCGCGGCGGGATGCATGGTGATCGCGGGCGGCGCGCTGCTGATCAGCGCGTTCGAGGCGGTGCGCTGAGCGCGGCAGCCGGGCATTGCGTCGCCCGGGCGGTCGCGCGGCGCCGTGTCAGCTTTCCACCGGCATCGCGCTCGTGCACTTGATCTCGTCGAGGCACACGCTGGAATGCACGCCGCTCACGCCGGGAATCCGCATCAGCGTTTCGAGCAGGAACGTGGACAGCCCCTTCAGGTCGTGCGCGACGACCTTCAGCACGTAGTCGATATCGCCCGTCACCGAGAAACATTCCTGGATCTGCGCGAGATCCGACACGAGCTTCTGGAACTTCGACAGGTCGCGGATATGCCCGCGCTCCATCGTCACGTGCACGAACGCGGTGACGCCGAATCCGAGCGTGTCGGGGCACAGACGGGTTTCGTAACGGCGGATCGCGCCGATTTCCTCCAGCCGCCGGTGGCGTCGCAGCGTCTGCGCGGGCGACAGGCCGACGGCCTTCGCCAGGTCGAGGTTCGACGCGCGGCCGTTCTCCTGCAGCACCGACAGCAAGTGGCGATCGATGCGATCGAGAACCGGTTCAGGCATTTTTGTTTCCTCATCTGTCTCCCGGATGCAATCTTATCTCATAATGTAGGGTTTGCATGAGCGGGTTACGCAACCCGATTTCGCCGCCGCGACGCTAAACTGACGCCGGATTTTCGTGTGCGCCCGCAGCAATGCGGGCGAGGGCGACGGTCGGCGGCCGGTCTGGCGGGCCTGCCGACAGGAAACGGGTGTCGCCGCGCGAAGATTGCAGTCCCCCAACCCGGCGGCTCCACGAACGGCCGCCGGCACAGCAAAACAGCGCCCGGCACACCGAGGCGCGCCGCACCGCTTCCGGCGGAGGCGGGCAGAATGGAGAAGACATGGTTTCTGGAAACGAGAAGGACGGCCTGAAGCGGGGGCTGAAGAACCGGCACATCCAGCTGATCGCGCTCGGCGGCGCGCTCGGCACGGGGCTGTTCCTCGGCATCGCGCAGACGATCAAGATGGCCGGCCCGTCCGTGCTGCTCGGCTACGCGGTGGCCGGCGTCGTCGCGTTCTTCATCATGCGCCAGCTCGGCGAGATGGTCGTCGACGAGCCGGTCGCCGGCTCGTTCAGCTACTTCGCCGACAAGTACGTCGGCCACTTCACCGGCTTCCTGTCCGGCTGGAACTACTGGGTGCTGTACATCCTCGTCAGCATGGCCGAGCTGTCGGCCGTCGGGATCTACGTGCAGTACTGGTGGCCCGGCGTGCCGACCTGGGTGTCGGCGCTGGTGTTCTTCGTCGCGATCAACCTCCTGAACCTGGCGAGCGTGAAATCGTACGGCGAGACCGAATTCTGGTTCTCGATCATCAAGGTCGCCGCGATCGTCGGGATGATCGGCTTCGGCGGCTGGCTGCTCGCGAGCGGCCATGCGGGTCCCGAAGCGAGCATCGCGAACCTGTGGCAGCACGGCGGCTTCTTCCCGAACGGCGTGTCGGGGCTCGTGATGTCGATGGCGGCGATCATGTTCTCGTTCGGCGGGCTGGAGCTGATCGGCATCACCGCGGCCGAGGCCGACGATCCGAAGCACAGCATTCCGCGCGCGACCAACCAGGTGATCTACCGCATCCTGATTTTCTACATCGGTGCGCTGGCGGTGCTGCTGTCGCTGTATCCGTGGGAAAAGGTCGTCACCGGCGGCAGCCCGTTCGTGCTGATCTTCCACGCGCTGAGCAGCAACGTGGTCGCCAACGTGCTGAACGTGGTCGTGCTGACGGCCGCGCTGTCGGTCTACAACAGCGGCGTGTACAGCAACAGCCGGATGCTGTTCGGCCTCGCGAAGCAGGGCAACGCGCCCAAGGTGCTGTGCTCGGTGAACAAGCGCGGCATTCCGCTCGCCGCGCTCGGCGCGTCGGCGCTCGCGACCGGCGCGTGCGTGCTGGTCAACTACTTCATGCCGGGCAAGGCGTTCGAGGTGCTGATGGGCCTCGTCGTGTCGGCGCTGATCATCAACTGGGCGATGATCACGCTGATCCACCTGAAGTTCCGCCAGGCCAAGCGCATCGCCGGAGAACAGACTTCCTTCCGCAGTCTGGGCTATCCTTTCACGAATTACCTGTGCCTGGCGTTCATGGCCGGCATTCTCGTCGTGATGTACCTGACGCCGGATCTCCGCCTGTCGGTGTACCTGATCCCCGTATGGCTCGCGGTGCTCGCGATCGGGTATCGCTTCCGGCAGAAGAATGCGGGCTACGCGATCCGCGACGGCGCGTCCGCCGGCTGACACGGGCATCACGACCATTCTTCCAAACGAGACCGACATAGCCATGTTCGAACACATCGACGCGTACCCGGGCGATCCGATCCTGACGCTCAACGAGAACTTCCAGAAAGATCCGCGCGATCAGAAGGTCAACCTGAGCATCGGCATTTATTTCGATGCCGAAGGCCGGATTCCCGTGATGGGTGCCGTGCGCGAAGCCGAAACCGCGCTGCAGCGCGACCTCGGCCCGAAGCCTTATCTGCCGATGGTCGGCCTTGCCGCGTATCGCGATGCCGTGCAGGCGCTCGTGTTCGGCGCCGATCACCCGGCGCGCGCGGCCGGCCGCATCGCGACCGTGCAGACGCTCGGCGGCTCGGGCGCGCTGAAGGTGGGCGCCGATTTCCTGAAGCGCTACTTCCCGGACGCGCAGGTGTGGCTCAGCGATCCGAGCTGGGAAAACCACCGCTTCATCTTCGAGCGCGCTGGCTTCACGGTGAACACGTACCCGTACTACGACGAAGCGACGGGCGGCCTGAAGTTCGACGCGATGCTCGCGGCGATCGACGCGCTGCCGGCGCGCAGCATCGTGCTGCTGCACGCGTGCTGCCATAACCCGACCGGCGTCGATCTCGACGAAGGCCAGTGGGAGAAGCTGATCGACGTGATCGAGGCGCGCGGGCTGCTGCCGTTCGTCGACATGGCGTATCAGGGCTTCGGCGCGGGCCTCGACGCGGACGCGTTCGCGGTGCGCGAACTGGCGCGCCGCGGCGTGCCGACGCTCGTCGCGAACTCGTTCTCGAAGAACTTCTCGCTGTACGGCGAGCGCGTCGGCGGCCTGAGCGTCGTCTGCGAGGATGCGGCCGCGGCCGAGCGCGTGCTGGGCCAGCTGGCCGGCGCGGTGCGCTCGAACTACAGCAATCCGCAAACCTACGGTGCGAAGGTCGTGGCGACCGTGCTCAACACGCCCGCGCTGCGCAAGCAGTGGGAAGAAGAGCTCGCCGCGATGTGCCGCCGCATCGCGCGGATGCGCCAGTCGATCCACGACGGCCTGCGCGACCACGTCGGCGGCGAAGCGCTGACGCGTTACGTGAAACAGCGCGGGATGTTCACGTACACGGGCCTGACCGAATCGCAGGTCGAAGCGCTGCGCGAAGTGCACGGCGTGTACATCCTGCGCTCGGGGCGCATGTGCGTCGCGGGGCTGAACGATTCGAACGTCGGCATCGTCGCTGACGCGATCGGCAAGGTGCTGAAGAGCGGCGTCTGACGGCGCGCCCGCGGGCGCGCGATCGCATCGCCGAAACCGGCTGTTTCCCTCGTGGAGGCAGCCGGTTTTTTCTTGCGCGGCCACGGCGCGGCGGTACGATGGCGGATCGAACGCATGATGAAGGAGCGGCATGGCTATTCGAATCGTACGGCTCGGCACGCCGCGCGCGGCCGGCGAGGGCCTGAGGATCGGCACGGTGCGGCGACCGCCGCGCGGCGTACCGAAGGCGGAATTCGCATCGCGCGACTACTATGATGTGTGGTTGCCGACGCTGTCGCCGAGCCCCGAGCTGGTCGCGCAGGCGCAGGCCGCCGAAACCGACGCCGAATGGCGCGCGTTCACGCGCCACTTCCGCGCGGAGATGGCGCATGGCGACGCGCCGAAGGTGCTGGACCTGCTCGCCGCGCTGTCGGCGACGAGCGCGTTTTCGATCGGCTGCTACTGCGAGGACGAGCGCCGCTGCCATCGCAGCGTGCTGCGCGAATTGCTCGCGGAGCGCGGCGCGGCGCTCGACACGGATGGGGGCTGAACCCCGTCGGGCGGCACGACGGTGAGCCGCCTCGTGCGGCGCAGCGAGCCGGTTGACGTGGGTCAAGCGTGCGGCGGCGTGGGCCGTTATGCTCACGTCATGAATCGTCCCGACGATGACAGGCGGACAGATGCAGATAGCCTTTCCACCGGAACCGCCCGAATATTGCGCACGCGATCTGGTCGTGGCGTTTTCGGCGCTGGTCGACGGCCGCTGCGTGCAGTGCGCGATCACGGCTGAAGCGCTGGAAGACCATTTCGGCGCGCCGTCGCTGCTCGAACGGGATTTGCTGCATGCGTTCGAAGCGCACCGGTCGGCGATCGAGGCGATGGCACGACGGATGCTCGACGAAATCGGCGGCCGGCCGGTGTTGCTGCACAGCGGTCACTTCCGGATGGATGACTGATTCCGCAGGAGGATGCATGACACTGCAAGGCACGATTCATGAGCGCGACTGGTCGGTCGAGATCGAGACGCGGCAGTGCGAATCCGGCGAATTCCGGTGCCGCGTGACGGTCGAGCACGGCAACGGGCCGGCGCGCTTTCACCACACGTTCGAGCACAGTCATGCGTACCCGACCGAGCACGAGGCGGCGATCGAAGGGTTGCGGGCCGGGATGACATGGATCGAAATGAAGGCGTCGCAGACATTCAACGTATGAAGCGCATCGTGCCGATGGCGGCGCGAATGCAACGCTGCCAGGGCAGTAATCGCCGCGGCCATCATCGCGCGGCGTGAAGCAGGATCGTGCCGCGCGCGGGACACCGAGGCACGGAGACACAGGAACAGGCAACGCCGCCGACGAGCGGCGACCCCGTCAGGAGGAGCGCCATGGGCGTGGGCATGCAGATCGTCTGCGTCGGATTCGCGGGTTCCGCCGCGCTGGAAGCAGAAGCGGGGGTGCAGCTGGTGCGGCTGGAACGGTTCCGCGCACGGCTGGAGGATTGCCGTCTGGTGATCGAATCGCGCCCGCGCATGGACGGCGGTCTGGCCTACGACGTGCGGCTCGAACTGACCACGCGCGGCCGCTTGCCGGTATCGCTGCCGTGCAGCACCGGCGACGACCTGGTCGACGTGCTTGGCCGCGTGTTCACGCGGGCCGAGCAGACACTGTCCGCATGGCAGGCGGGCGAAGCCGAAGCGGTCGCACTGCACGCGGCTACGCCAGGCGCCACCGCGCCATGATGCGCGACGCGCCGTGCGTCACACCTGCGCGAGCGCCTGTGCGTCGATGATCCGCACGCGCTTGCCGCGCGTTTCGACGAGTGAATCCCGATGGAATCGCGAGAACATCCGGCTGACGGTCTCGAGCTTCATGCCGAGATAGCAGCCGATCTCCTCGCGCGTCATCCGCAGGTTGAATTCCGATGCCGAATAGCCGCGCGCCTCGAAGCGCGACGACAGATTCAGCAGGAAATGCGCGACGCGCTGCTCGGCCGACATCGTGCCGAGCAGCAGCATCTGGCTCGACTCGCGGACGATCTCGCTGCTCAGCATCTGGTAGAGGAAATGCTGCATCGGCTTCATTTCGCGGCACGCCGCCTCGAGTGCGCCGAACGGGATGACGCACACGACGCTGTCCTCGAGCGCGATCGCGTCGCAGCAGTGCTGGCCGCCGCCGATGCCGTCCATGCCGAGCGTTTCGCCGGCGATCTGGAAGCCGGTCACGTGCTCGCGGCCGTCGCGATGCATCATCACGGTCTTGAACGAGCCCGCGCGCACGGCGTAGATGCTGTGAAACGGATCGTCGGTTCGGAACAGCGCGTCGCCCTGGCGAACCTGGCGCGTCGAACAGATGATCGCGTCCAGGCGGCCGTATTCGGCGTCGGTCAGGTGCGGCGGCAGGCACAGCGAGCGCATCAGGCAAGCCGAGCAGCGCGCGGCGGGATGCTTCGCGCCGTCGTTACGTGAGATCGCGGGAAGCGGAATCGTTGGCCGAGGCGCGACGGATGGGGCGGCGGCGCAGGCGGTGGCTGTGGACATGAGTCACTCCGGCTCGGTCAGGGGCGGTGCGCACGAGCGCGCACCAGGGATTCGATGACGTGGCATGCGGCGTCGAATTCGGCGGTCTTGTCGAAGAAATAGTCGGCGCCCGCCGCCGCGCATGCCTCCCTGAATGCCGGCGCCGAATGGTTCGTCAGCACGATCGTGACGATCCGCGGCGCAGCCTTCGACAGCATCCCGATCAGGTCGAGACCGCTGCCGTCAGCGAGCCGCAGGTCGACGATCACGACGTCCGCGTGGCTGCCGCGGATGTGCGTCAGTGCGTCCTCGCCGTCTTCCGCCTCGCCGACGACCACGACGCCGCGGATCGCGCCGACGAGCAGCGCGATCCGTTGCCGGACGGCAATGGCGTGATCGACGAGAAACACCCGGAGTGCGACGGCGGGCGACAGGCTGGCATTCATGCCGGCAGTATCGTGTTGCGCCGCCGAAAATGAAATCGGCCGAATTGGAAGTTTGTGTAGGCCGCTGCGACGCGTTGTAGGGCGTTTCCTACAACGCGTACGGGAAAGTGGCGAGGCCGTGTGCGGGCGACACCGGGTGGGGCTCGCTCAGGGGGGGGCGGATCGGGGGCCGCCGCCGCGGAATCAGCCGGCCGCGCGCGCGTCCAGCGCGTCGCGGGCCGTGCGGCACGCGGCCAGATCCCACGCGGCGCAGCCGACCGTTTTGAACAGCAGCGGCCCGCTGCGCTCGAACGCGCCGCGCAGCACGTCGGCGAGCGACGCGACCTGCCGCCAGTCGACTTGCGCGACGATCAGGTCGCCGGCCTCGTGGCGCGCGCCGGCCGGGTCGTCGACGACGAGCCGGCTGTGGCGCACGGTGTCGGCGTCGATCTCGGCGGCATCCGCGGTGAACGCGCCGACGCCCACCACGAGACGGCCTTCGCGCGCCGCTTCGCGATAGACGGGCGTGCGGCTCGTCGTCAGCGTGACGACGACGTCGATCGCATCGGGAATCGCGTCGCCGTCGAGCGGCACGAGCTGCGGCGCCTGCGCGCGGTGCGCGGCGCAGAACGCGACCGCGCTGTCGGCGCGCGAGCCACGCACGTGCAGACGCGCGTCCGGAAAGATCGCCGCGAGCGCTTCCGCGTGATTGGCCGCCTGCTTGCCGGTGCCGATCAGCAGGATGTCGCGTGGCGCGGCGCCGTGCAGCGCCTGGATGCCGAGCGCGGTAATGGCTGCCGTGCGGCGTCCGGTGACCGTTGGGCCGTCGAGCACGAAGCGCAGCGCGCCCGTCGTCGCGTCGTATGCGCTCACCTGGCCCAGGATCGTCGGCAGTCCGCGCGCGCCGTTGCCGGGGCACACGTTCACGAGCTTGTGGCTCGCGAGGTCGCGTGCGCTCGACGGCATCGACAGCATCACGCCGCCCGCCTGCAGCGGCACGACCAGGCGTTCGGGGCTGACGATCTCGCCCGCCGCGTATTCGGCGACGGTGTGTGCGAGCGTGGCGAGCAGCGCGGGGTAGTCGAGCAGCGCGGCCGTTTCGGCGGCGTCGAACGCGGGAATCCGGGAGAGAGCGGTCATCGTGTCGGTCGGTGTTGTGTCGGTGGGCGGGGACGACGTGCGCATGGCGCGCTCGCCCCGGAGGCTGCCGAATATCGAGATGGCAGTCATTCTGGATCGAATCTATACCAGTTGCGCGCCGGCAGGCAAGCCGGAAAAGCCAGCAGACGGTCGATTTTGGTTCTAATATCCGTCCAGATGGGCGTCGCGCACACCGGCGCCGGTATCGCTCCGGTATAGTGCGAACCCGTTTCCCCGTCCACCACCCGACCGGGCAGGAGCCCAAGATGATGTCCGCACGTCCCGAATCGCTCGAAGCCGGTTTCCGGCCGTTGCAGATCTACGAACAGGTCGCCGAGAAGATCCGCGACGAGATCCGCGCGGGGCGCTATGCGGCCGATTCGAGACTGCCGTCGGAGCGCGAACTCGCGGCGCTGTTCCAGGTCGGCAGGCCGGCCGTGCGCGAGGCGCTCGGCGCGCTGCAGAACGAGGGGCTGGTGTTCACGAAGCGCAATTCGGGCACCTACGTCGTGTCGGCGCCGCTCGACGTGCTCGCGCAGCGCGGCGACATGCACGGCGTGCCCGACGCCGACTTCAGCCCGACGTCGACGCTCGACGTGCGGCTCATCCTCGAGCCGGCGATCGCGCGCCTCGCCGCCGCGCACGGGCGCGCCGATCCCGTCGCCGAAGGCTATCTCGCGCAGATGGAAACCATCGCCGACATCGACGATCCGCAGCAGCGGGCGCTGTGGAACGAGAGCGACCGGCTGTTCCATCGGCAGCTCGCGTTGATGACCGGCGACGCGCTGATCGTGAAGATCGCGGAGGAAGTCGCGAAGACGATGGACCAGCCTCTGTGGAAGCGGCTGAAGGACGACGGCATCTACGACGCGGGCCGGATCCGGCTCTACGTGTCCGAGCACCGGCTGATCTACGAGGCGATCGTGTCGGGCGACGCCGATGCGGCCGCCTTCTACGTCGAACAGCATATTCTTCGTGTGCGGCGCGACATCACGCCGAAATGACGGGCATCACGTCAGTCTGGTCTTGAAAATGACCAGAAGCGCAAAAATCATTTTGAAATTGCTTGCATGCGGACCACTTGTGTCCTACATTGGTTCCACACAAAACCAATCAGGAGACAACCATGCGACACTTCGTTACCGCGCTCTCGGTGGCCGTTGCCGCCGGCGCGCTGACTTCCGCGCACGCGCAGGAAGTCGTGATGATCGGCCATTCGGCACCGCTGACCGGCCCGCAGGCCGCGAACGGCAAGGACAATGAAAACGGCGCGCGCCTCGCCGTCGACGAGCTCAACAAGGCCGGCGTGAAGGTGGCCGGCAAGACGGTCACGTTCAAGCTGGTGTCCGAGGACGACCAGGCCGACCCGAAGGCGGGCGTGCAGGTCGCGCAGAACCTGGTCGACAAGGGCGTCGTCGCGGTGCTCGGGCCGTACAACTCGGGCGTCGCAATTCCGGCGTCGCGCGTGTACAGCAACGCGGGCGTGCCGATCCTGCCGGTCGCGTCGAACCCGGCGCTCACGCGGCAGGGTTTCAAGAACATCTTCCGGATCGGCGCGAGCGACGAACAGCTCGGCGGCACGATGGCGACCTTCGCCGCGAAGACGCTGAACGCGAAAACCGCTGCCGTCATCGACGATCGCACCGCGTACGGGCAGGGCGTTGCGGAGCAGTTCATGAACGTCGCGAAGGCGAACGGGATCAAGATCGTCGACCAGGAATACACGAACTCGTCGGCGACCGATTTCCTCGGCATTCTCACCAAGATCAAGGCCAGCAATCCCGACGTGATCTTCCTCGGCGGTTATGCGGCGCAGGGCGCGCCGATGGCGAAGCAAATGAAGCAGCGCGGGTTGCGCGCGAAGCTGCTCGGCGGCGACGGCATCTGCTCGGCCGACATGGGCAAGGTCGCGGGCGAGGCCGCGTCGATCGTCTACTGCGCGCAGGGCGGCGTCGCGCTCGAGAAGACGCCGGCCGGCCGCGAATTCCTGAAGAAATACCACGACACCTATCACACGGACACGCAGGTCTACGGCGTCAACTACTACGACGGCATGAAGCTGCTCGCCGACGCGATGGTCAAGGCCGGCACGACCACCGACAAGGCGAAGCTGATCGCGCAGCTGGCGAAGTCGAACTACGCGGGCGTCGCGGGCACCTATTCGTTCGACGAACGCGGCGACCTGAAAGGCGCGCCGACCACCGTCTACGTGATCCGCAACGGCCTGCCCGAGCCATACGCGAAGTAACCGTCACCGGACGGCGCCGCGGCGCCGTCCTTCGTCTTCACGCCTTCGATCCTCCATGAAAATTTCCCGATCCCTTTCCACCGTCGAGGTCCACACCGGCGGCGAAGCCTTCCGCATCGTCACGAGCGGCCTGCCGCGCCTGCCCGGCGACACGATCGTCCAGCGCCGCGCATGGCTCAAGGAGAACGCCGACGAGATCCGCACGGCGCTGATGTTCGAGCCGCGCGGCCACGCGGACATGTACGGCGGCTACCTCACCGAGCCGGTGTCGGCGAACGCGGATTTCGGCGTGATATTCGTGCACAACGAAGGCTACAGCGACCATTGCGGACACGGCGTCATCGCGCTGTCGACCGCCGCGGTCGAGCTCGGCTGGGTGCAGCGCACCGTGCCGGAGACGCGCGTCGGCATCGACGCGCCGTGCGGCTTCATCGAGGCGTTCGTGAAATGGGACGGCGAACACGCGGGGCCGGTGCGCTTCGTCAACGTGCCGTCGTTCATCTGGCAGCGCGACGTGTCGGTCGACACGCCGTCGTTCGGCACCGTGACCGGCGACATCGCGTACGGCGGCGCGTTCTATTTCTACGTCGACGGCGCGCCGTTCGACCTGCCGGTGCGCGAAGCGGCGGTGGAAAAGCTGATCCGCTTCGGCGCCGAGGTGAAGGCCGCCGCGAACGCGAAATATCCGGTCGTGCATCCGGAGATCCCCGAAATCAACCATATCTACGGCACGATCATCGCGAACGCGCCGCGCCATCCGGACTCGACGCAGGCGAACTGCTGCGTGTTCGCGGATCGCGAGGTCGACCGTTCGCCGACCGGCTCCGGCACCGGCGGGCGCGTCGCGCAGCTGTACCAGCGCGGCCTGCTCGCGGCCGGCGACACGCTCGTCAACGAGTCGATCGTCGGCACGGTGTTCAAGGGACGCGTGCTGCGCGAGACGATGGTCGGCGAGATCCCGGCCGTGATTCCGGAAGTGGAGGGCAGCGCGCATATTTGCGGGTTCGCGAACTGGATCGTCGACGAGCGCGATCCGCTGACCTACGGTTTTCTCGTGCGCTGAACGACGGCGCACGGCACCCGGGTTGTACCAGGTTTGGCGCGCGGTCCCGTTGCGGGACGCGCGCCTTTTTTGTTGTAAAAATGCGCGATCCGGCACCGTTCGCGCGGGCCAGGGACGGCCGCCGGCCGGTGGGCCGCGCGAGTTTTGGTACGATGCAGCCTTTCCAGCAGATCCCCCACCCGCGTGAATCGCCGAAACGTGTCGTCAGTGCGTGACCTCTGTGCCAAATGGGTCGCGCGCGCCCAACCCGTCGCGGCCGCTGCCGCCGTGCCCGTCAAGCGTGTCCTGGCCAGTGCCTGGCACCGTCTCCGTCATCCGACGCGCCGCGGCGTGCTGCGCGCGGCCGCCGCCGTGCCGGTGCTGTTCGTGCTGTACGTGCTGGCGCTGATTCCGTTCACGCCCGGCATCGGCGACATTCGCAAGGCGCGCGTCGACCAGCCCGCGCAGGTGCTGTCCGCCGACGGCAAGGTGCTGGCGGAATTCAAGCCGTCGAACCGCGAATGGGTGTCGCTCAAGCAGATCTCGCCGCACATGGTCGACGCGCTGATCGCGACCGAGGATCATCGCTTCTACGAGCACCACGGCCTCGACTGGAAGCGCACGGCGTCGGCCGCGCTCCATACGTTCTCGGGCAGCCGCCAGGGCGGCTCGACGATCACGCAGCAGCTCGCACGCAACCTGTATCCGGACGAGATCGGCCGCGCGCCGACGCTCACGCGCAAGGTGAAGGAGGCGATCACCGCGCTGAAGATCGAGGCCGTGTACAGCAAGGACCAGATCCTCGAGACCTACCTGAACACGGTGCCGTTCCTGTACAACGCGTACGGCGTCGAGATGGCCGCGCGCACCTATTTCGACAAGTCGGCCGACGAGCTCGACGTGCTCGACAGCGCAACGCTCGTCGGGATGCTGAAGGGCAACAGCTATTACAACCCCGTGCTGAACCCCGAGCGCGCGCTGCAGCGGCGCAACACGGTGCTCGGCCAGATGGTCAAGTACGGCAAGCTGTCGCCGGCGCAGTTCGCGCAGTTGCAGCGCCGGCCGCTGCGCATCGATTTCGAGCGCCAGAAGGAACCGCCGGGGCCCGCGCCGCACTTCGCGCAGCAACTGCGCAAATGGCTGATCGGCTGGGCCGACCGCAACGACTACAACATCTATTCGGACGGGCTGATCGTGCGCACCACGATCGATTCGCGGCTGCAGCAGATGGCGACCCAGGCGCTGACGCTGCAGGCGAACCAGTTGCAGGGCATCGCGAACAACGCGTGGAGCGGCCGCGACGGCTGCGGCACCGACAACGAGGTGTTCCGCGCCTTCATGCGCGAGTCGCCCGAGTACAAGGCCGCCCAGGATGCCGGCAAGAACGATGCCGTCGCGATGAAGCAACTCGCCGCCGACCGCGGTTTCATGCGCGCGCTGTGCAAGGCGAAGACCGACGTGCAGGCCGGCTTCGTCGCGATCGATCCGCGTGACGGGCAGATTCGCGCGTGGGTCGGCAGCCGCGACTTCACGAACGAGCCGTTCGATCATGTCGCGCAGGCGCGGCGTCAGCCGGGCTCCACCTTCAAGCCGTTCGTCTATGGCGTCGCGTTCGCGAACGGGATGAAGCCGGACGACACCTTCATCGACCAGGCCGTCGAGATTCCGCTGAAGGGCGGCGAGATCTGGCGGCCGAACGACGACGCGCCGCCGTCGGGCAAGCCGATGACGCTGCGCGACGCGGTCGCGCTGTCGCGCAACCGGATCACCGCGCAGGTGATGGAGAAGGTCGGACCGGCGGCGGTGGCGCGGCTCGCGCGCGACATGGGCGTGCGCGAAAGCCCGCTCGAGCGCGTGCCGTCGCTCGCGCTCGGCACGAGCCCGGTGACGCTGAAGGAGATGGTCGCGTCGTACGCGACGATCGCGAACGGCGGCCTGTACGTCGAGCCGCAGATGGTGACGCGCATCGAGAACCGCCAGGGCGACGTGCTTGCCGAGTACGCGCCGGCACCGCCCGAGCGTGCGCTCGACGCCGAGACCGACAAGACGCTGCTCGGCGTGATGCGCGACGTGGTGACGCGCGGCACCGGCAGCAGCATCCGCACGCGCTTCGGCATCCGCGGCGACGTGGCCGGCAAGACCGGGACCACGCAGGACAACGCGGACGGCTGGTTCATCCTGATGCAGCCCGGGCTGGTGGCCGGCGCGTGGGTCGGCTTCGACGACGGCCGCGTGACGCTGCGCAGCGACTATTGGGGGCAAGGCGCGCACAGCGCGCTGCCGATCGTCGGCGATTTCTTCCAGCGCGCGCAACGTGCCCGGATCGTCGACACGAAGCTGAAGTTCGATACCGAGCCGTCGCCCGGCTGGTTCGCGTCGGTGCGCGAACGCGTGACGGATCTGTTCGACGGCTGGTTCGGGCCCGAGCCGAAGCAGGCGCCGGCGCCCGTCAGGACGCAGCGTATCGAGCGGCAGCCGGAGGCGGACGCCGCCGCGGCGTCGGCCGCATCGGCTGCGTCGGCGCCCGAGGCGGCATCCGGCGGCATCGTCGAGGAGTGGGTTCCGGCGTCCGAGGTGGCGGCCTCGGCGGCCGCGTTGTCGGCGGGCGCGTCGCAACCGCAGGCCGCGCAGCCGCCGGCGACGGGAGGCAGCGCGACGCCTGCGGGCAACACGGGCGGCGGGGGCCTCGGCTCGGCCCCGGCCGTACCTTCGGCCGTACCGGCTCCGTCGGCGGCCCCGGCGCTGGCGCCAGCTTCACCCGGCGCGACCAGCGGTTCGGAGTAACGAGACGTTCAGATTTCGCGCGATGCTGCCGTAATACCGTTGTCACGACAGCTCGCGCGGTCGCTCCGCGCCTTTCCGATGCGGCTCATCACCGATCACGTCGCGCTCGCGCGCGACGACGTCTCCGCCGGCGTCCCGCTCGGCTTCGATCTCTACGATGCGGGCGGCGCCGCGCTGCTGCCCGCCGGCACGACGCTGCACGATCCCGCGCAGCATGCTTTCCTGTTCGATCATTTCCGGCCCGTCCGCCGACGCGACGACGCCGAGCCCGCCGCGCCGGCATCCGACACCGTGCCGGCGGTCACGCGCATGGGGCTGTCGACCGGTGCCGCGATCGGCATCCGGCGACGGGTCGGCATGACCCGCGTGCTGCAGCGCTGCCGGTTGATCGGGATCGGCGCATCGGGTGCGCTGTTCGTCGAGCCGCAGCCGGCGGTCGTGCTCGACTTTGCCCGCGGCGACGACGTCGAGGCGGTCGCGATCGGCCGGTCGGCGGTGTCGCGTTTCGGTGCGACGGTCGAGGCGGTGCAGGCAGCGGGGGCCGCGCCGTTCATGGTGCTTTCGCCGCCGGGCTTCGTCGACCGGCTGCGCACGCGCGCCGAGCCGCGCGTTCAGGTACGGATCGCGGCCCGCTGCACGGGCGGGCCGGTGCAGGCGGAGGGGATCGGGATCGTTCGCGATCTGAGCCTGAACGGGCTGTCGATCGCGGTCGACCGGGCGCTCGCGGCGGCCGGCGATCCGCTGCACGTGCAATTGCCGTATTCGGATGGGGACCATGTCGCGTTGCTCACGCTCGACGGCACGGTGCGAGCGGTGCATGCCGATCCGGCGGTGCCGGGCTGGGCGCTTCACCACGCGGCGTTCGACGAAACGGCTGCCGACGACCGGATTCGCCTCAAGGCGTTGCTGTTCGACCTGTCCATGGCCGCCACGGATGCGGATCAGGTCCGCTGATGCGTTGACCGGGCAAACGTCGCAGCATGCTGCCGCATATTGGGTTCCGATCCGACCATAATCCTCTGATGATTCAGCCGAATGCGTGACAATTGTACGGATTCGGTCAACAGTGAATTTGCGATTTAAGTATTTACCCTGATAGCCGGGCCTCCTAGACTTCCATTCATGCGCAACGACTACCGAGTCCGAAGCGCCTGACAAAACAATCTGGAGGTAACGCATCATGAAATCGCTGATCAAGGCAGTTGCACTGGCCGCGCTGGTGGCCGCACCGATCGTCTCGTTCGCCCAATCGAACCAGCAGCCGCTGACGCGCGCGCAAGTGCGTGCCGAGCTGGTCCAGCTCGAAAAGGCCGGCTACAACCCGAACGACTGGATGAACTATCCGGAAAACATCCAGGCCGCACAGGCAAAGATCGCCGCGGCACAGAACACCGGTGCGCAGGCTGACGTAACGGGCTACGGTTCGAACCCGGTCGCGACGTCGCAGTCGGGCCAGCGCGTGACCGTACCGGCAGCAGCCGATCGTTCGTCGGTGTACTTCGGCCACTGAGCAAGCCGTTCGCCGAGCGGCCGTCGGGCCGCCTGCAAAGCCGTACCGAAAAGCCTGCACTCGTGACGAGCGCAGGCTTTTTTGCGTGCGCGGCACGCGTGGCGCGGGCTGACAATCCATCGCGCGTGCGCTAGCATCGCGGTCGGCATTGCCACGCTGCGGCGGCCGCGACGGAAGTCGCGCCCGTCGCTGGCGAAGTCGCGCACCGAGGCGCGGCGGCAAGCCCGACATCACGTTCCACGACTTCAACGAAAACAAACAGGAGCATCCATGCGTGTCTTGACCGGTCTGCTGTGCGCGCTCGCGCTGACGGCGAACGTTGCCCATGCGCAGGCGAATTGTGCGGACGCGACGGATCAGGCGGCGATGACGGCGTGCGCCGATCGCGCGTACAAGAAATCCGACGCGGACCTGAACCGCACTTACCAGGCCGTCACCGCACGGCTGCGCGATGCGAAGCCGCTCGCGGAGAAACTCGTGAACGCGCAGCGCGCGTGGATCGCCTACCGCGACGCCGAATGCAGCTTCTCCAGCGCGAACGCCGAAGGCGGCAGCGTGTATCCGATGGTCGTGTCGACCTGCCTCGACGATCTGACCAGGACGCGCAACGAGACGCTGAAGGGTTATCTGTCCTGCGAGGAAGGCGACCTGGCCTGTCCGGTGCCGGGGAAGTAAGGCCGTGCAACGTCCAGCCGGCCCGCGCGTCGCGCGGCCGGCACGGTGCGCCTAGACGTCGTCCGTTTCGTCGAGCAGCTTGTGCCGCATCGCGTAGCGGACCAGCGCCGCTTCGTGCGGCATCTGCATCTTTTCCAGAATCCGGGTCTTGTAGGTGCTGACCGTCTTCGCGCTCACGCACAGCGCCTGTGCGATTTCGGTCAGCGTCTGTCCGGCGGCGATCCGGCGGAACACGTCGAACTCGCGGTCGGACAGACGCTGGTGCGGCAGCGTCTCGGCCGGTTCGTTCAGGCTCTGCGCGAACTGCTCGGCCATCGCGAGACTCACGTAGACGCCGCCCGATGCAACCTTGGTCACAGCGCCGACCAGTTCGGCGCTCGCGCTTTCCTTGGTCAGGTAGCCCGACGCGCCGGCGCGGAACGCGCGCACCGCGTATTGCTGCTCCGCATGCATGGTCAGCACGAGCACGCGCAGCGCGGGCTTCTCGTCCTTGATCTGCTTGATCAGCTCGACGCCGTTGCGGCCCGGCATCGACAGGTCGAGCACCAGCACCTGCGCGGGCGTCGAACGAATCAGCGCGATCGTCGACGGCCCGTCGCACGCTTCGCCGGCCACTTCGAATGCGGTCGCGTTCTGGAGAATGTGCCGCAGACCGTCGCGCACGAGCGTATGGTCGTCGGCGATGAGCACCTTGATCATGTGAGGGTGGTTTCCTGTTGAACGGTGCCGAGCGGGAACGCGACCGTGATCGAGAAGCCGCGCGCGAGCGCGGTATCGATCGTCACGCTGCCGCCCAGCATGTGTGCGCGTTCGCGAATGCCGATCAGGCCGAACGACTTGTCCTCGTGGGCGGTGCCGCCGGGTGCCGCGCCGCGGCCGTTGTCCGCGACGCGCAGCACGCAGAAGCCTTCCTCGATGTCGAGCCGCAGCGCGACGCGCGTCGCATCCGCATGGCGCGCGACGTTCGTCAGCGCTTCCTGGACGATCCGGAACAGCGTGGTCGCCCCGGTGCTGGTGAACGTGAGCCCGCCCGTTTCGATGCGGCGTTCGACGTCGATGCCGTAGCGGTTCGTGAAGTCGTTCGCCAGCCACTCGATTGCGGGCACGAGGCCGAGATCGTCGAGCATCACGGGGCGCAGGTCGGCTGCGATGCGCCGCACCGACGCGACGGTCGCGTCGATCAGCCGGCGCATGCCCTGCAGTTGCGACAGCACGTCGTCGTCGGGTTGCGCACGATTCGGTGTGCGCAGTTGCTGCTCGATGACCGACAGATCCATCTTCAGCGCGGTCAGCTGCTGCCCGAGGTCGTCGTGCAGTTCGCGCGCGATGCGGGTCTTTTCCTCCTCGCGCACGTTCTGCAGGTTCGCCGACAGTTCGCGCAGTTCCTCGCGCGACTGCTTCAGCGCATTCTCGGCGCGCTGCCGCTCCGTGATGTCGCGCAACATCACCGTATAGAGCTTGCCCGACGCGTCTCGGATCTGCGAGATCGACGCCTCGATCGGGAATTCCTCGCCGTTGCCGCGCAGCCCGAACAGCACGCGCTGACGGCCCATCTGCCGCTCGGACACGCCCGTCACGCCGAACTGGTCGACGTGCTTCGCATGCGCGGCACGAAACCGCTCGGGGATGAAGCGCGACAGCGGCGCGCCGATCGCCTCCATCGCCGACACGCCGAATACCTGCTCGGCCATCGGGTTGAAGATCACGACCGTCTGCTTCTCGTCGATCGTGATGATCGCTTCCATCGACGAACGGATGATGCCCATCATCCGCGCCTCGTTCAGGATGCCGCGGCTGCTGGCGCCCGTATCGGCGGTGCCGGCGCGGCCGCGCAGCAGCGCATGGACGAGTGCCGCGAACGCGAACGACGCGATCAGCCCCGCCGCGAGCACCGTGCCCGCCGCGCGCTGCGCGCCGGTTGCGCTCGGGCGGCCGTCCGCGGAATAGGCGAGCATCAGCACGGTCCCGCCGAAAATCAGCTGGTCGGTGCGCCGCATCAGGTCGGGCGACGCGGAGGCCTCGTCGGTCGTCGTCTCGGCGCTCGCGATCGGCCGAGGATCGTCGCCGGCGCCGATCCGCAGGTCGAGCCCGCGTTCCGTGTCGAGCGCGCGCTCGATCAGGCGATTCGGGCTCACTTGCGCGAACAGCACGCCGTCGGCGCCGGTTTCATGGGCGCCGGCCAGTGCGGCGGTCGTGCGCTGCGAAGCCGTCGCGGGCAGGAACAGCGTGAGGGTGCGCGCATCGCGGGAGGTGTCGTCGTCGGCCGAATGGATGCCGAGTGCGACATCGCCGGTCCGCAGCGCGCGAGCGAGCGGGGCCCGATCCGGCGCGCCGAAGCGCACGCCGGCCGAGCTCGACGCGGGCGCGCCGAGCGTCGCCACCGCGAGCGGGCCGGCCGGCATCGGCGCGTGGCCGGCGAGGGCGCTGCGCGCCACGGGCGACAGCGGCGCATAGCCGAACTGCCGGATCGGCGAACGCCCGCTGTCGAGCTCGAGCGTGTCGGCGTAGCGGCGCCATTGCTCGGGCGTCATCTGCGGCGCGAGCGCGAACGCGCCGCGCGTGCTTTCGAGCACGGCGACGCCGGCTTGCAGCTCGTGGCGCAGCATCGCCGTCACGTGCGTGGTGCGTCGTTCGAAGCGCGTATGGACGGCGCCTTGCCACTGCTCGCGAACGAGCAGCGCGACGCCGAGCGACAGCGCCGCGCCGGCGAACAGCGCCGCGCCGGCGAACAGCGTAACGACGCCAGCCGCGAGCGGCTGGCGTAACATGATCTGGAAGCGCGTGGGCCCTCGGGCGTCACGCGGCGGGGTTCCACTGGCGGTCATTCGATGGCCATTCTGGTGTCGGGGCCGCCCGTGGCACTCGGGCGGCGCGGCATAACCGGGAAAAATCGCACCGGCCGCGTGCGGCGTCTATTTTCAAGATGAAATTGTGCGCGTTTTATGCGTTTTTTGTAATAGGGTCAGCTAAAAATGAGATAGCCGGGCGGTGCAGCGGGCGTCCCGGCCGCGATTGACACGCGTCAACCGGCGCGTCGGCACGTGGGGCAGACTGTTCGGCAGGCGAGCCGGCATCGGGCCGGCTTGCGATGACGGGGGCGTCGTGCGCGCGATGCGCGACGCGCGCCCGGTCGGAGGGTGGACCATGTACAAGCGGATTTTCGTCGGGCTCGATGGCAGCCCGAGTGCGCGTCTCGCGCTGAACGAAGCGATCAGGATTGCGGCGGCGTCCGGCGGCGAGGTGACGTGCGCGTATGTCGTCGAGCACCGGCCGCAGCTCGTCGACGTCGATGCGGGCTTCGCGGCCGAACACGACGGCGACGCGGCGGCAACCGATGCGGCGACGCCCGTGCTCGACGATGCGAAGGCGGCGCTCGCGCAGCGGAACGTGCCGGGCACCGTGCGCGCACTCGACGCGTACGGCGAGGACATCGCCGCGGTGCTGATGCGCACGGCGGCCGAGGCCGGCGCCGATCTGATCGTGATGGGCACGAGCGGGCGGCACGGCCTGCGCCGGCTGCTGCTCGGCAGCGTCGCGGAATCGCTGCTGCGCGCGGCCGACCGGCCCGTGCTGCTGGTGCGCCACGACGAGCCGGCCGCGGCGGCATCCGCGTGACGGGGCGGTGCGGCGTCGCGCCGTGAGCGGCGGGCAGGCGGCCGCCGCGCGGATGGCGGTGCGATGGCGGGTGCGGCGGTGCGTCCGCGGCATCGATCGACGCGCGGCCGATATCTGGCGTCGCGACATCGCTACGGTGTGACCGCGTGGCGCGGGTTGCATCGCGGCCCGCACTTCTGGCAGCATCGGCCGGTGTTCGCTTCATCGTCGCGCGCCGCGTTTCGCGCGCGATTCAGTCGCCGCGTGCATGGTCGCGGCGATCGACGCAGCGGCACGCGACGTCGGCCGACGGGATTCCCGAACGGCCGGGCCGTGTGCCGCGTGCCCGGTTCATTCCTTCACCGACGTCATCCGCCATGCCGATCTCCGCCGCCGACCTGATTCACCAGTTCGATCTGCAACCGCACCCCGAGGGCGGCTATTTCCGGGAAACCTACCGCGCGGCCGACACGGTCGTGCGTCCGGCCGACGGCGCGCCGCGCGCGGCGTCGACCGCGATCTACTACCTGTTGTGCGACGGCGCGTATTCGTCGTGGCACCGGATCCGTTCCGACGAGGTCTGGCATTTCTACGCGGGCGATCCGCTCGAAGTGTGGGTGCTCGACGAGCACGACGGCCTGACGATCCACCGGCTCGGCAACCCGCTCACGCACCCCGGCACCGTATTTCAGGCGGTCGTGCCGGCCGGGCGCTGGTTCGGTGCGCGCTGCGCGTCGCCGGAGCATGTCGCGCTCGTCGGCTGCACGGTCGCGCCGGGGTTCGAGTTCGCTGAATTCGAGCTTGCGGACGCGACGGCGCTGGCCGCCGCGTTCCCCGAGTACGCGGAATACGTCGCGGCGCTCGCGCAGCGCCCCGACGCGTGAGCGCGGCGGCCGCCTCCAACGGTAGCCGTTGCGCGCGGTCCCGGCCAAACCCGTTTAGAATGCACGATGGTGCGGGATCGGCCGCGGACGTACCGCGGCGATCGCTGCCAGCCGTATCGACGGCCGCCTCCGTCGCACGGTCAGCATGTCTTCCAGGAGCGCCGCCGTGTGGCACTTTCCCATTGCGATTCCCTCGTCGCTCGGCCCGTGGGCCGTGTTCGCGAGCGTACTGATCACGCAGCTCGGCGTGCCGGTGCCGGCCGTGCCGATGCTGATCCTCGGCGGTACGATGGCGGCGATGGGGCAGGCGTCCTGGACGAGCATGTTCGCGGCGGCGATCGGTGCGACGATGCTTGCCGATTCGCTGTGGTTCTTCATGGGCCGCACGCGCGGCCGGCGCTTGCTGAACGGGCTCGTGCGATTCTCGCTGTCGCTCGACACGACGCTGCGCTTCGCGCGTAACGTATTCGAAAGATACGGCGCGCCGCTGCTCGTCCTTTCCAAATTCCTGCCGGGCCTCGGCCTCGTGTCGGCGCCGCTGCTCGGCACGACCGCGATCGGCATCGGCGTGTTCCTGTTCTGGGATCTGGCCGGCGCGTCGCTATGGGCTGCGTTCTGGCTCGTCGGCGGCGCGGCCGTGCATGACCAGATCGTGCAGTTCGTGCTGTGGGTGCGCGCGAGCGGCGGCACGATCCTCGATGCGTTCCTCGCGATCTTCATCACGTTCCTGTTGTACCGCTGGGTGCGCCGCGTGCAGTTCCGCCGCTACCTCGCGCAGGTGCGCATCTCCCCGCCGCAGCTCGTCGAAATGATGACGTCGAGCGAGCCGCCGCTGATCTTCGATGCGCGACCGCGCGCGATTCGCGAACGCGAGCCGTACCGGATCGCCGGTGCGGTGCCGGTCGATCTCGATTCGCCGGACCTGCTGGATCCTGAGCTGCTGAAGCGGCCGATCGTCGTGTATTGCGTGTGCCCGAACGAGGCCACGGCGAAGCGTCTGATCGCGAAGATGCAGCGCAAGAAGATGATCCACAACATCCGCGCGCTGAAGGGCGGCCTTGATGCGTGGGAAAAGCACGGCTACCCGGTCGAGCCGCTGCCGGCCGATCTCGATTCATCGCGGTATTTCGTGCGGCCGGAACATGCGACGCTCGCAGGCGAATATACGGTGCGGGCGACGTTGTCGAAATAAATCGTGCGCGGGATTCCGCGCACATCCCGATTTCACCTCCGCTTTCACGCTTCGCATTCCCGCTAAAATCGGCTGGCGAGAAACCACCGATTATTCTTATAATCCCGCCTGCATATTGCGTGCGCTTGATTGCGCACATTCGACGTGCGTTCGTTCGCACCGAAAGCGATTGATCCCGTTGCTGCCCGTCACGCGCACATCCGCGTCGCACGGGCTAGACGGGCGTATTCCGTGAAAGGCCGATCCGTTTTCCGGATTGTTCCGGAAAATGCCGATAATCAGCGGCGATTCCAATCGGAGTGACGCAGTATCCGCAACGTTTTTCATCCGGAAAACGCTGGCGGGATTTTTCGTTTTCGGTTGCCGGAATCGGCATGAACGGCCGCGCATTGACATCCACAATGACGGCGGCCCGTTCGCGGCTGCCAGGAGACGGACTTGAAACAACCAGAAGACCAGCTGCACCGCGGGCTGGAGGAGCGACACATCAACCTGATGGCGCTCGGCGCGACGATCGGCGTCGGCCTGTTCCTCGGCTCGGCCACCGCGATCCGCACGGCCGGCCCGGCCATCCTGCTGACCTACCTGCTGGGCGGAATCGCCATTTTCCTGATCATGCGCGCGCTCGGCGAAATGGCGATCTCCAATCCGGTCGCCGGCGCGTTCAGCCGCTATGCGCGCGACTACCTCGGCCCGCTCGCGGGCTACCTGACCGGCTGGACCTACTGGTTCGTGTGGATCGTCACCTGCATGGCGGAGATCACCGCGGTCGGCGTCTACATGCACATGTGGTTCCCGGGCGTGCCGAACTGGATCTGGGCGCTCGCGGCGCTCACGGCGATGGGCGCGGTGAACTTCATCGCGGTCAAGCTGTACGGCGAATTCGAATTCTGGTTCGCGCTGATCAAGATCGTCACGATCGTGCTGATGATTGTCGGCGGCGGCCTCATGATCGCATTCGGCATCGGTAACGGCGGCGTCGCGACGGGCATCTCGAATCTGTGGGCCCATGGCGGCTTCATGCCGAACGGCATCGACGGCGTCATCGGCGCGCTGCCGATCGTGATGTTCGCGTATCTCGGCGTCGAGATGCTCGGCCTCACGGCCGGCGAGGCGCGCAATCCGGAGAAGTCGCTGACGAAGGCGGTGAACTCGGTATTCTGGCGCGTGCTGATCTTCTACATCGGCGCGCTGTTCGTGATCATGTCGCTCTATCCGTGGGACCAGATCGGCACGCAGGGCAGCCCGTTCGTGATGACGTTCTCGCGGCTCGGGATCCCGGCCGCCGCCGGCATCATCAACTTCGTCGTGCTGACCGCGGCGCTGTCGTCGTGCAACAGCGGCCTGTTCAGCACCGCGCGGATGCTCTACAACCTCGCGCAGCAGGGCCAGGCGCCGGCCAGCCTCGGTCGCGTGAACCGCAACGGCGTGCCGGTGTACGGCGTCGCCGTGTCGGTCGCGCTGCTGCTGATCGGCGTGCTGCTCAACTATCTGGCGCCGCAGCAGGTGTTCACGTGGCTGACGTCGGTGTCGACGTTCGGCGCGATCTGGACGTGGTGCGTGATCCTGATCGCGCAGATGCGCTTTCGCCGCACGCTGTCGGCCGACAGGATCGCGCGCCTGCCGATCCGCGTGCCGTTCTATCCGCTCGGCTCGTTCGTCGCGCTCGGGTTTCTCGCGCTGGTCGTCGTGCTGATGGCATTCACGCCGGACACGCGTGTCGCGCTCGTGATCGGCCCGGCGTGGATCGTGCTGCTCGGCATCGCATACGCGGTGTTCTACGCGAACCGCGCGGGCGCGCCCGCGTCGACGAAGTCGTAAGCGGGCAGGGCAAAAGTCGCCGCGGCGCACGCCACGCGTGTGCGCGCCGCGCATCGCGGCCCGCACGGGCATTGATTACGATCATGCACGTGCGGGCCGGACGACATATGCTGTCTGAATCGCTTGTCCGCGCTTCGCGTGGCCGTCCGCCGATCCCTGCGACCGCGTCGGCCGTTCGTCCGCCGCGCGCCGCTGCCCGCGCGAAGCTCCGGTCGTCGTCCGCGACGACGCGTCCGCCAGGAGATCTTCGCCATGCCATCCAGCCCGACCATCCCGCCGCTCGCCCGAATTTCGCTGGCCGTCGACCTGACGCCGGAATCGCTGGCCGCCGCGCGCTACATGCGCACGCTGCTGCGTCCCGGCATGCAGGTGCGCATCGTCTGCGCGATCGACAATCCGCGTCTCGTGCTGCCCGATATTCCGCGCGTCGACGCGCTGCTGACCTCGGCGCGCGAGGAGATGACGCGCGAGGCGCAGGCGACGCTCGAGCGCATCGCGGCGCTGTTCGCCGGGAGCGGCGCGGAGATCGAGCAGGTGATCATCGATACGTCGGTCACGGGTGGCACGGTGGCCGATGCACTCGCGAACGACACGTCGGCGTCGCGCGCCGACGTGCTCGTGGTCGGCGCCAATCCGCACCATGGGCTGTTGCGGCTCGTCGAGGGCGCGGTGTCCGACACGCTGGCCTCGCGCGCACGCTGCGCGCTGCTGATCGTGCCCGCCGACTACACGCGGCCGTCGGAGGGGCCGCTGCAACGCCTGATGTTCGCCGTGGACGGCAGCGAGCCGTCGCTGCATGCGGTGCGCGTCGGGCTCGGCTTCGCGGCGCCGACGACGCTGCTGTATGCGGCCTATGTCGTCGATCGGGCGGTTCGTCTGACGGATCTCGTGCCGGTGCGCGCGCTCGAGGATGCGTATCGCGCGGAGGGCGAGGATGCGCTGGCGCGGGTCGGCCCGCTGTTCCATGCAATGGGGAATCCGACCAAGCGCGGCATCGTCGAAACCCGTCCGACCAGCGACGACGTCGCCCATGCATTGATGCGCGACGCGGTGCACTGGCATGCGGAGCTGCTGGTGGTCGGCACGCACGGCCGGCGCGGCATCGCGGCCTGGCTGATCGGCAGCGTGGCGCGCCGGATCGCGCATCTCGCGCAGGTGCCGGTGCTGCTCGTGCGCGGCGCGGAGTGAACGTCGCGACGCGATGGTGGCGAAGCGGCCTTTCATTGACCTGCATCAGAATCGCCGTGCACCTCGCATGAGATAGTGACAGAACGTCCGTCTGTCTTGTTTTGGGGCGCGACGATTCGATACGTCGGGTCCAGAACCGCGCGGACGGGCGCATATCCGACGCGGTTGCTCGCATTTCAACCGATTTCCGGCGCCGTGCCACGCAGCGCGTGGCGCATCGGCCGATCACGAACTCTCTGGCGCGAGGGTAGGCAGCCGACGGCTGCCTTGGAATGACGGACGGGGTGATTTTCACCCCGTCCGCTTCCTGGCCCCCGTGCAGACTACTTTCCCCGCAGGTATTTTTGGTCGATGTCGCCGTGCGGAACGGCGTGTGGCGGCATGCGATGCGCCGTCGCGCGGTCGCCGCCGATTGAGGTGACAGCCGTTGCAGCCATCGCGCGGCCTCGTGCCGGGTCGGCTGCGTTCGGCGTTTACGCGATGCGAGGCGCTCGCAGGTCGTGCCGACTACGGCCGCCGCGGCATCCGCGTGCGCGCCGACGCGCGCCATTCAGCCGTCCTCGTCCGCCCGACGTGCGATTGCGCAGCCGTGGCCAGCCGGGGCGCGCCTTGCGGCGCGGCCTGACGACGACCGGTGCGTCGGCACGGGCCCGCGCGCACAGGGCGGCGGCGAAGCGCTGCAGCGCGAGCACCGACCCCATGACGCTCTGGTACTTCTCGCGGCCGATCTGCCCGTCGAGCGTGACGAGCAAGCCCGATTCGCGCGCGAGCGCGAGTAACGCGTCGAGATCGTCGGGCGGGCGGATTGCGACCGGAACGGAATGCGCGGACAGCATGCGCGTGCGCCGCTGTCCGTCCCGCGCCGGGAAGTTGCGATGGGCCATGATGGTCTCCTGCGCCCGACCCCGCGTGCCGGCTCGATGGCCTGCTGAGCGATGACCGGGTATGAACGCTTCGTTCATGACGTCAGTATCCGCCGCGCAGGCCGCGCTGCCAATCGGCGCGCGCTGAAGTCGCTGTCAGACATTGCGTGCGAGGTATCAGAATCCGCTGACAAGAACGGCCGGCACGCGATGTGCGGCGCCCCGATCCGGTGCATTCGAACAGACGAATCACAGCCGGCGAGCGTCGCTTGACGCAGGATTTCGGACGGTCTAAGTTTCCGAGTGCATCGCCGTCGCGCGACGGTTCGTCGTCCGCGCGATCGGCGATGCCGCGCCTCGGGGAGGCGTGGATAATCCTTCCAGTCGTTCGCGGGCCACGCGCGCCGCGAATCCTGCGCACGGGCCGATCCAGCGACGGATCGGCGCGGCGGCACGCAACGTGCCGTTGATCGCGCGCAAACACGCTTCGGCGCATCGTACGCCGGGCGGCGATCCAGTCTCTAATCTAATCTTCCGGTAAGTCGTCTTTTCCTTTCGTTCCTCGACCGTCAGGAGCCCGTCGATGTCACAGGACAATCTGCTTGATGCTTTGAAGGCCGTCGCCGAAGCGCGCGCGATCGGCGACGACCAGTTGCGCACGATGCTCGACGACGAAGTGCGTGCGTTGTCGTCCGATGCGCGCGTGCACGACTACATTCACGTGTTCGCGATCCGCCACTTGCGGGAACGCATGCGCAGACAGGACGACCTCGAGCGCGACACGCCAGCCAGTACGCCGAACCGGGAGCCGGATACGAATACCAGTCGCCGTCTGTGAAAGGGGGCCGGCTGCGGCCGGCGCCACCACCGCCGACGCGCCATGCCGCATAGGCAACCGCCGCGCGCAAGCTTGCGGACAACGCCCCTGCGGCCGTCGGCGTTTTTCGTCATACGTTTCATCGAATCGACACAACAGGCTCAAGTAAGCGGCGCGAATGCCGTTTACCCGGTGAATCCGTCCACCGGGCGTTCGCGCTCCCTTACCGAGTCGTTGCCATGTTCTCGTCCATCCGCACCCGCATTCTTGCAGCGTGCGTCGCCATCGTCGTATTCGCGCTCGTCGCCACCACGCTGATCAATTACTTCATCGCGCATGCGTACAACGACGATGCGATCGACCGCAACCTGAAATCCGTCGCCAGCGGCCACGTGGTCGGCATCGGCGACTGGGTCGCGACCCGGAGCCGGATGATCGCGTCGCTGCAGGACGCCGCGCTGTCGCCCGATCCGCTGCCGGTGTTCAAGCAGATGGCCGCGGCCGGCGGCTTCACGAACGTCTACGCGGGCTATGCGGACAAGGTGTTCCGTTTCTCCGACCCGACCGGCATCCCGCCCGACTACGACCCGACTGGCCGCCCGTGGTACAAGCAGGCCGCACAGGCCGGCAAGCCGGTCGTCACGCCGCCGTACGTCGATGCCGGCACCGGCAACCTGGTCGTCACGTTCGCGGTGCCGATCCTGCGCGACGGCGCGCTGAAGGGCGTCGTCGCGGCCGACGTCGCGATGGACAGCGTGATCGCGAACGTGAAGTCGATCCGGCCGACGCCCGCGAGCTTCGGGATGTTGATCGACAGCAGCGGCCACGTCGTCGCGCATCCGGACGCGAAGCTCACGCTGAAGCCGGTCGCCGACGTGTCGCCCGACCTCGGCGCCGTGAGCGCCGCGTCGCTGGCCGCGGCCGTCGCGCCGGTCGAGGTGCAGGTGGGCGGCGATGCGAAGCTGGTGCGCGCGCAGGCCGTGCCCGGTACCGACTGGTACGCGCTGGTCCTGCTCGACAAATCGGAAGCGACGGCAGGGATGCGCTCGCTGCTGACCGCGTCGCTGATCACGCTGGTGGTGATCGTCGGCGTCGCGTCGCTGATCGTCGGCGCGATCACGGCAACCGCGTTCCGCCGCCTGTCGCAGGTGCGCCAGGCGATGGCGTCGATCGGCTCGGGCACCGGCGACCTGACGCAGCGCCTGCCGGCCGAAGGCCGCGACGAGGTGGCCGACATCGCGCGCTCGTTCAACAGCTTCGTCGACAAGCTGAACGACGTGATGCGGCAGATTCGCGATGCGAGCGAATCGGTGCGCACGGCCGCGAACGAAATCGCCGCGGGCAACCAGGACCTGTCGTCGCGGACCGAATCGGCGGCGGCGAGTCTCGAGCAAACGGCCGCATCGATGGAAGAGATCACCGCGACGGTCGGCCAGTCGGCGGCCGCCGCCGGCCAGGCCGACGAACGGGCGGCCGCGGCGTCGCGGATCGCGTCGCACGGCGGCGTGGTCGTATCGGACGTCGTGTCGACGATGGGGAAGATCGAGGAAGCGTCGGGCCGGATCGGCGACATCATCGGCGTGATCGATGGGATCGCGTTCCAGACCAACATCCTCGCGCTGAACGCGGCCGTGGAAGCCGCGCGTGCCGGCGAGCAAGGGCGCGGTTTCGCGGTCGTCGCGCAGGAAGTGCGCAGTCTCGCGCAACGCAGCGCGCAGGCCGCGCGCGAGGTGAAGGTGCTGGTCGAGTCGACGGTGGCGAGCGTGTCGGCCGGGTCGGGGCAGGTGCGTCAGGCCGGCGACACGATGCGCGAAATCGTGTCGAACGTCGCCAACGTGACGACGATCATCTCCGAGATCACGCACGCGGCGAACGAGCAGACGCGCGGCATCCAGGAAGTGAACCGCGCGGTCACGCAGCTCGACGAAATGGTGCAGCAGAACGCGGCGCTCGTCGAACAGTCGACCGCGGCCGCGACCGCGCTGCAGACGCAGGCGAACGCGCTCGCGACGACGGTCGGGCAGTTCAAGGTCGCGTGACCTGCATCGGTTGATGCAGGTCACGCGCGCCACGCGCGACGCCCTCGGCGATGCTCAGCCGTTGCCGCCGTCGCGCATCAGCGCCAGCCGGTTGTAGAGCGTTTTCAGGCTGATGCCGAGCGCTTTCGCCGCTTGCGGCTTGTTGCCGTCGAAGTGCTGCAGCGTCGCCGCGATGAAACGCTGCTGCGCGTGGTGCAGCGTCGCGCCGAGCGGCAGCGCCATCGCATCGTCCGACGTATGGTCGGGCAACATCGTCGGCTTCGGCAGCGCGACGTCGATGCCGTCGTCCGCGAGGATGTACGCGCGCTCGATCGTGTTGTGCAATTCGCGCACGTTGCCGGGCCACGAATACGCGCGCAGCGCGGCGATCGCCGCGTCGGTCAGACGCTTGTGCGAGTGGTGCCGCACGTTGAGCACATCGACGAACTCGTGCGCGATCGCCTCGACGTCGCCGCTGCGCTGGCGCAGCGGCGGCACGTACAGCGCGAACGCGGCGAGACGATAGAACAGATCCTCGCGCAGCCGGCCGTCGCGCACGGCTTCGGCGGGATTGTGGCGGGTCGCCGACACGATGCGCACGTCGAGCGGAATCGACTCGGTGCCGCCGACCCGCACGATCGTGTTCGATTCGAGCGCCCGCAGCAGCTTCACCTGCAGCGACGCGGGCATCTCCGCGATCTCGTCGAGCAGCAGCGTGCCGCCGAACGCGGCTTCGAAGAATCCTTCACGTTGCGCGATCGCGCCGGTGAAGCTGCCTTTCTCGTGACCGAACAACTGCGCTTCGGCGATGTCCGCCGGAATCGCGCCGCAGTTGACGGGGACGAACGGCCCGTCGCGTCGCGCGCTCAGGTCGTGCAGCCGCCGCGCGACGATATCCTTGCCGACCCCGCTTTCGCCGGCAATCATCACGCTGGCGCGGGTCGGAGCGATTTTCTCGATACGGCCGAGCAGCGTGCGCATCGCCGCGGAGCGGCCGGACAGCCGGCGCGCATCGGCGCGTTGCTTCGGACGGTTTGCGGATTCGGCCATAGGCGTCAGCGGGCCGTTTTGAAAATCGGCACCGCGCATCCCCTTCTTTGCAATATCTATCATCGACAGCGAAACCGCACGGAAGGTGCCGCGATTTAGAAATTTCCAATGCCCGGTGGGATGACGGAAGAAATACGCGATCGCTGGGGCACGATGCCGCCGCCGATGCTTTTTTACAGCCGACGAATGAGAAATTGAAAGATATCGGCCATCGCGTTCGCCGCAAGCACGGCAGGCCGCTGAGCGACGCGGCGCGACGGCACGCACACCCGACCTTGCCGCGAAGTCGCCGGGCGCGATGCGGCGGGTACGCGCATTGCGGCGTTCATAGGCTCGCCCGGTCCGCTCGGCGGCATGCCTTCGAGCGACGGTCGCAGGCGATGCAGGGAAACGATGAGAACTTTTACCCGCGAGCTGTTTCGGCAAGGCGCATGGGTCGCGCTGGCCGTCGGGCTGGCGTCCGCGCTGCAGGCGTGGGCGATTCACGTCGTCGGCATGCGCGAACCGTTTGCACCGCTGCCTTTGTACGTCGGTGTCGCGGCTGCGGCCTGGCTGACTTCGTTCGGCGGCGGTCTGGCGGCGACCGCCGCGAGCGCGGTCGTGATCGGCGCGTTGTGGTGGCGCGACATGTCGCTGCCCGCGCTGCTCATGCGGGCCGGCGTCTTCGCCGCGATCGGCTTCGTCGAGTGCATGCTCGTGCTGGCCGTCAAGCCGCTGCTCGCGAGCGACCGGCTGCGCGGGGCCGACGATGCCGACGGGGATGACGCGCGCACGCCGAGCCGCGAACCGGCGCCCGCGCCGCGCGCACTCGACGACATCCTGCTGCGCCGCGTGGTCGAAGCATCGCCCGACGCGATCGTCGGCGTCGACGCCGCACGGCGGATCACGAGCTGGAACCCGGCGGCGCGGCGCCTCTTCGGCATGGAGGTCGCGGCGGTGATCGGACACGACGTCACCACGCTGATCGCGCCGCGCTGGCTGCGACTGCATCCCGTTCCCGCATCGTTCGCGAACGCGCGTGCGCCCGCCGGCCCGCTCGACGTTCTGTGCGTGCGGCGCGACGGCGGCCGGTTTCGCGCGACTTTCGTAGCAGCGCCGATCGTCGACGCGCAAGGCAACTGCACCGGCCTGTCCATGACGCTGCGCGAGGCGCGCGAACGCCGCCGCGACGAGCGGCGCTATCTGCGTTCGCTGCGCGGCGCGCGCGACGCGCGCGTGCAGGCCGACGAATCGAACCGGTTGAAGGACGAACTGCTGGCCACCGTGTCGCATGAATTGCGCACGCCGCTCAATGTGATCTACGGCTGGGTCGAGGTGCTGCGCAACGCCGAGGGCCAGAGCTTCGCGCACCAGGCGATCGACGCGATCGATCGTAGCGCGCGGTCGCTGTCGCGGATGGTCGGCGACCTGCTCGACGCGTCGTCGCTCGCGACGGGCCGGATGCGGCTCGAACGCACGCCCGTCGATCTGGTGCGCGTCGTGAACGAGGCGGTGCGCGAGCTCGGCGCGACCGCGGAGGCGAACGGGCTCGAACTGTCGACCGCGTGCGCGATGTCCAACTGCGTGATCTACGCGGACGGCGAGCGCATCCGTCAGGTGCTGTCGAACCTGCTGTCGAACGCGATCAAGTTCACGCCGCCGGGCGGCCACATCAAGGTGTCGCTGACCCGGGCCGGCGCGCGCGTGCGGCTGTCGGTCGCCGATTCGGGGCAGGGCATTTCCGCGGAACGCCTGCCGCATCTGTTCGATACGTTCAACCGGCCGGAAGGCGCGTCCGCGTCGCCGAAGCGCGGCCTCGGGCTCGGCCTGTCGATCGTGCGCAACATCGCGCGGCTGCATGGCGGCGAGGTTGCGGCCACGAGCGAAGGCGCCGGGCGCGGCACGACCGTGACCGTCATGCTGCCGGTGGAATGGGGCGCGGACAATCTGACCGGCCAGCCGTTACGGCCGAGCGGCGCGTCGACGGCGGTCGCGCTCGACGGCCAGCGCGTGCTGGTGGTCGACGACGACGCGACGTCGCGCGCGAGTCTCGCGGCGGCGCTCGAAACGCTCGGCGCCCAGGTGTCGACCGCACAATCGGGTCGCGACGCGCTCGACGTGGTGGCGCGGCAGCGCCCGAGCGTCGTGCTGTCCGATCTCGCGATGCCGGACGGCGACGGCTTCTGGCTGCTCGACCACATCCGCCATTTGCAGAACGGCAGCGGGCGTCTGCCCGTCGTCGCGGTGACCGCGCACGCGGGCACGGCGGACCGGAACCGCGTGATGGCTGCCGGCTTCGACGCGTATCTGTGCAAGCCGGTCGACATGCCGACGCTGGCCAGCGTGATCGTCGACGTGGCGGGCGCCGGACGGCACCGCTGACGCACGGCGGCCTCCGCAACACCCACCGGGAGGCACGATGAAGCGATCGAACAACACGCGGCGCGACGACGCCGGCGGCAAGCCGGCGCGCGCCGGGCGCATGCCGTTGAGCGTGCGGATCTCGTTTGCCGGCAACGCCTGCTTGCTGGTGTCGGGCGTGCTCACGGCGTTCTGCGCGTCGGCATTCACGCCGGCGCATGCGCAGGCGCCGCCTGCATCGTCCGTTCGTGTCGCGCCGGGCGTCGTCCGTCCCGGCGAGACCGCCGACGAGGCGGACATGACGCGGCGGCCCAACGGCATCGACGCGGAATTCGTCGACAAGGCGGGCATCGTCGGCAAGACGGAACTGCAGGCGAGCCAGCTCGCGCTCGATCGGTCGTCGAATCCGGACGTGAAGGCGTTCGCGCGCCGGATGATCGACGATCACGGTCGCGTCGCCGCGGAATTGCGCCGGCTCGGCGCGCAAAAAGGCTTGCCCGTGCAGACGCGCATGCTGGTCGATCCGGCGCTGACGGCACTGCGAACCATGAATGGCGACGCATTCGACAAGGGGTACATCGCGCTGGCGGGACCGAACGCGCACGAGGCGGCGATCAGGCTTTACGAAGCCGAAGCGCGCAACGGCCACGACCCGCAGCTTCGCGCGTTCGCGGCCGACACGCTGCCGACGCTGAAGGCGCATCTGGGCGCCGCGCGCGCGCTCGAGCGTTCGATCGCGGCCGCGCACTGATCCGCGATCAGTGCCGCCGCGTGTCGTTCTCGGGGCCGCCCGGCGACGCCTCGTACGGCGGCGAGTCGAGCGCCGTTTCGCCTTCCTCGATCAGCCAGTACGGCGACGCGCCGTAATGCGCGTGCAGCGCCTCGGCCCACGCGGGATCGGCCATCGTCGGCCAGCGGTCCTTCTCGAAGCCCGGTGCGTCGCGCACCTGCTCGGTCGGCACGGGCAGCACGAAGCAGCGGCGCTCGATGTCGAGCGTCAGCACGCTCCACGGCACCGCGAGCAGCTTGTCGCCGATCCCGGCCAATCCGCCCGACGACACGACCGCGTACGCGATCCGGCCGGAGCGGATGTCGAGCATGATGTTCGTGATCTTGCCGATGTCGTCGCCGTCGATCGTCAGCACGCGATCGTTTTCCAGCGTGCCGGCGGCCATTACGTCCGGCCCCAGCCCGCCGGCCGAACGGCCGCGGTCGCCGACAATGCGCGCCTGCGTGCGCGACGGTCTGTCCGTTGTCATCGCTTTTCTCCTGGTCGAAGCGGCGCGGCGCATACGGCGCGCGGGCAGCGCGGTTGGGGTGGCCGCTCAGCGGCGGCGCGGCAGGGACACATCCTCGAGCGTATTCGCCAGCTCGTCGCGTGCCGGGCCGCCCGCGCGCGTCGCGATGTCGCCGAGCGACACCATCCCGACGATCTGGTGGTTGGCGTCGAGCACCGGCATCCGGTGCAGCTGTATGTCGGCCATCCGCTGCTGCACGTCGCCGACGCCATCATCCTCGACGCACCATTGCACCGGCGCCGATGCGACCACTTTCACGGGGGTATCGGGCGGATGCCCGTGCGACAGCGCGCGTATCGCGAGGTCGCGGTCCGTCACGATCGCGACGAGCCCGCTGCCGTCGCACACCGGCAGCACGCCGATGTCGAAGCGCTGCATCAATTCGGCTGCATGGCGAATCGTGTCGGTGGGCGCGACGCACACTACGTCGCGCGACATGATTTCATTGACGCGATACATGAACGCCTCCTTCGTGAGGGAGACGATGCGGAAGCAGGACGCGTGCCGCGTGCAATCGACAGGCGCGGGACCTGCGCGGCCGTGCCACGGAGAAATTTGCCAGCCGGGTTGTACATCTTCCACGGCGGCAGCCGTGGCCGGGCCGCCTGCCGCGCTCAGTGGCCGACCCCCGTCATCACGACGATGGCGAGGACCAGCGCACTCTCGATCGCGGCCAGCGCTGCGACGCCCGCGGCGCCGCTGACTTCGTGCCATGCACGTTCAATGCGTTTCATCAGTTCACTCCGGTTGTGCCGGCCCGTCGCCACGCTGCCGCGCATCGCGGGCCGGGGTGCCGCCGTCAGCCGTGATCGCGGGGCGGTGGCGGGGCGTCGGGCGCGCGACGGTCGCGTTCGCCGAACGGCTTGCCGGGGTCGATGCGGGTCGCGCCGCCGACGGCGGGCGGATCGCTGGCCGGGAATGTCTCCTCGAGCCCTTCGTCGATGCGTTTCTCCGTCTTGTCTTCGGACGGCTTGCGCGACGCGGCCAGAGAGAGCGGGCCGGCAGCCGGTGACACGGCGCTGCGGCTGCCGGGGGCGGATGCGGTCATGATCGAACCTCCTTACGGGTACGACGGCCGCAAGCGCCGTGCCCGCGCGGCAGGGGCGGCATGACGCTTGCAGTCGTCGGGGCGGCCGGACGGGCGCAGATGCGGGCGGCCCGCCGCCGGTGTGGACGAGAGGACATCGTGATGATTGAACCCAGGAAAAGGATACGTTACGACGCGAACGTGTGCGGCGGCGATTTCCGTGATGTGCGCAAACGGTTCGACACGTGGAAGCGTGAATCGCGGATCCATCGGCCCGAGCGGCGCGTGTTCGACGGGAAGGACGAAGTCCGCGAGCTGAACCATACCGTCTACGCGGGGCCGGAAAGCGCGCAGCGGGCGCTGGTCGCGCGATGCGCGCCGTCCGATCCGTTCGCGCTCGCGGTGCGGCTCGCCGCCGAAGGGCGCACCTTGTGGCTGGTGATGGCCGCATACGACGCATGACGGCGTGCGCGGTTGCGCCGCCGGGCAGGCACACCGGTTGCGTGCGCTCGCCGCGCCAATCGACACGCGCGAGCCGCCGCGCAGGAGTGACATGAGCATGCGATCCATGCTGCACCGACCCGAGCCGACGCCCGACGTCGATCCCGACCCGGCGCTGCCCGAGCACGACGATCCGTTCGATCCGCCCGTGCCCCCGGGGCTGCCGCAAGGCGATCCGCCGTCGCAGCCGCCGCCGATGCGAATGCCGGGCGGGCGCAGCCAACCACGGCCGGCCGCGCGATCACTGAAAGGAGGACCATCATGGACATTCACGTGCAATCGCCCGACAAGCGCGCGATCGCCCAGGTGCTGGGCCGCTATTTCGAGTCGCGTTCGCTGCGCTATCACATCGAGGAGCTGCCGGGCGGCGTGCTGCATATCGGTTTTCGCGCGAGCGGGCGCCCGGTCGCCGTCACCGTGTCGTTCGACGACACCGCCTACGACACCTACACGCACTGGGACGCGAGCCAGAAGCAGCTCGCGCTCGGGCGTCTCGCCGACGGCTTCTCGCGCATGATGGCGAAGCGCAGTCCGGCCGCGCTGGCCGGCGACTATCACGTCGAGCGTTTCTGATTCCGCAATCCTGCGCCCGTTCGTACCGGAAACCGGCAAAGTGCCCGTGCTCAACGGGCGCTTTGCGGCTACGCGCGCGTCGCGTAGGATGTTCACAATTCAGCGCACGCTACGTTCGCGCCGTCGGCTGCCTGCCGTTGCAGCCGATCGGGATGCGACGCGCTTTCCCTCAGGTTCGTTTCATGCAACCGACGGAGACCGCCTTGATGACCGTTGCCCGCCCGTTGTTGTCGCCCGGCGCTCGCCGGTTCGTGTCCGGCCTGTCGGCCTTCGCCGCGCTCGCAGCGGCGGGTGCGCGCGACGCGTCGGCGCAGACGCCTTCGCCGCTCGGCGAATGGCAATACTCGGCGGGCGTTCCGCTGCAGAAACTGTTCAGTCCGACGGTCCCGACGTGGCAGGTCAGCGTCGGCGCGGCGATGACGCTCCAGCCGCGCTATGCGGGTTCCGACCGCTACCGCGTGATGGGCGGCCCGAATGTCGACGTGCGCTATCGCGACCTGTTCTTCCTGTCGACGGGCGAGGGGCTCGGCGCGAACGTGCTGCGCGGGCCCAACTGGCGCGTGAGCCTGTCGGTCGGCTATGACCTCGGGCGCCGCTCGGCCGACGACCTCGACCACCTGAACGGGCTCGACAACATCAACGCGGCGCCGGTGATGAAGCTCGCGGCCGATTACGTGATCTCGAAGGAATTTCCGCTCGTGCTGCGCGCGGATGTCCGGCGCAGCATCGGCGGCTCGAACGGCTGGGTCGGCGATTTCTCCGCGTACATGCCGATGCCGGGCAGTAACGAACACTTCTTCTGGTTCGCCGGGCCGACGGTGTCGTTCGCCGATTCGCGCTACATGAACAGCTGGTTCGGCGTGAACGCAGGGGCGTCCGCCCGTTCGGGGCTGCCGACCTATTCGTCGGGCGCGGGGATGAAGTCGTTCGGCGCGGGCGTGACGATGGTCTGGTTCATCGACAAGCACTGGTTCGTGACGATGGACGGCGCGATCGAACAGCTCGTCGGCCGCGCACGGCGCAGCCCGGTCACGCAGCAGTCGACGAACGGCGTGTTCGACATGTCGGTGAATTACCAGTTCTGATCCGACCGGCGGGGGCAGCCGTGCGTGGCGCGGCATGCGGCATTTTTCGTCACATTTGATATGATTCCGACCTGTACAAACGTACAGTGATCGATCCCCGTGACGCCTGCCTCGCCGACGCCCCCGGCGTTTTACTACCTGACCAATTTCGAACGCGCGCTGGCCTGGCTCGGCGAGCGTTACGACGACCTGCTCGATGCGCGCGAACACGCGTTCCTTCGGGATTTCGCGCAGCTGCCGAAAGCGTCGCGCGCGTTGCTCGTGCGGATGCTGATGCGCAGCGGGTCCGACTTCCGCGCGAGCAAGCTCGTGTACGACGAGATCGGCAGCACGCTCGACGCGGCCGCGCCGCTCGTCGAGCTCGGCTGGGTCGATCCGGCGCCCGCGCTTACGCTCGACGAACTGTTCGCGCTGTCGACCAAGGCCGAGCTCCTGAAGGTGTTCCCGTCGCTCGCCGCGCACGCGGGCGAGCGCAAGCCCGACTGGCTCGAGCGGCTGCGGCCCGCGCATGACGTGGCGCAGCCGCTCGACGCATGGTGCGCGCAGGCCGACGATCGCGTGCTGCGCGTGACGGTCGGCGCGCTGTGCGACCGGCTGCGGTTGATGTTCTTCGGCAATCTTCATCAGGACTGGAGCGAATTCGTGCTCGCCGATCTCGGCGTGTTCCAGTACGAAAGCGTGCCGTTCGCGCCGTCGTCGCGCGCGTTCCAGCAGCGCGACGACATCGAGACGTATCTTGCGCTGCAGACCTGCCGCGAAGCACTCGATGCGTGGCCCGACGACCTGCCGTTCGACGCGCTGCTGCAGGCGATCGACGCGGTCGGCTGCGTACAGCCGTGGCTCGCGACGCGCCGCGCGAAGCTGCTGTTCGCGCTCGGGCAGACCTGCGAGCGCCGGGCCGACTGGACCGCCGCGCTCGACGCGTATGCGCGCAGCGCGTGGCCGGGCAGCCGGCACCGGCGCATTCGCGTGCTCGAACGCTGCGGACGCGACGACGATGCGCTCGCACTGGCGCTCGACGCGCGCAGCGCCTTCGAAAGCGACGAGGAGCGTCAGCGCGTCGAGCGGATGCTGCCGCGCCTGCAGCGCCGTCTGGGGCAGCGGGTCGAACGCGCGGGCAGCGCGCCGGACGTGCCGCGCGAGACACTCGTGCTCGCGCGCCCCGACGCATTCGTCAGCGTCGAATACGCGGTGCGCGACCACCTTGCACGGCCCGACGCGCCGGTTCACTACGTCGAGAACACGCTGATCAATTCGTTGTTCGGGTTGCTGTGCTGGGAGCCCGTGTTCGCGGCCGTGCCCGGCGCGTTCTTTCACCCGTTTCAGCGCGGCCCGGCCGACCTGCACGCGCCCGATTTCGCGGTACGCCGCACCGACGCATTCGCCGCGTGTTTCGCGCAACTCGATTCGGGTGCGTACCGCGACACGATCCGCCGGCACTACGCGACGAAGACGGGGCTGCAATCGCCGTTCGTCTTCTGGGGCGTGCTGACCGACGAACTGCTCGACGAGGCGCTGGCATGCCTGCCGGCCGAGCACCTGCGGCTGTGGTTCACGCGCCTGCTCGCGGATATCCGCGGCAATCGCTCCGGGCTGCCCGACCTCGTCCGTTTCTGGCCCGGCGAGCGGCGCTACGAACTGATCGAGGTGAAGGGCCCCGGCGACCGGCTGCAGGACAACCAGACGCGCTGGCTCGCGTACTGCATCGCGCACGGCATGCCGGTGCGCGTCGTCGATGTCGAATGGGCGGGCGCGGGCGTCCGCCAGGACGAGGCGGCGGGGTTGTCCGCATGAGCTATGTCGTCGCGGTGCGGGCGATGTGCGAGTTCACCGCGCGGCGCGGCGATCTCGACTTGCGCTTCACGCCCGCGCCGACCGCGCTCGAAGGCATCGCGGGTCATGGCGCCGTCACGTCGAAGCGCGGCGCACGCTACGAAACCGAGATCGCGCTGACCGGCACGTGGGGCACGCTCACCGTGCGCGGGCGCGCGGACGGCTACGATCCCGTCGCGAACCGGCTCGAGGAGATCAAGACCTATCGCGGCAGCCTCGACGCGATGCCGGCCAATCATCGCGCGCTGCACTGGGCGCAGGCGAAGGTCTATGCGCACCTGATGTGCGACGCGCGCGGCCTCGCGGAAATCGACGTCGCGCTCGTGTATTTCGACATCGTGTCGGAGCGCGAGACCGTGCTGACGGAGACGCTCGGCGCAAGCGCGCTCGCCGCGTTCTTCGCCGAGCAGTGCGCGTGCTTCGTCGGCTGGGCCGAGCGCGAGACCGCGCATCGCGCGGCGCGCGATACGGCGCTGCGTGCGCTGACGTTTCCGCACGGGCAATTTCGCAGCGGTCAGCGCGAGCTGGCCGTGTCCGTCTATCGGGCGGCGCGCGACGAACGCTGCCTGATGGCGCAGGCGCCGACCGGCATCGGCAAGACGCTCGGCACGGTGTTCCCGCTGCTGAAGGCGTGCGGCGAGGGCGAGCTCGATCACGTGTTCTTCCTGACGGCGAAGACGCCCGGCCGGGCGCTCGCGCTCGAAGCGGCGACCACGCTCGGCGCCGGCACGCCGGCGCTGCCGCTGCGCGTGCTGGAGCTCGTCGCGCGTGACAAGGCGTGCGAGCATCCGGATCGCGCGTGTCACGGCGAATCGTGCCCGCTCGCGCAAGGCTTCTACGATCGGTTGCCGGCGGCGCGCGACGCGGCGATCGGCGCCGGGCTGCTCGATCGCGACACCGTGCGCGAGGCGGCCCTCGCGCATGACGTCTGTCCGTACTACCTCGCGCAGGAGCTTGCGCGCTGGTCGGACATGATGATCGGCGACTACAACTACTACTACGACGGCAGCGCGATGCTGCATACGCTCGCGCAGCAGAACCAGTGGCGCGTCGGCGTGCTCGTCGACGAGGCGCACAACCTGCTCGATCGCGCCCGCAAGATGTACAGCGCATCGCTCGACCCGTTCGCGTTCGCGGCCGCGCGCGAAGCCGCACCCACGGCACTGCGCAAGGCGTTCGACCGGCTCGCGCGCGCGTGGGGCGCGCTCAATCGCGCACAGGCCGAGCGCTACGCGGCGTATCCGGAGATTCCGGGGCCGATCGTGACGGCCGTGCAGAACCTCGTCGCGGCGATCGGCGAACACCTGACCGATGCGCCGCGTGCGAACGGCGATGCGCTGTTGCGCTTTCATTTCGAGGCGATCCAGTTCGGTGTGCTCGCCGACGCGTTCGACAGCGCGTCGATCTTCGACGCGACGCTGCACGGCGAGCCGCTGCCGCGCCAGTCCGGGCTCGACGGCGTCGCGCCGGCCGCGCGACGGCGCCGTATCCAGTCGACGCTGTGCGTGCGCAACGTGATTCCGGCCGGCTTTCTCGCGTCGCGCTACGAAGCCGCGCGCGCGACCGTGCTGTTTTCCGGCACGCTGAGCCCGTTTCATTTCTATCGCGACACGCTCGGACTGCCGGCCGACACGGGCTGGCTCGACGTCGACGGGCCGTTCCGCGCCGAGCAACTGACCGTGCGCGTCGCGAGCCACGTGTCGACGCGCTGGCGCGACCGCGACCGTTCGCTCGAACCGATCGTGGACCTGATCGCCGCGCAATATGCGACGCGGCCCGGCAACTACCTCGGGTTTCTCAGCAGCTTCGACTATCTCGGGCGCGTCGTCGCGCTGATGCAGACGCGCCACCCGGACGTGCCCGTATGGGCCCAGGCGCCCGGCATGGCCGAAAGCGAGCGCGACGCGTTTCTCGCGCGCTTCGACGCGGGCGGGCGCGGGGTCGGCTTCGCGGTGCTGGGCGGGGCGTTCTCGGAGGGCGTGGATCTCGTCGGCGAGCGGCTGATCGGCGCGTTCATCGCGACGCTCGGGCTGCCGCAGGTCAACGACGTCAACGAACAGATGCGGCGCGCGATGGAGGCGCGTTTCGGCAACGGATACGACTACATGTATCTGTACCCGGGCTTGCAGAAGGTCGTGCAGGCGGCCGGGCGCGTCATCCGCACCGAACACGACGAGGGCGTCGTGCATCTGATCGACGATCGTTACCGGCGGCGCGAGGTGCGCGATCTGTTGCCGCGGTGGTGGCGGATCGGGTGACCTGCCGGACGGGCGTCGTGCGCCCGCTTGCGCGAATTCCTA
>NZ_JBSAXA010000129.1:0-292 GCF_053427615.1 Burkholderia sp. AW33-5 | reverse complement strand
CCGGCGGCTCGCTCGACGGCATGCCTGCCGCGCCGAACACGTCCGCCGCACGCTCCTGCAATTGCCGTTTCCATTCGGTAATCTGGTTCGGGTGCACATCGAACTGCTGCGCCAGCTCGGCCAGCGTGCGCTCGCCCTTGACCGCGGCCAGCGCCACCTTCGCTTTGAACGCTGCTGAGTGCGTGCGTCGGGTTCTCTTCGTCATTTCCTCGGTTCCTTTGCCAGCATTATCGCTGGCTCAGGCCCCGGACGTTCCACTTATCCGACTGTCCGAATTTGCGCGGCCACCTCT
>NZ_JBSAXA010000128.1:0-299 GCF_053427615.1 Burkholderia sp. AW33-5 | reverse complement strand
TTCTACAATCCGTTCATCCAGCAGGCGGTCGACAAATATCTCCAGCGCTTCCGCAAGCACCATCACTACGAGAACAGTTTCTATATCACGGCGTTGCTGCAGGGCGGGGACCTGGACGAGACGGTGCGTGAACTCGAGGAACTGGGCGAGTCGATGACGAAGGCGCTCGTTTCCTACGATCCGCAGCTGCTCGAGACCTACGAGCACAACGGCATCCTGTTTTCGGAGCCGTACCAGTTCATCGGTGAGCTGGTGAACGGCGTCGATGCGCGCGTGCCGGTCACGCAGGCGACCGGGCG
>NZ_JBSAXA010000127.1:0-304 GCF_053427615.1 Burkholderia sp. AW33-5 | reverse complement strand
CGCAGCGCCAGCCAGATCAGTTTGAGCGCGGCCTCGTCCGACGGGAAGTGGCCGCGCGCCTTGATGATCTTCCGAAGCTGCATGTGCAGCGACTCGATCGCGTTGGTCGTATATACAATTTTCCGGATGTCAGGCGCGAAGGCGTAGAACGGAATCACCTGATCCCAGGCTCGCCGCCAGAGCGCGGCAATCGGAGGGTATTTCGTACCCCACGGGCTCCTATCGAACGCGTCCAGCGCCACGGCGGCCGCTTCGGCCGACGGTGCCCGATAGACCTCCTTGAGCGCCGCTGCGACCGATTTCC
>NZ_JBSAXA010000126.1:0-307 GCF_053427615.1 Burkholderia sp. AW33-5 | reverse complement strand
GATACTCGATGACGAACTGTGGACACTGATCCAACCGCTGCTGCCACCACCGAAACCACGCCGGGCGCGATACCCGGGACGCAAGCTGCTCGACGATCGCGCGGTGCTGACCGGCATCCCCTGGGAGATGCTTCCGCAGGAGATGGGCTGCGGCTCGGGCATGAGCTGCTGGCGCAAACTGCGCGATTGGCAACAGGCTGGTGTCTGGGACCGGCTGCACGAGGTGCTGCTGGCGAAACTTCGAGCAGCCGATCGCATCGACTGGTCGCGTGTGGTCATCGATTCGTCCTCCATTCGTGCAGTGGGC
>NZ_JBSAXA010000125.1:0-308 GCF_053427615.1 Burkholderia sp. AW33-5 | reverse complement strand
TCGCGCAGGCTGTACGGAAAGTCCGCGCTGCTGCTCGCCACGGGCAGGTTGTTCTCGATCCACCATTCGACGCCGATCGCCGCGAATTCGCGCTGGTCGGCCGGATCGCGATCGTGTTCGGGATGGTCCGACAGCGTGAAGCGCCGGCCCGCATCGATCGCGCGCACGCCGCCCGCGCCATGGAAGCGCTTCGCGTGCGACTCCCATTCCTCCATCCGCACCTTCGTCAGATGGTCGCCGCGCGTCTGGTCCAGATACGTGTACGCACCCGTGTACTCGTACACTTCGAGCTGGTCGGGCAATTCGCC
>NZ_JBSAXA010000124.1:0-314 GCF_053427615.1 Burkholderia sp. AW33-5 | reverse complement strand
TCACCCGCCTCGTCCGTCAACTCCTGCGGCGTGCCGATCTGATCACAATGGTAGTACGCCAGCGACGTGAGATCCGGCGCTTCGTTCTCCCCATCCCCCAGCACCGCCGGCCCCGTCACGCGCAACAGCGGCGTGAAGCTTCCCGGCTCATACACATAGTGCGTCGTCTCGCGCTTGTCCCACGACGTCTCATACGCCAGCGTATCGCCGTCCCAACCGTACAACGTCAGCCCATAGCCGTGCTCCTGCTTCAGCCGACGCCGCTCCGCATCCCGCCAGCCGCTGCCCGCGTTCATCAGATGCGGCACTTGCGG
>NZ_JBSAXA010000123.1:0-316 GCF_053427615.1 Burkholderia sp. AW33-5 | reverse complement strand
GCCCGCGCCGCAGTGGGTGCGCGTGGTCGGCGGCTTCACCGAACATCAGTTCGTGGAGAAGCGCCTGCCGACGATCGACGAACTCAACGCAGCCGCGCCCGATACGCCGGTGTTCATCCTGCACCTGTACGATCGCGCGCTACTGAACGCGGCCGCGCTGCGCGTGGTCGGCTATACGAAGGACACGCCGGAGCCGCCGGGCGGCACGATCCTGCGCGATGCCGCGGGCAACCCGACGGGCCTGCTGCTCGCGAACCCGAACGCGACGATCCTCTACGCGACGCTCGCGAAGGGGCCGAAGCTGCCGTTCGAATAC
>NZ_JBSAXA010000122.1:0-316 GCF_053427615.1 Burkholderia sp. AW33-5 | reverse complement strand
ATACTCGAACGGCAGCTTCGGCCCCTTCGCGAGCGTCGCGTAGAGGATCGTCGCGTTCGGGTTCGCGAGCAGCAGGCCCGTCGGGTTGCCCGCGGTATCGCGCAGGATCGTGCCGCCCGGCGGCTCCGGCGTGTCCTTCGTGTAACCGACCACGCGCAGCGCGGCCGCGTTCAGCAGCGCGCGATCGTACAGGTGCAGGATGAACACCGGCGTATCGGGCGCGGCCGCGTTGAGTTCGTCGATCGTCGGCAGGCGCTTCTCCACGAACTGATGTTCGGTGAAGCCGCCGACCACGCGCACCCACTGCGGCGCGGGA
>NZ_JBSAXA010000121.1:0-317 GCF_053427615.1 Burkholderia sp. AW33-5 | reverse complement strand
CTCGCGGTCGCGCGGAATCTCGACGTCGAGCAGGTCGTCGTCGGTCGTGATGCGCTTGCGGCTGGTGCCGTTGCGGTGGTTCGTGCGGCCTGCCGGCTTGGCATCGCCCTTCTCGTAGCCGAGGTGATGGGTCAGTTCGCCGCCCAGCGCGCGTTCGAAGATTGCCTTCTTGAGCGCCGCAAGCTGCTCGTTGATCGTCGCCCGATCCAGCGTGCCGGGTACCAGTTGCTTGATCAGCTCCGGGTCCAGGTTCAAGCCCTTGCCGGGTTCTATCGTCACTTCTTCCTTGCGTTTGCGTGGCATAAAGTGGCTCCTTG
>NZ_JBSAXA010000120.1:0-324 GCF_053427615.1 Burkholderia sp. AW33-5 | reverse complement strand
CCCGCCACAGCAGGTAGGGCTCGCCACGCAACGACACGAACATCTCATCGAGATGCCATGTGCTGCCTAGCTTGCGCCGCGCGGTCTTGACGCGATAGGCGAAGCCCGCGCCAAATTTATCGCACCAGCGGCGGATCGTCTCGTAGCTCACGACCACGCCGCGCTCGAACAGCAACTCCTCAATGTCGCGCAGGCTCAGGTGGAAGCGGTAGTACCAGCGCACGGCGCAGCTAATGACGGCTGCCGGGAAGCGGTGGCCGTGGTAGAGCGATGTCTTCTTCATCGCCTCATCTTACGCGACCCGCTCGCCAACGTGACAAAGCT
>NZ_JBSAXA010000012.1:0-204496 GCF_053427615.1 Burkholderia sp. AW33-5 | reverse complement strand
CTGTCGGCAATCACCGGGAAATCCTGAGTCCGAAAGCGCCGGAAAATCTGAATTCCGTCGTCGACATGATTTCGATCAAGTAATCCCGCGATAATCGCGTCCGGCGCTTTGCGGATACGGCCCGATGCTTTGCTGGATTACGTCAGGCGACGCATCGGTTCACATAACCATTGCGCACAGCGAAACGATTCAGTCTGCTCGGCTCCATTCGACCGGCATTTGAATTCGATGAAAAAATCCAGCAATCAATGGAATCGGAATCGGTCGTGCCGGAATGCGGCGGCGGACATGCCGCTCGGTGCGAGGTCCTCCGTACGCGCACGAACGCAACCCGCGCGTAGAATTTCCGCTCGCTCAACACCGCTCGGAGAACGACATTGCAGAACGCGTCGCAGCTGCCGGCCTTGCCGAAGATCCTCGTCAGCATGTGCGTGCTCGGTCACCCCGTCCGTTACAACGGCTCGGCAAAGACCGCCGCGCATGAAACGCTCGCACGATGGCAGCGCGAAGGGCGCCTGGTGCCCGTGTGTCCGGAACTGGCAGGGGGATTGAGCGTGCCGCGACCGCCCGCCGAAATCGCGGATGGGGCATCAGGGCAACGCGTTCTGTCGGGTGCCGCGCGCATCGTCGACGTGCACGGCACCGACGTGACGGCGCCGTTCATCGACGGCGCGCGCACCGCGCTCGCGCTGGCACGCGCGCACGACTGCCGCTACGCGATCCTGGCGGACGGCAGCCCCTCGTGCGGAAGCACGTTCATTTACGACGGGAGTTTTGCGGGCCGACGGCATGCCGGCGCCGGCGTGACGGCGGCGCTGCTGCGCCAGCATGGCGTCGAGGTGTTCGCGGACACCGAGATCGACGCGCTCGTCGCACGCCTCGCGCAACGAGCGCAAGCTGAATGACGATGTGGCCGGCACGACGATCGCGTGCCGGCCACACCGTTTGAAGCGGGAACCCGGTGAAGCGGCGTGAACGCCGCCGCTGGACCGGATGACGCGATCAGACGCGCTCGATCGCGATCGCGATGCCCTGGCCGACGCCGATGCACATCGTGCACAGCGCGAAGCGGCCGTTGGTGCGATGCAGCTGATACATCGCGGTCGTCACGAGGCGCGCGCCCGACGCGCCGAGCGGATGGCCGAGCGCGATCGCGCCGCCGTTCGGGTTCACGCGAGGATCGTCGTCGGCGACGCCCAGCATGCGCAGCACCGCGAGGCCCTGCGACGCGAACGCTTCGTTCAGCTCGATCACGTCGAACTGGTCGATCGTCATGCCGAGCCGGGCGAGCAGCTTCTGCGTGGCCGGCGCGGGGCCGATGCCCATCACGCGCGGCGCGACGCCGGCCGTCGCGATGCCGAGCACGCGCGCGCGCGGCGTCAGGCCGAAGCGCTTCGCGGTGGCTTCGTTCGCGAGCAGCAGCGCGGCGGCGCCGTCGTTGACGCCCGACGCGTTGCCGGCCGTCACCGAGCCGTCCGGACGCACGACGCCCTTCAGCTTCGCGAGCGTCTCGAGCGACGTTTCGCGCGGATGCTCGTCACGCGAAAAGACGACCGGATCGCCCTTCTTCTGCGGAATCGTGACCGGGACGATTTCCTCGGCGAGCGTGCCGTCCTGCTGCGCACGCGCGGCCTTCTGCTGGCTGCGCAGCGCGAACAGGTCCTGGTCGGCGCGGCTGACGTTGTAGTCGACCGCGACGTTCTCGGCCGTCTCCGGCATCGAATCGACGCCATGCAACTGTTTCATCAGCGGATTGACGAAGCGCCAACCGATCGTCGTGTCGTAGATGTCGGCCTGGCGCGCGAACGCGCTGGCGGCCTTGCCCATCACGAACGGCGCCCGCGTCATGCTTTCGACGCCGCCGGCCACCATCAGCGCGGCCTCGCCCGACTTGATCGCGCGCGCGGCCACGCCGACCGCGTCCATCCCGGAACCGCACAGGCGGTTGATCGTCGAACCCGGCACGCCCTCCGGCAGACCCGCGAGCAGCGCGGACATGCGCGCGACGTTGCGGTTGTCCTCGCCGGCCTGGTTCGCGCAGCCGTAGATCACGTCGTCGATCGCCGTCCAGTCGACGTCGCGGTTGCGCTCGACGAGCGCCTTGAGCGGCACCGCGCCGAGGTCGTCGGCGCGCACGCCGGACAGCGCGCCGCCGTAACGGCCGATCGGGGTACGGATCGCATCACACAGAAAAGCTTCGGTCATCAGTGTCTCCGGTCTCATGCAAAGCTGGGAAGTGAATGAAACGCGCCCCTTGCATTGCCCGCCGGGATGCGCTTAAATGTTCTATATACGAACATAAGATCGTGTATCGAACGTTCAACGCATCATAGGGAGTGCGGGGACGACCTGTCAAGCGCCCGGTCCGCGGTGCGGTTGGCGTGTCAGGCCCCATGCGCTATCTTCTCGGCTGCACGACAATCCGACCGTTCATGACAACCGAAGACATCCAGACGAAACCGGGCGACTCCTATGTGCAGTCGTTCGCGCGCGGCCTCGCGGTGATCCGCGCATTCGACGCCCAACGCCCGGAGCAGACGCTCACCGAGGTCGCCTCGGCCACCGGGCTCACGCGCGCCGGCGCGCGCCGGATCCTGCTGACGCTGCAGACGCTCGGCTATGTCGAGGCCGACGGCCGGCTGTTCCGGCTCACGCCGAAGATCCTCGAACTCGGCTTCGCATATCTCACGTCGATGCCGTTCTGGAGTCTCGCCGATCCGGTGATGGAGCAGCTGTCCGCGCAGATCCACGAAAGCTGCTCGGCCGCCGTGCTCGACCGCACCGAGATCGTCTACGTGCTGCGCGTGCCGACCCACAAGATCATGACGATCAACCTGTCGATCGGCAGCCGCCTGCCCGCGTACTGCACGTCGATGGGCCGTGTGCTGCTGTCCGCGCTCGACGACGCGGCGCTCGACGAAACGCTCGCGCAGAGCGGCATCCGCGCGCACACGCCGCGCACGATCACCGACATCGGCAAGCTGAAGGCGACGATCGCGCAGGTGCGCCAGCAAGGCTGGGCCGTGGTCGACCAGGAACTCGAAGTGGGCTTGATGTCGATCTCGGCGCCGATCCGCAACCGGCGCGGGCAGGTGATCGCCGCGATGAACATCAGCGGCAACGCGCAGCGGCATACCGCGAAGCAGATGGTGAAGGAGTTTCTCGGGCCGCTGCAGCAGGCCGCGCAGACGGTGTCGGAACTGGTGGCACGGCGCGGGTGAGTGCACCGCGGGATGGGCGGATCGGTGCGACGGCCATTCGCGGACACAAAAAAACCGGGGCACGTGGCCGCCCGTTCAATGCTCCGACTCTGCTGTAACGCTCGCTCGATTCGACAAGCACGACATGGCGCGGCGCCGCTCAGGCACCGTGCCCACCACTCACGCCCCGAGCAGCATCCCCGTGCGCACCGGCACCGTCCCCGTCACGCGGCCGAGCGGCGCACCGGCCGTCACGAAGCGGATCGCGCGGCGCATGTAGAACACGCCGTCGGTGCCGCTCGACACCGTCGTGATCGCGTCGGTCAGCGGATCGACGATGTCGAACAGCGGATCGCCCGCACGAATCGTCGCGCCGATCGCCGCGCGGTGCACGAGAATCCCGCTCACCGGCGCGTAGAACTGCTCGCTGCCCGCAAGCGGCGTGGCCGGCGCGGCGAGCGGCGGCAGCGGCGTGCGCTCGCCGCGCACCGCGCCGCACCACACCAGATAGTCGACGAGCGCATCGGCGTCGCGCGCCGCGTATTCGTGCGTCACGTCGCGCTGGCCGCGGCACTCGACGGTCACGGCCACCGTGCCCGCCGCCATCGGCGTGCGTTCCGGCAGATGCTGCCGCAACTGCGTCCACAGCAGGTGATGCGCATCGTCGAACGCGTGGCCGCCGGAATCCTCGGCGAGCAGCGACACCTCCGCGCCGAGATAGCGCGCGAGCGGCTCGACGCGCGGCCATGCCGCGTCGCTCGTGTACACGTGCATCACCGCTTCGAGCGAGCAATGCAGGTCGATCACGACGTCCGCGTCGTGCGACAGCTTCAGCAACGCAAGCTGCAACGCGTCGAACTCGGTGCGCGGCGCGATCTCGGCGAGCGCCGCGCCGACGCATTCGCGCACGATCGCGCGATTGCGTTCGGGATCCGTGCCGAGCCGGTCGCGCGCCCGCGCGGCGATGTCGGCGAGCGGCAGGAAGCCGCGATTGAAATTGCGCCCGCTCGCGAGATCGAACCGGCCGATGAATTGCCCGAGCAGATGGTGGTTGAGCCCGATCGGGTTCGCAACCGGCACCAGCACGACCTCGGCCGCGAGCCGGCCGACCGCGTCGAGCTGCGAGAGTCGCTGCTTGAGCGCGACGGCGGCGAGCATCGCGGGCGTCTCGTCCGCGTGCAGCGCGGCCTGCAGGTAGATCTTGCGGCCGGCGTCGGCCGGCCCGAAATGAAAGCTCGTCAGCGTGCGCTGCGTGCCGATCGACGGCGACAGGAGCGGCGTGGTGCGAATCTGCATCGAGGATCCCGAATGAAAAATGCGAGGGAAACGGCGCGTTCGGCTCAGTCGCCGTACGGGTTGAAATCGAAGTACTGCTTCGCGATCCGCTCGTACGTGCCGTCCTTCAGCATCGACGCGATCGCGCCGTCGATCGACGCCTTGAGCGCCGTGTCCGACTGGCGCATTCCGATGCCGACGCCGCGATCGCCCAGGTCGAGCGGCGCGCCGACGAACGCGAAGCCCTTGCCCTTCGGCTGGCGCAGGAATCCGTAGTCGGCTTCCACCGTGCCGAGCAGCGCGGCGTCGAGCCGGCCGTTGACGAGATCGGCGAACACGTCGTCCTGGCTCTTGTACGGCACCACGCCGACGCCGGCCGGCGCCCAGTGCGCGAGCGCCCACGATTCGAACTGTGTGCCCGACTGCACGCCGACGCGCTTGCCGGCCAGCGACGCGGCCGTGCTGCCGAGCCCGCGCTCGGGCCGCGCGACGAGTCGCGACTTGAAGCGGAACAGTTTCGACGAGAACAGGATCTGCTTCTCGCGCTTCTCGGTGATCGCCATCGACGACAAAATCGCGTCGATCTTGCGCGCCTGCAGCGCCGGGATCATCCCGGAGAATTCAAGCTCGACCCACTGGCAGCGCAACTGCGCGCGGCGGCAGATCTCGTTGCCGAGATCGACGTCGAAACCCTTCAGGCTGCCGTCGGGCGCCTTCGCGTCCATCGGCGGATAGGTCGGATCGATGCCGAGGCGCACCACTTGCGCATCGAGCGCGTGCGCGGACGGCGCCGCGAAACCGATGCACAGGGAAGCCAGTGGAACGAGGAAGCGGCGGAAGCGAGGGAGGCGTGGCACGCGTTTCATGATCGACGGAAGGCGGGAAGTGGGACAACCGACATGGGCCGGACTGCCTGCGATCGTAGTGCGCGCGCGTCGCCGCCGGAACGCGCGGCTGTCTTATCATGATCGGTATTTCCGATCACCGGCCTCGCGCTCGACCATGGCGTTCACGCTGTCCCAGCTCCGCATCTTCCAGGCCGTCGTCGAACACGGCAGCCTGCGCGCCGCCGCACGCGCGCTGGACCTCGCGCAGAGCGGCGTCACGCAGCAACTGCAGAGCCTCGAAGCGACGCTCGGCGCGACGCTGTTCACGCGCACCAATCGCGGGATCGTGCCGACGGCCGTCGGCCAGCGGCTGCTCGCGCGCTCGGGCGCGATCCTCGGCGAATGCGAACAGGTCGAGGACGAGATCCGTCAGCTGAGCGGCGCCTACGAAGGCACCGTCACGCTGGGCCTCGTGACCGAACCGCTGATCGATGCGTTCGCGCCGGTGCTGACCGCGTTCCGCGCGCGCTTCCCGAAGGTCGACGTGCACTTGCGCACCGGCACGTCGCGGATGATGATCGGCTGGCTGCGCGAGAGCGCGGTGGATTTCGCGATCGCGCTCGTCGCGAAGCAGACCGACACGACCGATCTCGCGGTCACGCCGCTGCATGCGTCGGCGCCGGTGGTCGTGTGCCGCAACGGCCATCCGCGGCAGCACGCGCAATCGCTTGCCGAGCTGGCCGACTACGCGTGGGTGTCGACGCGTTCGCCGAACCTGAGCGCCGATCCGGTCGTCAACCGGCTGCTCGCGTATTTCGACGCGCACGGCCAGCCCGCGCCGACGATCATCGCAACCGTGGAAGGGATGTTCGAAACGCTGCAGCTCGTCACGCAGACGGATTGCCTCGCGCTCGAATCCGAAGCCGTGACGCGGCACGGGCCGTTCGCGGGCGCGCTCGCGAAGGTGCGCGTGCGCGAGCAGGCTGAATCGCAGGAAGTCTGCCTGCTGCAGCGCGCGGCCGTGCCGTTGACGCCCGCCGCGCAGGAACTGGCGACGATGCTCGCGTCGTACCTGAGGACCGTGCGCGGGCGGTAATCCAGACGTGGATCGCCGCCCGCGGCGCCACCCGTCAGTCCATCGATTCACGCGCCGTCTCGCGCAGCATCGCGACCGCGATCAGCGACAGCACCACGCACATGGCCACGTAGCCGGCCGGCGCGAGCTTGCTGCCCGTCGTCTTCACGAGCCAGGTTGCGATCAGCTGCGCGGTGCCGCCGAAGATCGTCACCGCGAGCGCATACGCGATCGAGATGCCCGTCGCGCGCACGTGGCGCGGCAGCGATTCGCACATCAGCGCCATTTCGGATGCCGAACCGAGCGAATAGAACAGCAGCATCAGCGCGGTCAGCGGCAGGATCACCGACAGCGTCGGATGATGGTTCATCAGCCAGAACGCCGGGAACAGCAGCAGGACCAGCACGCCGCGTCCGACGAAGATCGGCATGCGCCGGCTGCCGAGGCGGTCCGACAGCCAGCCGAACAGCGGACACGTCACCAGCATCACGCAACCCGACGCGACGCCGACGAACATCGACAGCTTCATCGGCAGCCCGAGCGTATGGATCGCATAGGTCGGCATGTAGAAAGTCAGGATGTAGGTCGACACCGTGCCGCCCATCACCGTCAGCATCAGCAGCAGCACCGTGCGCGTGTGCTGCGAGAACAGCTCGCGCAGCACGCCGCGTTCGATCCCGTGATGGCTGTCGCCGGGCGCATCATCAGCGAGCCGGCGACGCAGAACCATGCCCACCGGCGCGATCAGCACGCCCACGAGGAACGGCAGGCGCCAGCCCCAGCCCTCGAGCGCGTCCTTCGTCAGCGTGTTCGACAGCAGCGCCGCGAAGCCCGATCCCATCAGCGCCGCGCCGCCCTGCGTCGCCAGCTGCCAGCTCGCGCGGAACGCGCGGTGCGACGTGCCGCCCTGCTCGATCAGCGTGGAAGTCGCCGCGCCGAATTCACCGCCCTGCGAGAAGCCCTGCATCAGCCGTGCGCAGACGACCAGCAGCGGCGCGGCCACGCCGACCTGCGCGTAGGTCGGCGCGATCGCGATCAGGCCGGTGCCGAGCGCCATCAGCATGATCGTCAGGTTCAGCGCGGCCTTGCGGCCCTTGCGATCCGCATAGACGCCGAGCACGACGCTGCCGAGCGGCCGCGTGAAGAAGCCCGCGGCGAACGTCGCGACCGACAGCAGCAGCGACGTGGTCGGATCGCTAGACGGGAAGAACAGCTTGCCGATCAGCACCGCGAAAAAGCCGTACACGGTGAAATCGAAGAACTCCAGCCAGTTGCCGATCACGGCCGCCGCGATCGCGCCGCGCTTCGTGACGGCCGGTGCGCCGCGCGTATCGGCTTCGGCAGCCCCCGTCGACGCGGGGTGCAGCGCGAGATGGTCTTTCTGCATCGTTCGTTTCTCCTCTCAATGCGGCCGGAAGCGCCGGCCGCGCGCCGCCGCCGGGGCTTACTGCCCGAGGTACCGCTCGACGAGGCGCGTCCAGAACGCCGCGCCGATCGGCAGGTTGCGATCGTTGAAGTCGTACTTCGGGTTGTGCACCATGCAGCCGTCCTCGCCTTCGCCGTTGCCGAGCCGCACGAACGAGCCCGGCCGCTGCTGCAGCATGAACGCGAAATCCTCGCTGCCCATCAGCAGGTCGGCCTGCTCGACCACGTGCGCGTCGCCGACCAGCTCGCGCGCGACCTGCGCGGCGAAATCCGTTTCGGCATCCGTATTGACGACGACCGGATAGCCTTCGATGTACTCGACATGTGCGGTCGCGCCGTAACTCGCGGCCTGCGACTCGGCGAGCTCGACGATGCGGCGCTTGAGCAGCGCGCGGACCTCGGGGCTGAACGACCGCACGCTGAGTTCGAGGCGCGCGCCGTTCGGGATCACGTTGTTCGCGGTGCCCGCGTGCATCGAGCCGACCGTGACGACCGCCGGCTGCGACGGGTCGACGTTGCGCGCGACGATCGTCTGCAGCGCCATCACGATGCTCGCCGCGACGACCACCGGATCGACCGTCAGGTGCGGCCGCGCCGCATGGCCGCCGACGCCCTCGATCGAGATGATCGCCTTGTCGCCGGCCGACATGAACGGGCCGCGCCGCGTGAGGAACACGCCGGGCGCCGCGCCCGGATGGTTGTGCATGCCGAACACCGCATCGCACGGAAAGCGGTCAAACAGGCCGTCGTCGATCATCTTCTTCGCGCCGCTGTCGACGCCGTGCTCTTCCGCCGGCTGGAAATACAGATGCACGGTGCCGGAGAAGTTGCGCGTCTTCGCGAGGTGTTGCGCGGCGCCGAGCAGCATCGTCGTGTGGCCGTCGTGGCCGCATGCGTGCATCTTGCCGTGCGTGCCGCTCGCGTACGGCAGGCCGGTCGCCTCGAGGATCGGCAGCGCGTCCATATCCGCACGGATGCCGATGCTGCGCGTGCCGTCGCCGACGCGCAGCGTGCCGACCACGCCCGTCTCGCCGACCCCGCGCGTCACCTGCCAGCCCCATTGCTCGAGCTTGTTCGCGACGAGCGCGGCCGTCTCGTGCTCCTCGTACGCGAGCTCCGGATGATGGTGAATGTGATGGCGAATCTCGCGCAGCCCGCCGGCGGCGGGCATCAGATCCTCGATTTCGGTGAATCGGACGTCGGTGGTCATCAAGCGGCTCCTGCTGATCGTCAGCGTGTCAGCCGCACGCGAACGGTTGCGTGCGGGAAAGCGAGCCACTATAGCGAGCCGATATCCGTTCAATAAGATGCGGAATTTTTCACCGCGATAAATTTATTTAATCAGGGTTTGTACCGGTGCGAGTGAGATCCCATGCTTGCATCGTTCACTGACAGACTTGCTCCATCCGGCTAGAAACACAGGCCATCGACAGGTCAAGATTATTCAGCACCGGCCGTTATTTACCGATGTACATGAATCATGTGGCACCAAGGCAACTTGGTTCCATTTTCCGCAACCATCATAAAACACCCAGCCATTTCAACATGGAAACCAGCGAAATCGGCAAAATTATTGTCAATACGGCAATTTTCTTCAAACGACTCTACATAACGTACAGATGGTCCACTACCCTATCGAGAGAAAGACAATCCAAAGCACCAAACCGCAATCATTTGACGTGGTGGACATACGCTCTTGTTACGTCGGCATTGGCAACAGCAGCCACAATCTGGGGGACCATCGCGGCATTTCGCTTGAATTTCCTGTCAATATACGCCCCTCATACTTACGGAATAGTCGGCGCCGTATACGACATAAATCAGATCAACCACAAAGTCTGGGAAGAACTAGAAACGCTCTCGATCGGCGATGAAAGCCTCATATTTGCCACCTCAACATTGATCTGTTTTTGCGCAATTCGCTTATTCGCAAAACTTCTTCGCCCGCCCAAACGAACGGCTGACATGGAGATTCACATCACCTTCATAATATCGAGCGTCATTATAAAATTTTCCATAATCTGGATCACCCTATCTTTGATAGCAATGGCACTACGTCCTTTGTTCGAGATACAATTCAGAAAATATGAATCCTCAATATATTTCTCATTTATTGCCTCAACGGCCATCATCACACTCGCCAGCAGCATATTCGAAAGAAATTGCATTCTAAAATTAAAGAAATCCAATACCTTCCTCACCGTGGCCAGCATAGTTTGCGCGACGACGTCCATCGCTGCCGAAAGCGCCTTGGCCAGCGCTATTTCGGCAAATAACGAGCCGAGCTTCGAAATTGTCGTAACCCAAAAATGCGATCATGAAGCGTGCATCGCTTTAATACATTCAAACAATATCAACGATCAAATCGTTACGTCAAAGCTTCGACTCCAAGTCAACCTGGCCGCATTGGACGGAAAAGCCTCAGAAAATATGGCGGGATTTATTGACATCGAGCTTTCTCCAAGCACATCTACCCCCGGCACTCTTGTGTTAAATACAAAAACGGAGCAAATCGCCTTCGTTCGAAGTATTAGTTTCGTCTGCCCGTTTAATCCTGAATCGATGAAATTACATTTCGCGTCCGAATTAAAAGGTAACGGCCTCTTGCATGTTTTACAATCTCGTGACGCGGATGCCATGGCCATGGCAAATTTTGAGGTAAAGGGAAATCGAAATTCCTTGCTACGGTTGGCAAAGCCGGCGTGCACCAAGTTCTGAACGCGACGAAAATCCCGATACGTCTCAAAGAGCGGACGAAGCGGGACACGCATCGCAACTTGGAAGAGCATTCATGGCTCATATAGTCATGCCGTTCATCCTGCGCTGCATCACGCTCTTCGGCGTCGGCAGCGTCATCCTGCTTGGCGAGGAGCGGATGAACAACCCGATCCGCGGCGACATCATCGTCGACGTCAACGCATGACGCCACTGGCAACACGCGATGTTTCTCTTTCAGGCCGGCGGCCCGTGCGTCGAGACCACCCGTGCCACTTCATCCAGGAGACCTCATGACCGCAGCAGACAACACGCCCGTCAGCCGCTTCCCCGTGCCGGCACTCGAAGACCTGCCCGACGACATTCGCGAACGGATCGCGGCCGTGCAGGAAAAATCGGGCTTCGTCCCGAACGTATTCCTCACGCTCGCGCATCGCCCGGACGAGTTTCGCGCGTTCATGGCGTACCACGACGCGCTGATGGACAAGCCGGGCAACCTCACCAAGGCCGAACGCGAAATGATCGTCGTGGCCACCAGCAGCGCGAACCAGTGTCAGTACTGCGTGATCGCGCACGGCGCGATCCTGCGCATTCGCGCGAAGGATCCGCTGATCGCCGACCAGGTCGCGACCAACTATCGCAAGGCCGACATCACCGCTCGACAGAAGGCGATGCTCGACTTCGCGATGAAGGTGTCGCAGACCGCGCACCAGGTGGGCGAAGCGGACTTCGATCTGCTGAAGTCGCATGGCTTCACCGACGAGGACGCCTGGGACATCGCGGCGATCTCGGCGTTCTTCGGGATGTCGAATCGCATCGCGAACGTGACGAACATGCGGCCCAACGCGGAGTTCTACGCGCTGGGCCGCTGAAGGCCGCCGGCAACGTCGATCGCGGTCGGCGACCGGCGCGGCGCTCGAGCGAACCCGCGATGCCCCGGCTTCCCCGGCTTACCCGACCTTCTTCAACGCCTGCAGCCCATCCGGGAGCTTCGCGTCCGGGAACATCGTCGACAGCGTCGCATCGCGCCACCGCGCCGCCTCCTCCGCCCGCTGCGCTTCCGCCTGCTCGCACACGAACAGCGCATCGCCGCCGAGCAGCAGACGCATCGGCACGTCGTCGCGACGCGACAGCTCGACGATCAGCGCCGCGATCCGTGCGGGGTCGCCGACCTCGTGGCCGCCATACGCGCCGAGCAATTCGAGAATCTTCCCGACCGACGGCTGATAGTCGGGCAGCAAGCCGTCGACCTCGCGCTTCGCCTGCGCCGCCCATTCGGTGCGCATCCCACCCGGCTCCAGCGTGCACACGCGCACGCCGAACGGCGCGACTTCCTTCGACAGCACGTCGCTGAATCCGCCGACCGCCCACTTCGCGGCCTGATACGCGGACAGGCCGGCCGTCGCCGTGCGCCCGCCGACCGACGACACCTGGAAGATGTGGCCCGCGCGCTGCGCACGCATCGTCGGCAGCACCGCGCGCGTCATGTTGACCACGCCGAACAGGTTCGTTTCGATCTGGTCGCGGAAAGCGTCGGCGGCCATCTGCTCGAACGGCGCCGTATGACCGTAGCCCGCGTTGTTCACCAGCACGTCGATGCGGCCGAACGCGTCGCGCGCAGCCGCCACTGCATGCGCGGCCGCGGCGGCATCGGTCACGTCGAGTTCGATCGGCAGCAGCCGGTCGCCGTACCGCTCCTCCAGATCCGCGAGCCGCGCGGGATCGCGCGCACCGGCCACCAGACGATCGCCCGCCGCCAGCACCGCTTCCGCGATCGCACGCCCCAGGCCGCGCGCGGCCCCTGTTACCAACCAGACTTTCGACATTTTCCACTCCTCGACAAGGTTGAAACCACAAAATGAATGATTACTCACTCATTAATATGGGCGCTGACACGATGGTTTTCACCGTGCGTCGCCCTGCCCGAAACCGCCTTCCGTCGCGGCGGACGCGCCCGATCCGAACGCGCCGCCGATCATCCGCCTCCCGCTGTCCGCCGCGCAGCCCGCCCGGCGGGCCGTTTGCTCAGACCGCGTGCAACACGGCCCACAGCGCACGAAACCCGGCCTCCCGGTATTCGTCGGCCAGCGCCGGATCGCGCGCGATCGATTCCATCGCCGTCTCCGCGATCGACGTGAACAGCGCCGCGCAGAACGCGTGCGCATCGTCGGCCTTCAGCCCGCCCGCCGCGGCAACCTGCGCGCGCAGCAGCGAGCCAATCGCGCCGAACCCTTCGGCCCCGGCCGCGCGATGCGCGTCGTCGATGCGGCCGCTCACGCCGAGCTGCCGCAGCGCGCGGCGCCCGTCCGGGTTCGCGACGCCCCACGACACGTAGCCGTTCCACGCATGCCGCATCGCCTGTTCGGCCGGCGCATGCTCCGGAAACCCGGTCATCATCGCCTCGCGCATCTCCGCCTTCAGGCTCAGGTACAGCGCATTCAGCAGCGCATCCTTGGTCTCGAAATAGGTAAACACCGTGCCTTCCGCGACGCCGGCGAGCCGCGCGATGCGCGCGGTGGTCGCGCTCGCGCCGTCCTCCGCGAGCGCGCGGGCGGCAGCGGCGAGGATGGCGTCGTGCTTGTCGGGACTGCGCGGTCGGGCCACGTTCGATTCCTTTAATGAGTGAGCGCTCAATCATAATCACGGCATGCGTGCGATGCAAGTGCTGTTACAACGCGGGAACACATACGCAATCGATCAAAAGCGTGCACTATTAGCGTTTTCACGTACTGGCGCGCCAACGCACCGGCGCCCGGCGCTTCGATGTTCGTTCCACGCTCACACCGCTTCAGACCGCGATCCACTCATGACGAATAAGCCCAACCAGACCGAAGCCGACCAGCCCGTCGACATGATCATCTTCGGTGGCGGCGGCGACCTGGCCGCCCGCAAGCTGTTGCCCGCGCTGTACATGGCGCACCTGCACTGCAACCTGCCGCCGGAGACGCGCATCATCGCGGTCGGCCGACGCGACTGGGGCATCGACGGCTATCGCAAGTTCATGGACGAGCAATCGCGCCCGTTCATCGACGACAAGGCGTTCGACGCCGACGCATGGGCCCGTTTCCTCGACCTGTTCAAGTACGTGCTGATCGACGTGAACGCGCCGGAAGACTACGCGCGCCTCGCCGACGCCGCGCGCGTCGATGCGATCCGCGTGTTCTACCTGTCGACGTCGCCGGAGCTGTTCACGACGATCTGCGACAACCTGTCGGCCGCGCACCTCGTCGACGCGCGCTCGCGCGTCGTCCTCGAAAAGCCGCTCGGTCACGATCTCGCGTCGGCGCAGGCGATCAACGACGCGGTCGGCAAGCATTTCGCGGAATCGCAGATCTACCGGATCGACCATTACCTCGGCAAGGAAACCGTGCAGAACCTGATGGTGCTGCGCTTCGGCAACCCGATCTTCGGGCCGCTGTGGCAGGCGCCGAGCATCCGCAGCGTGCAGATCACGGTGGCGGAGACGGTCGGCGTGGGCAGCCGCGCGGGCTTCTACGACCATACCGGCGCGCTGCGCGACATGGTGCAGAACCACCTGCTGCAACTGCTGTGCATCGTCGCGATGGAGCCGCCGGTGTCGCTCGACCCGGACGCGGTGCGCGACGAGAAGCTGAAGGTGCTGCGCTCGCTGCGGCCGATGGCGCTGTCGGACGTCGCGCGCGACACGGTGCGCGGCCAGTACACGGCCGGCGCGGTCGACGGTCAGCCGGTCAAGGGCTATCTCGAGGAAGACAACGTGCCGGCGGACAGCCACGCGGAGACCTTCGTCGCACTGCGCGCGCACATCAACAACTGGCGCTGGGCGAACGTGCCGTTCTTCCTGCGCACCGGCAAGCGGCTGCAGCGCCGCCAGTCGGAAATCGTGATCGAGTTCGCGGACATGCCGTTCTCGATCATCCCAAGCGGCCCGCGCCACTACAGCAACCGCCTCGTGATCCAGCTCCAGCCGGAAGAGTCGATCCAGTTGCAGATGCTCGCGAAGGAGCCGGGCAGCGGGATGAAGATGGTGCCGGTGAGCCTGAACCTCGACCTGCAGCAGGCGATTCCGGAACGGCGCGCGGAAGCGTACGAGCGACTGCTGATCGACGTGATCCGCGGCCGCCTCACGCACTTCATGCGCCGCGACGAACTCGAGGCCGCGTGGTCGTGGGTCGAGCCGATCCTCGACGGCTGGAAGCAGCTCGGCGATCGCCCGCGGCTCTATACCGCGGGCACGTTCGGACCGGCGGCATCGTCGGCGCTGCTGGCGCGCGACAACATGTCGTGGTCCGAGGAAGCGTAAGCGCTGCACGACGGCGTGCCCGCGGCGCAAGCGCCGTGCGGCACGCCGGATCACGCCCGGCCCACCGCCGCCCCCCGCTTCCCTTCCGGCGCGCCGCCGTTACAGCGGCCCCATCCAGGCGGCCTTGCGCCGCGCCGGCGCATCGCTGCCGCTGCTCCCGCCGCCCAGCACCTCGATCATGTAATCGACGAACGACGCGATCCGCGACGAGATCGCGGTGTTCCGGTAATACACCGCGTTGATCGGCTGTTCGACTTCGAGCGTCTGCCGCGCGAGCACCTGCACGAGCCGGCCGGCCTCGCGATCCTGCGCGGTCATGAAATCCGACAGGCACACCATGCCCGCCCCCTCCAGCGCGAGCTGCCGCAGCGTCTCGCCGCTCGACGACCAGATGCCGGGCTCGATGCGGCTCGGCTCGCCGTCTGCGCCGAGGATCGGCCACACGTTCAGCGATTCGGGCTGCGTGAAGCCGAGCAGCGTGTGCCTGGCGAGATCCTCGACCTTGCGCGGCTGGCCGTGCGCTTCGATGTACGCGGGGCTCGCGAGGATGCGCAGCCGGCTGTTGCCGATCCGCCGGCTGTGCAGCGTCGAATCCTTCAGGCGGCCGATCCGGATCGCGACGTCGGTGCGCCGCTCGAGCAGGTCGATGATCCCCTCGTTGCTGTTCAGCTCCAGCTCGACCTTCGGGAAGCGTTCGCGGTAGCCGCGCACGAGCGGCACGATCACGTGCAGCATGAACGGCGTCGCGGCATCGACGCGCAGCCGCCCCGACGGCATCTCGCGCCGCGCGAGCATCTGCTCCTCGGCGTTTTCGACCGATTCGATGATCGCGCGCGCATCCTGCAGGAACGCGCGCCCTTCTTCGGTCAGTTCGAGCCGGCGCGTGGTCCGGCGCAGCAGCGTGGTCTTCAGCTTCTCCTCGAGCCGCGCAAGCGTGCGGCTCGCCGCCGACACGGTGACGTCGAGCTGCTGCGCGGCGGCGGTGATCGACCCGGTGTCGACCACGGCGGCAAAGGCCTGGAGTTCGTCGAGCGTGATTTTCATTGTTGACCTGAAATCAAAACAATTTGGTTTATAGACCAGTTTTTCCGCAAAAGTAAAGGCGGCACACTGCGATCCATTCTTACTGGAACCTGGATCCCGCCATGCCACTCGCCCTGCTTGCGCTGACCATCAGCGCCTTTGCCATCGGCACGACCGAATTCGTGATCGTCGGGCTGATCCCGACGATCGGCGCCGATCTCGGCGTCAGCCTGCCGTCGGCCGGCCTGCTCGTCAGCCTCTACGCGCTGAGCGTCGCGATCGGCGCGCCGCTCCTCACCGCGCTCACCGGCCGCGTGCCGCGCAAGACGCTGCTCGCCGCGCTGATGGCGCTGTTCACCATCGGCAACCTCGTCGCCTGGCAGGCGCCCGGCTACGAATCGCTGATCGTCGCGCGCGTGCTCACCGGCCTCGCGCACGGCGTGTTCTTCTCGGTCGGCTCGATCATCGCGACCACGCTCGTGCCGAAGGACAAGGCCGCCAGCGCGATCGCGACGATGTTCAGCGGCATGACCGTCGCGTTCGTCGCCGGCATTCCGCTCGGCACCTTCATCGGCCAGCACTTCGGCTGGCGCGCGACGTTCCTGATCGTCGCGCTGTTCGGCCTCGTCGCGTTCCTCGGCGCGGTTGCCTTCGTGCCGCGCGGTCTTCCGCGGACGCCGCCGGCGCCGCTCGCCCGCCAGTTCCGCGTGCTGGCCCAGCCGCGCCTGCTGCTCGTCTATGGGATGACGGCGGTCGGCTACGGCGGCTCGCTGATCGCGTTCACCTACATGGCGCCGCTGCTCGAACAGATCGCCGGCTTCACGCCGTCGCAGGTCAGCCTCGTGCTCGTCGGCTACGGCGTGTCGGTCGCGTTCGGCAACGTGTGGGGCGGCAAGCTCGCCGACCGCGTCGGCCCGGTCAAGGCGCTCAAGCAGATCTTCCTGCTGCTCGCGATCGTGCTGCTCGCACTGACCTTCACGGTACACGTGAAGTGGCTCGCGGTGCTGACGATGCTCGCATGGGGCGCCGTCGCATTCGGCAACGTGCCGGGCCTGCAGGTGTACGTCGTCAAGCAGGCGCGCCACTTCGCGCCGGACGCCACCGACGTCGCATCGGGCTTCAACATCGCCGCGTTCAACCTCGGCGTCGCCGGCGGCGCGTCGCTCGGCGGCCTGATCGTCGCGAACGTCGGCCTCGGCCATACGCCGTGGATCGCCGCCGTCGTCACGCTCGGCGCGTTCGCGCTGACCGCGCTGAGCGGCCGCCTCGACCGCGGCCAGGGCCTGCCCGAACGCACGGCCGAACCCGTCGAACTCGCCCATTGAACGTCACTTGTTTGCAGGAGCCGCCCAGCATGAACGCATCGACCCGACGTCCGCCGTTCGCCGGCAAGACTTTCGAAGTCCGTTACGACGGCCTCACCGCCCTCAACGCATATGACGAGGACGGCCTCCACATGCGCTACGAGATCACCGAAGGCGCGTACGCCGGCGCGACGGGCGAAGTCGCCTTCACGTGGCAGCACGTCGCCGGCGAGACCTACGCGATCTCGTGGCAGGAAGCCGACCGCGCGACGGTCGTGCACCTCGACGATTTCGCCGCCGGCACGTCGCGCGCGTTCTTCACCGCGTCGTCGCTCGACTTCTACCGGCTCGCCGGCAGCCTGCGCGCCATCTGAACGGAGACGCCCGACCATGTCCACTTCACTCGACAAGCTCGCCGACGGCGGCTTCAGCATCGGCATCGAACTGCCGCTCGACAACGACTGGTCGCCGGCCGGCGACGCGAAGCGCCAGCATGACGGCCGCCGCCCCGGCGTGCCCGACCTGGAAATCCACGCGGAGCTCGCGCAACTGGCCGACACGCTCGGCTTCCGCGCGCTCTGGGTGCGCGACGTGCCGGTGTACGACCCGTCGTTCGGCGACGCCGCGCAGGTGTTCGAGACCTTCTCGTATCTCGGCTACCTCGCCGGCATCACGCGCGACATCCTGCTCGGCACGGCGGCCGTCGTGCTGCCGCTGCGCGAACCGCTGCTCACGCTGAAATCGGCCGCGACGATCCAGGAACTCAGCCGGGGACGCCTGCTGCTCGGCGTCGCGAGCGGCGACCGGCCGGTCGAATATCCGCTGTTCGGCCGCGACTTCGCGTCGCGCGGCGCGAACTTCCGCGACCAGATCGCGCTGCTGCGCGACGGCGCGCGTGCGCATCTGCCGCCCGGCCTCGACGTGCTGCCCGCCGCGCGCTCGCCGGTGCCGCTGCTCGTCGCCGGTCTCGCGCAGCAAACGCCCGCATGGATCGGCGAGCACATGGACGGCTGCCTCGCATATCCGGGCACGCCGGCCGATCACGTGCAGCGCGTCGCGAACTGGCGCGCGGTGGCCGGCAACAAGCCGTACGTGAGCTTCATCCATCTCGACCTCGCGGACGATCCGCACGAACCGCTGCAACGGCACCGCTTCGGCGCGCGCGCCGGACGCATCGCGCTGACGGAGGAACTCGCGGCGATGCGCGACGCCGGCGTGCAGCACATCGGCCTGCATTTCCGCCGCAACCGCCGCCCGCTCGACGAGACGATGGCCGAAATCGCGTCGGACGTGCTGCCGGCATTCCATGCGAATGCCGCTGCGAGCGCGCTGGCGGGCACCGCCTGAGGCCGGCACGCCGCCAGCCAGCCGGATCCACGACCGATATTTGACTTCAAATCAAATATTTTTGACCTCTAGAGGCGTTTATCTCATCAGTCCAGGACGCCAGAATGACTTCCATACCGCAATCGGCCCACCTCTTCCAGGAACACAAGATGAGCAACATTCCCGCATTCGGCCTCGGCACCTTCCGCCTGCAAGGCCAGGTTGTCATCGACTCGGTCCGCAACGGCCTCGAAGTCGGCTATCGCGCGATCGACACCGCGCAGATCTACGGCAACGAAGCCGAAGTCGGCGAAGCGATCGCCGCATCGGGCGTGCGCCGCGAAGACCTGTTCCTCACGACGAAGATCTGGGTCGACAACTACGCGCCGGAAAAACTGGTCGCCAGCCTCGAGGAAAGCCTGCGCAAGCTGCGCACCGACTACGTCGACCTGACGCTGATCCACTGGCCGGCTCCGGAAAGCGGCGTGTCGGTCGAGACGTTCATGACCGCGCTCGCCGACGCGAAGGCAAAGGGCCTCACGCGCCGGATCGGCATCTCGAACTTCAACATCGAACTGACGAAGGAAGCGATCGCGGTGGTCGGCAAGGATGCGATCGCGACGAACCAGATCGAACTGAGCCCGTACCTGCAGAACCGCAAGCTGGTCGAGTTCCTGAACGGCGAAGGCATCCACGTGACGTCGTACATGACGCTCGCATACGGCAAGGTGCTCGGCGACCCGGTGATCGGCGCGATCGCGCAACGTCACGACGCGACGCCGGCGCAGGTCGCGCTGGCCTGGGCGCTGCAGCTCGGCTACTCGGTGATCCCGTCTTCGACGAAGCGCGAAAACCTCGCAAGCAACCTGCTCGCGCAAACGCTGCGCCTCACCGACGAGGACATGGCGCAGATCGCCGCGCTCGAGCGCAACGGCCGCGAAGTCGACCCGGTCGGCCTCGCGCCGACGTGGGACTGAACGCACCGCCCCCTCAATCGAACCGTCCGCGGCCAGCCGGCCGCGGCACCGACAGGAATCCATCATGACCCAGGACCCGCTTTTCCAACCGCTGCAATTCGGTTCGCTGACACTGCCGAACCGCATCGTGATGCCGCCGATGACGCGTTCGCGCGCCAGCCAGCCCGGCGACGAAGCCAACGAACTGATGGCCGCGTATTACGCGCAGCGCGCGAGCGCGGGCCTGATCGTCAGCGAAGGCACCTACATCGCGCCGCTCGGCAAGGGCTACGCATGGACGCCCGGCATCCACACGCCGTCGCAGGTCGCCGGCTGGCGCAAGGTGACGGACGCCGTCCACGCCGCGCACGGCCGCATCTTCGCGCAGGTCTGGCACGTCGGCCGGCTGAGCCACACGAGCCTGCTCGGCGGCCGGCAACCCGTGTCGTCGTCGCCGCTCCAGGCGAAGGGCGTGAACGTGTTCGTCGCCGGTGAAGACGGCACCACGCCGGGCTTCGTGCAGGCCTCCGAGCCGCGCGCGTTGTCCGTCGACGAAATCCGCGAGATCGTCGATCAATACCGCGCCGCCGCGCGCAACGCGATCGAAGCCGGCTTCGACGGCGTCGAGCTGCACGGCGCGAACGGCTATCTCGTGAACCAGTTCATCGACTCGAACGCGAACACGCGCACCGACGCGTACGGCGGCTCGCTCGAAAACCGGCTGCGCTTCCTGCGCGAAGTCGCGCAGGCGCTGATCGAAGGCACCGGCGACGCGTCGCGCGTCGGCATCCGCCTCGCGCCGCTGACCACGCTGAACGGCTGCGTCGACGACGATCCCGAGACGACCTACCTCGCCGCCGCGAAGCTGCTCGGCGAACTCGGCGTCGGCTACCTGCACATCGCGGAAGCCGACTGGGACGACGCGCCGCTGATGCCGGTCGAATTCAAGCAGCAGCTGCGTGCAGCGTTCCCGGGCGTGCTGATCTACGCCGGCGCGTACACCGCCGAGCGCGCGCGCGAAGCGATCGCGGCCGGCTGGGCCGACCTCGTCGCCTTCGGCCGCCCGTTCGTCGCGAACCCCGACCTGCCCGAGCGCCTGCGTACCGGCGCCGCGCTCACGCCGCACGACCGCAACACGCTGTTCGGCGGCGGCGCACGCGGCCTGACCGACTATCCGACGCTCGCGCAGGCCGCGGCCTGAGCGATCGACAGGAGTCCGACATGAGAATCACGTCCCCTTCCCGCGTGGGTTTCGGCACCGCGCCGCTGGGCAACATGTATCGGGACATCCCGAACGAAGAAGCGCTGGCGACCGTCGACGCGGCCTGGGAAAGCGGTATCCGCTACTTCGACGCGGCGCCGCTGTACGGCGCCGGCCTCGCCGAGCTGCGCCTCGGTGAAGCGCTCGCCGGCCGCCCGCGCGACGAATATTCGCTCGGCACGAAGGTCGGCCGCCTCGTGCTCGACGAGCACGAGGATGCGTCGCAGCGCGATCTCGGCGAGAAGGGCGGGCTGTTCCGCCATGGGCTGCCGAACAAGGTCGTCTACGACTACACGGAAGACGGCACGCTGCGCTCGATCGAGGCGAGCCTCCAGCGGCTGCGCACCGACCGCCTCGACACCGTGTGGATTCACGATCCGGCGATCGACTTCCACGGCGAGCGCTGGCTCGAAGTGTTCGACGTCGCGATGTCGGGTGCGGCCAAGGCACTCACGCGGCTGCGCGACGAGAAGGTCATCAAGGGCTGGGGCCTCGGCGTGAACCGGATCGAGCCGTGCGAGCTCGCGCTCGAGCGCTCGGACCCGGACGGCTTCCTGCTCGCCGGCCGCTACACGCTGCTCGACCATGCGGGCGCGCTCGAACGGCTGATGCCGGAAAGCACGGCGCGCGGCCTCGGCATCATCGTCGGCGGCCCGTACAACTCCGGCGTGCTCGCGGGCGGCACGCACTTCGAATATCAGCCGGCCACGCAGGAGATGCTCGACCGCGTCGCGCGCATCCGGCAGATCAGCGAGCAGTTCGGCGTCGACGTCCGCGCGGTGGCGCTGCAGTTCTCGCTCGCGCACCCGGCCGTCGCGGCCGTGATCCCCGGCGCGAGCCGGCCCGATCGCATCGACGAGAACCTGCGGCTCGCGGCGGCGCCGATTCCGGCAAGCCTGTGGGACGCACTGAAGGCCGAGCGCCTGATCGCGGAACACGCGCCGACGCCGGCCGGCGCGGCCTGAGCCGCTTCCGCGCGACCGCCGCGACGAGCGGCCGCGCACATCCCTTCCCTTGCAATCGCGGCGACTATCGCCGCGATTGCCATTTCCGAATTGCCGCCTGCGCAATCGCCGCCTAACGTTTACACACTTGACTCCGCACGACCGTCACCCGACCTGAAAGGACGCCCCGCCATGCCAAGCCGCTTTCCGACACGCGACATGCTGCGGGCCCTCGCGGCCGGCCTTTCGTTCGCGGCCTGCACCTTGCCGGCCTACGCCGACGATGCAACCGGTCTCTCGCCACCTCAACCGGCGTCGCCCGTGCTGTCGACGACCGCGACCGGCGTGCAGATCTACGCATGCGAATACGACGCCGGACACCGGCTCGCATGGGCATTCCAGCGCCCGGAGGCGATGCTGTTCGACGCCACCGGCGCGCTCGTCGTCCGGCACGGCGCGGGGCCGTCGTGGGAAACGCTCGACGGCAGCCGCATCACCGGCAAGAAGCTCGCGGAAGCGCCCGGCGCGCGCCCGGGCAGCATTCCGCAGCTCCTGCTCGCCGCGACGCCGGCCGCAACCGGCACGCTCGCCGGCGTGCGCTTCGTCCAGCGGCTCGATACCGTGGGCGGCACACCGCCGGAGGCGACGTGTGCGACCGAGCATGCGATCGGCCGCTTTCCGTATTTCGCGCGATACGTGTTTCTGAAGTAACGCGCGGCGGCATCCCGAAGCGCGGACGCCGCCGTCGGCGTGCTGATCACCACGTCCATTTGATCAGTGATCCTGCATTTACCGATCGGATGCCCGACGCATGCATCGTCATCGATCCGGTCACGCGCGCGGCCCCGGTATCATCCGGACTCACGTTGCGCACGGCGGCGGGGCGGGCGCGTCACGCGCGGCCGCATTTACGCACCTGCGCGGCCTCGATGAAAGACATTCGTAATCCCCGATGCCTCACCCGCTCCCGTCCTGCCCGCCGACCCCGCGTTCAAATAATCGCCTTAACGGATTCGAACTAGGCGTATACACGCGTTCCGCGACGACGAAGCCCCGTTGCACGCCGATATAAGCGCTGCGACATGCGCTGCATGCTCTTCCCCCAATGGGACGTGATGGGCCGTTCGCCTAACCTTCGCTACGGCAAAGCACACGTGACGGGGTCGACCACGCCACGCGTCGTACGACGCGGCACACGCGCGCCCTTCGACGCGCGGACGACGACACGAAGCACGCGTGATGCGTCCCCACGACGCTGCCGATAATTTCAACCAGATACGAGACACCCTGACGACGGCCTGCCACAGGCCGTTTCAGCATGCTGATAAAGGAGCAAGCTCATGAGTGATACCCCGGTGCAGCCGACGGTCGGCGTCGGCGCGGAAGAAACGGACTTCGGCACCAAGGGAGTCATCGACCGGTACTTCGGCATTTCGTCGCGCGGCAGCACGCAGCGTCGCGAAATCGTCGCGGGCGTGACCACTTTCCTCGCGATGGTCTATTCCGTGTTCGTCGTGCCCGGCATGTTCGGCAAGGCCGGCTTCGACACGAGCGCGGTATTCGTCGCGGTCTGCCTCACCACCGCCTTCGGTTCGCTGCTGATGGGCCTGTGGGCGAAGCTGCCGATCGCGATCGGCTGCGCGATCTCGCTGACGGCGTTCACCGCGTTCGGCCTCGTGCTCGGCAAGGGCCTGCATCCGAGCGTCGCGCTCGGCGCCGTGTTCCTGATGGGCCTCGTGTTCACGGGCATCTCGGTCACCGGCGTGCGTTCGTGGATCCTGCGCAACCTGCCCGCGGGCGTCGCGCACGGCACCGGGATCGGCATCGGCCTGTTCCTGCTGCTGATCGCGTCGAACGACGTCGGCCTCGTGATCAAGAATCCGGGCGCCGGCCTGCCGGTCTCGCTCGGCCAGATCACCGCGTTCCCGGTCATCATGTCGGTCGTCGGCCTGGCCGCGATCTTCGGGCTCGAGAAGCGTCGCGTACCCGGCGGCATCCTGCTCGTCGTGGTCGCGATCTCGCTGATCGGCCTCGTGTTCGATCCGGCCGTGAAGTATCGCGGCATCTTCGCGCTGCCGTCGCTGAGCGCACCGGGCCACGCATCGCTGATCGGCGCGATGGACATCAAGGGCGCGCTGTCGATGGCCGTGCTGCCGAGCGTGCTCGCGCTCGTGATGACCGCCGTGTTCGACGCGACCGGCACGATCCGCGCGGTCGCGGGCCAGGCGGGCCAGCTCGACGAGAACGGCCGCATCATCAACGGCGGCCGCGCGCTGACCGCCGATTCGATCAGCTCGATCTTTTCCGGCTTCCTCGGCGGTGCACCGGCCGCGGCGTACATCGAGTCCAGCGTCGGCGTGGCCGCCGGTGCGAAGACGGGACTCGCGGCCGCGGTGGTCGGCGTGCTGTTCCTGGTCGTGATGTTCTTCTCGCCGCTCGCGGGCCTCGTGCCGTCGTACGCGACGGCCCCGGCGCTGATGTACGTCGGCCTGCTGATGCTCGGCAGCGTGAGCAAGCTGCACATGGACGACATGGTCGATGCGATGTCGGGCCTCGTGTGCGCGGTGTTCATCGTGCTGACCGCGAACATCGTGACCGGCATCATGCTCGGCTTCTCGACGCTCGTGATCGGCCGCATCGCGAGTGGCGAATTCCGCAAGCTCAACGTCGGCACCGTGCTCATCGCGGCCGTGCTCGTCACGTTCTATCTCGGCGGCTGGGCGATCTGACCGCGCATCGTGCGCGACGTCGCCGGCAGAAGCACGGCGCGCATCGGGACGACACCGTCTCCTCCACCATCGTCGCCGATGGTCTCCCGGCCTGGAAACGCATGTTTCCGGGCCTTTTTTGTCGATGCGGCCGGCGTGGCGGCGCGGCGCACCGTGAGTCCGAACGCGGTGCTACGATCACATTTTGTCCTCCGGAACGACCATGAATCCGTTCGGCATCGTCTCTGAATCAGACACGCGGACCGCGGCGAGCAAGCCGCCGTTCATCCCGTCGTTCGGCTTCGTCGAAGTTCATGAATCGCGGCCGATCGACGCGCCGCCGTCCCGCATCATCGACGCAGTGGCCGCGCTCGACATGCGCGCCGATCCGGTCATCGACGCGCTGCTTGCCGTGCGCGAATCGCCGGCGGCCATCGCGCGTGCGCTGGGCAACCGCCCCGCCGAAGCCGCACGCGAACGCTTCGGCTTCGATACGTTCACGCTGCTGCATCGCGACGACACGTCGCTGTCGCTGGGGCTCATCGGACGCTTCTGGCGCCCGACGCCCGACGTGCGGACGATCGACGACGCCGCGGCCTTCGTCCGGCACGACGATCCGCGCGACGCGAAGCTGGTGCTGCGGTTCGAGGTCGTCGGACTGTCGTCCGGCACGCGCCTGCTACGCACCGAAACCTTCGTGCACTGTCCGAGCACGCGCACGCGCCTGCTGTTTCTGCCGTACTGGCTCGCGATCCGGCTCGCGAGCGGCTGGATCCGCCGCCGCACGCTCGCGGCCGTCGAACTGGCGCTTGCCTGACACACCGGGCCGCCACGAAAACGTCACGCGGTGTGTCGTCGCGCGGCGCATCTCGGCAACGTCACGCACCGCACGCACCGTCATCTGCAATTCTGATCGCCTCGCCGTCGGTCGCGGCGAGAGAATGCCGCGCCGCGCGGTTTTTGTTCCGTCCGGCGTTCGCCGTCGCGGCGCGCTACCCTATCGATCTTCGCGCCGGCGCCCCGGCCCGCCGCCAGATCCGAACCGATCGATGACCCGCATCCGAAACCACCTGAACATCGCGCAGCTCCAGGCGTTCGTCTCCGCCGCGCATCACAAGAGCCTGCGCGCCGCCGCGCGCGAACTCGGCGTCACGCAGCCCGCGATCACGCATACGATCCGCGAACTGGAAACGGCGCTGAACGCGGAACTGCTCGCGCGCAGCGTGCGCGGCGTCGAGCTGACCGCGTGCGGCCATGCGCTGCTGCCGCGCGCCGAGCAGTTGCTCGGCGACATGCGCCGCACCGTCGAGGCCGTCGAGCAGGTGAAAGGGGAAATGTCCGGACGGGTCGCGGTCGGCACGATGCCGTCGATCGCGCTGACCGCGCTGCCGCACGCGGTCACCGCATTCCGCCGGTCGATGCCGAACGTGAGCCTGCATCTGGAGGAAGTGACGGTGCCGGACGCGCTCGCGCAATTGCGCAACGGGACGCTCGACATCGCTGCGATGCACCATGTGCCCGCGCTCGACCGCGATCTCACGCAGGTGCCGCTGCTGTCGACCGAGTTCACCGTCGTGATGCGCGAAGGCCACCCGCTCGCGCACGCGCGCCGGTTAGAGGAATTGCTCGACGCCGAATGGATCGTCACGGTCGGGGCCGAGCAATTCCCGCACAGCGTGATGGTCGGCATGTTCGAGGCGCGCGGGCTGCCGCTGCCGAAGCGCCTGCTGCGCTCGCCGATGTCGTTCGCGGTGACGCTCGGGCTCGTCGCGCGCTCCGACGTGATCGGCTGCTTCACGCGCCCGCTGGCCGCGATGGTGGCGCCGCTCGGGGTTCGCACGGCCGACCTCGACGAAAGCATGCCGCGCTTCGACCTGTCGATCATCGCGCGCCGCGACCTGCTGCCGACGCCGGCCGTGTCGCAATTCGTCGCCTGTCTGCAGCGCGCGGTCAACGAAACGCTCGGTTGAATCGTTCCTTCGTCTGAAACGGTCGCGCGCGGCATGCGCGGCCGTCGGGTCCGGTATCGGGGCATGTCCTAGGCGCCCTGCCGGTATTTTGTCTTGATAATCTTGCGCACGTCGCGCGCCCGCATCGGGCAGCGAAACGGACAGTCCGACGCGAAGCCGCGCCGGACCGAAGGCTTACGGCGCGGCACAACCGCGCACCCATCGAACAAAACGAGGAGTCACCGAGTGAAAAAGATTCTTGCGGCTGTGACCGTAGCCCTGCTCGCCGTATCGGCCGGCACTGCATACGCGAAGGACTGGACGACCGTGCGCTTCGGCGTCGATGCAAGCTACCCGCCTTTCGAATCGAAAGGCGCCGACGGCAAGGTGGTCGGCTTCGACGTCGACCTCGGCAACGAAATCTGCCGCCGCATGAACGCGAAGTGCGTGTGGATCGAAAACGACTTCGACGGGATGATCCCGGCGCTGAAGGCACGCAAGTTCGACGGCGTCCTGTCGTCGATGTCGATGACGCCGGCACGCCAGGAACAGATCGCGTTCTCGTCGAAGCTGTTCAACACGCCGACGCGCCTCGTCGCGAAGAAGGGCGCCGGCCTGATGCCGACGGCCGAATCGCTGAAGGGCAAGTCGGTCGGCGTCGAGCAGGGCACGATTCAGGAAACCTACGCGAAGACGTACTGGGCCCCGAAGGGCGTGAACGTCGTGCCTTACCAGAACCAGGACCAGGTCTACGCGGACCTGATCTCCGGCCGTCTGGACGGCGCGCTGCAGGACGCGGTGCAGGCTGAAATCGGCTTCCTGAAGACGCCGCGCGGCGCGAGCTTCGATTTCGCCGGCAAGGACATCGACGATCCGAAGACGCTCGGCAACGGCGCCGGTATCGGCCTGCGCAAGGAAGACACCGACCTGAAGGCGAAGATCGACGGCGCGATCGCCGGCATGCGCAAGGACGGCACGTACGACAAGATCGCGAAGAAGTACTTCGATTTCGACGTGTACGGCAAGTAACACCGCGCAACGCGCACTTCGCATCCGCGCAGACGGGCTCCGCAAGGAGCCCGTTTTTTTTGCCCGCGCGCGCCGAAAGACCGCGAGGCACGCATGAGCGAAGGGCCGCGGCGACGTTATTTTTTACGCAACAACCCGATGATTCGTAAGGGAAATCGACTTGCCATGTACGCGGTTTGATAGGTTCGCGGAAGGCAACGTACAATCGATCTTCCACGCATACCGGATCACTCGCGGCTGCGCCGCCCTTCCCTCATCATGCAAACGCAGACCCATCCGCTGATTTCCCCCGCCGTCGGCACCGAACGCCAGATCACGAGCTTCCACTACGGCCCGCGCGGCGGGAAGAAGGTCTACATCCAGTCGTCGCTGCACGCGGACGAACTGCCCGGCATGCTGGTCGCCGCGCTGCTGCGCCGCAAGATCGCCGCGCTCGAGACGGCCGGCAAGCTGCGCGGCGAGGTGGTCATCGTCCCCGTGCCGAACCCGATCGGCCTGTCGCAGCACGTGTTCGGCGATCACCTCGGCCGCTTCGAGCTCGGCTCGATGCAGAACTTCAACCGCAATTTCCACGATCTCGCGGCGCTCGTGATGCCGCGCATCGAAGGCCGGCTGACGAACGACGCGCAGCGCAACCTCGCCGCGGTACGCGCCGCGATGCGCGAGGCGCTCGACGAACAGAAGCCGCGCACCGAGCTCGAATCGCAGCGCCTCGCGCTGCAGAAACTGTCGTTCGACGCCGACATCGTGCTCGACCTGCATTGCGACAACGACGCGGTGATGCATCTGTATACGAACCCCGATCTGTGGGAAGACGTCGAGCCGCTGGCGCGCTATCTGGACGCGCAGGCGTCGCTGCTCGCGCTGAATTCGGTCGGCAATCCGTTCGACGAGATCCACAGCTTCTGCTGGTCCGATCTGCGCGGCCGGTTCGGCGATCGCTTCCCGATCCCGAACGGCGCGATTTCCGTCACCGTCGAACTGCGCAGCGAGCGCGACGTGTCGTACGAGTTCGCGGAGAAAGATTCGCAAGCGATCGTCGAATACCTGACCGAGCGCGGCGTCATCGACGGCACGCCGGCGCCGCTGCCGCCGCTCGCGCATCCGGCCACGCCGCTCGCGGGCACCGATCCGCTCGTCGCGCCGGTGTCGGGCGTGATCGTATTCCGCACGCCGGTCGGCGCGTGGATCGAGGCCGGCCAGGACGTCGCCGACATCGTCGATCCGCTGACCGATCGCGTGATCACGCTGAAGAGCAGCGTGTCGGGCGTGCTGTACGCGCGCCAGGTCGTGCGCTTCGCGACCGCGGGGATGGAAGTCGCGCGGATCGCCGGCGCGACGCCGATCCGCACCGGGTCGCTGCTGTCGGCCTGAGCCCCCGGGCCGCCCGAGCGGCCGGCCCGTGCGCCGCATCGCGGCGCGCCAACGAAATCGCCCGCTTGCGCGGGCGATTTGCTTTTCGGTCCGGCGCGATGCCCGGCGACGCGGCCTGGCATCGGCCGACGATCAGAACGCCGGCACGATCGCACCGCCGAACTTCTGGTCGATGAACTTGCGCACGTCGTCCGATTCATAGGCCGCGACGAGCTTCTTCACCCACGGCTTGTCCTTGTCCTGCGCGCGCACCGCGATCAGGTTCGCGTACGGCCCGCGCAGATCCTCGATCGCGATCGCGTCCTTCACCGGCGTGAGCCCGGCCTTCACCGCGTAGTCGGTGTTGATCGACGCGGCGTCGAGGTCGGGCAGCGCGCGCGGCAGTTGCGCGGCGTCGAGCTCGACGATCCTGATCTTCTTCGGATTCTCGGCGACGTCGAGCGGCGTCGCGTTCACGCCGTTCGTGCCGGCGCCCGCCTTCAGCTTGATCACGCCGTATTTCTGCAGCAGCAGCAGCGCGCGGTTGCCGTTCGACGGATCGTTCTGAATCCCGACTTTCGCGCCGGCCGGCAGATCCTTCAGCGACTTGAGCTTCTTCGAATAGAAGCCCATCGGCGCCGTGTAGGTCAGCCCGACGTTGACGATCCGGTAGCCGCGCTGCTTGATCTGGCTGTCGAGAAACGGCTGGTGCTGGAAACCGTTCGCGTCGAGATCGCCCGCGTCGAGCGCCGCGTTCGGCTGCACGTAGTCGTTGAATTCGATGACCTTGATCGCGAGGCCTTCGCGTGCGGCGACTTTCGTCACCTCGGTCCAGATCTGCGCGTCGGGGCCGCTCATCGTGCCGATCTTCAGCGTCTGGGAGTCGGCGTGCGCGCCGGGCGCGGCAAAGGCCAGCGCCGCGGCAAGCGCGCCGAGGCCGGTCAGGATCGAACGTCGCATGGTGTCCTCTTGTCCCGTGTCGTTGTTGAAGCGCGCATCGTGACACGGGGCCGGAACGGCACCAACCAAGCTTATTTCATGTGCATATTCCGGATCCCGATCGAATCTCAGCCGAAATCGGTATAACTCCCCGCTGTACAACCGGGCAGAATCCAGTGTCGCTTCGGCACCACAGATTCGTCATATGACAAAGCCTGTCACATTCATTACGTGGCCCGCCGATAAAGTTGCGACCGGTCCGTGAAAGCGCCCATAGAGAGCGCCGGAACCGCAACTGGACACGCCATTTATTCGCTCGGAGAATCCTTTGAACAAGAAACTGTTGACCATCGCCATCCTCGCAGCAACGGCCGGCGCGGCACACGCACAAAGCAGCGTGACCCTGTATGGCGTCATCGATGCCGGTATCAGCTACGTGAACCACAGCAAGACCGCGAACGGCGGCAGCGGCAAGCTGTTCAAGTACGACGACGGCGTGGCCCAGGGCAGCCGTTGGGGCCTGCGCGGCACCGAAGACCTCGGTGGCGGCCTGAAGGCGATCTTCGTGCTCGAAAACGGCTTCAACAGCGGCAACGGCACGATCGGCCAGGGCGGCGCGATCTTCGGCCGTCAAGCCTACGTCGGCCTGAGCCAGTCGCAATACGGCACGGTCACGTTCGGCCGCCAGTACTCGTTCTCGACCGACATCCTCGGTTCGAACTACTCGACGGGCGGCAACACGGTCGCGGGTAACTACGCGTACCACGTGAACGACATCGACCAGCTCACGTCGAGCCGCATCAACAACTCGGTGAAGTTCCAGAGCGCGAACTACGCCGGCTTCACGTTCGGCGCGTTGTACGGCTTCTCGAACTCGACCGACTTCGCCGGCGCACCGTCGACGACGACGGGCACCACGACGACGGCCGGTTCGTCGCGCGCATACAGCTTCGGCCTGAACTACGCGAACGGCCCGTTCGCACTCGGCGCCGCATACACGGACATCCGCTTCCCGAGCCAGTCGACGCCGGCATTCTCGACGTCGATCGCGAACATCGCGCTGACGAACATCCGCGACCTGCGCACGTACGGCGTCGGCGGCCGCTACATCTTCGGCCCGGCAACGGCATGGCTGCTCTGGACGCGCACGCAGTTCACCCCGATCGCGGCTGGCGCGTCGGGCACGTTCTACAACGCGTATGAAGCAGGCGTGAAGTACGCGATCACGCCGGCCCTGTCGGCAGCGGCGGGCTACACGTACACGAACGCCACGCAAAGCGGCAACTCGGCGCACTGGAACCAGGGCAACCTGGGCCTCGACTACGCGCTCAGCAAGCGTACGGACGTGTACGGCCTGGTCGTCTACCAGAAGGCGTCGGGCAACGGCGTGCAAGCGCAGATCGGTTCGAGCACGAGCTACTTCAGCACGTCGGGCAACGGTTCGTCGAACCAGCTGGCCGCTCGCGTCGGTATCCGTCACAAGTTCTAAAGCATCCGCTTAACTCGTCCGCGCATCTCGCGGACGACGACGGCAAGAAGCGCCCCGCTCCACGCGGGGCGCTTTTTTATGGGCTTTTAAGTTTCGCTTAATTCTGGGCTGAGAGGATGCTCTCACCCCCCCTGTTGGCCGCCTGAGCATCGGCGGCTTTTTTTTTGAGACCCACTACGGCACCGCCATCAACTGCCCACAAGACAGGATCGGAGCCCAAGATGATCGAAGATACCGTTTTCAGCCATCTGCACGCGATTCTGACGCGCCGGCATTCGCTGCCGGTCCAGAGCTGCCGCGTGTCGGTCGAAATGCAGCGCCCGTGGGGCCGCCCGTACCGGCTCGTCGAATGGACGATGCATCTCGACGCACCCGCGCGGCGCCAGATCGTGCCGGCCGAATCGACCGACGAAGAAATCGCCGAGGTCGTGGCGTCGCACGTGCCGGGCCGCCTGTACGGCGACGGCCGGCTGCAGTTCTGATTCCCCCCGTTACCCGCCATTACCCGCCGTTGCCCGCATCGCGGCCGGCCCGCACGCATCGTGCGGCACTCGGTCTCGTTTGACGCGGCAACGAAGTCTGCTACGCTGCGCGTTTTCGTCCACGCAACACACGATGGAAAACGCATTCAACGAACGCGGCGTGATGGTCACCCGCAACGGCCTGTCGGCCGCCGGGCAGGTCTTCCCGCTGCGTGACATCCGCAACGTCGATGTCGTCAAGATTCCGAAAAATCGCCTCGTGCCCTGGCTGATCTCGCTGATCGGCGTGGCCACCGCCGTCGCAGGCGGCATCGGCGCATCGAGCGCCGCGCTGGTCGTCGGCGTGATGCTCGCGGTCGTCGGCTATCTCGCCTGGACCACGCAGGACATCACGTACCGCCTGATGGTCGAGATGCCCGACGGCAAGCGCGAAGCGCTGTCGAGCGTCGACGCCGAATTCGTCGAGCGCGTCGCGCAGGTCGTGCGCGATGCACGGACGGCGACGGCCGCCGGCTGATTTCCGCTGCGCGCGCCGACCACCTACTATGAAATGAGCGGCACGCCGCCGCGTCGTTCGAGGAGGTCGGCATGAACGCCCAATCGCTGTCCGGCATGCTGCGCGCGCAGGAACTGCTGCTCGTCTCGATGATCCGAGCGCTGCCGCCCGACACACGCAGCGCGCTCGTCGACCTCTACGCCGAACAGCTCGCGTTCGCCGAACAGGCCGGCTTCGAAGGCCACGGCGATCGCGCGACGCACGATGCGTTCATCGCGCATGCGCGCAACCTGCTGATTCGTATCGAATCGCTGGCCTAGGGCCGGCCTGCTTTCACCGCATGTCTCGCCGCGCGCGGCTCGCCCGATCCGCGGCGACGGCGCGCGTCCGCACGCGCCGCCTTTCGTCCTTGTATTGATAATAATTCTCATTTACACTGGCGAAATTATCAATTTCCTTTCAATTCGCCGTTCGCCGCCAGTCGCGCGCGAACGGGCCAGCCAGGTGAACGCGTCACCCAGCCAGCCTTCGGGCTAGTCATCGTCAATGGGAGACCACCTGTGCATTGCCATCCACTCGCGCGGCGGCCGATCTGTGCCGCGTTGTTCGGCGCGTTCGGCCTGTCCGCCGCCCCGGCTCATGCCGATTCGCCGCCGCAAGGCGCCAATCCGCCACCTGCCGTCCTGACCGCCGCCGCGTCCACGCGCGGCGATGCGGCGCTGCTCGACCCCGTCACCGTCACGGCCACCCGCACCGCCACCGCCGCGAGCCGCACGGCCGCGTCCGTGTCGGTGATCACCGACGACGATCTCGAAGAACAGCAGGCCACCAACATCAAGGATGCGCTGCGCTACGAGCCGGGCGTCACGGTGCGCCGCACCGCGTACCGCCCCGGCAGCGCCGCGCTCGGCGGCGGCCGCGATGGCGATTCGAGCATCAACATCCGCGGCCTCGAAGGCAATCGCGTGCTGCTGATGGAAGACGGCATCCGCCTGCCGAACGCGTTTTCGTTCGGCCCGCTCGAAGCGGGGCGCGGCGACTACGCCGATCTCGACATGCTCAAGCGCATCGAGATCCTGCGCGGGCCGGCATCGGCGCTGTACGGCAGCGACGGGCTGACCGGCGCGGTGAACTTCATCACGAAGGATCCGCGCGACCTGCTGTCGATCTACGGCAAACCCACCTACTTCTCGTTCCGGCCGAGCTACGACTCGGCCGACCGCAGCATCGGCGCGACCGTGTCGGCCGCGGGCGGCAACGAACGCGTACAGGGGATGATCATCGCCGACGGCCGGCGCGGCCACGAGGTCGACACGCGCGGCGGCAACAACTCGGCGAGCACGCTGCGCACCACGTCGAATCCGCAGGACGTCTATTCGGAATCGCTGCTCGGCAAGCTCGTGCTGACGCCCACCGCGCGCGACTCGATCAGCTTCACCGCCGAAACCGTGCAGCGCCGCGTGAGCACCGACGTGCTGTCCGCGATCAACCCGCCGGCCACGCTCGGCCTCGCGACCCACGACCGGCTCGAACGCAACCGTTTCAGCGTCGACTACGATTTCCGCGACGATACATTCCGCTGGTTCCAGACCGCCCATGCGCAGTTTTACTACCAGGACGCGAAGCAGGACCAGTACGCGTTCGAGACGCGCGGCCGGCAGCCTTCGCGCTCCCGCGACAACCAGTACAAGGAGCGCACGTTCGGCGGCGCCGCGTTCGCCGAAAGCGGCTTCTCGACCGGCCCGTTCGCGCACAAGCTGCTGTATGGCGTCGACGGCAGCGTGTCGCGCGTGACGAACCTGCGCGACGGCACGGTGCCGGGCGTCGGCGAGGCGTTCCCGAACAAGGCGTTTCCCGACACCGACTACACGCTGTTCGGCGCGTTCGTGCAGGACCGGATCGGCTATGGCCGCCTGCTCGTCACGCCGGGGCTGCGCTTCGACACGTATCGTCTGAGCCCCACGCGGAACGATCCGCTGTTCACCGGCACCGCGGTGTCGACGAGCGCGAACGAAGTGTCGCCGCGCGTCGCGGTGCTCTACGAGATCACGCCCGCGGTCATTCCGTACGTGCAGTACGCGCACGGCTTCCGCGCGCCGACGCCGGACCAGGTGAACAGCAGCTTCTCGAACCCCGTGTACGGCTACACGTCGATCGGCAATCCGAACCTGAAGCCCGAGACGAGCGACACGTTCGAAGCCGGCCTGCGCGGCAAGGCCGGCACCGGTTACGGCATCGTGCGCTACAGCGCGGCCGCGTTCACGGGCCGCTACCGCAACTTCATCTCGCGCACGACGATCGCCGGCAGCGGCCGCCCGGCCGATCCGTTCGTGTTCCAGTACGTGAACTTCGCCGACGCGCGCATTCACGGCCTCGAAGGCCGCGCCGAATGGGCGATGCCGAACGGCATCACGCTGAAGACGGCGATGGCGTTCACGAAGGGCTCGACGCAGAACGACGGCGCGGCGAGCCAGCCGCTGAACACGGTCAATCCGTTCTCGGCGGTGTTCGGCGTGCGCTACGAACCCGGCGAACGCTGGTTCGTGCAGACCGACCTGCTGTTCCAGGCCGCGAAACGCGACAAGGACATCGACAAGTCCGACTGTTCGAACAAGACGTGCTTCTCGCCGCCGTCGTCGTTCGTCGTCGACCTGCGCGGCGGCTACCGCTTCAACAAGCACGTGAGCGCGACGATCGGCATCCGCAACCTGTTCGACCGCAAGTACTGGAACTGGTCGGACGTGCGCGGGATCGCCGCCGATTCGCAGGTGCTCGATGCATATACGTCGTCCGGCCGCACCGTCGCGGTCAGCATGAAGGTCGATTTCTGATGCGCGCCGCCCGCGCTGCCACCCCAACCGTTACTTGAAGGAGTCCGACATGATGCAATCCGCCCTTCCCGGTCAGCCGGCCACGCCGGCCCGCGCGCCCGCCGCGTTGCGCGACGCGTTCATCAAACTCAAGACCGAGCGCCAGTTGCGCAACCGCGACGTCGCGCAGGCGCTCGGCGTCAGCGAAGGCGAGGCGCTCGCCGCGTTCATTGGCGAACACGTCGTGCGGCTCGACGCGCGCTTTCCGGCGATGTTCGAGGAAATGCCGCGCCTCGGCCGCGTGATGGCGCTCACGCGCAACGACACGGCCGTCCACGAGAAGGACGGCGCATATGCGCAGATGAGCCATGACGGCCCGGTCGGCCTCGCGCTCGGCGACATCGACCTGCGCATCTTCTACCGCCACTGGGCGTCGGCGTTCGCGGTGCGCGACGAAACCGCGCACGGTCCGCTCGAGAGCCTGCAGTTCTTCGACGCGCAAGGTCATGCGATCCACAAGGTCTACCTGCGCGCGCACAGCGATCACGCGGCGTACGACGCGTTCGTCGAACGCTGGCGCGCGGCGTCGCAGGCGCCGGGGCTCGACGTCGCGCCCGCCGCGCCGAAAGCGCCCGAGCGCGCGGACACCGAGATCGACGTCGCGGGCTTTCGCGCCGCGTGGGACGCGATGACCGACACGCATCAGTTCTTCGGCATCACGCAGCGCTTCGGCGTGAGCCGCATGCAGGCGCTGCGCCTCGCCGATCCGCAATTTGCGTATCCGGTCGAAGCGGCACACGCGCTGCGTCACGTGCTCGAACGGGCCGCGTCGAGCGGCCAGCCGATCATGGTGTTCGTCGGCAATGCGGGCATGATCCAGATCCACACGGGACCCGTCGCGAACGTGCGCGAGGTCGGCGCGTGGATCAACGTGCTCGACCCGGGCTTCAACCTGCATGTGCGCGAGGACCTGATCGCCGCCGCGTGGGTCGTGAAGAAGCCGACGAGCGACGGCATCGTCACGTCGCTCGAGCTGTTCGACCGGCAGGGCGACCACGTCGCGCTGCTGTTCGGCGAGCGCAAGCCGGGTCAGGTCGAACGCGACGACTGGCGCGCGCTCGTCGCGACGCTGCCGTCGGCGGCGCGCGGAGACGCACGGTGAGCGCGCGATCGTTCCTGCCGCGTCGCCGCGTCGTGCTCGCGAGCGCGGTCGCCGGTGCGCTCGCGGGCGCGCTGCCCGGCCGAGCGCGCCCGCAAGCCGCACAAAAGCGCGTCGTCGTGATCGGCGGCGCGCTCGCGGAAACCGCGTTCGCGCTCGGCGGCGCCGACGCGCGCGGTTACCGGCTCGTCGGCACCGACACGACCTGCACGTACCCGGACGCCGCGAAACGCCTGCCGAAGGTCGGCTATCAGCGCGCATTGTCGGCCGAGGGGCTGCTGTCGCTGCGCCCCGATCTCGTGCTCGCGTCGGCGGAAGCCGGCCCGCCTGCCGCGATCGCGCAAGTGAAAAGCGCGGGTGTCGCGGTGACGACGTTCAACGAGCGGCATGACGTCGACTCGGTGCGCGCGAAGATCACCGGCGTTGCACAGGCGCTCGACGTGCGCGACGCGGGCGCCGCGCTGCTGCGGCGCTTCGATCGCGACTGGCAGGCCGCCCGCGACGCGGTCGCCGCGCGCGTGCCCGGCGGCGCGCAGCCGCCGCGCGTGCTGTTCGTGCTGAACCATACGGGCAACCAGGCGCTCGTCGCCGGCCAGCGCACGGCCGCCGACGCGATGCTCCGCTACGCGGGCGCGCGCAACGCGATGCAGGGCTTCGATCACTACAAGCCGCTGACGACCGAGGCGCTGGCTGCCGCCGCACCCGACATCGTGCTGATCTCCGACGAAGGGCTCGCGGCGGTCGGCGGCCGCGACGCGCTGCTTGCCGCACCCGGCTTCGGCGCGACGCCGGCCGGCCGCGCGCGGCGCGTCGTGTCGCTCGATGCACTGTTCCTGCTCGGCTTCGGCCCGCGCCTGCCGCTCGCCGTCACGACCCTGCACCGGCGCCTGTCGGATGCGCTCGCCTGATTCCGGATCGACACGATGCCCGCTCACGCTTCACCTTTCCCCGCGCGGTCGCACGTAGCGCGCACGGGCGCCGCGCGCGTCGGCGCGTCACGCCGCATCGCGCCCTTCGCGCTGGCCGCGCTTGCCGTCCTCGTGTGCGCCATGTCCGTCGTCGCGCTGTGCGTGGGCGCGTATCGCATTCCGTTCGCGGAAGCCTGGGCCGCGCTGAGGGGCGACCCGGCCGCGCAACAGGCACGCGCGGTGCTGGTCGACATCCGCGCGCCGCGCGTCGTGCTCGCGCTGCTGGTCGGCGGCGGCTTCGGCGCGGCCGGCGCCGCGATGCAGGCGCTGTTCCGCAACCCGCTCGCCGATCCGGGGCTCGTCGGCGTGTCGAGCGGCGCGGCGCTCGGCGCGACGACGACGATCGTGCTCGGCCCCGCGCTGTTCGCCGCGCATGCAGGTGCGGTCGCGCTGCCCGTCGCCGCGTTCGCGGGTGCGCTCGCGGTCGCGGCGCTCGTCTACCGGCTCGCCGCGTCGCGCGGCCGGCTCGCGCTGCCGCTGCTGCTGCTCGCCGGCATTGCGATCAACGCGCTGGTCGGCGCGGCGATCGGGTTGCTCACGTTCGTCGCCGACGACGCGCAACTGCGCTCGCTGACCTTCTGGAGCCTCGGCAGCCTCGGCGGCGCGCAATGGCCCGCGCTGGCGGCCGTCGCGCCGTGCGTCGCGATCGGCTGCGGGCTGCTCGCGCGCGATCGTGACGCGCTCAATGCACTGCAGCTCGGCGAGACCGAGGCGTTGCATCTCGGCGTGCCGGTGCAGCAGCTCAAACGGCGCGTGCTCGTCGCGGTCGCGCTCGCGGTCGGCGCGCTCGTGTCGTGCGCGGGCATCATCGGTTTCATCGGCCTCGTCGCGCCGCACTGCGTGCGCCTCGCCTGCGGCCCCGACCAGCGCGTGGTGCTGCCCGGCGCCGCATTGCTCGGCGCGCTGCTGACGCTCGCCGCCGATCTCGCCGCGCGCACCGCCGCCGCGCCCGCCGAGATTCCGCTCGGCGTGCTCACCGCGCTGCTCGGCGCGCCGTTCTTTCTCGCGCTGCTGTGGAAAAGCCGCGGCGCGCTCGGCGGCTGATCCTTCATTCGCTCATCATGCTGACCGCCCAACATCTCGACGTCGCCCGCCGGCACCGCATCGTTCTGCACAACCTGTCGCTGTCGATCGAACCCGGCCGCGTGACCGCGCTGCTCGGCCGCAACGGCGCAGGCAAGAGCACGCTGCTGAAGACCCTGGCGGGCGAACTGACCGGCAGCGTCGCGCCGAGCGGCGTGCGCGTGACCGGCGACATCGCGCTGAACGGCGAACCGCTCGCGCGCATCGACGCGCCGCGGCTCGCGTGCCTGCGCGCCGTGCTGCCGCAGGCCGCGCAACCGGCGTTTCCGTTCAGCGTCGACGAAATCGTGCTGCTCGGCCGCTATCCGCATGCACGACGCAGCGGAGCACGGCACGTGATCGCACACCGCGATCGCGACATTGCGTGGCAGGCGCTCGAACGCGCGGGCGCCGAGACGCTCGTCGGCCGCGACGTGACGACGCTGTCCGGCGGCGAGCTCGCACGCGTGCAGTTCGCGCGCGTGCTCGCGCAGCTGTGGCCGGACGACGACGCATCGGAAAACGGCCCGCGCTACCTGCTGCTCGACGAACCGACCGCCGCGCTCGATCTCGCGCATCAGCACCGGCTGCTCGACACCGTGCGCACCGTTGCGCGCGAATGGCGGCTCGGCGTGCTCGCGATCGTCCACGATCCGAACCTCGCCGCGCGGCACGCGGATACGATCGCGATGCTCGCGGACGGCACGATCGTCGCGCAGGGCGCGCCGCGCGACGTGATGACGCCCGCCCATATCGCGCAGTGCTACGGATTCGCGGTGAAGATGGTGGAAACGGGTGACGGGTCGCCACCGGTCATGGTGCCGGCGTAGCGCACGCGTGCCGTCGCATCCGTGCGGCGGCCTCGCTCAATGCTCGACGTCCGCGACGCCGAACGTCCGCATTTTCCATCCGAGCCGCACCGCGAGCATGCGCGTCGTGAAGCCCGCCGCCAGCGCGACCATCGACGCCAACCCGGCATCGATGCCGAGATGCTGGATCCCGACGTACAGCGTGCCCGTGAAGAACGCGACGCTCGCATACAGTTCCTCGCGCAGGATCAGCGGCATCTCGTTGCACAGCAGGTCGCGCAGCATCCCGCCGCACACGCCGGTGATCGCGCCGGCCAGCACGACGATGATCGGCGCGCTGCCCGTCGACGCGCCGATATCGCAGCCGATGATCGTGAACGCCGCGAGACCGATCGCGTCGACGGTGACGAACAGCGTCTTCATCCGCGCGACGTGCCGCGCGGCCCACGACGCGACGGTCGCCGCGACGAGCGTGATCACCAGATATTCGGGATGCGCGATCCAGCCGAGCGGATAGTGGCCGAGCAGCACGTCGCGCACCGTGCCGCCACCGAGCGCCGTCACCGCGCCGACGAGCGCGAGCCCGAAGCGGTCCATCCCGCGCCGCATGCCCATCAGCGCGCCCGACATCGCCTCCGCGACGATCGCGATCAGATACAGCGTATGCATCGCGCGCCTCAGTCTTCGGTACGGAACAGGTCGAGCACGCGTTCGCGCTCGGCCGCATCGACGGCCACGGGCATCGGCTCGTCGGGCCTGCCCTTCTCGCCCGAAGCATCCGGCGCCTCGGCCGCCGGCGCGCCGCCGCACGCGAAGCGGCTGCGGATGTACGACGGCACGTCGGCCGTGCACGTGCCGCGCGTGTATTCGGCGTACACGAAATCGCCGTCGACGAGCGCGACGTCCTGCGGCGGCGTCGCGGCGACCGGCGTGCGTCCGTCGACGGCCGTCTTCATGTAGTCGAGCCAGACCGGCAGCGCGAGCGTCGCGCCGGTCGCGCGCCCCATCGGGCGCGGCGTGTCGTAGCCGAGCCACGCGACCGCGACGATGCCCGACGAGTAGCCGGCGAACCAGACATCCTTCGAGCCGTTCGACGTGCCCGTCTTGCCGGCTGCGTCGTCGCGGCGCAAGGCGAGCGCGCCACGCGCGGTGCCGGCCTTCACGACGTCGCGCAGCATGCTGTCCATCATGAACGCGTTGCGCGCCGACACGACGCGCGCGCCTTCAGGCGTCGTCGCCTCGTACATCGCGCCGCCGTGACGCTGCTTCACCGACAGGATCAGGCGCGGCTCCATCCGCGTCCCGCCGTTCGCGAACACGCTGTACGCGCTCGCGAGTTCCAGCGGCGTCACCGCGCCCGCGCCGAGCGCGAGCGGCAGCGACGCCGGATTGCGCTGCGCGTCGAAGCCGAAATGCACCGCGTGCTGCTGCACGTAGCGCGCGTCGGTGGCCTGCATCAGGCTGACCGCGACCAGGTTCTTCGAGCGCACGAGCCCGCGCCGCACCGGAATGAAGCCCTCGTAGCGGTTGCCGAAATTGCGTGGGCGCCACGGCCGCGCGCCGGTTTCCTCATGGGTCAGCGTGCGCTGCGTGTCGTCGACCAGCACGCCCGGAAAGTAGCCCTTCTCCAGCGCCGCCGAATAGACGAACGGCTTGAAGCTCGAACCCGGCTGGCGATACGCCTGCAATGCGTGGTCGAACACGTTGCGGTTGAAATCCGCGCCGCCGACGAGCGCGAGCATGTCGCCCGTCGCCGCATCCAGCGACACGAGCGCGCCTTCGAGCCCGTTGCGCGCATCGCGCTTCGCGCCTGGCTGCCGGCTCAGCGTGCGCTGGAGCGCGGCTTCGGCCGCGCGCTGGTCGCGCATCGAGATCGTCGTGGTCACGTCGAGGCCGAGCGTATAGGCGTCGTCGTGAAAGCGCTCGACCATCATCCGGCGCGCGCGCTCCGCGACGTACGGCGCCGCGATGATGCCGGGCGGCGGCGTGGTCGCCAGCGCGATCGGCGCGTCGACCGCCGCGCGATAGGTCGCCTCGTCGAGTTCGCCGAGCGCATGCATGCGGCCGAGCACGTAGTTGCGCCGCGCGGTCGCGCGCGCCGGATTGACGACCGGATTGAACGCGGACGGCGCCTTCGGCAATCCGGCGAGCACGGCCGCTTCGCCCGCGCTCAGCGCGTCGAGCGGCTTGCCGAAATACACGTTCGCGGCCGCCGCGAAACCATACGCGCGCTCGCCGAGATAGATCTGGTTCATGTAAAGCTCGAGCAGCTTGTCCTTGCTGTACGCGCGCTCGAGCTTGATGGCCATCAGGATCTCGGCGAGCTTGCGGCTCAGCACCTTGTCGCGCGTCAGGTAGAAGTTGCGCGCGACCTGCATCGTGATCGTGCTGCCGCCCTGCCCCGGCTGCCCCGTCACGACGTTGGCGAACGTCGCGCGCGCGAGGCCGCCGATATCGACCGCGCCGTGCTGGTAGAACTTCGCGTCCTCGGCCGCGAGCAGCGCGTGCCGCATGAGCGGCGGAATGCGCTCGAGCGGCACGAATTCGCGGCGCTCGACGCCGTACTCGGCCAGCAGCTCGCCGTCGCGCGAGAAAATCCGCAGCGGCAGCGCGGGCCGGTAGACGGCCAGGTGCTCGACGGATGGCAACTGCGTCCAGATGCGATCGATCGTCCATGCGCCGATGCCCGCGCACGCGAGCGTCAGGCCGAACAGCGCGCCGGCGAAGATGCGCCATGCGCGGCGGCGCGGCGATGCGGGAGGCGATGCGGGAGGCGGGGCCGGTGGCGTTGGAGGGTTGGCGGTGTGGTCGGTCATGCAGGCTCCTTCTTCAATGCGGCGAACGCGGGCGCGCAACAGGCGCCCGTCGGTCACGGAAGGCGCGCATTGTCGAAGGGATGCCGGGATACCGGAACACTCTTTAGCCTAAGTTTGGCTGGCTAAATTTTATTTAGGAATGGTTGCGCGGCAGCCGTGCCGGGTGACCCGCGCGGCGCACGAGCCGGTTCGCCTGTACCATCGTCTGCATGTTCGACACGTACCTGCGCCTGTGGGACCTCGTTCCCGACGGCGGCCCGATCCTGACCGCGAGCGGCGGCGTGCTGCCCGTCGTCTGGCACGCGCGCCCCGCGATGCTCAAGGTCGCGACCTGCGACGAAGAGCGCCGCGGCAATGCGCTGATGACCTGGTGGAACGGGGATGGCGCCGCGCGCGTGTGGCTGCACGACAGCGACGCGGTGCTGCTCGAACGCGCGCTGCCGGCGCCGACGCTCGTCGGCCTGTCCGCCGCGGGCCACGACGACGATGCGATCCGGATCGCATGCCGCGCGGTCGCGCGGCTGCATGCGCATCGCGCACCGGCAACGCCCGAGGTCGTGCCGCTGATCGACTGGTTCCACGCGCTGCTGTCGCATGACACCGGCGATGACACGCTGCGACGTTCGGCCGCGACGGCGCGCCGGCTGCTGGCCGCGCCGCGCGTCGACGACGACGTCGTGCTGCACGGCGACATCCATCACGGCAACGTGCTGCACTTCGGCGATCGCGGCTGGCTGGCGATCGACCCGAAGGGTTTGCGCGGCGACCGCGCGTTCGATTACGCGAACCTGTTCTGCAATCCCGCGCACGACATCGCCGTCGATCCCGCCCGCTTCGCGCGGCGCGTCGCGCTCGTCGCCGAAGCTGCGCAACTCGACCGCCGCCGGTTGCTGCAGTGGATTCTTGCGTGGGCCGGCTTGTCGGCGGTCTGGCTGATCGAGGACGGCCTGCCGCCCGATACGCGGCTGCAGGTCGCGAGCCTGGCCGCCTCGGCGCTCGACGCGTAGCGTGCGACGACGGCCCGGCCGCCGCGTCCACTGCATCGCACGGCGGCATCAATAAAAAAACCCGCCGGCATGCACCGGCGGGTTTTCGTGTCCGACGTGCGCGACGCTTAGCGCGCCGGATTCAGCGTCAGGTTCATGTGACGGTTCACATCCTTGTACAGCAGGTAACGGAAGCGGCCGGGGCCGCCCGAATAACATGCCTGCGGGCAGAACGCGCGCAGCCACATGAAGTCGCCCGCTTCCACCTCGACCCAGTCCTGGTTCAGGCGATACACGGCCTTGCCTTCGAGCACGTACAGGCCGTGCTCCATCACGTGCGTCTCCGCGAACGGAATCACGCCGCCCGGCTCGAACGTCACGATGTTCACGTGCATGTCGTGACGCATGTCGCTCATGTCGACGAAGCGCGTCGTCACCCATGCGCCGTTGGTGCCCGGCATCGGGATCGGCTCGACATCCTGCTCGTTGGTCACGAACGCTTCCGGCAGCGCAATGCCGTCGACGACCTGATAGTGCTTGCGGATCCAGTGGAAACGCACGGCGGCATCGCTGACGTTGTGCAGCGTCCAGTCGGCGCCCGGCGGGATGAACGCGTAGCCGCCCGGCTTCAGCGTGTGCTGCTTCCCCTGCAGCGTCAGTTCGGCCTCGCCTTCGACGACGAACAGCACGGCTTCGGCGTTCTTGTCCTGCTCGGGCTTGTCGCTGCCGCCGCCCGGATTCACTTCGACGATGTACTGCGAGAAGGTTTCGGCGAAACCCGACAGCGGACGCGCGATCACCCACAGGCGCGTGTGGGTCCAGAACGGCAGCCAGCTCGTGACGATGTCGCGCATCACTCCCTTCGGAATGACCGCATACGCCTCGGTGAACATCGCGCGATCGGTCAGCAGATCGGTCTGCGGCGGGTGGCCGCCATGCGGCGCGTAATACGTTGTCTTAGACATAAAGCATCCAGGCAATGGGTTGGTCCGGCCCCGGGTCGCAACGGCAGGCGCGGCACGCGCGTGGGGCACGCATGCGACGGCGGGACATCGTTGCCGGGGTGGCTTGAAAGCGCGGGCGCCTTCGTTCGGTCGGCCAGGCTTCGCGACGGGCCCGCCCGGTTCAGCGGGCGGGGCGCCCCATGCTTGCGGGTCCGGCGGCCGGGCCGCGGACACTCGGGGTCATGCGGCGGGGCACGGGGGACGGCACGGTTCGATTCCGTACGCGGGCAGCGTTGACGATAGCGAAGTCGATCCGGATCGACCAATTAAATGTTGCGATGACATCCATTCGATTTCCCACTACCCGCCGTTGCGCGCGATGGCCCGTGAACGCGTGCCGCGGACGCGTCGGCGCCTCGGGGAAATCCTGATGATCGGACGGCAACCCGTCGATCGGCGATGGCGAAATGGGGTTGGCCGACCCTGCGCGGTTGCATGTCGATGCAACTGGCGATGTCGTCTACAAGCGGGAAAGGTGAAGCGGGAGAGAGCGTGCCAACCCGTCGAGCGGGGCCGGGCATGAACTGCCGAAGGGGGTGAAGGCCGCCGGTCTTGCCGGCGATGGCGGCCCGGCTGAGGCCGCCGGGCCGGCTGTCGGATCGGATGCCGACGCGTCGGGCGCGCCGGTGCGCAGGCCGCGCACCGTGCCGCGCCCGCGGCGATCAGTCCCAGTCGCGGTGGTGGCGATGCTTGCGGTGACGATGGCCGCGATCGCCATAATCGCCGCCGCGATCGTACGAGTTGCGCGACAGGTTGCCGCCGAGCGCCGCGCCGGCGCCGCCGCCGACGGCCGCGCCCAGCAGGCCGCCCGTGCGGCCGCCCATCGCGTTGCCGGCCGCGGTACCCGCGCCGCCGCCGAGTGCGCCGCCGATGATCGCGCCGGTGCGCTCGCGACGGTTCGACGTCACGGCGCCACCCGCGCCGCCGCCGATCGCGCCACCGATCACGGAGCCGGTGCTGCCGCCGACCGCGCCGCCGACCGCTGCGCCGGCAACCCCGCCGAGCGCGCCGCCGAGCGCGTTGTTCATGTCACCGGCCAATGCCGGCACTGCGGTCGCGCCGGTCAGCACGGCGACGACGAGAGCGGGGGCGATTTTCTTCCACATTCCCGTATTCTTCCTTGTTCGCAATCTGGTTATCGAAGGTCCGCTCGATACGACGATCTGAATCGATCGACGTCGATGCCGGCATTGTGCCGAATCCCGGACCAATTCATTTCAATGAGCTTGCGGCGAAGAATAGCACCGGTCGAGCCTGCTTGCCGTCGACATTCTGGTAACAAGTTGTTTACCGAAAGCGGACCGGAAAAGCTTGCCGGAAACCGCCGGGAACGCCCGCCGGCAGGGGCTCCGGCCATGGTCAAGCCCCGTTTTTCGGCAACGCGGAACGTGCCCGTCGCGCGGGTTCGGACACACGTGGCAACACATCGGCGGCATGCCGCGAGCCGGCGGAATCGCCCGGTCGTTCGGGTCGAACGAGGGTCAGTACACGCCCGGGATCAGCCGCCAGGTGTGTGCGCAATACGCGTCGTATTCGGCGCCGAATTGCGTGCGCAGCAGCGCTTCCTCGGAACGGATGCGCGCGACGAGCGGGATCATCGTCAACGCGACGAGCAGCAGCCCGACGCCCGAGCGGAACGCCAACGCCCAGCCGGCCGCATTGACGAGCAGGCCGAGATAGCTCGGGTTGCGGATCCTGCTGTAGATGCCGTCCGTCACCAGCGTGTGGCCCGGCTGGATCGCGACGAGCCCGCTGAAGCGCTTGCCGAGCACGAACACGGGCCAGAGGCGCAGCACGCCGCCCGCGACGTACAGCGCGACGCCGATCCAGCGCACCGTGTCGCCGCCGAAGGTCCACACGTCGAGCCGGTCGGTCAGCGCCGGCAAATACGCGAGCAGGAATCCGCTCGCGCCGAAGGCCGCGAGCACCCAGCGATTGTCGCGGTTCTCGCGTTCGCCGGCGCTCAGGTTGCCTTCGGTAAACATCGCGACGACGGCAAGCGCGAGCGTCGCGACGGCAATGGCGATCAGTGGCGGATGCGAGAAGAAGGCGGCGAACCCGCCGATGCCGAGCACGGCAAGCCCGAGATAGACGAGCGTGGAGACGCTCGCAACGATTGCGAACTTGCGCGTAACGGCCATGGCTTGCCTCGCCGGAGTGAGCTTTCCTGTGAAGTATAGGAATCCGGGCGGACGATGCGCACGCGCGCCGTCATGCGGCGCGCGAGTTTTCCCTGCGAGAAGCGGCGGCGGCGCGTCGAACGACGCGCTCGATCGGCGCGCGGGCTGTGCCCGCGACCGCCGCCCGGTCAGCGAATGCGGAAGTTGCCGCCGATCCCGACGCTGACGGGCGGTGCGTAATAGGCCGGCGCATAGCCGTAATAGACCGGCGCGGGCGCGTAGCCGTAAGGCGGCGCGACATAGCAGCCGGACAGGCCGCCGATCAGCGCAAACGTGATGAGAACTTTGTACATGGCTCGATTCCCGGCGAAGAGGACACGTCGCATCGCGCGAAAGCCGTGCCGTCCGCAACCCGTGACGGCCGGCACGAAGAGGCGACCGGCCTTTCCTGTCGCTCGATGCGGCAATGCGAATGCGCGGAGTCTAGCGCCGGCGCCGCCAGGACGAGTTTCGCGAGCGGTTACACGTGTTACGTGGTGTGACCGCTGAAACAGGCGCGAACGGCGTCGCCGCGCGCGCCCGCTGGCGCCGCCCGAATCACGAGCCGTACAGGCGTTACACGAAATGCGCGCGGATGCGCTCGGCGAGCGATTCGAGCGTGGCCGCGTCGACGATGTCGCGCGCGTGCATCCGCAGGTCGACGCCTTCCCAGCGCGGAATCACGTGGAAATGCACGTGCGGGACCGTCTGGCCCGCCGCCGCGCCGTTGAACTGACCGATGAACACGCCGTCCGGCCCGAGCGCCGCGCGCACGGCCGCCGCGACGCGCTGCGTCATGCGGATGCCGGCCGCCGCCGCGTCGCCGGACAGCTCGAAGATCTGCGCGGCCGGCTCCTTCGGGATCACGAGCACGTGACCGTCGGCCTGCGGCATGAGATCCATGATCGCGAGCGTGGCGTCGTCTTCGGCGACCTTCACGCACGGCAGTTCGCCGCGCAGGATCCGGGCGAACGGGTTGTTGTTGTCGTAGGACATGGCGTTTTCCGATTTGGCGATTGTGGTTTGACTGGGAACGATGCCGGACGATTATCGGCCGACGGCGGGTCGGATTTCAACTTGTCAGGCCGTGTGGCGATCGCGGTGAACAATGCACGCCGGCTCGCACGTCATGTCGCTCGCCGGATGGAATATCCGGCCGTCGCCGTTCGTTTATTCCGAGTGCGGATTCGCACGGCAAGACTGCGGATCCGCACCGGACATCCGTCAGCTGCGCAGGGCCGGCAGCCGGGATGACTGCTCGCGATCACCAACCGGAGTCATGCCATGGACCCTCTCCCCTCCTGTCGTTCGCCCGCCCTCGCCATTCACCCGCCGCTCCTCGCCCACGCCCGTCGCACGATGGCGCGCACGCTATGCCGCGCGGCTTGCGGCGCCGGGCTCGTCGCGTTGTCGTCGGCGTTCGCGTGGGCCGGCGGCAACGACGTCATCCTGCCGGTCTCGTCGGTCACCGCGTCGACCGTGCCCGCCAACGGCGACGTCAATCCGTACGGCATCGCCTTCGTGCCGCGCGGCGTGCCGAGCTGGAGCACGCTCAAACCGGGCGACGTCGTCGTGTCCAACTTCAACGCGGCGTCGAACGCGCAAGGCACCGGCACGACGGTCGTGAAGCTGTCGCCCGGCAAGACGCCGACGACGTTCTTCCAGGGCAGCAATCTCGGCCTGACGACCGCGCTCGCGGTGCTGCGCAGCGGCTTCGTGCTGGTCGGCAACGTCCCCGCGCCGGACGGCAAGACCGTCGTGCCTCCGGGCTCGCTGCTCGTCATCGGTCCGCAAGGCAATCTCGTCACGCAACTGTCGAGCAGTACGCTGCTCGACGGACCGTGGGACATGACCGTGATCGACCGCGGCCCGCGCGTGACCGCGTTCGTGTCGAACGTGCTGAACGGGACCGTCGCGCGGATCGAGCTGGCAATCGACAACAACGGCGTCAGGATGCTGCCGGGCTCGCGAATCATCGCGTCGGGCTACGTGAACCGGACCGATCCCAACGCGCTGGTGGTCGGCCCGACCGGCCTCGCGTACGACCCGAACATCGACGTGCTGTACGTCGCGTCCACCGGCGACAACGCGGTGTTCGCGATCCAGAACGCCGCGTCGACGAATCGCAACGCCGGCGTCGGACGGATGATCTACTTCGACGCAGCGCACCTGCACGGTCCGCTCGCACTGGCGCTCGCGCCGAACGGCCATCTCGTGACCGCCAACGGCGACGCGGTCAACCCCGACCCGTTGCAACCGAGCGAGATCGTCGAATTCACGGTGACCGGACACTTCGTCGCGCAGATGCAGGTCGACACCGTGCCGGGAGCGGCCTTCGGCCTCGCGTTCGGGCACGGCAGCAAGGGCCAGCCGGAATTCGCGGCCGTCGACGACAACACGAATACCGCGACGATCTGGACACTGCGTTCGGACAACGACAACGCGCAATGACGCACCACGTGGACGGGCCGACTGCGGCCCGTTCGCCCCTGCGCGATCGACACATGCGATTCGCACACGCCGGGCACCATGCCGCCTGATCGACGCCGCCCGGCGTCGCCACCCCCGCGATTGCCACCGCTCGCCCGAACCTGCGACACTGCCGGATCGTTGCCGGCCGGCACGCCACCGAGGACGCTCGCGCATGACGATCCCCTTCAAATCGCTGATCCTGCGCGGCGTCGCCGTCGCGCTCGTCGCCGCGGCCGGCTACACCGGCTACATGCTGTCGCGGCTCGCCCCGATCGCGACGGGTTATGCCGCGAAGGCGCTGTGTTCCGGCGTGTTCGTGTCGGGCCGTCCGGCCGCGTCGGTGATCGACGTCGACATCATGGCCGGCGTGCACCCGCTGCTGAAACTGGTGCGCCCGTCGATCGATCCGGAGCATCATCGCGCCGTCGCAACGTTCGCCGGGTTCGCGCAACGCGAGGCGGACTTTCGCCCCGGGCTCGGCTGCACGCTCGCGCTCGGGCCATCGCCCGGCGTGCTGCCGGCCGCGCTGCCGCCCGTCCCCGATCCGCCGCCCGCGCAGGCGGCGGCGCCGGCCGCACCGCCCGCCGGCATCGACGCTCGCAAGCTGCAGACCGCGCTCGACCGCGCGTTCGACGAACCCGATCCGGCGCGGCCGCGGCGCACCCGCGCGGTCGTCGTGATGTGGCGCGGCCAGATCGTCGCCGAACGCTATGCGCCCGGCTTCACCGCCGATACGCCGCTACCCGGCTGGTCGATGACGAAGACCGTGACGGCCGCGCTGGCCGGCGTGCTCGTCGCGCAGCACAAGCTGTCGCCGGACGCGTCGGCGCTGCTGCCCGAATGGCGCGACGGCGGCGACCCGCGCGCGGCGATCACGTTCGACGAGCTGCTGCGGATGACGAGCGGCCTGCAATTCAACGAGGACTACGACGACCCGCTGTCCGACGTCGCCGTGATGCTGTTCACGCAGCCGGACACCGCGCGCTTCGCGTCGGCCAAGCCGCTCGCCGCGCAGCCCGGCACGCAGTGGTACTACTCGAGCGGCACGAGCGCGATCGTCGCGCGCGTGATGCGCGAGGCGATGGGCGGCACCGAGAGCGACTACCTCGCGTTTCCGCGCCGCGCGCTGTTCGCACCGCTCGGGATGCGCAGCGCGGTGTTCGAGCCCGATGCGGCCGGCACGCTCGGCAGCGCGTCGTTCATGTATGCGAGCGCGCGCGACTGGGCGCGCTTCGGGCAGCTTCTGCTGCAGGACGGGGTATGGGACGGGCAGCGGCGGCTGCCGGAAGGCTGGGTGCGCTACCTGACGCGCGCGACGCCGCTGTCGACGCGCGGAGAATTCGGCGCGCATCTGTGGGTCAAGGTGCCGGAGCCGTTCAACGATCGCGATCCGCACGCGCGCCCGCTGCCCGCCGATGCGTTTCATGCGGTCGGCCATGAAGGCCAGTTCGTGAGCGTGGTGCCGAGCCGCGAGCTGGTGGTCGTGCGGCTCGGCTTGTCGAGGCCGGAATCCGCGTGGAATCACGAGGCGTTTCTCGCGCGCGTGCTCGAGGCCGTACCGGCGTCCGGCACGTGACGTGCCGCGGGAAGGCAGCGATGCGGCTGCGGTCAAGCCGCCGCATCGCGCGCGACATGCAATGCGTTACGGGTTCGCGCTGCCCGCATACTGCTTGAAGCCCTCGCGCGTCGCCAGACGCTCGATGTAACGCTTCACCGCCGGGAAATCCGGCTGCTCGAACGGCGTGCCGAACCAGCGGTTCACCGACAGGCCGATCGGAATGTCGGCGAGCGTGAAGTGGTCGCCGGCCACGAACGCGCCGGTCGCTTCGAGCTGCGCGTTCAGGATCTGCATGTGCTTCGTCCAGCCCGCGATCGACTGCGCGATCGCCGCCGGGTCCTGGTGATCGGGCGACTTGCGCACGAGGCCGAGGAACGCGCCGACCCACGAACGGTTCAGGTCCGTGCCCTGCCAGTCGATCCACTGGTCGACCCGCGCACGCGCCCGCGGCTCGGCCGGATAGAGCGCATCGCCGCCATAGCGGTTCGCGAGGTAGCGGATGATCGTGTTCGACTCCCACAGCACGAAGTCGTCGTCCTTGATCACCGGCACGAGGCCGTTCGGATTCAGTGCGAGGTAGGTCGGATCGTTGGTCGTGCGAAAGCCCGCGCCCCAGTCTTCCTGTTCGAACGGCAGGTTGAGTTCGGTGCACAGCCACAGCACCTTGCGGACGTTGATGGACGGGATCTTGCCGAGGATGTGCAGCATGCAGGCTCCTTGTGAGGTCGAATGCGAAGCGTTCGGAACGCGCTCCCGTCGAAGTTATACACGAGCTCACGGGAATCGACAGCGCGTCAGGCGAAATGGCTGCTCGCGCCCCCGCTGCTTCGCTTACATCGGCTTGACCACCATCAGGAAATACACGCTCAACATCGCGAAGAACGCCGGATAGCCAAGCAACTCCCAGCGCTTCGCATAACGCCAGTAGCGTGCCGGCAGCTCGGCATCGCCATTCGCATGCGCGAGCTTCGCCATCGCGGCCAGCTCGATCTGCAGCCACACGACCGGCAGCCAGCACGCGCCCGCGACCGCATACAGCACGATCGACGCCATGAGCCACGGCGTCGTCAACGGCCAGCCGGCCGTGTGCGCGAGCCACAGCCCGGACGCGGGCTGGAACAGCACGGCCGGCGTCGTGAACCACCAGTCCGCGCGCACCACGAGGCGCGACACGGCGGCGATCGCCGGCACCGAGCGCGTGCGGTTCGCGAAGAACAGGTAGAACGCGGTGCCGAAACCCGTGCCGACCATCAGCACCGAGGACAGGATATGCAGCGTCTTGATCACGAGATAGATGTTCATGCGTGTTCTTCTTCTGAAAAAAGGATCAACAGGATCGCGAGAATCGGCACATTCTTCAGCACCGGGCCGAACGGCTCGGCGAGCAGCCCGGGCATCGTGACCGCGATGACGGCCGAATACGCGACGATCAGCGCGCCTTGCGCGGCCCACAGACGGCGGGACGGCGCGGCGAGGGTCGCCACGCCGAACGCGAAGTCCAGCGCGCATGCGCCGTAGAGCGCGATCAGCGCGGGCAGTCCGCTCAGGTGGACGCGGGCGAGCATCGCGAGGCTGTCGTGCCGGGGATGGATGAACGCGCTGACGATGGCCGTCCAGATCCAGACGATCGCGAGCGCGCCGAGCAGCAGCGGCCGCCGCCACATCGCGAGCGCATCGCCGCGCAGCGCGGCCGCGCTCGCGTTCGCGCCGATGAAATCCCGCAGGCCGCGCGGCGGCCGGCCGAGCACGGCCGCGAGCGCGGCGGGATCGCCGGTGTTGCCGCCGCGCAGCATCGTCCATGTGTCGCGGGTCAGCATCGCGCCCGGCATCGTGCCGAGCAGCGCGGCCGCCGCGCCGACCAGCGGGCCCGGCAGCGTCACGCGCGCCGCCGGCGGGAAGCCCAGCGCGGCGCGATACACGCCCAGCATCTCGCGATACTCGACTTCGTCGCCACCGACCGCGTCGATGACCGGGCCGCCGGCCGCCGGCGCATCGACGAGCCGCGCGACGAGTTCGGCGAGATCGTCGACGTGCACGGGGCGCAGCCGCTGATGGCCGCCCGCAGGTAACACGTGCACGGGCAGGCTCGCGAGCATCCGGAAGAACCGGGCGGACGTGCCGGCGGTGCCGTAGACGAGCGCCGGACGCACGATCCGGTAATCGAGCGGCAGCGTCTGCAGGAAGGTGTCGGCCGCGTACTTGCTGGCGAAATACGGCGTGTCGCCGCGCTCGACGCCCAGCGCCGAGATCTGAATCACGCGTCGCACGCGGGCACGGCAGCATGCGGTGAAGAGCGCGCAGGGCGCCGCGCGATGCACGGTGTCGAACGTCTCGTCACGCCGGTCGGCGAGGATCCCGACCGCATTGATCACCACGTCGACGCCATCCAGCCGGGCGAGCCACGCGTCGGCATCGACATCCTTCGCGAAGTCGATCGCGACGTCGTGCGGGCCGACGGCATGCCGCACGCCGCGCAGCACGCGATGGCCGCCGGCCTCGAGCCGCGCGCCCAGCGCCCGCCCGATGAAGCCGTTCGCGCCGCAGACGAGGATGTTCATGTCGCGCTCCGCGATGCGCAATGCTGGCGGATCGACAGCACGATCTCGTTCATTGTTTCATCCTCTATATACAGTTATTTCTGTAATGACAGAAATACAGATTCCAAAAAAAGCGGGCTGCGTGCCCGCATGTCCGGTGCCGCCTACTTCGACGACTTGCGCCTGACCGTCTGGCTGATCTTCGCGCCGATCCCGAGCGCCTTCATCAGCGTGTCGGGCTTGAGCCGCAGCATCTCGTCCGACCAGGTCGTGAGCGTCTCGACGAACTGCAGCGTGTCGCGAATGCGCTGTTCGGTTTCGCGGCTCTCGTTGGCGATCTCGGGGCTCGTCAGGCAATCGCGCAGCACCGTGAGCGTCGGTTCGATCTCGCGCTGCCGCCGCCCTTCGACGATCAGCTTGAACAGTTCCCAGATGTCGGTCGACGTCTCGAAGTGGTCGCGGCGATCGCCCAGCACGTGCACGACCTTCGCGAGCCGCCACGCCTGCAGCTCCTTCAGGCTCGTGCTGACGTTGGAGCGCGCGACGTTGAGCGTCTCGGCGATCTCGTCGGCCGCGACCGGCCTTCCGGCCAGGTACAGCAGCGCATGAATCTGCGAGACGGTGCGGTTGACGCCCCACCGCGAGCCCATTTCGCCCCAGTGGAGAATGAATCGTTCGGCAATCGGTGTGAGTTCCATGTCCGGAAATTTAGTTTTTTCAGTTATTTCTGTCAAGAGAGAAATAACTGGCGGCGACGTCAATCGCCGCCCTCGATGATCCGACCCCGGGCCGCCGCGAATGCCGCCGCCGCCCGCCTTTCCCGCCCTGACCGCCCGCTTCCATTACAATGCGCGGGATTTTTCCGATTTCAGGCCGTCCGCGCCTTTCTGACTAGAGGTTTTCATGATCATCAAACCGCGCGTGCGTGGCTTCATCTGCGTGACGACACATCCGGTCGGCTGCGAAGCCAACGTCAAGGAACAGATCGACTACGTGACTTCGCACGGCCCGATCGCCAACGGCCCGAAGAAGGTGCTCGTGATCGGCGCGTCGACGGGCTACGGCCTCGCCGCCCGGATCTCGGCCGCGTTCGGCTCGGGCGCGGACACGCTGGGCGTGTTCTTCGAGCGCGCCGGCAGCGAAACGAAGCCGGGCACCGCCGGCTGGTACAACAGCGCGGCGTTCGAGAAATTCGCCGCGGAAAAGGGGCTCTATGCGCGCAGCATCAACGGCGACGCATTCTCCGACAAGGTCAAGCAGATCACGATCGACACCATCAAGCAGGATCTCGGCAAGGTCGACCTGGTCGTCTACAGCCTCGCGGCACCGCGCCGCACGCATCCGAAGACGGGCGAAACGATCAGCTCGACGCTGAAGCCGGTCGGCAAGTCGGTCACGTTCCGCGGCCTCGACACCGACAAGGAAGTGATCCGCGAAGTCTCGCTCGAGCCGGCGACGCAGGAAGAGATCGACGGCACCGTCGCCGTGATGGGCGGCGAGGACTGGCAGATGTGGATCGACGCGCTCGCTGAAGCCGGCGTGCTGGCCGACGGCGCGAAGACGACCGCGTTCACGTATCTCGGCGAGCAGATCACGCACGACATCTACTGGAACGGCTCGATCGGCGAAGCGAAGAAGGATCTCGACAAGAAGGTGCTGTCGATCCGCGACAAGCTCGCCGCGCACGGCGGCGATGCCCGCGTGTCGGTGCTGAAGGCCGTCGTCACGCAGGCGAGCTCGGCGATCCCGATGATGCCGCTCTACCTGTCGCTGCTGTTCAAGGTGATGAAGGAAAAGGGCACGCACGAAGGCTGCATCGAGCAGGTGTACGGGCTCCTGAAGGACAGCATGTACGGCGCGACGCCGCACATCGACGACGAAGGCCGCCTGCGCGCGGACTACAAGGAGCTCGATCCGCAAGTGCAGGCCAAGGTCGTCGCCATGTGGGACAAGGTGACGAACGAGAATCTGTACGAGATGACCGACTTCGCCGGCTACAAGACCGAGTTCCTGCGCCTGTTCGGCTTCGAGATCGCCGGCGTCGACTACGACGCGGACGTGAACCCGGACGTGCAGATCCCGGGCATCATCGACACCACGGTCTGACGACCGGGCCCGCCGCGCACGACGCGTGGCGGCGGGCTGACTCTCCACGGGCGAAGCACGAGCGGCGTCGCCCCGTCTGGCCCCATCCGCCGACAACGCGGTTCGCGCTCGCCGCCGTGCGAGCGCGTCCCGCGCTATTCCACCGCCCTTGCGGCATCCCACATCGGCTGTCCGCCCAGCGCCGCATGCCACGCGCCGAAACGCGCGCGCCACGACTCGAACGGCTCCGTCAGCGGATGACGCGGATCGTCGCTGAGCGCGTACGCCATCCCCTCGATCAGCCAGCGCGGCTTGGTCGCGACCGCGAGGTTGCCGAGCACTTCGGCCTGACGGTGATGAATCAGTTCGTGCGCGAGAAAGTAGGTCTGCCAGCCGCGCGGCGCGATGACCACGCCGAAATCCCCCAGCGTCAGTGCCGCGCGTTCGCCGAGACCGAACTTGTCGGCACACTCGCGCGTCGAGCAGAACACGACGCGCGGGGCCTCGCGAAACGGGCCCACGGCCGCCGCCGCGCGCGCATAACCGTCGCGATAGAGCTGCTGCGCGGCGCCGAACGTCGCGGCATCGTCCGTGCAGATGTCCGCGCTGGGGCACGACACGCCGGGAAGCAGCGCGGGCGCGACGACGCGCAGCGGCTTGACGAGCGCGTAGGCGGCAATCGGCACCGCGACCAGCAGGCCCGTGAGGGCGAAGGCGACATGGGAGCGTTTCATCGAGGCAGTGATTCCTTCCGTTGGCATGGTCGTGGCGTGTTCCAGCACGAATATATCGGAGCGGCGCCGTCGCCGGCCGGCTTTTCGTGTCCGCCCGGCTTCCTGCCCGCAGCCCCGCTCCGCCGCAAGGCGCGCCGATCGAGAACCGGCTTGCGATCGCATCCAGCCCGGTTACGCGAGCTGCTTGTGAAAATACGTCGTCGCGCACAATGCGCCGTCGGGCATCAGCGCGAAGTTCGGCACGACGCCGACGCGCTGCCAGCCGGCCCGCTCGTACAGACGCTCGGCATCGCCGCCCGTCACCGTGTCGAGCACGAGCACGGTCTTGCCGGCATCGCGCGCGGCTTCGTCGGCAGCCGTCATCAGCCGCGCCGCGATCCCCTGCCGGCGTGCATGACGGGACACGAGCATCTTCGCGATGTCCGCGCGATGCGGCTGGTTCTCCGGCTGCGCGGTCACGACCTGGACGGTGCCGACGATCCGGCCGGCGGCGTCCTCGGCCACCAGCAGGATGCGCTCGCCGCTCGCGACGCCGTCGGAGACGCGCGTCCAGAACGCCACGGCGGTCGAGCGCTCGATCGGCAACATGAAGCTGACGGACGCGCCCCCCTCGACACAATCGATCAGCACATCGGCCAGCGCGTCGATGCACGCATGCGCTTCGCCCGCATCGAGGCGGCGCACGGTCACGGGTTCGGTCATACCCTCTCCGGTATGTCAGGTGGGGCACGCGTTCGGTCGGCGTGCGCCCGGATCGAATGGAATGCCGGCGTGCGGTGGATGCATGCGCAACGGCGGCCGGTGTCGGGCAACACGGCGCCCAGCCCGATCGGCGCGTGTTCCCGCCCCATCATGCTACGCGATGAAACATCCCGCTGCATCGCCTATGCTTAGCCACATGGCTAACTTTCAACCCGGTATCAGCGACGTATTCCACGCCCTCGCCGATCCGACACGCTGCGCGATCGTCGGCGCGCTCGGCAATGGCGGGCGAACCGTTTCGGAACTGGCCGCGCCGTTCGGCATGGCGCTGCCGTCGTTCATGAAGCATCTCGCGGTGCTCGAGCGCAGCGGCCTCGTCACGACCCGGAAAACCGGCCGCTCGCGCACCTGCGAGCTGGTCGGCAGCCGGCTGGCGGAAGCCGAACAGTGGCTTGCCGCGCAGCGCGCGCAGTGGGAAGCGCGCTCCGATCGCCTCGTGGAATTCGTCGAACGCCGTCACCAGGAGGAGCAAGCGCATGTCAACCAGCCACGTCGACCCCGCCGAAGCCCATGACCTCGTCATCACGCGCACGCTGCGCGCGCCGCGCCAGGCACTCTGGCGCGCATGGACCGACCCGGAATTGCTGAAGGAATGGTGGTGCCCGAAACCGTGGACCACCGAAGTGCGCGCGTTCGACCTGCGCCCGGGCGGCGCCTTCCACACGTTCATGCGCGGCCCCGAGGGCGGCACGAGCGACAACCCCGGCTGCTTCCTCGAAATCGTGCCGGAAGCGCGAATCGCATTCACGTCGATGCTCACGGGCGGCTGGCGGCCGCAGGTGCCGTGGCTGGGCTTCACGGCCGTCATCACGATGGCCGACGACCCCGCCGGCTGCCGCTACGAGGCGCGCGTGATGCATCCTGATGCCGCGACGCGCGAGCGCCACGAGGCCCTCGGCTTTTTCGAGGGCTGGAACATCTGCATCACGCAGCTCGACGAATTCGCGGCCGCGTTGCGCTGAATGCGGCCGCATGCGCGGGCCATTGCATGCGGCCGCGCGCGCGCCTAGGATTCCTGAAGGAAGCACGACGACACGCCGGCATCCGGCGTGCACCGTCGTGCGCGTTCCGCGGGAGGCCACATGCTGCACATGCACACGCATTCGACCCGGGTCAGCCGGCACCTGAACGCGCCGCGCGGGCGCGTCTACCGCGCGCTGCTCGATCCGCACGCCGTCGAACAATGGAAGGTGCCCGACGGCATGACGTGCCGCGTGCACGCATACGACACGCGCGAAGGCGGCGCGCTGCGCGTGTCGCTGAGCTACGACGAACCGTCGGACGGCACCGGCAAGACCACCGCGCACACCGACACCTATCACGGCCGCTTCGTGACGCTCGTGCCGGACCAGCAGATCGTCGAAATCGACGTGTTCGAAACCGACGATCCGATGCTGCGCGGCGCGATGACGGTCACGATCACGCTGTCCGACGAAGCAGGCGGCACACGCGTCGATGCGGTGCACGACGGTGTGCCGCCCGGCGTGCCGGCCGCCGACAACGAGGCCGGCTGGCAAATGGCGCTCGCCCGGCTGGCCGCGTTGGTCGAGAAGGGCTAGGGCCTGTTCACGTCAGCCGAGCCGGTACGCGTGCGTGACGGTCCCGCGGAACAGCGCATCGCGCTCGCTCGGGCTCGCGTGCGCGGTCAGCCGCTTGAACGCGTTCCAGCCGTTCACGTACGAATACGAGCCCTTGTCGACCGGGAAATTGCTCTCGAACATGCAGCGCTCGGCGCCGAACGCCTCGATGCACGTGAGCATCCACGGCTTCCATGCGTCGGCGAGCTGTTCGGACGACGGCGGCCGCGCGCCCTTCTCGAACTCGAAGCCATTGATCCGCATGCCGAGGCCGCCAACCTTCACGAATACGTTCGGCAGCCGCGCCAGTTCGCGCATCGACGCAGACCATCGCTTGAACACTTCCGGCCGCTGGTCCGCATAGCTCGCGATCCGCACGACGCCGCCGCAGTGATTGACGACGATCCGCGTGTCGGGGTTCGCCTTCGCCAGATCGAACAGCTCGGGCAATTGAGGAAAGAACAGCCACGCGTCGTACGACAGTCCGAGCGGCGCAAGCTGCGCGACGCCGGCGCGGTACGCGGGATCGAGCAACAGCCCGCGCGGCACCGCCGACAACGGGTTGGCGAGCGACGGATCGGCATCCCAGGTCGTCAGGTGTCGCACGCCGCGAAAGCGTCCGCGACCGGCGTCGACATGCGCTTCGAGCACGTCGCGCACGCGCTCGCCGAGCCGCAGGTCCGCATGCCCGACGATGCCTTTCGCGACGGCCGGACCGCTCCGTTGCAGCGGCTCCGTCACGCCGGCGACATAGGCCGTCTCGCCGACCGGCTTCAGTTCGGCCGGCCCCGCGTCGCGATAGCGCGTCAGCGCCTGCATGTAGACGGATGCCTGGACGTTGTGGCCGGATCGCGCATCCTGCAGATAGTCGTCGAGCATGTAGATCCAGCCCGGCCGCTCGTAGAAGTGATGGTGCGCATCGATGATCGGCAGATCCGGATCGAGCGCGGGTTCGAGCGCGGATGCGAGCCAGTCGTTGCGCACCGCGAGATAGTTGCCTTGGGTCGTCATGCGGGAAGGTCCGTGTTGGGCCGGCGCGCGCGTATTGACGCACCCGGGCAGCGCGAGCGATGCGGCGGCCGCACCGAGCAGCCGGCGTCGTTTGATCGAAATCGTCATGTCATTCGCTCCGGTCGAATGCATACAGCGACAGCGTGAGCAGCGTCGTGATCGCCAGGACGATCGCAAGGCCGAGCATCCCGGCCGTGAAGGTGCCGAAGCTGTCCTTCAGGTAGCCGACGAGATACGGGCCCGCGAATCCGCCGAGCGCGCCGATCGAATTGATCAGCGCCAGCCCGCCGGCCGCGGCCTGGCCGGACAGGAAGCGCGAAGGCAGCGTATAGAAGATCGTGCGTCCGGCAATCGTGCCGATCAGCGCGAGCGTGATGCCGACGAGCGCGGGCCCGAGCGTCAGGAAATGGGTCGACACGCCGAGCGCCACCGCGCCGATGAACAATCCGATCGCCAGGTTCGCGACCGGGCCGCCGCGCCGGTCCACCCGCTTCGCCCACCACAGCAACGCGATCGTCGCGAAGAAGTACGGCACCGCGGACAGCCAGCCGGTCTGCATCGTGGACATCCCGTGCGCCTTCAGCATTTGCGGCAGCCAGATGCCGATGCCGTACGAGCCCATCGTGAAGCCGAACGAGATCAGTGCGAGCACGTAGACGCGCACGTCACGCAGCGCGACGCCGAAGCGCTTCTTGCGGCCGGCGGCGGCGCCGTCGCGCTCGAACGCGCGCTGCAGCGCGGCACGCTCGTCGTCCGACAGCCACGCGGCCGTGGCCGGGGAATCCGACAGCAGCTTCAGGACGAGAAAGCCGAGCGCGCACGCCGGCAGCCCTTCGACGATGAACATCCACTTCCAGCCCGCGAGGCCCAGCGCACCGTCGAGCTGCAGCAGCCAGGTCGACAGCGGGCCGCCGATCAGCGACGACAGCGGCGTCGACACGGTGAACCAGGCAAGCACGCGCGTGCGGTAACTCGCCGGAAACCACACCGCGAGGAAGAAGATCACGCCCGGAAAGAACCCGGCCTCGCCGATGCCGAGCAGCAGCCGGATCGCATAGAAACTCGTCGGCCCCGTCGCGAGCGCGGTCGCCGCCGCCATCAGGCCCCACGTGATCATGATGCGCGCGAGCCAGCGCCGCGCACCGAAGCGGTACAGCGCGAGATTGCTCGGCACTTCGAACGCGCAATAGCCCGCGAACATGATCCCCGCGCCCCAGCCGAACTGCGTCGCGGTCAGGCCGAGATCGCGGTTCATCGTCAGCGCGGCGAACCCGACGCTCGTGCGGTCCAGGTAGTTGAAGAAGTACGCGAGCGCGAGCAGCGGAATGAAGCGCCATGCGGCCTTGCGCACGGCCCGTTGCTCGATCGACGCGTCGGTTTCGTGATCGGCGTCCAGCGCCGGGGAAGCGGATGTCATGGTTGTCTCCGTGGATGCGGCACTCCGCGCCCGCGCGATCGCGGGCGGGATGCGTCGTTCGTTGGGTCGCGGCGGCGCTACGCGCTCGCCACTTCGTTCGGCGAAGGCGTGTCGGCCGGCAAGCCCGTCGATTGGTCGTCCGCGCCCTGCGCGTGCCGCCCGGCGACGACGCCGGCTTCGATCAGCGCCCGCGCCTCGTCCGGCGTATAGCCAAGCTCGCCGAGCAGCGCGCACGTGTCCTGACCGAGCGCGGGCGGCGCCGAACGCAGCCGCAAGCGCTCGCCCGCGAGCGTGAGCGGCAGCAGCGCGGTATGCGTGTCGACCGGCCGGCCGGCGCTGCTCGCGTCGGCCGGCAGCGTCACGGCTTCGAGCCCGCCCGTCGCGAGCAGGTGAGGATCGTCGAACAGGTCCTGCGGCTTCGTGATCGGCGCATACGGCAGGCCGATCGACTCGAAGATCGCACCGATCTCCTCAGCCGAATGCACGGCGAGCCGCGCACGCAGTTCGGGCAACAGCCACGCGCGCGCCTGCACGCGCAGGTTGTTGGTCGCGAGGCGCGCGTCGTCCTTCAGTGCGGCGAAACCGAACGCGTCGCAGAACAGCGCCCACTGCGTGTCGGACACCACCGCAAGAAAAACTTGTTCGTTATCCTTGACGGCAAACACGTCGTAGACGGCCCACGCGGAAATGCGACTCGGCATCGGCGACGCGGCCTGCCCCGTCACCGCGAACTGCATCATGTGCTGCGCGACGAGAAACACGTTGTTCTCGAACAGCGCGCTCTGCACCTGCTGGCCGCGGCCGGTGCGTTCGCGCTGCGCGAGCGCGGCCATCGCGCCGATCGCGCCGAACATCCCGCCCATGATGTCGTTCACGCTCGAGCCCGCGCGCAACGGCCGGCCTTCGGGGCCCGTCATGTAGGCGAGACCGCCCATCATCTGCACCACTTCGTCGAGCGCGGTGCGATGTTCGTACGGCCCCGGCAGGAAGCCCTTGTGCGACACGTACACCACGCGCGGATTCAGCGACGACAGCGCCGGATAACCGAGACCGAGCCGATCCATCGTGCCGCTCTTGAAGTTCTCGCTGAAGACGTCCGCCGTCGCGACGAGCCGCCGCACGATCTCCAGACCGCGCGGGTCCTTCACGTCGACCGCGAGACTCTTCTTGTTGCGGTTGAACATCCCGAAGAAGCCCGCGCCGGAACCGCGCAGCGCACGCGTGCTGTCGCCCGCGATCGGCTCGATCTTGATGACTTCCGCGCCGAGATCCGCGAGCAGCATGCCGCAGGTCGGGCCCATCACCATGTGCGTCATCTCGATCACACGCACGCCTTCGTACGGCAGCGGCGAAGCCGGTTGGCGATCGTTCATTGCGCGACTCCCGTCACGCAGCCTTCCGGCTGGGCCGCCGCGGGCGCACGGCCGTCCGCGTACCGGAACCCCTTCGGCAGCCCCGCGTCCGGCACGTGGCCATACAGCGGCTCCGCGGGCAGCGCCGCGTGCAGGATCGCGCGCGCGGCGAGCAGCGCGTCGGCGTCGACGCCCGTGTCGACGCCCATCGACTCCAGCAGGAACACGAGATCCTCGGTGACGATGTTGCCGGTCGCGCCCGGCGCATACGGGCAGCCGCCAAGACCGCCCTGGCTCGCGTCGATCGTCGTCACGCCGGCGTCGAGCGCCGCGACGACATTGGCGAGCCCCTGCCCGCGCGTGTTGTGGAAGTGCGCGCCGCCGGCCTTGTCGCCGACTTCGCGCTGCAAGCGCACGAACAGCCGGCGCACCTGCGCCGGATTCGCGTAGCCGCTCGTATCGGACAGACCGATCTCGTCGACCCCGCATTCGGCCATCGCGGCCGCCATCGCGATCGTCTCGTCGTCGGAGACCGCGCCGGCGATCGTGCAACCGAACGCGACCGACACGCCGGCCTCGATCTGCACCGACGGAAACCGCGCATCGCGCAGCGCGACGACCGCGCGCACCTCGTCGATCATCTGCGCCGGCGTCTTGCGGATGTTCGCCAGCGAGTGCGCTTCGGTCACCGATACCGGCAGCGTCAACTTGTGGATCCCCGCCTCGAACGCGCTTTCGGCGCCGCGCAGGTTCGGCGCGAGCGCGGCGACGTGCAGCCCCGGAATCGTCAGCGCATGCGCGACAACCGCCTGCACGTCGGCCATCTGCGGCAACAGCCGCGCGGGCACGAACGACCCGACCTCGATCTCGCGCAGACCGGCCACGGCGAGCGCGGTGATCCAGCGCAACTTGTCGGCCGTCTGCATCACGGCCTTGATGCTCTGCAGGCCGTCTCGCGGCCCGACCTCGCTGACCAGCACCTTCGAATACCCGGCAACGCTCATTCGACACCTCACAGTTCTATCTGAAAGAACATCGTTCTGTTTGACGGAACTTTAGAGGCGCGTCGCATCGGCTGTAAGCGGGGTATACCCGTGAAATCGCGATTTTTTGGAACTTGAGTTCTGTCAGACAGAACGATATAGTCGATCGACCGCCACCCAAAGGAACCACGCGCCGTGCCCCCGACCTCGACTTCCGCAGATCACACCGACGAAATGCCCGACGCGTCGGCCGAAGCCTCCAGCGGCGTCGCCGTCCTGGATCGCGCGTTCGCGATCCTCCACGCTTTCGGGCAAACCGACGACCGGCTGTCGCTCGCGGAACTGTCGCGCCGCACCGGGCTGTACAAGAGCACGATCCTGCGCCTGCTCGCCGCGCTGGAGCACGGCGGCTTCGTGCGCAAGCTCGACGACGGCCAGTACGCGGTCGGACACGAACCGTTGCGGCTTGCCGCACTGTATCAGCGCTCGTTCCGGGTCGGCCCGGTCGTCGAACCGTTGCTCGAGACGCTGAGCCGCGAACTCGGCGAGACGGCATCGTTCTACGTGCGCCATGGCGACATGCGCTCGGTGCTCTACCGCGTCGAACCCACGCGCACGGTGCGCGTGTCGATCCGGGTCGGCGAGGAGTTTCCGGTTCACCAGGGGGCGTCGGGGAAGGTGCTGCTCGCGTTCACCGAGCCGCACGATGCGCGCTGGAACGACGTGCGCGAACAGTTGTGGGCTGCGTCGTACGGCGAGCGCGACCCGGAAACCGCGTCGGCCTCCGTGCCGGTGTTCGGCGCGGCCGGCGACTGCGTCGGCGCGCTGACGGTGTCCGGCCCGATATCGCGGCTGGCCGCCGCGCCGGCGATGGCCGCGGCGCTCGCGATGTTGTTGCCGCTCGCGCAGAAGGCGACCGTCTCGCTCGGTGGCGCGGGCGCGCGCTACGATGCGCAAGCCGTGCGCGACAGTCTCGCCCGATTCGCGATACCGGACAGCCCTGCCCAGCCATAGCCGGCCGCGCGCATGCGGCGATGAGGCAGCGCAAAAGGCGGCCGCATGCGACACTGGCCGTCGACGCATGCGGCACGCCGCCCGTCGGCGCCGCACATGCACCCACCGTCCGGACACGCAAGGGAACCCCTCGATGAACACCGCGCGCACCGCCATCTGGTATTTCGATTTCGTTTCGCCGTTCGCGTATCTGCAGCAGGAACGGTTCGACCCATTGCCGCCTGCCGTCGCATACGAGCCGAAACCCATCGTGCTCGGCGCGCTGCTCACGCACTGGGGCCAGAAAGCGCCGGCCGAGATCGCCGCGAAGCGCATCTTCACCTATCGCCACGCGCAATACCGCGCCGACAAGCTCGGCATCCCGTTCCGGATGCCGCCCGCGCATCCGTTCAACCCGATCCGGCCGCTGCGTCTCGCGATCGCGATGGGCAACACGCCCGATGCGATCCGGCGAATCTTCCGGCACATCTGGCGCGACGGCCAGGACGTGTCGACGCCGGACGGCTTCGCCGCGTTGTGCGAGGCGGTCGGCTTTCCGGAAGGCGTGACGGCCGTCGAGGCCCAACCGGTGAAGGACGCGTTGCGCGCGAACACCGATCAGGCGATCGCGCACGGCGTGTTCGGCGTGCCGACCTTCGAGCTCGACGGCGACCTGTTTTGGGGCGACGATGCGACCGACATGTTCGTCGACTGCGCGACGTCCCGCGCGTGGCTCGACTCGCCCGAAGTGCGCCGCATCAGCGCGCTGCCGGAAGGCATCCGGCGCGGCTGACGGCACGCACGACGACGCTTGCGTGTCGCGCCCTTCGACGCGCAGCGGCACGGCTTCGCGTCATCGCGACGAAGTCCGCGAGCAGCGCCCGGCGCAAGCGCTGTTGGCAAATGCGAAGCGGGCAGGCCCACACGGCCTGCCCGCCTTTTCTTTTTATTTTTATTTTCGTTCGGTGCTGCGCGGCCCGGCGCGGCACGGGAGATCCGCGCGAGACGCGATGCGCATTCGGTCATCCGATGCAAGATCCGCGATGGCCCGCCGAATTGTCCAGTTCAACGGATTATTTTCGACGATGCGCAGCGAATGCGCGCGCAACCGTCAGATGATTCGACATGACCGCGCCGCACGGTCGCTTCCAATCCGGCCCCATCGGAAAATCGCGTTTTCTCAGGGGAATCCCGGTATTTTTTCCCATTTTCTTCGAAATTACCGGTGACATACTTGCCCCCCATTGCGCTCCGGTGCGAGCGCGCTTCCTGATCCCCGCCGGTCGCGTGTCATGTGCTGCGTGTCCGCCGGGGTCGCAGAACATGAATAATTTCGACACCACGATCCAGGTCTTCCTCACCCACATCTCGTTCGGACCGCTGATGAACCACGCGATCCGCGTGATCGCCGGCCTCTATACGTTCAAGGGCTTCATCCTCATCCCCGTGCTGTGCTGGCTGTGGTTCCAGCCGGGACCGGAACGCGAACGGCAACGCGAACTGGTCATCGCGACGGTCGCGAGCGGGCTCGTCGCGCTCGCGTTCGGCCGGCTGCTCGCGAAAGTCCTGCCGTTCCGCGTGCGGCCGATCTACAACCCCGATCTGCATCTGCACTTCCCGTCCGAGGAACTGCGTGCGGCCACGCTGCAGGCATGGAGTTCGTTTCCGAGCGATCACGCGATGCTGTGGATGGCGATCGCGACCGGCATCTTCATCATCGCGCGTCGCGCCGGCGTGTTCGCGCTGCTGTACGCGATCGTGTTCATCTGCGTGCCGCGCGCGTATCTCGGCTATCACTATCCGACCGACCTGATCGCCGGCGCCGCGATCGGCATCGCGATCGCGTGGCTGCTGACGCGCGACGCGATCCGATCGCGCTTCGCGCCGCAGGTGCTGGAGGCGATCCGGCGCTTTCCCGCGCCGGCCTATACGCTCGCGTTCCTGCTGTGCTTCGAGCTGATCACGCAGTTCGACGAACTGCTGACGCTCGCGCAGTCGGTCAAGCACACGACGATGTAACGGGACGGCGCCGCGATGCATCCGCTGCTGTCGTCACGACGCCCGGGCACGCGCTGCCGGCCCTGCGCGGCGGCATCGCGCACCGCGCGCGCCGCCGGTCAGGTCGTCGCCGCGCCGGCAACCGCGGCCGCGCTCGTCAGTCGCGATCGGGCGCGCCGAGCGGGAAGAACGCACGATACGGCCGCGCCTCGTCGACCGCACGCGCAAACGACGGCCGCGCCAGCAGCCGCTTGCGATACGCGATCACGTTCGCGAACGACGGGTCGATCCGGTGCGTCCAGTCCGCATAGAACAGGAACGGCGCCGCGCCGCAGTCGGCGAGGCTGAAGCGGTCGCCGGCCGCCCATTCGCGATCGGCCATCGTTCGATCCAGCCATGCGTACGACGTTTCGAGCATCGCGCGCGCATCGGCGACGCCCCGCGCATCGCGCTCGTGCGCCGGCCGCAGCGCATCGAACACGACCTTCTGCTGCGGCGTCGACACATAGTTGTCGAAGAAACGATCCATCGTCCGCACTTCCAGCGCCTCGCGCCGGTCCTCGGGCACCAGCCGCACGGGCCCCGGATGATAGAGATCGAGATACTCGACGATGATCGTCGCCTCGATCACGGTGCGGCCCGCGTCGACGAGCACCGGAAAGCGCTTCAGCGGCCACAGCGCGGCCAGTTCCTGCATCGGCTTCGGATCGTCGTGCGCGAGCACGCGATACGCGAACGGCGTGCCGTTCTCGTACAGCGCGGTCAGCGCCTTCTGGCAATAGGAGGAAAAGGGATGGGCGTATAGCGTCGGCATCATCGCGAGGTCTCTCAGGGTTTCGGCGCCGCGTCATGCGGCGCCACGTGATCGGATACCTTGACGACGAACGGCGCCAGGCCGATTCGACATCGGACCGATCGATTTTTTTTGCTCCGCGCGCACCGCGCCGCTACGACCGGCCGTCCATCACGACGCGGCCTTCGCCGCGCCAGCGCAGCATCCCGCCGCCGAGGTTCGCGACGGCATCGAAACCGGCTTTCAGCAGAATCACGGTCGCCTGTGCGGAGCGGCCGCCCGCGCGGCATACGGTCACGATCGGCCGGTCGCGCGCAAGCTCGCCGGTGCGCGCGGCCAGTTCGCCGAGCGGAATCGGCGTCGCGCCGGGCAGATGGCCGAGCGGGCCGGTGAATTCGTCCGGCTCGCGCACGTCGACCACCTGTACCGCCGACAGGTGATCCTCGAGCCACTGCGGATCGATTTCCCAGAACCCGGCGAACGTATAGACGAGCGGCGCCCAGTCGGGCGCCGCCTGCACGTCGGGCGCGTTCGCGGCAACGCCGCATTGCAGGTTCGCCGGCACCGCGACGTCGATCTGGCGCGGATGCGCGAGCCCGAGATTGCGCATGTAGCCCGCGAAATCGTCCTCGCTGAGATCGCCGCCGAGGCGCGGATTGAAGCGCCGCTCCTCGCCGACGCTCGTCACCGTCAACCCGCGATAGTCGTGCGCGGGGTACAGCAGGCATGCGGCCGGCAGCGTGAAGAGCCGACCGTGGACCGCGCGATACAGCGCGCGCGGGTCGCCCTGCTGGAAATCGGTGCGGCCGGTGCCGCGAATCAGCAGGCAGTCGCCGGTGAACGCCATCGATTCGTCGTCGAGCACGAGGCTGATGCAGCCGCTCGTATGGCCCGGTGTCGCGCGCACGGTCAGGTAGCGCGTGCCGAATGCGCAGCGATCGCCGTCGTTCAGGTAGCGGTCGGCGCCCTGCGCGCCGCTCGCGGCCGAAATCGCGATCGCGCTGCCGGTGCGCTGCTTCAGCAGCCACGCCCCCGTCACGTGATCGGCGTGCACGTGCGTATCGATGGTGGCGACGAGCCGCAGTCCGAGCTCGTCGAGCAGCGCCGCATCGCGGCGCACCTGCTCGAACACGGGATCGATCAGCAGCGCCTCGCCCGATGCGCGGTCGGCGAGCAGGTACGTGTAGGTCGACGATTGCGGGTCGAAGAGTTGCCGGAAGATCATGGCGAAGTCGCTCCGTCGGCTGGGCGTGTCGGTTGGATGGAGGGTGCGGGTCGGACAACCCGCCCCGCGTGTATCGCCGGCGCGCGGGGCGCACGTTCATACAGCGTAGTTCAAAACACGCGCGCCACCGGCGGCGAGACGTCATGCCGCGCCCGGAGCGTCGCGCGCGCTGCCTTACACTACCGCCTGTTCTCGTCTTACGTTCACAGGAATTGCGCCGACATGTCGATGACGATCGATCCGAAGCAGGCCGCCGCGCTGCTGGCCGTCGCCGACACCGGCAGCTTCGAGCAGGCCGCCGTGCGCCTGCACGTGACCGCGTCCGCCGTCACGCAGCGCGTGCGCGCGCTGGAGGCGAGCCTCGGCACGCCGCTCGTGCTGCGCGCGCGGCCCTGCCGGCCGACGGTGGCCGGACAGCGCGTGCTGCAGCACCTGCGCCGCGTCGCGCTGCTGCAGGCCGACCTGCAGAGCACGCTCGCGGCCGAACGCGAATCGCCGATCTCCGTCACGATCGCGCTGAACTCCGACAGCCTCGGCACCTGGTTCCTGCCCGCCCTGACGTCGGTGCTCGCGGGCGAGCGCATCCTGTTCGAGCTGATCGTCGAAGACCAGGATCACACGTTCGCGTTGCTCGAAAGCGGGATGGCCGTCGGTTGCGTGACGACCGAGTCGAAACCGATGCGCGGCTGCGTCGCGACGCCGCTCGGCACGATGCGCTACCGCCTGCTCGCGGCCGCCGCGTTCGCGGTGCGCTGGTTTCCGCGCGGGCTGAACCGCACGAGCGCGCGCCATGCGCCCGTCGTCGCGTATTCGCGGCGCGACACGCTGCAGTCCACGTTCCTGAAGGAGAAATTCGGGTTGCCCCAAGGCGCGTATCCGTGCCATTACGTGCCGGGCACGCACGCGCATTTCGCGGCGGTGCGGCACGGGCTCGGCTACGCGATGGTGCCGGAGCCGCTGATCGGGGGCGCGCCGCTCGACGCGCAGGGGCTCGTCGATCTCGCGCCCATGCATCCGACCGATATCGCGCTGTACTGGCACGCATGGACCGTGCAGTCGCCGACGATGGCGTCGCTGTCCGCGCGGGTGGTCGAAGCGGCGCGCCGGCTGCTCGCGCCGCTGCCGTGACCGCGGGCGACCGACGTCGCCGGCGCGGCACGCGGTGCGGTATGCGTGACGGCGAGCAACCGCGCCGCGCCGCCTATACTTTTTTCATCGGCCTCGCGAACGCGCCGCGCGGCCGATCAAGCACACCCGGCCGTTCCCTGTCCCGTGAGGAGAACATCATGTCCCGCCGCTATATCGACTGCCGCGAGTTTCCCAGCGCGATGCACTGCTCGATCGCGATTTCCGCCGACTCCGACAACGAACTACTGGAGGCCGCCGTGCAGCACGCGGTCTCGGTGCACCAGCACACCGACAGCGCCGAACTCCGCACGCAGCTGAAAGCGCTGTTCCGCGACGGCACGCCGCCCGCCGACATGCCCCGGCAAGCGTAATCCGCCCGCACGCCGGATATCGACAGACGGGCGGCACTACCGCCACGTCGCCGCCCCACTCCCGCTTCGCGCCGCGCCGGCGCCTCCACTGGCCGGCGCATTCCGCCTTACGCGCGCCGCTGCGCGAAATACGCGCCGACCGCGTCGATGAAGGTATCGATGTCCGCGCGCGACACGTCGCAATGCGTAACGAAGCGCGACGCGTACAGCATCTGCGTGAGGATTCCGCGTTCCTTGAGCCACGCCTCGAGCGGCGCGCAATCGGCTTCGGGGAATTGCGCGAACACCATGTTCGTCGCATGCGACAGCACCTTCACTGGCTCGATGCGCGCGAGGCCCGCGGCGAGATGCGCGGCATTCGCGTGATCGTCGGCCAGCCGTTCGACGTTGTGGTCGAGCGCATAGAGACAAGCCGCCGCGAGAATGCCCGACTGGCGCATCCCGCCGCCCAGCACCTTGCGCCAGCGCTGCGCGCGCTCGACCAGCGCGCGATTGCCGACCAGCACCGAACCGACCGGCGCGCCGAGCCCTTTCGAGAAGCAGATCGACACGGTATCGAACGGCGCACACAGTTCCGCGATCGGACGGCCGGACGCAACGGCCGCATTGCACACGCGCGCGCCGTCGAGGTGCGTGGCCAGCCCGCGGGCGCGCGCGAGCGCGACGGCTTCCTGGACATAGCCGTCCGGCAACACCTGGCCGCCGATCGTGTTTTCGAGCGCGAGCAGGCGCGTGCGGGCGAAGTGATTGTCGAGCGGCTTGATCGCGGCGGCGATCTTCGCGAGCGGCAGCGTGCCGTCGGGCGCGTTCTCGATCGGCTGCGGCTGGATGCTGCCGAGCACGGCCGCACCGCCGCCTTCGTACTTGTACGTGTGCGCGAGCTGCCCGACGATGTATTCGTCGCCGCGTTCGCAATGGGCCATCAGCGCGGCCAGATTGCTCTGCGTGCCGCTCGGGAAGAACAGACCGGCTTCCTTGCCGGCCCGCTCGGCCGTCACCGCCTGCAGGCGCAGCACGGTCGGGTCGTCGCCCCAAACGTCGTCGCCGACTTCGGCGGCAGTCATCGCGGCCAGCATCGCCTGGCTCGGACGTGTCACGGTATCGCTGCGCAAATCGATCATCTTCGTGCCCTGAGTGAATGCGGACCGGAACCGATGCGCCCGGCCCTGCCGAAACGAGACTCAGAGTGTACGCAATTCGCGCAGCGCTTGCCGATGCATCGCACCGCCCGATCCGGGCACGACCGGCACGGCGCACACACTCCGCGCCGGCGCGTCGTTCCCGTGATGCGACGCGCCATATTGCCGCACATGCGGCAGACCGCCACGTTGCCGGCACCCGCGGCGCGCGTCGCGATCTTGATACGAATCAACGATTTATCCCGAAACCGCCCGTTCGGGGCTGGACATCTGCGACGAGTTGGCGCATTTCGCGGCGCAACATCGCGGCACATACTCCAGCCAACCCCGATGCCCCGTCGGCCGGGGTCCGCCGGCACCCCGCCGGCGGGTATCGTCAGCTTCGGTCAACTGGTATGGACACCGCTTTTTCGGCCCTCGATCTGGCCCGCCTGCAATTCGCGTTCACCGTCTCCTTTCACATCGTCTTCCCGGCGCTGAGCATCGGCCTCGCCAGCTTCATCGCCGTGCTCGAATATCGCTGGCTGAAGACCGGCAAGCAGTATTACAAAACCCTCTGCCTGTTCTGGTCGAAGATCTTCGCGGTCGCGTTCGGGATGGGCGTCGTCTCCGGCGTGGTGATGAGCTATCAGTTCGGCACGAACTGGTCGGGCTTTTCGAGCTTCGCGGGCGCCGTCACCGGGCCGCTGCTGATGTACGAGGTGATGACCGCGTTCTTCCTCGAAGCCGGCTTCCTCGGCATCATGCTGTTCGGCTGGAATCGCGTCAGCCCGCGCGCGCACTTCGGCGCGACGCTGATGGTCGCGATCGGCACGCTGATCTCGACGTTCTGGATCCTCGCGTCGAACAGCTGGATGCAGACGCCGCAGGGTTTCGAGATCGTCGACGGCCGCGTCGTGCCGACCGACTGGTTCGCGATCATCTTCAACCCGTCGTTCCCGTACCGCCTGTTCCACATGGCGATCGCCGCGTTCATCGTCGCCGCGCTGGTCGTGGCCGCGACGGGTGCATGGCACCTGCTGAAGGGCCGCCGCGACAAGGGCGTGAAGAAGATGTTCTCGATGGCGCTGTGGCTGCTGCTGGTGCTCGCGCCGCTGCAAGCCGTGATCGGCGACCAGCACGGCATCAACACGCTGAAGCACCAGCCGGCGAAGATCGCCGCGATCGAAGGGCTGTGGGAAACCGAAAAGGGCGGCACGGCGCTCAACCTGTTCGGCATTCCGGACATGAAGGCCGAAACGACCCGCTACGCGGTGAAGGTGCCGCACCTCGGCAGCCTGATCCTCACGCACAGCTGGGACGGCGAGATCCGCGGGCTCAAGGACTTCCCGCCCGAGGATCGCCCGAATTCGACGGTCGTGTTCTGGAGCTTCCGGATCATGGTCGGCCTCGGCTTCGCGATGATCGGTCTCGCCGCGCTCGCATGGCTGCTGCGCCGCCGCGGCGGCCTGTATGAATCGAAGTGGTTCCAGCGCTTCGCGCTCGTGATGGGCCCGACCGGCTTCGTGTCGCTGCTCGCGGGCTGGGTGACGACCGAAGCGGGCCGCCAGCCGTGGGTCGTCTATGGCGTGATGCGCACCGCGCAGGCCGTGTCGCCGCTGTCGGTGCAGCAGGTCAGCCTGTCGATGATGACGTTCGTGATCGTGTACTTCCTCGTGTTCGGCACCGGCGTGTACTACATGCTGAAGCTGATGAAGGCCGGCCCCGCGCTGCCCGACGTCGGGCACGACGCGCAACACGGCGAGCCCGACACGCGCCCCGACCATACCGCGCGCCGCCCGATGTCGGCCGTCGACGAGCTGATCGAGACCGTCTGAGCCCCTTCATATTCGCAAACGAGAAAACCTATGGACGTCACCGTAATCTGGGCCGCGATCATCGCATTGGGGCTCTTCATGTACGTCGTGCTCGACGGCTTCGACCTCGGCATCGGCATCGTCTTCCCGTTCTTCCCGGACGAGAAGGAACGCGACCTGATGATGAACACCGTCGCGCCCGTGTGGGACGGCAACGAGACGTGGCTCGTGCTCGGCGGCGCCGGGCTGTTCGCGGTGTTCCCGATCGTCTATTCGACGGTGCTGTCGGCGCTGTACCTGCCGCTGATCTTCATGCTGGTGTGCCTGATCTTCCGCGGCGTGTCGTTCGAGATCCGCGCGAAGGCGCGGCGCACGAAGCAGCTGTGGGACCTCGCGTTCATCGGCGGCTCGGCCGGCGCGACGCTGTTCCAGGGGATCGCGCTCGGCGCGTTCCTGCAGGGCATCGACGTGAAGGACGGCGTGTTCGCGGGCGGCGCGTTCGACTGGCTCACGCCGTTCAGCCTGCTGACCGGCCTCGGCCTGCTCGTGACCTATGCGCTGCTCGGCTGCTGCTGGCTCGTCGCGAAGACGGAAGGCGACCTGCAGCGGCGCCTCCATCGCGTCGTGTGGCCGCTGACGGTCGTGCTGCTCGGCTTCATCGCGGTCGTCAGCCTGTGGACGCCGCTGCAGGACCCGGCCATCGCGCAGCGCTGGTTCGATTCGGGGCTGTTCTGGCGCCTGCTGCCGGTGCCGTTCCTGGTCGCCGGGTGCGCGGTGTGGATGCGTCGCGCGGTGCGCGACCGGCACGACATGACGCCGTTCGTGCTGGCGCTGGCGCTCGTGCTGCTCGGCTACGTCGGCCTGCTCGTCACGATGTTCCCGTATGCGATTCCGCAGACGATGACGATCTGGGAAGCCGCGGCACCGCGCTCGAGCCAGACCTTCACGCTGGTCGGCGCAGCGGTTATCCTCCCGATCATCATCGCCTACACGACGATGGGTTACTGGGTATTCCGAGGCAAGGTGCGCCATGAAGACCAGCATTACTACCACCACTGATTCCGCCGCTCGCCAGCCCGACGCGCCGCGGCCGCGGATGCGGATGCGCGGCTGGATGTGGTTCGTCGTGCTGTGGGCGGGCGGCGTGCTCGGCGCCGTCACGCTCGGCTATGCGTTCAAGATCTTCATGAACCTGACGCTGTTCGCGGTGAAGTAACGTCCCGGCCGCCGGGCGGACGATCATGCCGCCGCGTACGTCATTGCGGCGCCCGCCGCACGACGCCGAGCTTCAGTCCGAGCATGCCGAATATGCGGTTCATCGTTTGTACCGTCCCGTCGCTGCGGCCCTGCTCGATATCCTGGATTGTCTTCGTCGACACGCCGGCGAGCTTCGCCATCTCTGCGCTCGTCAGCCGCATCGTCTGCTTCAGATGACGCACGGATTCGCGCAGCGACCACTCGGGATGCGCGAGAACGTCCTCGATCGCTTGCCGACGCAACGCGAGCTGATCGGGAAGCGACATCGCGTTATAGCGTTTGTCCATCGTGTCGCCTCCGTCTAGCGCAGTGCATCCAGTTCGCGGGCGAGCCGCTCGATGCCCGGTTTCAGGAAAGCATGCACATCGTGCTCCAGGCCGAGATCGACGCCCTGATCGGCGATCTCCGCCAAGCGCGGTGCCATTGCCTGCAGCCGTGCCCGCAATGCGTCGCGATCGAGCGCGGCATGCGCCTCCCCCGCGTGCGGCTCGCTCGCCCGAACGACCGCATCGAGTACCCGCGCCCAGTCCGGCCGCCCCCCGTCGTTGCCTTCCCAGCGGATGCGCCGTGCAATGCCGTCGGGATGCAGATGCATCGGCGCGAAGTCGTAAAGCGGCGTCAACGCGACGCGTCCATCGAAGTCGCGTTGCAATGCGGTGTTCCGTGCATGATTGTCCTTGTTGCCCAACGCAAGATTCGCGACGTCGCGGCACAGATACTCGGCCACCTCGGTTTGAGGGTCGGTGCATCGGCGCACGAGATGCCCGCACACCTCGTCGTGACTCGGCACGACGCCGAAGCCGGCTTTGCCGGTCAGTGACGCAATGCTTTCCTGAGCGAACCGGACGACGCGGCCATCGACGCGCGCGCGGTCGAACCGCGGGATGAATAGCGACCGATCGCGCAGCATCAGCGGCGCATGCACGCGCAACCCAAGCCGCTGAGCCAATGCCATGTAGGGCGCTTCGTGACGAAGGATCTGTGCCAGACGCTCGTTCGCGCCGCGTCCGAACTTGACGATATAGTGCTCGGCCGCGTGCGCGTCCGGCAGCGTGTGATCGAGATAGAGCAGGCCATCGTCGGCACGGGTCAGCAGGAGTTTCGGCCACTCGCCCTGCACCCCCGAGGAGCCCGCGACAAAGAATCCGTGTTCGGCGAGATATTCGCTGAATGCGTCTCCGCGCGCGGCAACGTCGTCGTCAGTAAAACCTTGTCGCGGCCCCTGGCGCTCGGCAAGCCACTGCGCGGCTTCCTTGACGCGCAGATTGCCGATCGAGTTGCCTGCCCCCGCGAGCAGCAACGGCCAGTCGGCACGTTCCTCCGCCGTTTCCGGCAGATCGAGGCGACGCAACAGTTCCTGACGGCCGAAGCCTTGCGGCAACAAATCGATCAGGAAAATCGGCCAGTGGGGCGTCATCAGGGGCTCGAGATCGACCGGAAAGCCGCACGCCATCGCATGCGCATCGCGGGCGAATTGATGCCGGACGACCCATTCGACGTCGTAACCCGTATAGGCGCGACTGCGCCAGCCCTGGTCAGGCTCGCCGAAAAGGGTGACGACGCCGATGTCGTGCCAAACACCGTCGGCGTGAAGCTGGATCGTGCAGGAGGCGCTCATTTAAGCAGAAATCTATATAAATCATTCCGTTCATCGTAGCTGAATTATATAAATTTCTACCGAAATAGGAAGCGAGCCCTTGAACGCCAGAAGCAGCGGTCGAAGGGAAACGCCCGTCGCCTACCCCCGCTCGCGCAGCGCCGCCTCGATCTTGCGATCGGTCTTGTACTGGCTCAGCGCATACACCGACCAGATCGCGGCCGGCAGCCAGCCGATGATCGTGAGCTGCAGAATCAGGCAGATGACGCCGGCGATCGGGCGGCCGATCGTGAAGAACTGGAACCACGGCAGCAAGAGGGCAAGCAGCAGACGCATCGGATTTCCTTTTCACATCGTTGACGAACAACGTACGCGGCCAATATGGCGCGTCATGCCCCCCATTTCAAGTCGCGCTACACCGAGGCGGACAGCCATCGCGCAACGCGCGCGACGAGCGGGTCTGCTTCGTCGAAACGCTCGACGCCCGCCACCTGCGGCGCGTCGCAGATCCCGAACACCGGCTTGCCCCATTGCAGCCCCAGCGCGATTTCCGACAGCGTGCCGAGCCCGCCGCCGACCGCGATCAGGCACACGGACGCGCGCGCGATCAGCGCATTGCGCGTGATGCCGAGCCCGGTCGGCAGCGCGACGGTCAGATACGGATTCGCGTCCCGCGCGTCATCCTCGGGCAGCAGCCCGATCGCGCATCCGCCCGCGGCCCGCGCGCCGCGCGCGGCGGCCTCCATCACTCCCTGCTTGCCGCCGCCGACGATCGCGAGGCCCGTCGCCGCGATCCCGTGCGCGATCCGCTCGGCGACGGCGAGCTGCGCGTGCGTCGCGTCGCGCGGCCCAATCACGCCGACCGGCATCCGGTGCCGTTGCGCGCCGCGCTGTCGCCGCGCGAGTTGCGCCAGCGCGTCGCGCGTGTCGCTCGACCATTCAATGACGTCGTTGCCGTGCAAGTCCTTCCCCCAGTGCAAGAACGCAGGTGCAAAGCGCCGTCAGCACGATCGACAGCACGGCGGCCTGCGAGAAATCGGTCTGTCCGTCGGACAGCTTCAGATACATCAGCAGCGGCAGGATGTTGACCTGAGTGCCGGCCAGCGCGAGCGCCGTGCCGTACGTGCCGAGCGCGATCGCAGCCACGAGGCACCACGCGGACGCGATCGACGGCCACAGCTCGCGCCACGCGACGTCGAACCACGCGCGCCACGGCCGCGCGCCGAGCGTCAGCGCCGCCTCGAGCGGCCGCCGGTCGAGATTCGCGAGCGCCGGGTAAAGCATCAGCGCGACGCGCGGGATCAGGTAATACGCATAAGCGAACGCGAGCCCCGGCATCGAGTAGATCGCGCCGCCGACCACGGTCGGGTCCGCGCCGAGCGACGCCAGCAGCATCGTGACGAAACCGGCGCGGCCGAACACGAGGATGAAGCCGTACGCGATCACGAGGCCGGAGAAGGCGAGCGGCACGCCGAGCAGCGCCAGCGACCAGCGGCGCCGCGCCGGCGACTGCCCGGCCAGCACGAACGCGACCGGCACGCCGACGGCGACGGACAGCGTGCCGGCGCCGATCGCGAGCGCCAGCGAACGCACGATCGCGTCGGCGACGAGCGGATCGCCGAACACCGCGGCGAACGCGCGGCCGCCGCCGTCGAACGCGGCGCCGACGAGCGCGCCGAGCGGCAGCACGAAGCACACCGCGAACAGCGCGGCCGCCGGCGCCGCGCCGTAGCGGCGCAGGACGCCATCCCGCATGGACGAAACCCGCATCGCGCGCCCCTTACTTGCCGAGCGTGGCCTGCGACCAGAGCTGGTCGACTTCGGCCTTGTGCGTCGCGGCCTTCGCGACGTCCAGCGGACGCACCTGCGGCGCGTTCGGCAGCTTCGCCGCGACGTCCTGCGCGACCGGCGTGCCGGGCACGGCCGGGCGCACGTAGCCCTGCGCGAACAGCCCCTGCCCGACGTCGCTCATCACGAGGTTGAGCCACAACTGCGCGGCGGCCGGATTCGGTCCGTTCTTCACGAGACTCATCGCATACGGCGCCGATACGCTGCCGTCCTGCGGAATCACGACTTCGGCCGCATCGCCCATGCCGTCCGTGTACTTGGCCTTGAGCCCGTCGTTCTCGTAGCCGATCAGGATCGGAATCTCGCCCTTGACGAATTTCGCGTACGGCGTCGTCCCCTCGACGCGCAGCACGTTGCCCGCCTGCTTCAGCTTGCCGAAGAACTCCGCGCCCGGCTTCGGGTTGTCGACGCTGCCGCCGTTCGCATACGCAGCGGCGAACACGGCGACCTGCCCCTGCCCGGTCGAGCGCGGGTCGAGATAGACGACCGCATTGCGATATTCGGGTTTCAGCAGGTCGGACCAGCGCTGCGGCACGTTCTTCACGAGCTTCTTGTTGACGAGCAACGCGATGTTCAGCGAGTGCACCGCGAACCAGCGGCCGTCGGCCGCGCGGAACACCGTGGGCAGCTTGTCGAAATTGACCGGCTTGAACGGCGCGACGACGTCCTTGGCCGTCGCATCGAGCGCCGACGCCGCGAAGTAGTAGGCCGTGTCGGCCTGCGGGCGACGTCGCGACTTGTCGAGCGCGACGACCGTGGCCGCCGATCCGATGTCGTTGTACGTGATCTCGACCTTCGGGTAACGCTTGCGGAATTCGGCGAACAGCGACTTCCAGTTCGCCCACTCCGGGCCCGTGTCGAACGACACGACGAGCCCTTCGTCGGCGGCCTTCTCGTACAGCGCATCCTCGCCCGGATACAGCGGCGCGGCATGGGCCAGCGCCGGCGCGAGGGTCGCGAACGCGCAGAGCGCCAGCAGGCGGCGGCGCATCGCATGAAGAAAGTGGCGGCGTGCGGACATCGTGATTCTCCGTTGAATGAATAGGTCGCCCGCGCTCACGCGGCGGGCAGCACGAGCAAATGGCGCGGCTCGATCGACACGCAGCGCGCGGGCAGTTCGCGTCCTTCGCCGAGCAGTGCGTCGGTCGCGCCGGCCGGCACGAAATCGAAGCGCTGTGTCGCGCCGAAGTAGCGCACCTCGCCGACCCGGCCATCGATGCGGTTCGCGACGTACGCGGGGGGATCGGGCTGCAGGTGTTCCGGACGGATCAGCACCTCGACCGGGTCGCCCGGCCGGTGCGCGCCCGTATCCGCGCACAGCGTCGTGAACCGCACGTCGACCGCGCCATGTGCGAGCACACGGCCGCGCAGCAGCGTCGAATGGCCGACGAAACGCGCGACCTGCGCGGTCGCCGGACGCTCGTACAAGTCGCGCGGGGTGCCGGCCTGGAGCATGCGTCCGCCGTCGACGATCGCCACGCGGTCGGCCATGCTGAGCGCTTCGTCCTGGTCGTGCGTGACGAGCAGCGTCGTCGCGCCGCATGCGCGCTGCAGCGCGCGGATCTCGTCGCGCAACTGGTGGCGAATGCCGGCGTCGAGCGCCGCGAGCGGCTCGTCGAGCAGCAGCAGCTTCGGTTCGATCACGAGCGCGCGGGCCAGCGCGACGCGCTGCTGCTGCCCCCCGGACAGCAGCGCCGTGCCGCGCCCGGCCTGCGCGGCGAGACCGACACGTTCGAGCATCTCGAGCGCGCGGCGGCGGCGCGGCGCCGCGGCCATGCCGCGCATCTTCAGGCCATAGGCGACGTTGTCGACGACCGACAGGTTCGGAAACAGCGCGTAGTGCTGAAACACCATCCCGACCTCGCGCTGCCACACCGGCACGCCGGCCATGTCGCGACCGCCGATCGCGATACGGCCGCGGTAGCCGTCGAGCAGGCCGGCGGCGAGGCGCAGCAGCGTCGATTTGCCGGAGCCGCTGCGGCCCATCACGGCGAGCAGTTCGCCCTGGGCCGCGGACAGCGTGACCGCGTCGACGCCGTGACGGGCGCCCGGATACTGGAAGCTGACGTTTTCGAAATCGAGACTCATGACGGTTTCACTTCAGGCGTTGCACGGTGAAGACGGAGGCGAGCGTCGCGAGCACGGCGAGGACGAGCAGCACGACGGTCGCCGCGCAGGCCATCCCGGACGCGCCGTAGAACGCCTGCAGCAGCACGATCGGATAGTTGCGGTAACGGAAGCCGGCGATGAGGTTCGAGATCTGGAATTCGCCGATCGACAGCGCGGCGACCATCACGAGGCCGGAGAACAGGCTGTGCCGCAGGTTCGGCAGCACGATCGTGACGAACTGGCGCAGCGGCGTCGCGCCGAGCGTCGCCGCACATGCCTCGAGATGCGCGAGGCCCAGGTGCCGCAGGTCGCTCAGCAGCGTCTGCAACAGGTACGGCAGCGTCAGCACGGCGTGCGCGGCGATCATCAGCGGCAGCGTGCCGAGCCACGGCAGCGCATCGCCGCTGAAGATCGCGATGTAGCCGAACCCGAGCGTCAGCGCCGGCACCGCGATCGGCATCAGCATCACGATGCGCGCCGCGAAGCCGCGGCCGGCCAGTGCGCGGTGATGCAGCGCATACGCGAGCGGCAGCGCCAGCACGGCATTGATCGCGCAGCAGGCGAGCGCGACCGCGAGGCTCGTGCCGAATGCGCGGGTGAAGCTGCGATTCGCGGCCAGATCGACGAACCAGTGCGACGTGATGCCGGTCGGCAGCAGCGTGTTCGTCCACGACTGGCCGACCGAGCCGATCAGCAGCAGCACGATCGGCAGCGCGAGATACAGCCCGAACGCCGCGACGAACGCCCGCAGCAGCAGGCGTCCCGCCATCGCGCGCGGCCGTTTGTTACGACGAATCGGAATAGCTTCGGCAAGGGCCGGAGCGGATGGCGAATGCATGGCGAATCTCGCTGACGGACACGGAACGGGTCACGCAACGCCCGCCGGGCCGGGCCGGCACGCGTTGTCGTGACGGACGCAGTGTGCGGATCCGACATGGCATCGTCATGAAAAAAACGTACAACGCCCGCATCGATCTGTGCGCGCAAGGAATAGTTCGCCGTGAAGCACCTGTTTCCCAACGTCGCGGAACTGCACGCGTTCGCGAGTTCCGTGAAGTACCTGAACTTCTCGTATGCGGCGCGCGAGCTCGGCCTGACGCCGAGCGCGGTCAGCCGGCAGATCGCGAATCTCGAGGCGCTGTTCGGCGTGAAGCTGTTCGTGCGCGAGGGGCGCAATCTCGCGCTCACGCGGGCCGGGCAGGTTTATCACGCGCGCGTGATCGGCCCGCTGCGCGAGATCGGCAACGCATCGATCGAATTGCTGAGCGCGCGCGAGGACAGCGACCTGCTGACGATCGCCAGCGTGCCGACCTTCACGACGAAGTGGCTGGTGCCGCGTCTCGCGCGCTTTCTGGCCGTCGCGCCAGCGGTCACGCTGAGTTTTCGCCGCCATCTCGCGCACGGCGACGTGTTTCCGTTCGGGCTCGACGCGGCGATCCGCTATGGCGACGGCGCATGGGAAGGCGTCCGGTGCGATTACCTGGACGGCCGCACGTTCGTGCCGGTCTGTTCCGGCGAATTCGCGGCGCGGCATGCGCTGCGCACGCCCGCCGACACGGCCGCCGCGCCGCGGCTCGTGCACGAGCAGGCGGAAATCGCGTGGTCGCTCTGGGCGGAGCGCCATCGCGTCGCCCGGATGAACGCGCTCGCGGGGCCGCGCTTCGAACAGTATTCAGTGCTGATCCAGGCCGCGCAAGCCGGGCTCGGGCTCGCGCTCGTGCCGCGCTTCCTGATCGTCGACACGCTCGCGAGCGGCGCGCTCGTCGAACCGTTCGACGCGCCCGTCGACGTCGACGCGCAGGGGCACTACCTGTGCTACGCGCCGGAGCGCCTCGAGACGAGCGCCGCGTTGCGGCGCTTCAGGGAATGGATGCTCGACGAATGCGCGGATCGATGAGCGTGCCCGACAGGGCCGGGCACGCGTGGACGGCACGTCGCCGTGCCGCCCGTCACGTTGCGTCAGTGGTCGATACCGAGCCCCGGCAGCACGTGCGTGTTCTCGGCCACGACCGCGTGCAGCAGCTTCGGTTCGGCGCCGAGCAGCCCGAGGATGGTCGGCGCGACCTGCTTCGTGCCGACGAGATCGCTCACGGTGCGCGCGCGGTGGAGGCCCGGATACGACACGAGCAGGCCGAGGTGGCTGTCGTCCGGCGCGTTGCCGCCGTGCTCCTCGTCCTTCTTCGTGCTCGACGTGTAGATCACGCCCGGATTCGGCTGGACGACGATGTCCGGCGTGCGGCCGTTCGCCGGATCGCCGAACCGGTCGGCCAGCGCCGCGCCGTACAGGATGTATGCCTGCGAGCCGTCGGCGCAGATTCCCGGCGCGTTGCAGCCGAGGTTCGCCTTCAGCGTCTGCACCACGGCCGTGCGCTGGCTGCGGTCGCGCAGCCAGATCAGGCCGACGTCGTCGGTCTGCACGAAGCCCGTGCCGACCAGGCCCGAACCGTCGTTCAGGTTGCCCGTCGTCGTGTTGTTCTGGCCGAAGTTGCCGTTCGGGTCGAGATAGTTGTTCGCTTCGAGCAGTTTCGTCAGCGTGTCGCCGTTCTTCACGAGCTTCGTGTGATCGGTCGGCGACTGGCCGTGCTTCGCCGTGACGATCACCGCCGTCGACGTGTACAGGTTGCGCTGCTTCAACTCGTTGACGATGCGGCCGATCGAATTGTCGACGTACGTGATCGCGTTCGCGACCTGGCCGTTCGGCGTGAAGTTCGCGTCGAGATAGCCGCCGCCCTTCGCGACCGGCGCCTTCTGCGCGACGCTGAGCGTCTGGAAGTTGGCGCCGAACAGCGTCGGCACCGGCGCGTTCTTCGTGCCGGTCGAGTCGCGGCCGTCGATCTGGTTGACCAGCGCCTGCACGTGCAGGTTGTCGAAGCGCGCGGTGTGCGAATAGACGTCGGTGTAGGCGGTGTTCGTCGCCGGGTCGATCGAATTGATCTCGGTGCGCATCAGATCGTCGACGCCGGTGCCCGACGGGCCGTTCAGCCAGTCGTAGCCCCACGCGTGCTTGTCGGCCCATGCGGTGTATGCGTTCGGCACGCCGGCCTTGACGGCCTCGAACACCGTGTTGGTCTTCACGTAGTTGTGCGGATAGACCGGCACGCACTGGCCATTGACCTTCGCATGCGGGATCGCCTGCGGATTGAACGCGCCGCCGCCGTCGAGGTGCACGAGCGCGCCGCCGTTGATGGCGTCGATGCCGGTCGTCTCGTCGAACACGACGTTCCAGCCCTGCTTGCCCGAGCAGGTCGTGTCGCTCGGCGCATACAGATTGCGGTCGTACGACACGTCGTAGAACAGGCCGGCCGTCTTCGGCGAGCCGCCCGTCACGAGCGCCGCGAGGCCCGGGAACGAATCCGACAGGCCCGGCGTATAGGCGTTCGTGTACGTGACGCCGGTTTGCGCGAGCACCGCGATGTTCGGACACGTGTTCGCGCCGATGCAGCGCGCGAGGTCCTGCTCGTGCAGGCCGTCGACGCTGATCAGCAGCACGTGCTTCACGACGCGCCGGCCGTGGCCGGCGGCGTCGCCCTGACCGTTGCCGTCCTGCTGCGCGGCGTGGACACCCGCGCTTGCGAGCGCCAGCGCGCCCGCCACCATCGCCGCCACCTTCCGCTGCTTACCAAGGAAAGACATCATCACCCCACCTCATCGATTGACGTTGAACTGCGTGACCTGCCAACAGGCGCGCAAAATATGGCGGGATCGTGCGGCGGTCCGATGAAGCGGGGCTTTCTGTTTTCTGTCAAACGTAACCAATCGCAAATGACACGACGCCGTCGCAATGCAGGGTGCCCCAGGCGCACGCCGCGACGTGCGCACCGGGCCGGTGCATGGCGCGCGCCATCGCCCGCCGCGCGATTTTTTTTCCTGCTTGGCGCATGACTATTGGCGTGTGATAAAGGGTTTTCCCTGACCCGGAGCACGACTATGTCGACCCTGGAAGCTCTCCGGTTCGTGCTGGACGATGCACGTACCCCCGAAATCATTCGCCATCACGTCGTCGACGCGCTGCAGTACGCGCTGCGCAACTACGGACAGGTGTTCACCGCGAAGGAAGTCGAGTGGCTGACGCAGTGGGACGACGCCCGCCTGCCGCTGGCCGCGAGGAAGGAACTGGACAAGCGCGAACCGGCGATCGCCGAGCGCTGACAGGAAGGCGCGCCGCCGCGCCCGATTGCCGGTCGGGCGCGGCGGCGGCGGATGATGGCGTGACGCGGCTTACTGCAGGCCGAAGTCGACGCGCGTCGTCGCGCCCTTGTCCTCGATGCCCTTCGCATCGAGCTTCGGCGCCACGACGAACATGCGGCTCGAATCGATCTTGCCGTCGAGGTATTGGCGCACGGCCTCCGCGCGCCGCTGCGCGAGCGCGCGCAGCGCATTGTCGTCGGCCGGCGCGTGATCGGCGAGCGCCTGCTTCATGTCCGCATCGGGCAGCGTCTTCTGCAAGCCGATCAGGTTGCGCGGCTTCTTGAAGTCGGCGGCCTTGTACGCACGCGTCAGGTACTTGCTGTACTCGGCCGGTTCGACCTTCACCGACATCGGATCGATGCTCTCGCCCTGGCCGACCACGTCCTTCAGCTTTTGCTGACGCACCAGGCGCTCGACGTACGCGTCGCGCAGCCCCGGCGTGTCCTTCGCCGGATCGACGCGGCCGATCAGGTCCAGCCGGATCGACGGCTTTTCGGTCAGCATCTTCACGACGGTGTCGAGCTTCTTCTGCTGCGCGTCGGTCAGCGCATACGTGCCCGGCGCGAACTCGACGTAGCCGAGATCCTCGCCGCCGCTGCCGCCGAACGCGTTCGCGAGCAGCGTGAACGGCGACGTGACGGCCTTCGCGATCAGGTTCAGCACCGCACGCCAGATCAGCCCGCCGACGCTGAACTCCGGATTCGACAGCGAGCCCGACACCGGCAGGTTCACGTCGATCTCGCCGCGCGTGTTCTTCAGGAGCGAGATCGCGAGCTTCACGGGCAGCTTCGTCGCCGTGTCGTTCTCGACGTGATCGCCGAACGTGAGCTGGTCGATGAAGATGTGGTTGTTCGCCTGCAGCTGATCGTTCGCGAGCTGGTAGTGCAGGTCGACGTTGAGCTTGCCCTTCGTGATCGGATAGCCGGCGTACTTCGCCGAATACGGCGTCAGGTTGGTCAGCTCGATGTCGTGCGCGGTCGCCGTGAGGTCCAGCGCCGGCTTGTCGATCAGCGGGTTCACCGAGCCCTTGATCGAGATCGGCCCGTTGCCCGCGAGGTTCGCGGCGACGTCGACCGGCGCGGACGTCGTCGAGTCCGTGCCGAACGCGCCGACCGTCCCCTTGATCGCGACCAGGTTCGCCGTGTAGTTCGGCTTGATGAAGTTGTCGGTGTAGGTCACGCGGCCGTTCTGCAGCAGGAGCTGGCCGAAATGCATGCGCACCGGATTCTGCGGCGGCGGCGCGGCCTTCACGACGACCGTCGCCGATGCGGCGGCCGGCGCGGACGCCTGCTGCACGGCCGCGGCCGATGCGGCCTGCGCGGCGGCCGGCGGCGTCACGCCCGGCGACAGCGGCACGGGTTCGCCCTTGCTCGCGTCACGCGTGAGCGATTGCGCGGGGCCCGTCTCCTTCGCGACGACGTCCTTCAGGTTCAGCCGCCCCTGCGCATCGAGCAGCACGCGGCCGTAGAAGTTCGAGAACGTCACGCGCGCGGCGTCGACGTCGGTGCCCTTCTCGTCGTAGTTCACCTTCAGGTTCGACAGCGCGAGCGAGCGCCAGCCCGCGAACGGGTCGGACGTCGCCTTGTCGAGCATCCGCACGTCGACCAGCGCGACATCGCCGCGATAGGTCGCGCGCGGCGTGTCCTTCACCTGCGCGAACGTCAGGTTGCCCTGCGCGTTGAGGAGTGCGCTCGCGATGGTCGCGTTCAGCGCGCTGCCGAAGTACGGCTCGAACGCGGCTGCGTCGAGGCGGTTGCCGTTGATCTTCAGGCCGAGCTTCAGCGGCTGCGCGGTCACGTCGCCCGACACGTTCACCGAGCCCTTGCGGTTCAGCGTCGCCTTCAGTTGCACCGGCAGCGGCTTCGTCATGTCGTCGCTGATCTTCTGCACCGACAGGTCGAGCGGCTTGATCGCGAGCTTCACCGGACGCGGCGTCGACAGGTCCGTGAAGTTCGCGGACGACTCCTTCACGTTCAGCGCGTCGATCCGGTAATGCCACGACGGCGCGGCCGCCTCGGCCTTGCGCGCGACCGTGCGCCTGGGCACCGCCGCCTGCGCGGGTTCGGCCAGCGCAGCCAGGTCGATCTTGCCGTCCTTCAGGCGCTTCACGTCGAGCGCGAGCCCGGTCGCATCGACGCTCGCGATTTCCGCGGTGCGCGCGGCGACGTCGACCTTCGCGATCTTCGCGCTCGCGTCGGGCAGCACGATCGCGGGCGCCTTCGCGTCCGGCGTCGCGAGCTTCAGCGACTTCAGGCTCACCGTGCTGTCGGCGACCTGCGCGTCGAGCGGCGTCTTGCCCCAGTCGGCCTTCGCGTTGACGCTCGCGCCGAGCGTGCCGTCGAGCACGCGCGCGCGGGTCGCCTCGCCGAGATACGGCTGCAGCGCCGGCAACGCGAGCGCGTCGACCGTCAGCTTCGTGTCGGCCTGCTTCGCGGCCAGGCTGAACGCGCCTTCGGCCTTCACGTCACCGCCGCGCGACAGCGACGTCGACAGCGTGTATTTCGCGGGCGTCTTGCCCTGCAGCGTGAAGCCGTCGAGCGTCGCGGCGAGCTTCGTCAGCGACAGCGCGGTCGGCGTCGCGGGCACGCGGTCGTCGACGTTGATCGTGCCGCCGTCGATCGCGAAATGACGGATCGTCAGGTCGAGCGGCGGCGCTTCCTTCGCGGCGGCTTCGGCCTTCGCGCCGCTCGCGGCGTTGGCGTTGGCGGCGGCGGCGGTCGATGCGGCGGCGCCCGACGCGGCAGGCTTGCCCGTGTCTGCCTTTGGCGCGGCGGCCGGCGTGCCGGCGAGCTTCTCGACGTTCAGCACGCCCTGCTTGTCGCGCGCCAGGTCGACGACCGGCTGGTCGAGCCGGATCTCGTCGAAATGCAGCACGTTGCGCAGCGGCTCGAGGCCGGCGGCCGCGACGTGCACGCCGCGCGCGGCGAACAGCGGCGCGGACGCGCGGTCGGTCACCTTCGCGTCGTTGAGATCCACGGTGCCCGACACGCGCAGCGACGGCGTGGCGCCGCTCATCACGAAGTTCAGCGTGAGGTCGCTGCTGAGCAGGCCGCTCGCGACGATCACCGGCAGCTTCGCCGGCGCGTAGGAAATCAGCTTCGGCACGTCGAGCCGGTCGAACTTCAGCGCGACTTCCGACTCGCGCGACAGCGCGAACGGTTTCGTTTTGCCGTCGATCGCGATCGGGCTGCCGTCGATTCGCGCGCGCAGCTTCGGCTGCACGAAGATGTCGGTCTTCGACGGCAGCGTCGCGATGAACGGAATGCCGAGCGTCCAGTTGTCGACCACGTGCTTTTCGTTCAGCAGGCGGTCGTCGAAGTCGATCCGCCCGTCGTTGACCTGAATGTTCGACACCGAGAAATGGGTCGGCTTGCTTTCGGGTTTGGACGGCGTCGAGAACTTCTCGATCAGGTCGGTGAAGTTGAAGCGTTGCGCGTCGTAGCGGACGATGTGGAAGCGCGGCGAGTCGACGCGCACTTCGTTGACGATCGGCGCGCCGCGGAACAGCGACGACCACGACGGCCGCACGACGAGCTTGCCGATGTCGATGAAGTCGCCCTGGCCGCCGCGCTCGCCGACGTGCACGCCGTCGGCTTCGAGGTTCAGCGTGTACGGGTTCAGCGCGATGCGCTGGACGGTGGACGGCCGGCCGAGTTGCTGGCTCAGTTGCTGTTCGGCGATGTGGCGGATCAGCGGCGGCGCCGCGAAGAATCCGAGCAGTCCGAATAAAACGAGAAAGATCAGCACGCCGAGGCCGATACGTCGGGTCCGGCGCGAGCGTGCAACGCTGCCGAGGGCTTGGAAGGTCGAGGGTACGGTTTCTTTGTCTGCGCTTGACATGCTTGGATGCCTCGGGAATGGATGCCGGGCCGCGCCGGAAAACCGGCACGGCCGCGCACGCTATCCCGAAAGTATAGGCTCAGGTGGTGACGGAACGACGCTCGGGCGAGGCCGCCGCGCCCGCGAATCGGACAGCGGCGGCGCCCGTCGGTTCACTTTCGGACGACGACGGGCGGCATCCACGAGCCGTCGCTCGCCTGCGGCTTCGGTGCGTAGAGTCGCAGCGCGAGCGCGAAGTCGGCGCGCGGCGCCGGCAGCCAGTTGGCCGCGTGCGTGCCGCCCGGCGACGCCGACACGACCACGTCGATCGAGCCGTCGTGATTGCGGCGCAAGCGGTCGCGGTCGCCCAGCGAGCGGCGCGCCGAGCCGACGTCGGGCAGCGCGCCGTTCGTCGTGTACGGCGTGAGCGTCCAGAACCCGCGCACCGGCGGCAGCGCACCCGGCGCGAAGTGCAGCACGTAGCGGTTCGCGCCGTTCAGCGTGTGGCCGTCGCTATCGACGCGCACGAGCGCGAGCGTCTCGTCGTCGCGCGTCGCGGTGCCGAACTGCGTGTAGGCCGCGTATGCGCGCAGCGCATAGTCCTGGCCGTACTTGCCGGCCGTGTCGCCGATCCAGCTCCAGCCGTTCGCGTTCAGCAGGTTCGACGGCGGTGTCGCGAGCCGCGCGCGCGCCTCGGCGACGCCGGCCGTCGCGGCGTTGAGGCGATCGCCCGTCCACAGCACCGGGTAGCCGGCCGTCACGCCGATGTCGCCGAGCAATTCGTTCGCGTGCGCGTCGTCGGCCGGTGCCGGATTGTCCTGCAGCGCCCGCGCGAAGCGCGTGAAGAACGCCTTCGGATCGAGCGCGGCCACCTGCTCGGCCGGCGTGCCGCCGCTCGCCGCTTCCAACGGCGCGCTGCCCGCATGGACCGCGACCGACGCGCCGCGCGTGCTGCCCGTATAGACGGACAGCGGCACCACGCGGATCGCCCGCTGCAGTTTCTTCACGTTCGTGAGGTCGCGCCCGCCGCTCGTCTGCAGCCGCACCTCGAGCCACGCGTTGGCCGACGGCACGTCGATACGCAATGCGCCCTTCGGCAGCGTGCCCTGCCAGTCCTTCGCGGCGAAGGCAATCGTTTGCGATCGCGCGGCGCCGCGAGCGCCACGCGCCGCCACGCTCGACGACGACCACAGCACGTTCGTCCACATGTCGAGCGCGCGGGCATCCCAGTAGCGGCCGCGGGTATCCGGCAGCGTCACAATCACCGGCTCGGCACCGACGTCGAGCCAGCCGGTCGAGTCGAGCGTGTCGACGCCCGGCAGCGGCGGGTTGAGCGCGCCGACGGGCGGCAGCGCCTGCGCGTGGCGCAGCGTGTTGAGCGGCGCCTGGCCCGGCTGCGCGCTGTCGCCGCCCGTCGCGGCTTCCTTCGCGACGTCCATCAGCACGAGCGGATACGCGTATACATAGGAGTCGGCCACTTCGGCACGCATCCAGCCGGTTTTTCGCTGGATCGCGTCCGGCTGCGACGCGCATCCTTCCAGCAGCGCCGCCAGAGCCAGCGACGCGCCTGCCGCGCGCCGCAGAGAAATTGATTCTCGTAGGTTTTCAATCATTGAGTACTGGCCGAATATCGTTCTTGTCAGTCAACGCCTTGTTCGACTCACGATCGGCGAAAGCAAGGCACCCCAGCATGCCCGATCGCCGCTTCGCTCGGCGGGCGCTGATGTCAGGCCGGTATCATAGCGCCTAAGGGCATCCCCCAATATGCCGAATATCGGGCGCAGCGGTAGCCGGGCTGTCGTCGGCCCGGAGTTCCATTGATCCGGCCCTTGTCCGGAACCGGCCGCCGCCTGCGCGGGGCGGCATGTCGGGCGAGAATGGGCCGGCCGTCGGCACGATGCCGTATTGCATCGCCCCCCTTGACCTTCCCATCATGGGAATGTTGATACTGGCGTCATTCGCGGCACGAACCGCGCTTTTGGGGAATCCGACATGACTGAACCACTCGCCTCCGCCGACATGCAAACGATCGAACTGTCCATCGACGGCATGCATTGCGGCGGCTGCACGGGCCGCGTGCAGCGTGCGCTGGCCGCCGTGCCGGGCGTCGTCGAGGCAGCGGTCGATCTCGACGCGCATGCGGCGACGGTGACCGTGCAGGACACGGTCGAGCCCGCGCAGCTCGTTGCCGCGGTCGACGCCGCCGGCTATCGCGCCGCCGTGCGCGAAGCGGCGGTCGCAGCCGTTGCGTCCGCGCACGTCGAGCACGCGATGCACGCGACCGCCCGGCCCGCAGCGCCGGCGAGCGCACTGCCCGCGCCCGCCGCCGGCATCGAACTCGACATCGACGGCATGACCTGCGCGTCGTGCGTGTCGCGCGTCGAAAAGGCGCTGGCGAAGGTGCCCGGCGTCGCGCGCGCGTCCGTCAACCTCGCCACCGAGCGCGCGACCGTCGACGCGGCCCCGGACGTTTCCGCGTCGCAACTGGCCGAAGCCGTGCGGCAAGCCGGCTACGGCGCGACACCGGTCGCCGCGCCGCCGCCTCCGGGCGCTTCCCGCGATCTCGAATTCGACATCGGCGGCATGACGTGCGCATCCTGCGTCGGCCGCGTCGAAAAGGCGCTGGCCGCCGTGCCTGGCGTCACGCGCGCGTCGGTCAATCTCGCGACCGAACGCGCGTCGGTGCATGGCGCCGGCACGCTCGACGCCGCCACGCTGATCGCGGCGGTCACGACGGCCGGTTATCGGGCGTCGCTCGCCGTTGCGCCGGACGCGGACGCCTCGGCCGACGCCGAAGCCCGCGCCGCCGAACCCGCGCAAGCCCCCGACGCCCGCAAGCGCCGCGAAGCGATCCGCGAACGCAATCTCGTGATCGGCTCGGCCGTGCTGAGCGTGCCGCTCATCGTGCCGATGCTCGTCGCGCCGTTCGGCATCGACGCGATGCTGCCCGGCTGGCTGCAGCTCGCGCTCGCGTCGGTCGTCCAGTTCGGCTTCGGCGCACGCTTCTACCGCGCCGCCTGGCATGCGGTGAAGGCACGCACCGGCAACATGGACCTGCTCGTCGCGCTCGGCACATCGGCCGCGTACGGGCTGAGCCTGTGGATGCTGCTGCGCGACCCCGCGCACCCCGGCCATCTGTATTTCGAGGCATCGGCCGTCATCATCACGCTGGTGCGCTTCGGCAAATGGCTCGAAGCGCGCGCGAAACGCCAGACGACCGAGGCGATCCGCGCGCTGAATGCGCTGCGCCCCGACCGCGCGCGCGTCGTCGAGCACGGCGTCGAACGCGACGTGCCGCTGGCGCAGGTGCGGGTCGGCACGACCGTCAGCATCCGTCCCGGCGAGCGTGTGCCCGTCGACGGCCGGATCGCGTCGGGCCGCTCGCACGTCGACGAATCGCTGATCACCGGCGAAAGCCTGCCGGTGCCGAAGGAAGACGGCGATCCGGTCACGGCCGGCTCGATCAATGGCGAAGGCGCGCTCGTCGTCGAAACCACCGCGATCGGCGCGGAGACGACGCTCGCGCGCATCATCCGCCTCGTCGAATCCGCGCAGGCGGAAAAGGCGCCGATCCAGCGGCTCGTCGATCGCGTCAGCGAAGTGTTCGTGCCGGCGATCCTCGGCATCGCCGTGCTGACGCTGGCCGGCTGGCTGATCGCCGGCGCCGGCATCGAAACGGCGATCCTCAACGCGGTCGCGGTGCTCGTCATCGCGTGCCCGTGCGCGCTCGGCCTCGCGACGCCCGCCGCGATCATGGCGGGCACCGGCGTCGCGGCCCGCCATGGCGTGCTGATCAAGGATGCCCTGGCGCTCGAACTCGCGCAGCGCACCACGGTGATCGCGTTCGACAAGACCGGCACGCTGACCGAAGGCAAACCGTCCGTGACGGCATTCGACGCCGTCGGCGTCCCACGTGAGCGAGCGCTCGCTCTCGCGGCCGCGGTCCAGCGGCAAAGCGACCACCCGCTCGCGCGCGCCGTGGTCGCCGCGCACGATGCGGACGTCGTGGCCCGCGGCGGCGCGGGTTCGGCCGAGATCGTCGCGGCCGACGCGCGCGCGGTGGCCGGACGCGGCGTCGAGGCGCGCGTCGGCGGGGAGCGTCTCGCACTCGGCAGCACCCGCTGGCGCGACGAACTCGGCATCGTCGTGCCGCCGGAACTCGACGCGCGTGCCGCGGAATTCGAGCGCGCGGGCAACACGATCTCGTGGCTGATGCGTGCCGACGCGCCGCGCGCGCTGCTCGCGCTGATCGCGTTCGGCGACACCGTGAAGCCGGGCGCGCGCGACGCGATCGCGGCACTGTCGGCGCGTGGCGTCGCGAGCGTGCTCGTCACGGGCGACAACCGCGGCAGCGCAGCGGCCGTCGCGGCGACGCTCGGGATCGGCGAAGTGCATGCGCAGGTGCTGCCCGACGACAAGGCACGCGTGGTGGCCGAACTGAAACGCACGCACGGCGGAATCGTCGCGATGGTCGGCGACGGGATCAACGACGCGCCCGCGCTCGCCGCGGCCGACGTCGGCATCGCGATGGCGACCGGCACCGACGTCGCGATGCATACGGCCGGCATCACGCTGATGCGCGGCGACCCGGCGCTCGTCGCCGATGCGATCGACATCTCAAAGCGGACGTATCGGAAGATCCAGCAGAACCTGTTCTGGGCGTTCGTCTACAACCTGATCGGCGTGCCGCTCGCGGCGCTCGGCTGGCTGAATCCGGTGATCGCGGGCGCGGCGATGGCGTTCTCCAGCGTCAGCGTCGTGACGAACGCGCTGCTGCTGAGGAGATGGAAAGGCCGCGCACGCTGATGCGGGCCGCGACAAGCGCCGGGCCGTTCGATGGACGGCCCGGCGCTTGTCGTATCGGGAATCGCTTGCCGTCCGGCGGGGCGCAAATTGCATGCGCTGTGTCGGGACAGATCATTGGAAGGCGGCCGGAAAAAACGACAACGCGCGTCACCGACGCGCGCGTGCGGGCCTCAGCCCTGGACGACCGGCTTGATCAGCGTCGTCGTGATCGGCACGAAGCCGCACGCCCGATACAGCGCACGGGCCGCCGTGTTGTGATTGAACACCGACAGCCCGATTTCGGTGACGCCATGACGGCGCGCCTCGGCCTCGAGTGCGTCGAGCGCGCGCGTGGCCCAGCCCTGGCGGCGCCGGGTCGGGACGATGTCGAGATCGTAGATGAACAGCGTACGGTTCGGCCCTTCGGGCACGATCGCGTACCAGAGGTCGCCGACCGTGTCGCCGCTGGCGGTGTCGATCAGTTGGACGAGCGTCTGGCCGGAAGTGAGCAGGCCATCGGGAAGCAGCGTATCGAAGCAGGCGCGGGCGCGGGTCTGCGCGTCGTCGGTGGCGTTCTGCCCGGATGACACGAGATCGCGCGCGTAGCCGTCGATGGCGCGCGTGCGGTATGCGTGGAATTCACCGGCCGTCATCGGCCGCATCTGCAGCATGGCCCGGGTGTCGCGAGGGAAGTCGGACTTCCAGTGTAGCGGGACGGTCGCACCGGCGCGCGATGCGGCGGTGGAAAACGGGCAGGCAGAGGCGGCGAGCGCCGAATCAGCGAATCAGCGAATCAGCGAATCAGCGAATCAGCGAATCAGCGAATCAGCGAATCAGCGACGGTACAGGACGGTCGGAACGCGGTTCGCACGACGCACGCGCTCGGCTTCGGCGTGACGTGCAGCGTACGAATATTCCGCGTCGAGCGGCAGGTGCGGGGAGACGAACAGGTCGTCGATCTTTTGCAGCAGGGCAAGAATGAAGCTCATGTGAGACTCCTGACAGATGATTCTAGGGTTTTCCCTTAGATGGATGCCATTCTAAGGGTTTTCCCTGAACTCTGCCAGCTCACCGCATCAGTTTGCCGCACCCGCGCCACCGCCGATCGACGGCACGCCCCGACGCGCCTTGTCACGCCAGGGTTTGCAGGTAGGGTCGGACGATTTAGCGCGTTCGACGCACGCGCTTCGCGGCCGCCGCCTCGCGGTTCGCATTGCGCTGCAGCCGGTCGACCTGCGACAGCATCGCTTCGTGGTGTTCCGCGAGCGTCATCAGCGTTGCCTGCTGCGTCGACAGATCGGCAGCCAGCCGGTCGATCCGCTGCTGCCGGGCGTCGACTTCCTGCTTCAGGTGCGCGATTTGCCGCGTTTGCAGCACCAGCGCGACGAGCCCCGCGAACACGACGATCGCCAGCGCCAGCAGCAGCCGGTTGACGCGACGCATCTCGCGATCGGCCGCCTGCTTCATGCCGGCCGTCTCGGCCTGCAGCGCGGCGAGCCGGTCCGACAGCGGGCGCAGTTGCGTGTCGGGATCGAAGGCCGACGCGCTCGACGTGGCCGGTTGCGCACGTTCCGCCGACGGCTTCGTCACGAACGACGCCGCGGACGCAACAGGCTGCGCGAACAGCGCGGCCGGCGCCGCGGCTGCTTGCGCGGCGTCATGGGCACGCGCGGCAACCGCGGGCTCGGCCGGTTCGGCGGTCGCCGACCGTTCAGTGGATGGCGCCAGGTGCTGCGCCGGGGTCGCTTCCGACGCCGCATCGACCGCAGCCACTTCCGGCGCGCCACGCGCCGTTGCCGCCTCGCGCGCGCCAGCGGCCGCGCGGCGCTTGCCGCCGGCGGCTGCGCGACGCCCCTTCGCGGTCTCGCCGGGTGTTCGCACTGCTTCGTCGCGTGTGGCTGGCACGGCGGCGTCTTCGGGCTCACCGCTCGCTTTCACGGGTCCGTCGCCGACGACTGCGTCGACCGCACCTTCCGCCGCTCCGACATTCGCCGTCGAACGATCGGTGTGCGTCCCGGCCGCGTCGTCTGCTTCCGCCACGCCGTCGGTCTTCACCTGGCTGCCGTCGGTTGCCGGCTCGCCCGCTGCAGTCGCGGCGACACCATCGGGCAGCCGCGCCTCGCCGGGCTTCGTTGCATCGGCATCGGCCACGTCGCCGCTTTCACGCGTCGACGCAGGCGCCGTCGTTTTCGCGACGGCCCCGCCGTCGGCGCCCGGCGTGCCGAACCCATCCAGCGTCGCCTGCCGACCGCCGTCATCGCTGTCCGCGACGGCGGCCGCCGTGTCGGCATCCACCGCCCCGTCATCGCGCGACACCACCGGCCCACGCGCAGCCGGCTCGAGCACCGGATCGCCGAACAGGTCGAGCGTGCGTTCGTCCCGCGGCGCATCGCCGCCCGTCGCGTTGCCGGACCGCGCGGTTGCCCTCGCGGCGGTGTCTGCCGCGGCCGCGACGGAACGCGGACGCGAACGGGCCGACGAGCGGTCGGAGCGGGAACGGGAGCGAGGCAGGGAAACGGATTCGGTCATGGAGTCGGATTACAGGTCCGCGAACGCGGAACCGGATGTCGAACGGAATCAGTGACCGGCCATTGTCGCATGACCGATCGCCGATCCGGCCGATCGGATGCCGTCTATTCGTCGCCCGACAGCCCGCCGCCTTCCTCGAATCGCGTCACGCACGACAGCCCGCGCAGCTTGTCGCAGATCGCGCGGTATTCGAGATCCGACACGCGCCCGAGCGCGATGCGCACCTCGTCGTGCTCGCCCGTGTCGTCGGCGCGCTGCACGATGAATTGCTTCACGCGCGCGCTGTCGGGGCCGAGGGCCGCGTGCAGCGAATCGAACGTCAACGCGCCGCCCACCACCGTCAGCGCGAGCTGACGCCGCTGCCGCACCGTGAAGTAGCGGCGCTCGAGCGGCTTGATGCCGGCCAGGATGATCAGGATGATGATCGTCGCGGAAATCGACGCGACGTACAGTCCGCCGCCCACCGCGAGGCCGATCGCGGCGACCGACCAGAGGCTCGCGGCCGTCGTCAGCCCGCGCACGATCTCGCCACGCAGCAGGATCGAGCCCGCGCCGAGGAAACCGATGCCCGAGACCACCTGCGCGGCGATCCGCGACGGATCGAGCACGATGTGGTCGCTGCTGCCCAGCACATCGGCGAAACCGAACGCCGACACGATCATGATGAGCGTCGAGCCGACACAGACCAGCATGTGCGTGCGCAGGCCGGCCGCCCACGACAGGCGCTCCCGCTCGAAGCCGATGACACTGCCGAGCGCCGCCGCGAGGACCAGGCGCATCACGAGTTCCAGGTTGCCGAGCATCCGATTTCTCTCCCGTTTTGAAGACTGCCGCGCGGAATGGTTTATCCTTGGCCCCGGCCGCGCCGCTCCGCGCCGACTCAATTCGATCCAAGCGCTCAACCCCGCCATGTCCGTTCCCGATTCCGATTCCGCTTCCGCCCAGGCCGCCCGATTGCGCGACCATTTTGCGCACGTCATCCTGCCGATCTGGCAGGGTTCAGGGTTCGACCAGACGCTGCGGCTGCCGTTCGAGGCCGTCGATCCGGCCACCCATGCACCGCTGCCCGTCACCCGTTATCGCGCAATGGCATGCGCGCGACAACTGTTCGTGTTCGCGCAGGCCGGCCACACCGCGCACGCGGCCACGCTGTTCGACTCGCTGTGCCGCCGCTTCCGCGACCCGCGCCACGGCGGCTGGTTCTACAGCGTCGATGCGCAAGGCGCGCCGCTCGACACGACCAAGGACCTTTATACGCACGCGTTCGTCGTGTTCGCGTGTGCCGCATGGCATGCGGCGTCGGGCGACGCCACGGCGCGCACGGTCGCCGAGGACACCGCCGCGCTGATCCAGGACCGCTTCGCGCCGCAGCCGGGCGACGCGCTGCTCGACGCCGCGCGTCACGCCGACTTCTCGTCGTCGGGCAGCGGCGCGCTGCAGAACCCGCTGATGCACCTGACCGAAGCATGGCTCGCGGCCGCGGATGCGTTCGGCGACGCGGCGTTCGACGATGCGCTCGTGCGCACCGCACAGGCCGTCGAGCGCACGTTCGTCGATACGGCGACCGGCTGCGTCGCCGAACTGCCGCTCGGGGCGGCCGACAACCGCTTCGAGCCCGGCCATCAGTTCGAATGGTTCTATCTGGTCGATGCGGCCGGCGCGCGCCTCGCGCAAACCGGGCTCCCCGACGCGCTCGCGCGCGCGTTCGCGTTCGCCGAGCAGCACGGGATCGATCCGCAAACGGGCGCCGTGTGCGCGGCGGTCGACGCGCAAGGCGCATGCATCGACGGCACGCAGCGGATCTGGGCGCAAACCGAATACCTGCGCGCGCTCGCCACGCACGGCGGCACGCCGGCCTCCGCACCGCTCGCGCAGCAGATCGAGCGCTTCGCCGCGCGCTTCCTGCATCCGCGCGGCTGGTTCGAGTGCAAGACGGCCGACGGGCAGGTGTCGCGCGCCGACATGCCGTCGACGACGCCCTACCACCTCGCGACCGCTTACGCGGCGCTGCCCGTTGCTTCGTAACCGGCGCCGGCAAACGACGACGACGCGCGCGCGTCGCGAACACCGCGAGCCGCGCGCGCGTCGCCCAGTTCGAACACCGACACCGCCTGCATCAGGTGCGCGGTCTGGTCGTTCAGCGACGCGGCCGCCGCCGCGACTTCCTCCACCAGCGCCGCGTTCTGCTGCGTCAACTGGTCCATCTGCGTGACCGCCTGATTGACCTGCTCGATGCCGACGCTCTGCTCGACCGACGCGGCGGTGATCTCCGACATCGTCTGCACGACCCGCGTGATCGACGCCGAAACCGTCCGCATCGCGTCGCCGGCCCGTTCGACGAGTTCCGAGCCGCCGTCGATCTGCGTGACCGACTCCTCGATCAGCGCCTTGATCTCCTTCGCCGATTGCGCGCTGCGCTGCGCGAGCGAGCGCACTTCGCCCGCGACCACCGCGAAGCCGCGGCCCTGCTCGCCGGCCCGCGCGGCCTCGACCGCCGCGTTCAGCGCGAGGATGTTGGTCTGGAAGGCGATGCCGTCGATCACCGAGATGATCTCCGCGATGCGCCCGGAGCTTTGGGCGATGCCGCGCATCCGGTCGATCACGCTGTCGACCACGCCGCCGCCGTGGCGCGTCGCGTCGAGCGCCGCGTCGGCCAGCGCGCTGGCCGCACGCGCGCTGTCGGTGTTCTGGCGGACGGTCGCGGTCAGTTCCTCCATGCTCGCGGCGGTTTCCTCGAGCGACGCGGCCTGCGTGCCCGTTCGCGCGGACAGGTCCGCGTTGCCGCCGGCGATCTCGCCCGCGCCGAGGTGGATCGCATCGGACGCGTGACGCACGGTGCGCACGGTGTCCGCGATGCTCGCCTGCATCGTGGCAAGGCCGCGCAACATGCGGTCGATCTCGAACACGCCGCCTGCCCGCACGGCTTCGTCGAGCCGGCCCTGCGCGATGCGCTCGAAATGGCGGCCGGCCTCGTCCAGCGGCGCGACCACCGCGCGCCGCGCGGCGGCGTAAATCGCCGCGCTCGCGGCGAGCATCGCCACCAGCAGCACGATGCCGACCCACTTGAACCACTGAATCCCGCTATCGATCGTGGCGAGCGCGTCGCGGCTCGACGCGGCGCCGTAGTCGGCGAAGCGATGCAGTTCGGCGAGGTATGCGTCCTGGAAGCCCTGCGTCGGCTGGTCGAGGAACGCCTGGATGTTGTCGGCGTCGAGGAACTGCACGAGTTCGCCCAGCGCGCCGCGCAGCGCGCGATAGCGCTCGACGAGCGCCGCCACGCGCGCGCGGTTCGTCGCGTCGACGGCCTGCGCGGCCGTCAGCGCGGCGAACGCCTTGTCCGCTTCGGCGAGCGAAGCGCTGGCATGGCGGATGATCTCGTCGGGCTTCGGGCCGCCGCGCACCATCCGCGTGCCCGCGCGCGACAGGTTCACGCGGGCGTCGAGCAGGCGCTCGGTCGCCTGGCTGGCCGCGTCGACCTGCGCGATCGCGACGTTCGACAGGTCGTCGACGCCGCTGCGCGTCGATGCGAGCGCCCAGAAGCCGAGCGCCTCGATCGCGAACAGAAAGAGGCAAAACACGGTCAACACGCCGAGCAGACCCGACGCGAGCTTGATTTTTCCGAACATGGGGGAGATTCCTGGAGAGGCGACGATGGAGCAATGCCCCGGCATTAGCGGCATTTCTTCGTCGGACTTTAGGAACATCCGGCGAGCGGCGCCCGGCCAGTCCCCGCCATCCCCGTCGAATCGCCGGCAAACGAGGACAACGCGCGCGTTCGGCGCAGTAATCGCGTCGCATCGCGCCGGCCGTTGCGCGAAATGCGGACGAATTTCCTTGCTTATCCGCAGCCCCCTTCCTAGAGTTCAGCGCAAGCGGACACGCATTGCGAGGGCAGTCGATGACGGACATCACGGACCACGCGCGCGGCGCATTGCGCGCGCAACCGTTCAGCATGCTGCTGGGCACGGAGCTGATGCATATCGGCGACAACGAAGTGTCGCTGTGCCTGCCCGTGCGGGAAGAGTTGCGGCAGCAGCACGGCTTCGTGCACGGCGGCGTGATCGGCTACCTCGCCGACAACGCGCTGACCTTCGCCGGCGCGCTCGTGCTCGGCCCGCGCGTCATCACCGCCGAATACAAGATCAACTACCTGCGGCCGGCCGTGAACGGCACGCTCGTCGCGCGCGCGAAGGTCGTCTACGCGGGCCGGCATCAGGCGACCTGCCAGTGTCATGTGTTCGTCATCGACGGCGATCACGAGCGGCTCGTCGCGATCGCGCAAGGCACGATCAATCGCGTCGGCGACGGCAAGATGCCGGATGCGCCGGAGGAAACGGCGTAAGCGGCCGATATCGCTCGACACGGCGGAGCACACGCGGCGGCAAGCCCCGCGCACCCGGCTCCGTCAACCCGCGTCATCCTCCTGCAACGATAGAAACCGCGGCGCCACGCGCGCCCGCACGTTCCCGTTCTCGTCAGTTCGATAGATCCCGCGCGCCGCAATGTGCGGATGCTCGACCGCAGCGGCCACGCTCAGCACCGGGGCGAAGCACGCGTCGGTGCCTTCGAGCAGCGCGCGCCAGTGCGCGGACGGCTGCTGCGCGAACACCTCGACAAAACGCGCCTTCAGCGCCGGCCAGCGCGCGCGGTCGTACTGCGACGCCGGATCGACATCGCTCAACCCGAGCCGCTCGACCAGCAACGCGTAGAACGGCGGCTCGAGCGCGCCGATCGTCACGCATTCGCCGTCCGCGCAGCGATATACGTCGTAAAACGGCGCATCGTGGAAGAGGCTCGGGTGCGCGCCATCGAGTTGCTCGTTCGCGCGTGCCCACAACGCAAGCGAGCCGAGCATCGACACGATGTCGACGATCGCGCCGTCGACCACGCGCCCCGGCCCGCCGCCGCGCACGTCGAACAGCGCGCAGACGATCCCGAATGCGAGCCCGAGCGCGCCGCCGGCATCGCCGACGACGGTCGGCGGCACGCCGGGCCGGCCGTCGCGCGGCGCGGACAGCGACAGCAGCCCCGTCAGCGCGACGTAGTTCAGGTCGTGCCCGGCGGCCGCCGCGAGCGGTCCGTCCTGGCCCCAGCCCGTCATCCGTCCGTACACGAGCTTCGGATTGCCGCGTGCGCAATCGTCCGGGCCGAGACCGAGGCGCTCCATCACGCCGGGCCGCAACCCCTCGATCAGCGCGTCGGCCTGCGCGATCAGCGCGAGCGCCGCGTCGCGGCCGGCCGGCGTCTTCAGATCGAGTTCGACGATCGTCTTGCCTTCGCGCAGCAGGTCGCCGTCGCGGCCCTGCAGCGCGTCCGGCGCGCTGGTGCGGCCTGCGGGACGCGCGATCAACGTGATGCGCGCGCCCATCCCAGCGAGCATCCAGCCCGCGAGCGGGCCGGGGCCGAGGCCTTCGAATTCGACGATGTGGACGCCGGCAAGCGGGGCACCAAGCGACATACAGTTCTCCTGTCGACCAGCGTTAGCGCTTCGTCGCACCGATACGGCCACCGATGCGACACATTGCGTAGCGAATAGCCTTCGTCACACGTGCGCCAAACGAAAAATCCCTGCGCAGCGGGTCCGCTTCGCAGGGATCGATCCGGTTCAGCACTGCCGGGTTGCACGCGCGAACCGCGGCACGCTCAGAACGCATCCCCCGGCACCCGCACCCAGCCTTCCATCAGCACGCGCGCGCTGCGGCTCATGATCGCCTTCGTGACCGTCCATTCGCCATTTTCGAGCCGGGCTTCCGCGCCGACGCGCAGCGTCCCCGACGGATGGCCGAAGCGCACCGCGTTGCGTTCGCCGCCGCCCGCCGCCAGGTTGACGAGCGTGCCGGGAATCGCCGCGGCCGTGCCGATCGCGACCGCCGCCGTGCCCATCATCGCGTGATGCAGCTTGCCCATCGACATCGCCCGCACCAGCAGGTCGATGTCGCCTGCGCTCACACGCTTGCCGCTCGACGCGACATAGTCGGCCGGCTTCGCGACGAACGCGACCTTCGGCGTGTGCTGCCGCGTCGCGATCTCGTCGAGCGTGTCGATCAGGCCCATGCGCAGCGCGCCGTGCGCGCGGATCGTCTCGAACTTCTCGAGCGCCTTCGGGTCGCCGTTGATCGCGTCCTGCAGCTCGGTGCCCGTATAGCCGATCGCCTCGGCCTCGACGAAGATGGTCGGAATCCCCGCGTTGATCATCGTCGCCTTCAGCGTGCAGATGCCCGGCACGGCGAGGTCGTCGACGAGGTTGCCGGTCGGGAACATCGAGCCGCCCGAGCCTTCTTCCTCCGCGGCCGGATCCATGAACTCGAGCTGCACTTCGGCGGCCGGAAACGTGACGCCGTCCAGCTCGAAATCGCCCGTCTCCTGCACCGCGCCGTTCGTGACCGGCACGTGCGCGACGATCGTCTTGCCGATGTTCGCCTGCCAGATCCGCACGGTCGCGATGCCGTCGCGCGGCACGCGCGACGCATCGACGAGCCCGCCGCTGATCGCGAACGGGCCGACCGCCGCCGACAGGTTGCCGCAGTTGCCGGTCCAGTCGACGAATGCCTTGTCGATCGCGACCTGCCCGAACAGGTAGTCGACGTCGTGGCCGGGGCGCGTACTCTTCGACACGATCACCGTCTTGCTGGTCGACGACGTCGCGCCGCCCATCCCGTCGATCTGCTTGCCGTACGGATCGGGGCTGCCGATCACGCGCAGCAGCAGCGCGTCGCGTGCGGCGCCCGGCGCCTGCGCAGCGTCCGGCAGATCCTGCAGCCGGAAGAACACGCCCTTGCTGGTGCCGCCGCGGATATACGTCGCCGGAATCCTGATTTGAGGAATGTGAGCCATGTTTGCGTTGTCCCTGTGTGGCCCGGTCAGGCGGCCTGCGACGATTCGAGGAAGTCCTGCGCGAAACGCTGCAGCACGCCGCCCGCCTCGTAGATCGACACTTCCTCGGCCGTATCGAGCCGGCACGTCACGGGCGTCGCGACGCGCTCGCCGTTCTTGCGGTGAATCACGAGCGTGAGATCGGCACGCGGCGTACGCTCGCCGATCACGTCGAAGGTCTCGGTGCCGTCGATGCCGAGCGTCGCGCGGTTCGTGCCCGGCTTGAACTCGAGCGGCAGCACGCCCATCCCGATCAGGTTCGTGCGGTGGATCCGCTCGAACCCTTCGGCGACGATCGCCTCGACGCCCGCGAGCCGCACGCCCTTCGCGGCCCAGTCGCGCGACGAGCCCTGGCCGTAGTCGGCGCCGGCGACGACGATCAGCGGCTGCTTGCGATTCATGTACGTCTCGATCGCTTCCCACATCCGCATGACCTTGCCTTCGGGCTCGACGCGCGCGAGCGAGCCCTTCTTCACCGCCCCGTCGACGACCGCCATCTCGTTGATCAGCGTCGGGTTCGCGAAGGTCGCGCGCTGCGCGGTCAGGTGGTCTCCCCGGTGCGTCGCGTACGAATTGAAGTCCTCTTCCGGCAGGCCCATCTTCGTGAGGTACTCGCCGGCCGCGCTGTTCGCGAGGATCGCGTTCGACGGCGACAGGTGATCGGTCGTGATGTTGTCGCCGAGCACCGCGAGCGGGCGCATGCCCTTGAGCGTGCGCTCGCCGGCCAGCGCGCCTTCCCAGTACGGCGGACGGCGAATGTACGTGCTTTGCGGACGCCAGTCGTACAGCGGCGCCGCGCGCTCGCCCGCATCGGCGGTGCGCGCGAACATCGGTTCGTAGACCTTGCGGAACTGCTCGGGCTTCACGCTCGATGCGACGATCGCGTCGATCTCCTCGTCGGTCGGCCAGATGTCCTTCAGCGTGACGGGCTTGCCGTCCTGGTCGTGGCCGAGCGCGTCCTTCTCGATGTCGAAGCGGATCGTGCCGGCGATCGCATACGCGACGACGAGCGGCGGCGACGCGAGAAACGCCTGCTTCGCATACGGGTGAATGCGGCCGTCGAAGTTTCGGTTGCCGGACAGCACGGCGGTCGCGTACAGGTCGCGATCGACGATCTCCTGCTGGATCTTCGGATCGAGCGCGCCCGACATCCCGTTGCAGGTCGTGCACGCGAACGCGACGATGCCGAAGCCGAGCTTCTCGAGCTCCGGCAGCAGGTTCGCTTCTTCCAGATACAGCTCGACCGCCTTCGAGCCCGGCGCGAGCGAGCTCTTCACCCACGGCTTGCGCGTGAGGCCCTTCGCGTTCGCGTTGCGCGCGAGCAAGGCCGCGGCGATCACGTTGCGCGGGTTGCTGGTGTTCGTGCAGCTCGTGATCGCGGCGATGATCACCGCGCCGTCGGGCATCTCGCCCGCCTTCTCTTCCCACTGGCCGGCGATGCCGCGCGCGGCGAGGTCGGACGTCGGCAGCCGCTTGTGCGGGTTCGACGGGCCGGCCATGTTGCGCACCACGCTCGACAGGTCGAACGTCAGCGTGCGCTCGTACTGCGCGCCGTTCAGCGTGTCGGCCCACAGGCCCGCCGCCTTCGCGTAGGTCTCGACGAGCTTCACCTGCTCGTCGCTGCGGCCGGTGAGGCGCAGGTAGTCGGTCGTCTGGCCGTCGATGAAGAACATCGCGGCCGTCGCGCCATATTCGGGCGCCATGTTCGAGATCGTCGCGCGGTCGCCGAGCGTGAGGCTCGCCGCGCCCGCACCGCGGAATTCCAGGTACGCGCCGACCACCTTTTCCTTGCGCAGGAATTCGGTCAGCGCGAGCACGATGTCGGTCGCGGTGATGCCGGGCTGGCGCTTGCCGGTCAGTTCGACGCCGACGATGTCGGGCAGGCGCATCCACGATGCGCGGCCGAGCATCACGTTCTCCGCCTCAAGCCCGCCCACGCCGATCGCGATCACGCCGAGCGCGTCGACGTGCGGCGTGTGACTGTCGGTGCCGACGCAGGTGTCCGGATACGCGACGCCGTCCTGCACCTGGATCACCGGCGACATCTTCTCCAGGTTGATCTGGTGCATGATGCCGTTGCCCGGCGGGATCACGTCGACGTTCTCGAACGACTGCTTGGTCCATTCGATGAAGTGGAAGCGATCCTCGTTGCGGCGATCCTCGATCGCGCGGTTCTTCGCGAACGCGTCCGGATCGAAGCCGCCGCACTCGACGGCGAGCGAGTGGTCGACGATCAGCTGCACGGGCACGACCGGGTTCACCTTCGCCGGGTCGCCGCCGCGCTCGGCGATCGCGTCGCGCAGGCCCGCGAGGTCGACGAGCGCCGTCTGGCCGAGGATGTCGTGGCACACCACGCGCGCCGGGAACCACGGGAAGTCGCGTTCGCGCTTGCGCTCGACGATCTGCTTCAGCGAATCGGCGAGGATCGCCGGATCGCAGCGGCGCACGAGGTTTTCGGCGAGCACGCGCGACGTGTACGGCAGCGTGTCGTACGCGCCGGGGGCGATCGCTTCGACCGCGGCACGCGCGTCGAAGAAGTCCAGCGACGTGCCGGGCAGGGGTTTGCGGTAGGCGGTATTCATGATGTGGGGCGGAAATCGGGGTAAGACGTTCCGCGCGCGCCGGCAGCCCGCATCATGGGCGCCGGTGCGCGCGGCGGGCGTGTCAGCGCTTCTCGATCGGCACGAACTGCAGGTCTTCCGGACCGGTGTAGTTCGCGCTCGGGCGGATGATCTTGTTGTCGACGCGCTGCTCGATGATGTGCGCGCTCCAGCCGGACGTGCGCGAGATCACGAACAGCGGCGTGAACATCGCGGTCGGCACGCCCATCATGTGATACGACACGGCGCTGAACCAGTCGAGGTTCGGGAACATCTTCTTCGCGTCCCACATCACCGATTCGAGGCGCTCGGCGATGCTGTACAGCTTCAGGTCGCCCGCTTCCTTCGACAGCTTGTGCGCGACGCCCTTGATCACCTTGTTGCGCGGATCGGAGATCGTGTAGACCGGATGGCCGAAGCCGATCACGACTTCCTTGTTCTCGACGCGGCGGCGGATATCGGCTTCGGCGTCGTCCGGCGAGCTGTAGCGGCTCTGGATTTCATACGCGACTTCGTTCGCGCCGCCGTGCTTCGGCCCGCGCAGCGCGCCGATCGCGCCGGTGATCGCCGAGTAGATGTCCGAGCCCGTGCCCGCGATCACGCGGCCGGTGAACGTCGATGCGTTGAACTCGTGCTCCGCGTACAGGATCAGCGACGTGTGCATCGCGTCGACCCACGACTTCGACGGCGTCTTGCCGTGCAGCAGGTGCAGGAAGTGGCCGCCGATCGAGTCGTCGTCGGTTTCCGTCTCGATGCGCTTGCCGTTGTGCGAGAAGTGATACCAGTACAGCAGCATCGAGCCGAGCGACGCCATCAGGCGGTCGGCGATGTCGCGCGCGCCCGGCAGGTTGTGATCGTCCTTCTCCGGCAGCACGGTGCCGAGCACCGACACGCCGGTGCGCATCACGTCCATCGGATGGGCGGAGGCCGGGATCTGCTCGAGCGCGGCCTTCAGCGCGTTCGGCAGACCGCGCAGCGCGCGCAGCTTGGTCTTGTACGCGGCCAGTTCGGTCAGGTTCGGCAGCGTGCCGTGCACGAGCAGGTGCGCGATTTCCTCGAATTCGCACGATTCGGCGACGTCGAGAATGTCGTAGCCGCGGTAGTGCAGGTCGTTGCCGGTCTTGCCGACCGTGCACAGCGCCGTGTTGCCGGCCGTCACGCCCGACAGCGCCACCGACTTCTTCGGCTTGAATGCGCCTGCGGCGGCCGGTGCTGCTGCGTCTTTCGTCTCGCTCATGTTTCCGTTCTCCAATGGGTATCGGGGTGTCATGTCGGCCGGGCGCGGCGCGGGTGCGCGCGCTCCGGCTTCATGCAAAGCATTCCGGGAACCGTGTCCCGGCGCGCGGGCCGCGTTACTTCTTGCCCTGCGCGAACAGTTCGTCGAGCTTCTGCTCGTAGGCGTGATAGCCGAGGAAGTCGTACAGCTCGGCGCGGGTCTGCATGGTCGGCACGGCAGCCTTCTGCGTGCCGTCGCGGCGCAGCGTCTCGTAGAAATTCAGCGCGGCCTTGTTCATCGCGCGATACGCGCCGCAGCAGTACAGCGCGATGTCGACGTTCGCCTCGCGCAGTTCGTCGAGCGTAAACAGCGGCGTCGAGCCGAACTCGGTCAGGTTCGCGAGGATCGGCACCTTCACGGCGGCCTTGAAGCGGCGGTAGTCGTCGAGCGTCTTCATCGCTTCCGGGAAGATCATGTCGGCGCCGGCTTCCACGTATGCGATCGCGCGCTCGATCGCGGCGTCGATCCCTTCGGCGGCGGCCGCGTCGGTGCGGGCCATGATCACGAACTGGTCGTCGGTGCGCGCATCGACCGCGGCCTTCACGCGATCGACCATTTCGTCGGTCGGCACGACTTCCTTGCCCGGACGGTGGCCGCAACGCTTCTGGCCGACCTGGTCCTCGAGGTGGACGGCCGCGACGCCGGCCTTGATGAACGAGCGCACCGTGCGCGCGATGTTGAACGCGCCGCCCCAGCCCGTGTCGATGTCGACCAGCAGCGGCAGGTCGGTCGCGTTGGTGATCCGGTTCGCGTCGATCAGCACGTCTTCCATCGTGCTGATGCCGAGATCGGGGATCCCGAGCGAATTCGCGGCGACGCCGCCGCCCGACAGGTAGACGGCCTTGAAGCCGACGGCCTGCGCCATCTTGGCTGCGTACGCGGTGATCGCGCCGACCACCTGCAGCGGCTGCTCGGCCGCGACTGCCGCGCGGAATTTCGCGCCGGCGCTCTGAAGATGCGTGTTGCTCATGAACGGCCTCCTGAAGGAATGCCCATCAACAGCAAGGACCGGGCCAGCTCGCGAAACACCGCTAACCCACTGATTCTTAAGCAACCGGCAGGTGCATTGAATCGTCCGGTGATTTCAATTCGGCAATTCAATGTTTCAAAAATGAAATCGCGCGCGCATAATCGATCGCCATGGACCTCACCTCGACCAAGCCCGTCGGCCCGGCCGACCACACCGTTCGCCCGCGCATCTGGGCGATGGGCATCAGCCGCCTGCGCGACCTGTTTCGCGAGATCGCCGGCGAATTCGACGAACGTGCCGACGTGCGCATCGTCACGCGCGCGTACGAAGATGCGCTGAGCGCGATCGCGGAGGCCGGCACCGCGCGGCCCGACGTGATCGTCGCGGCCGGCTCGAACGGCGGCTTCCTGAAAACGCGTGCGCAGGTGCCGGTCGTGGTGGTGTCGCCGACCGGCTTCGACGTGATGCAGGCGCTCGCGCGCGCCCGGCGGGACGCATCGCGGATCGCGCTCGTCAGCGCCGGCGAGACGCCGCCCGAAGTGCGCCGCTTCGTCGCAGCCTACGGCCTCGACGTGCAGTTTGCGTCATATCAGTCCGCGCAGGAAGCGGAAGCCTGCGTGCACGACCTGCACGACCGCGGCATCGAGACGATCGTGGGCCCCGGCCTCGTCACCGATCTCGCAGCGAGCGCCGGCATGGGCGCGGTGTTTCTGTATTCGCACGCGTCGGTGCGCAAGGCGGTCGAGACGGCGCTCGAAGTCGCGTACGCCACGCACGCCGAGGCGTTTCGCCGCCAGCGGCTCGACAACCTGTTGCAGCACCTGCGCGACGGCGTGGTCGCGCTCGATGCGCGCGGTCGCGTCGAAGCCATCAACGAGCGGCTCGCGTCGGCGCTCGGGGTCGAACCCGCGGCGGCCGTCGGCCGCGCGCTCGTCGATCTGCGTCCGGAGCTGCGCACGCTGCGCGGCGAGGACGGCGACGCGCTCGCGACCGTGCGCGGCGTGCGCTACGTCGTGCATCGCGGGCCGCTGGTCGATCGCGGCGTCACGTCGGGCAGCGTGCTGACGTTCCAGGAATCGCGCGCGGTCGAACGGCTCGACCGTGCGCTGCGCTCGCAACCGAACACGCAGCAGTTCGCGGCGCGCTTTACGCTCGACGACGTGGTCGGCGCGTCCGCACCGATGGCGCGCGTGCGCGACCTCGTGCGCCGCTACGCGAAATCCGACGCAACCGTCCTCGTGCTCGGCGAAAGCGGCACCGGCAAGGAAATGATCGCGCAGAGCCTGCACGCGCTGTCCGTGCGGCGCAACTATCCGTTCGTCGCGATCAACTGCGGCGCGTTTCCGGAGGCGCTGCTCGAGAGCGAGCTGTTCGGTTACGAGGAAGGCGCGTTCACCGGCGCGCGGCGCGGCGGCAAGACCGGGCTGTTCGAGGCCGCGCACCGCGGCACGCTGTTTCTCGACGAAATCGGCGAGATGCCGCCATCGCTGCAAAGCCGGCTGCTGCGCGTGCTGCAGGAGCGCGAGGTGATCCGCCTCGGCTCGACCGAGCCGATCCGCATCGACGTGCGCGTGATCGCCGCGACGCACCGCCCGCTGCTCGCGGCCGTCGAGGACGGCACATTCCGCGCGGACCTGTATTACCGGCTCAACATCCTGAACATTGGCCTGCCGCCGCTGCGCGAGCGCGCCGCCGACATTCCGGCGCTCGCGGCCACGCTGCTCGTGCAGGCCGCGCGGCGCGAACCGCGGCTGGCCGAACGCGTACGCGAAGTCGGCGATGCGATGCGCGTGCTCGACGCGACCCAGGCGACGCTCGCGCGCTACCGATGGCCCGGCAACGTGCGGGAACTGCAGAACGTGGTCGAGCGGATCGCGGTGGAACTGGCCGAGGAAGTCGACGAACACGATCCGGGCGCCGCGTGCGCGGCGCTCACGCCCGATGCGCTGCAGGCGATCGCGCCCGAGTTGTTCGCGGCGCCGCCCGACGCGACCGACACCAACGACGCACAGACGCTCCACGCGCGTCGCCGTCGCGCCGAAGCCGACGAGATCCGCGCGGTGCTCGATGCGTGCGGCGGCGACCGCGATCGCGCATGCGCGATGCTCGGCATCAGCAAGACGACGCTGTGGCGGAAGCTGTCGGCGAAATAGGTTCGGGCGGAATGGGCGCGGCAGGCATGACACGCTGCTCGCGCGCTGCCGTCAATCGGCCTTGTGATAGTGGCGGTAAGCCTTCGCGCGATTGCCGCACGACGACATCGAGCACCAGCGGCGGCTGCCGTTCTTGCTGTCGTCGATGAACAGCCACTGGCATGCATCGTTCGCGCAGCGCTTGACCTTCGCGAGCCGCGTGCCGCCCAGCAGGTCCGTCGCCGACCACAGCACCGGGCTCAGCAGCCCCGCGAGCGTCGCGTCCGCTGCCCCGAGCCGCCACGCGTAGCCGCCGTCGATCCGCGCGAGCGCGACGCGCGGCGCCGCTTCCGCCAGAAAAGCGCCCAGCAGCGCGAGATCGTCGGCTTGCGGCTCGCGCCGCTCGGCTTGCGCGTGAAAGAGCCGATACAGCGCCTCGCGCAACGCGAGCGCGCGCGCCAGCATCGCCGGCTCGCCTCCTTTCTCCGTCACCTGTGCACGACACACGTCGGCCAGGCCGGCCGGCACGCCCGCCTGCTCGCGACACCATGTGAACAGGTCGTCCAGCGTGCCGAAGGTTTCGGTCGGCGCGTCGGCACCGCGCCAGTACAGCGTGTTCGCGAAATCGATGCTCAGCGTTTCGGACGGTGCCGGAACCAGGCAGTCCGTCATGACGGAAGGTTGCGTTTTGCTCATGACGCGATCGTATCTAACCACCATGCCGGTTGACAAGCATCTGGACGCTTTCTAACATAACCAGCAAGGTGGTTAAACAAGGTTTGCTGCACTGACGTCCCCTCTTCAGTTCAAGGAGCCACAGATGATGGATCGTTTTTCCTGCGACGTTGTCCACACCGGCCGCAGCCGTGCCTTTCACGACAGCACGCTCGGCGCGCTTCGCTACAAGCGGCTGGCCTGGTGGCTGTAAACGGGTTTGCCGCACTGACGTCCCCCTTCAGTCCAAGGAGCCACAGATGATCGATCACCTTTCGTTCGGCGTTGCCCACATCGACCGCAGCCGCGCTTTCTACGACAGCACGCTCGGCGCGCTCGGCTACAAGCGGCTGTACAGCGACGACGGGTCACTCGGCTACGGCACCAGCGAACCGGTGCTGTGGTTGCAGCACGCGGCGCGTCCGGTCGTCGCCGATCCCGATTCCGGGTTGCACTTGTCGTTTCGCGCATCGTCGCCCGTGGAAGTCGACGCGTTTTATCGCGCCGCGCTGCAGCACGGCGGACAGGACAACGGCGGGCCAGGCAAACGCGAGCACTACGGTCCCGGCTACTACGCGGCGTTCGTCGTCGATCCCGACGGATATCGGCTCGAAGCCCATTGCGAGCTGGACAACGTCGTCTGATCCGGTTCGCACCGACACGGGTGAATGACAAGGGCCCGATTCCGCATCGCGCGGAATCGGGCCCTCGTCTTTGCTGCATCGATGTCCGGTTCGCGGCGGCCACCGCGAACAATCGCGCCAGTGGCCGAGCGGACGGTCGGACGGCGCGACCCGGTCTACTGCGCGTCGCGCGTGCGCTGCAGTTGCTCGCCCAGCCCCTCGACGCCGAGGCGCACGGTCTGGCCGGCTTTCAGGAACACAGGCGACGGCTTGATGCCCATCCCGACGCCCGGCGGCGTACCGGTTGTGATCACGTCGCCCGGTTGCAGCGTCATGCAGGTCGACAGGTAGGCGATCAGTTGCGCGACGGTGAACACCATCGTGCGCGTGTTGCCGTTCTGGTAGCGGTGGCCGTCGATTTCGAGCCACAGGTCGAGGCGCTGCGGATCGGGCACCTCGTCGCGCGTCACGAGCCACGGGCCGATCGGGCCGAACGTGTCGAAGCCCTTGCCCTTGTCCCACTGGCCGCCGCGTTCGATCTGCCACTCGCGCTCGGAGACGTCGTTGACGACGCAATAGCCGGCGACGTAATCCAGCGCGCGCGCCTCGTCGACGTCCTTGCACGTCGCGCCGATCACGACGCCCAGCTCGACTTCCCAGTCCGTCTTCACCGAGCCCTTCGGGATGTCGATGCCGTCGTTCGGACCGCAGATCGAACTCGTCCATTTGCCGAATACCACCGGCTCCTTCGGTACCGGCATGCCGGCTTCGGCCGCGTGATCGGCATAGTTCAGACCAATGCCGATGAACTTGCCGACGCGCCCGACGCACGCGCCAATGCGCGGCTCGCCCGGGACCAGCGGCAGCGTGGCCGGGTCGATCGCGCGCAGGCGCGCGAGAGCGGCGTCGGACAGCGCGTCGCCGGCAAGATCCGGCACGTGCGCGGACAGGTCGCGAATCCGGCCGTCCGCGTCGAGAATACCGGGCTTTTCCTGGCCGGACGGGCCATAGCGAAGCAGTTTCATCGTGCTCAACCTCTATTGTCGAATGTGACAGGATACCGGCCGACGCAGCCGCCTGTGGCCACGCGCCGGACTGAATGCCGATCGTCGATGACGCGCGTCGGCGCCGCATCCGGCAGGCCAATCGACACGCGAGGCTCGCGCTGGCGCAGCGATCGCGGCGCCGCACCGGAGTGCGACGCGCATCGAACGGGCGGCCGCCGGTCTGCGCATCGGCGACGACGGCCCGGCATCCGCGACACGTGCCGGCCTATGCTGTGCCGGCCGGCTTCACGCGCGGCCGCGCCGTCGCTGGCCCGCCGCTCTTTGTACCATCGGCGGCCCGCCGTGAAATGGCCCGCGACGGATAACGACTATTGGTGCGCCCGCGGCGGTTGCACCGCAGCATCGGGCCCGCCGAACCATTCGGCTTTACGCCAAAAACCGCCGTCCGTCGACTCCGAAAGATGAATTGCGAATATTTCTTATGACCCTGTCATCGGGAACGATATGTAATCCGTTCTTGCTGGGTAACGATCGGTGAAAGGACGCTGCATTGCACACTGGACGTTTGTTGTTGAGCGCGCGGATGGCAGTCACATCCGCATGCGTCTTCGCGAATCCGCGTGCAAACCGGCCAGCGTGCGTCGCCCACCGATTGGCAATCCCCGGACTTCCTACCCCATGATGCAAACGACCAATAATCCGCTCCCCGGCAGCGACGTACGGGAGTCGATGGGCGCAGCCGACCGCTATCGCGCGCCCGCGCTCGACAAGGGTCTCGACATTCTCGAACTCCTGTCGGAACAGAAGGAAGGACTCACCCGCACCGAAATCACGAAGGAGCTCGGCCGCAACGCGAGCGAGATCTACCGGATGCTCGAGCGTCTCGTCGCACGCCGCTACGTGATGCGCTCGAGCGGCGGCGACCGTTACACGCTCAGCCTGAAACTGTTCGCGCTCGCGCATCGGCATCCGCCGATGAACCGGCTGATCGCCGAGGCGTTGCCGCTGATGCAGCGCTTTGCCGACGCGGCCGAACAGTCGTGCCACTTGACCGTCTACGATCGCGGCAACCTGCTCGTGATCGCGCAGGTGGACGGCCCCGGCCCGTGGGGCGTGTCGGTGCGGCTCGGCTCGCGCGTCGGGCTCGCCGATACGGCGTCGGGGCGCGTGATGCTGTCGTTCCAGGGTGCCGAGCAGCGTGCGCACATGCTGGCCGAGCATCGCAAGGTCAAAGGCGAAGCCGCGATGAACGAGCAGGAACTCGCGCACGCGTGCCAGTCCATTCGCCAATCCGGCTACGTGCGCCAGGACAGCCGCCAGGCATACGGCGTGACCGACTTGAGCGCGCCGATTCTCGGCCCGGCCGGCCATGCGATCGCGGTGCTGACCTGCCCGTACATGCGCCGGATCGACGCGCATATGGCGCCGTCGGTCGAGGTGGTCGTCGCAGGACTGCGCGATACGGCAGGCCAGTTGTCGATGTGCCGCGCGGAGACTTGCTGAACGTTGCAGAACGGTCGACCGCGCTGATGGCGGTCGACCGTTCGGGCACGGCAGTTGTTCGGTCACACGGCCAGCGGATCGGGCAAGCGGGCGGGCTCTACATCGCGCACGCGGTGTGCGACGCGTGCCGGCCGCGCGGGCTCTCGTCCCGGCATTCCGCAGACCGTTTCCGGATGCGCGGACGCCGCGCTACGCTAGAATAGCGGCCCTCTCAAAAACTACGACGGCCGGCTGTCGCGGCCGTCGTATCCGATGGATGTCATGGCCAAACTTCTGAACGATCAAGAATTCCAGCGTTTCTCCGAACTTCAGCAGAAGCAGGCGAGCTTCACGATCACGCCCGAGGAAGCGGACGAGCTGCGCGACATCGTCGCGCGCGCGCAGAAGAAGCGCGACGACCGTGCCGAAGCGATGCGCGCGATCGAGAACTACATCGAGCAGTTCGACATCACGCCCGACGAACTCTTCTCGCCCGAGCAGATCGGCGAGGCCGCGCGCACCTACGGCCTCATCACGGCCACCAAGAAGGAGCGCACGCTGCCGCCGTCGATCACGTTCAACGGCAAGCCGTACCAATGGACCAAGACGCTTCCGGACGACGTGCGCGGCGCGCTGTTCGATGCATTTACGTCCGGCGAATCGGTCAAGCGCTTCATCGCGATGCCGAAGGACACCGCGCGTTGCGCCCTGACGATCGCCCGCCTCGAGCGCGAAACCGGCGGCGTCTATGCCGACGCGCACCTCGAAGAACTTGCGATTTCGCGCGACCAGGTGAACGACGCAGCGTCGAAACTCGCTGCGTAAATGCCATCGCGGGCACGGTTCATGCGTGCCCGCACCGGCGTGGACGCCGGCAGAAGCCCGCGCCACACCAGCCGGAGCACTGCGTCCGCAGGCTCCCGAAAAATCTCACCGAAGCGTCCCGTAAGCGCTCACCAGAGCATCCCGTAAAAGCTCACCTGAGGTTCCCGGAGACGCTCACCGGCCCCTCCCGAACGTCCTCACCAACGCATCCCGCAAACGCTCACCACCCTTTCCCGGAAAGGCTCACCGGGGCTTCCCGCAAGGGCTCACCGGCAGCTCCCGCGAAGGCTCACCGGACGCCCCCGTATCGACTCACCCAATTGCTCCCGGAAAGACTCACCGTCGACTCCTGAAAATTCTCACCTTTGTTCCGTTTCCGATGCTGCCGGTGCGCAATGCGCGCGTCAGTGCGCTCAAATATGGCACCGGGACCGGTGGCACCCGCAGGTCATTGGCGCACGCAACCGACCGCCGCGGACGCCATGACCCGATGCACTCGCCCTTCCCCGCCGGTCGCGAAGCCAGCGCTTTGCCGATCCGCGTATTGGAGCGAAAGAGTTAAGCGATTTGCATTCCGAACTACAACCAATTCGCTCCGTCGCAACTGTGAATCCCGGCGTCGCGCGTTCCGCAGCGGCTGCACACGATACCGCCGGACCTTCGGACACGCTCGCCGACGCGATTACGATTGCAGCTTCATCCTGAACCCCACCACGCCCGGTTCCTCCGTCGTCGACACCTCGAAACCGCAGGATTTCGCCAGCGAGATCATCGCGGTGTTCTCGCGCAGCGCCTCGCCCACCATCCACGTGGTTCCGCGCGATCGCGCGTAGTCGATGATGCGGGCCATCATCAGCCGCCCCAGCCCCTTGCCCTTCTGATCGGGCCGGACAGCGATCGCGAACTCGGCCGTCTCGTTGTCGGGATCGGTAACCGCGCGCGCCACCGCGAGTGTGTGCGACCGGCCCGACACGTCGGTGAACGACACGATGAAGGCCATCTCGCGGTCGTAGTCGATCTGCGTCATGCGCGCGACTTGCGAATGATCGAAGCTGCGCACCGCACCGAAGAAACGCATCCGCAGATCGTCCGGCGTCATTGCGCCAAGCAGCTCGTTGTGCGCTTCCTCGTCTTCCGGACGGATCGGCCGGATCGTCACGGTCTCGCCGCGCCATTCGAGCGTCTGCTCGAGATGGCGCGGATACGGCATGATCGCGAGCCGGCTGCGCCCGGCCGCCAGCGTGACGCGCGGCGCGACCACGTATGCCCGGTCGGAGAGCACGCGCAGCGTGACCGACATCGCGACGACCTCGCGCACGTCGCAAACGACCTGCGACAGCGCCGTCAGCGCGTCGAGCGTGGGTTCGACGGGCGTGCGGCGTGCATATGGCGAACGCTCCATCACCACGCGGGCGAGCACCGTATTCAGCGGCGGCAGCCCGTACACGACGAACGGCGCCGATACGCCGTCGGCCGATGGCACGGCATAACGAAACACCGGGCCGAAGTTCGAATCGTCGTACATCTCGACCGTGACGTCGACGACTCTGGCGCCCGCCGACGCATCGGCCGGCTCGCCGTGCACGCCGAAGTGGGACAGCCAGCGCAACGCCGCTTCGCCGGCGAGTTCATGCTCGCCGGCCTCGACCATCCGCCGGGCCTCGGCCTGCGCGGACGCAACGCACTCGGCCGGCTGCAGCGGCGTGCCCTCGGGCGTCTGCATCAGCAACTGCCGCCCGAGGTTGTAGTCGACGAGCCGTGCGTATGCGCGCGCAAGCCGCTGCGGTGTGGTGTGCACCGGAATGCCGTTCGCGTGCAATGCGTCGCGCGTCGCCGCATCGACCGCACCGAAGAAACACGCGAGGATGCCGCGGTACGCGTACTGCCGCGATTCGATCAGCGTGCGCGCGACCGCATCGGCCGGCGCGCTGTGGGACGTCGAATGCACGACGAACAGCGTGCCCGTTTGCGGGAACGGCGCGAGCGCCTTGATGGCGGCGCCGAAATGCTCGGGGCGCGCATCGTCGCCGAGCGTCAGCGGATTGCCGGGCCCGGCGAGATGCGGCAGCGCGGCCGCGACCGCCGACGCTGCCTCGGCCGGCCAGTCGACCAGCACATCGCGCACCTCCGCGACCGCATCGACCGCGAGTTTCGCGACGCCTGCGTCGCTCGTCACGAGTGTCGCCGCGCCGCGCGCGGTGACGCGCCCGACGCCGAGCGTCTCGATCTCGTCGAGCAGATCGTCGAGCGCATCGACACGCACCATCCCCGCACGCTGGAACGCCGCGGTGTAAAGCGCATCACCGGGATCGGCGCGCCCGGTGCGCAACGCGAGCACCGGCTTGTTGCGCGCCGCCGCACGCGCTGCCGACATGAACTTGCGCGCGGCACACACCGTGTCGAGCTCGAGCAGGATCGCGCGCGTGCCGGGGTCGCTCGCGAGGTAGTCGAGCACGTCGCCCGCATCGACGTCGGCCTCGCTGCCCAGCGCGACGACGTGTGAAAAGCCGAGGCCTCGTGCATCGGCCCAGCCGAGCACCGCATTCGTCAGCGCGTTGGATTGCGACACCCAGGCGACGCCGCCCGATCGCGCCGTATAGGCCGGTGCGCCGAAATGCGCATGCCGCGCGGGCGACAGCACGCCGAGGCTGCCGGGCCCGACGATACGGAGCACGAACGGCTTCGCGGCCTTGAGCGTGCGATCGAGCGCGGCACGGTCGGCGTCGGTGCGCGCCTCGCCGACGATCACCGCGACACGCGTGCCGATCTCGCCGAGCTTGCGCACGATGCCGGCCCATGTGGCGGGCGGCGTGCAGATCACGGCGACCGATGGCGGCGCGGGCAGCCGGTCGACATCGGCCACGACCGCGTATCCGTTCAGCTCGCGGTACTTCGGATTGACGGGCCACACGGGCCCCTCGAACGCGCCATCGAGCACGCGCGCCCACACCATCGCTCCAATACTGCCCGCGCGCGACGATGCACCGACGATCGCAACGGACCTGGGCTGGAACAACGCATCGAGATGACGGACGGTCACATCGGCTCCATACGGTAACGAAAGACGACCCGACCGGCGCACGAGCCGGATGGCCGTGCGCAGGTCGACGCGAACTCCAAGCATAGGCGAACCCGATGCGGCTGCCTATATGCCGAACGGCCGACTGTGCGACGCGCATCAATGCCCGCAACATGGGCAGGTCACCGACGTCTTCGCACACGCAACGGGCGAGGGCGACACGATGCGGTCTTCCGGTCGCCGCTTCAAAGGTGAGGACTTACAGGAGGCATGGTGAGCAAGTTCGGGAATTGCAGGGCGCGCAGCGCAAATGCGCGAGAGGTGATCGCAATCGGCGGTACATCTGCACCGCGCAGATCGGCAATGCCAATGCGCGCATGCCGCGTCATTGCAGCGTTGTTTACGGGAATTCGCGGCGATATCCGGTCGAATCGCGGCGATTTCGCAAAACGATATCCGTTAATCACACGGCATCGGTGTTCAATTCGCGGTTTCGCGTCGTGCCGCGGCTGCCCGAAAACAAAACGGTGCGACGGCCGCATGGCCGTTCGCACCGTCAGTCAGCGCACGAAAGGTGAGGATATTCGGGAGTCAGTCCTTGATCAGGAAACGCGCGCGGTTCTTGCCGAGCCATGCCGGCGCCCGCCCGCGGCCACTCCACGTTTCACCCGTCTTCGGGTTCAGGTACTTCGGCGGCAACGGACGCTTCGGTTTCGCGGCAGCAGCGGCGCCGATCGGTCGAAAACCGAGCTCTTCCGCAGTAATGTCGAATTCCTCGATTTTCGCCCGAATGGCGGCAATCGCATCGGCAATTGCCTTTTCGCGTTCCTTGTCGATCTTTTGCTGAAGTCTTTCGAGCTGCGCTGTCAGTTGCCTGTAGGTCGCCATATGGATGGGACTCCGTGAGTGTTATTCATGAAAAATAGCCAACTCCAAGCGAATAGAAAAGCGCTTCTCCCGATTACGGTCTCCTTATCCGGCCATGTCGGGATCAATAACCGCTTTTCTTCTTGCATGCGAAGAGAAGATTTCGCGTTGCGTCATCGGTTGATTGCTGGAGGACGTCGAATTCACCATTGCAGATGGCTCGGGCATTGTCCGTGCAATTGCTCCAGTCGCTGCCGGTGCACTGCACCTGCGAAGTCGGGCGCCCGTCAGAAGTGAACAGAGGCGCCCCGCCGCCGCACCCGCCGAGCCCCGCAACCAGGGCCAACAATCCGGCCCGACGCCAATGCGTTCGAGGCCACCGACAGACCGACGCAAGCATGTGTTTCATTGTTCTTTCCGTCAACCGATTTTTTAATGCCGCGAGTATGCCATGCACCACCGTCAGGCGTTCAATCGGGCGTCCGGTCCGGCCGTCCACGCGTCTTGTACGGCACGGCCCTGTGCGGATCGTCGGTGATGCGAACGAATACCCGCTCGACGTCGGGAAGCGTGCCGAGTTCGCGCTCCAGCGCCTGCCGATCGAATGCCGGATCGGCACACCCTTCGACATAAATGAAGCGCCGCTGCACGGTGATCCACAGGCTCGTGCCCTGCAGACGATCGGTGCCCGCGAAATGCGCTTTCGCCGCCTCGGCGATCGGCGCGTCATACATATACGAATTCGGTTTCGTGCAGCGGTGGGCGAGCCAGCAGGTGGTCCCGCGCTCGACGCGGTAATGCGCGTCGTCTTCCATCTCGGCGCGCGTCATCCACGGCCCGAGCGGCAACGGGCATTCGGCGAAGCCTCGCGACAGCGTGACGAAGGGATCGTTGTACCAGTTGCGACGTACCACGGGCGCGTCCGCGTCACCCGCCTGCGCGAGCGAGGACGTCGCCACCAGTGCGGCCAGCCATCCGGCAATTGCGATTCGCTTCATCGTCGTCTCCTGTCGGGCACTTCACCGGTGCCGTTCGTCATGTCCCAGCGCATCCACCGCTGCTTGCTACCGGTCGATCCCGAGCGCCGTCAGTTTCTTGTACAGCGTCGCCCGGCCGATGCCGATGCGCGCGGCCGCTTCGACCACCTTCCCGTCGCAGGCCGCAAGCGCGTCGATCAGGAACTGGCGCTCCCACGCGGCCAATGCATCGGTATACGAAACGACCGGCGCATCAGGCGCCCGCGCTACATCGCCCGCATCCCGGCCGACCGGCGACGGAGCAGCCCGCATGCCTGCCGGCACGGCATCCGTCACCACGCGCACCGGCCCGAGGAACGGCGCGAGCGCACCCGCATCGATCACCGAGCGGTCCGACAGCATCAGCGCACGCTCGAGCGTGTTGCGCAGTTCGCGTACGTTGCCCGGCCACGGGTACGCGCACAGCATCCGCAGCGCATCGTCGGTCAGTTCGCAGTGCGCAGCGCGACCGTGCTGCGCGGCCAGCTCCTCGAGCGTCGCGTAGACGAGCGCCGCGATGTCGGACGCCCGCTCGCGCAACGGCGGCGCGTGGATCGTCAGCACATTGAGCCGGTAATAGAGATCCGCGCGAAAGCGGCCGGCCTCGACCAGCGCGGGCAGGTCGGCCGACGTCGCGGCGATGATCCGCACGTCGGCGCGCACGATCCGGTTCGAGCCAACCGGTTCGAACTCCTTGTCCTGCAATACGCGCAGCAGCTTGCCCTGCAGCGGCAGCGGCATGTCGCCTATTTCGTCGAGAAACAGCGTGCCGCGATCGGCCAGCTCGAACTTGCCGACGCGTCCCTTGCGATCGGCGCCGGTATATGCGCCCGGCGCCGCGCCGAAGAATTCGGTTTCGAGCAGCGTGTCGGGAATCGCGGCCACGTTGACGGTCACGAGCGGCTGAAGCGCGCGCGCCGACGCCGCGTGAATCGCATGCGCGAGCAGTTCCTTGCCGGTGCCCGTCTCGCCGAGCAGCAGCACCGGCGAATCGACCTGTGCGGCGCGCCGCGCCTGCCGCTTGGTTTCGAGGCTTGCGGCGCTCGTGCCGACGAAACTCGCGAACGTGTATTTGGCACGGCGTGCCTGCGCGAGCGAACGCTGCGTGGCGATCAACTGCTGCTGAAGCTGCACGTAACGGGAAAAGATCGGCGTGAGCGTCTTCAACTGGTCGAACAGTGCGAAGCCGATCGCGCCGACCGTCTCGCCCGTCTCGTTCTTCAACGGCAGGCGCGTGACGACGAGCGGCTCGCGGCCCGTCTCCATGATGTCGAGCAGGATCGGCTGTCCGGTCGACACGACCTCGCGCATCAGGCTGTTCGGAATCACCGCCTCGCAGTCGAGGCCGACCGCCTGCTGCGGATCGGCGAACCCGAAGCGCGCCGCATAACGCTCGTTCATCCACACGACGCGCGCGTCGCGATCGACGACCACCGTGCCCGCGCTCGAATCCTCGAAAGTCTGAAACAGCGACTCGGCGGCGCGCCGCAGCACGTCGCCGTAATTGACGGGCAGGCGGGCCCAGTCGTTCATCATCGTGTCGTTGTCTCCGCGTATGCTTGGCCGGACGTCTCCGGAACGAGACGCAGTATCTCATTTTGGAGACGCCCCGGAATGCCTTGTCCGGGAAAGCCCTGCCCGATTCAGCGGGCGGTCCTGACGACCGAATCGTCTCCCGATGGAGACGATTTATGTAGAATCTTCAGACATTGGCCGGCGCGGGCCCGCCGGCCTGCGCCGGATCCACGTCCGGCGGCGCAATCCGGCCGATGGCACGAAACCTGCACGAACCTGAGCCGGTTCGCGGCGCGTCCCGCGATCGAACAACAACCAAAGCCATTCCAAGCTATTAGGAGACTCCCCTTGTCTTTCGTGATCGTCCTCGCCGCGCTGGCGTTCCTGATGTTCGCCGCGTATCGCGGCTACAGCGTGATCCTGTTCGCGCCGATCGCCGCGCTCGGCGCGGTCCTGCTGATCGAACCCGCCGCCGTCGCACCGGTCTTCTCCGGCATCTTCATGGAGAAAATGGTCGGCTTCGTCAAACTGTATTTCCCGGTCTTCATGCTCGGTGCCGTGTTCGGCAAGGTGATCGAGCTGTCCGGGTTCTCCGAGTCGATCGTCCATGCCGCGATCCGCTACATCGGCCGCTCGCGTGCGAATGCGGTGATCGTCGCGGTGTGCGCGCTGCTCACCTATGGCGGCGTGTCGCTGTTCGTCGTGGTGTTCGCCGTGTATCCGTTCGCGGCCGAACTCTATCGCCAGAGCAATATTCCGAAGCGGCTGATGCCCGGCGCGATCGCGCTCGGCGCGTTCTCGTTCACGATGGATTCGCTGCCCGGCACGCCGCAGATCCAGAACATCATCCCGACCACGTTCTTCAAGACGACCGCCTGGGCCGCACCCGTGCTCGGCACGATCGGCTCACTGTTCATCATCGTCGTCGGCCTCTCGTATCTGGAATGGCGCCGCCGTTCGGCGATGGCAAAGGGCGAAGGCTACGGCACGTCGCTCGTCAACGAGCCGGAACGCGTCGAAGCGACGGCATTGCCGAATCCGGCGCTGGCGATCCTGCCGCTGATCCTCGTCGGCGCATCGAACTTCACGTTCACGAAACTGATCCCGCAGTGGTACGGCGCCGCGTCGTACACGGTCGCGCCGGACGTGCTGCCGGGCGTGCATACGCCGGTCACGACGTCGATCAAGACCGTCGTCGCGATCTGGTCGGTCGAGGCCGCGCTGCTGCTCGGCATCGTGCTGGTCGTCCTGACCGCGTTCAAGCGCGTCAGCGACCGCTTCGCGGCCGGTTCGAAGGCCGCCGTCGGCGGCGCGCTGCTCGCCGCGATGAACACGGCGTCGGAATACGGTTTCGGCGGCGTGATCGCCGCGCTGCCGGGCTTCCTCGTCGTCAGCGACGCACTGAAGAGCATTCCGAACCCGCTCGTGAACGCGGCCGTGTCGGTCAGCTCGCTCGCCGGCATCACCGGTTCGGCGTCGGGCGGCATGAGCATCGCGCTCGCCGCGATGTCGGACCTGTTCATCAAGGGCGCGCAGGCGGCCAACATCCCGATGGACGTGCTGCACCGGGTCGTCGCGATGGCCAGCGGCGGCATGGACACGCTGCCGCACAACGGCGCAGTCATCACGCTGCTCGCGGTCACGGGCCTCACGCACCGCGAGTCGTATCGCGACATCTTCGCGGTGACCGTGATCAAGACGCTCGCGGTGTTCTTCGTGATCGCCGTGTACTACACGACGGGTCTCGTGTAAGTCTGCGCATGCGGCGGCGTTCCGAACGCCGCCGCGCCGCGTCCGGCCGCATCGCCGCGGCCGGTGCACCTTCCCTCCTCTGCACGCCAAAGCTGTGCAACCGGCCCAGCATCGTCGAAGCAGGCGGCGCAACGCCGGTCGCGACGCGACGCATCTTCCCGATACCTCCGTATGCAAGCCGGGGCGGATCGCCCGGGGTTCTCATCCGCCGGTTCGTCCCCCGCCCGATCGGAGCCGCACGGTGCCACACCGCCGCGCGGCCCGACGCCCGTCACGCACCGCCATCCGGCACGGTCCGTTCCCGCCATCCATTGTTACCGGCAGCAGAACACTGCGTTGGGCGCGATCGCATTTTTCGCGCGCGCGGCCGGGCCTACACTGCTTTCAACCGCCGCCGCTTCGTCGAACGAAGGCCGGACGCCCAGTTGGAAACATGGAGGTCACGATCATGAAGCGCCTGATTCACGCAGTTGCCGTTGCCCTGGCCGTATCCGCGCCGCTCGCCGCGCAAGCGCAGTCGAACCCGCCGCTCACGCGCGCGCAGGTTCATGCCGAAGTGAAGGCGCTCAAGCAGGCCGGCTTCCAGCCGAGCGACTGGTTCTACCCGGCCAGCATCGTTTCCGCCGAAGCGAAGATCGCCCGTCAGCAGAGTGCCGGGTATGGCAGCGATCAAGGTGCATCGTCGGAGTCGAGCCACTAATCGACGTCACGACGCGGCCGTTCCATCCGGCCGCTTTCTCGCAGGCATTCACGCCTTCACCGGTTCGATCAGTTTCGCGCATGCCGCCGCCTGCGGATCGCCCGCAGGCAACTTCGCGCACACCCCGTCGAACTGCTTCACGACCGACCTGACCGACGCGTCGTGCGCGCCGCCGCCGCGCCAGCGATTCAGTTGCGTGACGACCTTGGTCAACGCGCGCAGATTCGCCCCATAAAACGCATCCTTGGTCTTGCCGGCCTGCGCGAGCACGCTCGCGGCGATCGCCTCGATCCGCGCCGAATCGTCCGGCGCCAGCGCGACCGCGTTCGCGAAATAGGTCGCGCCCCAGCGCAGTTTCGTCGCCGGGCCGCTCGCCGAGTCGTACGCCTTCCGGTACCAGTCGAGCGCCGCGGCCTTGTCGCCGCGCGCCTTCGCATTCGCGGCCAGTCCCGACATGAAGTAGTACGGCGTCGACGAACGCGGCAATTCGGCCTTCAGCAAGACGTCGGATTCGTCGTACAGCCCGGCGTCGGTCAGCGTGTCCGCCGCTTCGCTGACGAGCGCCTGCCGCTCGTACGCGTTCGCGGCGCCCTGCACCGAAGCCGCGATCTGCTTGCGTGCGGTATCGACCAGCGCCGGCGCGGCGAGCGGCGCGCCGGCGTGCGCATCGTCGCGCGCGAGCAGCACACGGCCGTGCAGCGCCATCAGACGGTCGATGGACGACAGCGTCGTATCGGTCGACAGGCGCGCGAGTGCCGTGTCGTACGCGCCGCGCAACTTCGTGCGCTGGGCGGCGTCGCCGCCGAGGTATGCGACCACGCGCGCGGGCGCCGCGACGAGCACGTCCGAATCGGCACGCGCCAGCGCCGGCTCGCGCAGCACCGCGCGCAGCGCGTCGGCGAGCGCCGCCTTGTCGAGCGCGCCGGCCTGTGCGGGATCGTCCGACGCCGCCACCACCGCCGACTTCAGCGCGAACCGCGCGGCGTCCGCCTTCGCGCCGGCCGCACGCGCACGTTGCGACAGCGTCTGCAGCGTCACCGCGACACGGTCGGCCGGCACCGGCAACGCGCCGTCGGTGTCCCAGGAATAGTCGGCCAGCAGATGCCATTCGGCCGGCGTCAGTGCCGCGCCGTCGTTCAGCGCGGTCGCGAGCGTCTGCCGCACCGGATGCGCGGCCGTCATCCCGAGCGACAGCGCCTGCATGTAGCGGTCGAGATCGGCCTCGCCCGGCAGCCGCGTCACCTCGGTGCCGTCCGGGCGGAACAGGATCATCGTCGGATAGCCGTGCACCTTGAAGCGCTCGCCGAGTTTCTGCGCGCTTTCGGTATCGCCGTCGAGATACACGGGCACGAAGAACGACGAGCGGGTCTTGAATGCCTGCTGGCTGAAGATCGTCGACTTCACCTGGTTGCACGACGGGCACCACACGGCGCCCCAGTACAGCAGCAGCGGCTTGCCGGTGCGCTTCGCGAGCGCGAACGCGGCATCGACGTCGCCCTGTTGCCACGCGATGCCGGGCGGCAGATGCGCGCCGTCGCCCGACGGGCTCGATACGGCGGCGCCCTGCGGCGCGGTGGTGGCGAACGCCGCACCCGCGGCGGCGAACAGGCAGGCTGCAGTCACGTTACGGAGAACGGTTTTCATCGAGACGGGTTCCGTTGAAAGAGACGGTTACGGGAAGCGGCGAAACGAAAACACGATGAAGCGACGAAACGACGAAGGGCATCGACGGATGGCGCCACGCATGCCGGAATCGACCGAGCGCGTCACGCAGGCATCCACAAGTAAAGCCACGACCGGCCGCTGCATGGTCACATCGCGCAGCCGTGCCGACCGCGACGACCGGCAAATCGCTCGACGATACGATTCGCGCGGCCGGTTGAAAACGAACGAATTCTCGAATGGATATGACGTGCGCTTCGTCGACAGCCTCCCGTCATGCCGCCCGATCCCATGCACGAATGCCCTGTTCGCGCAGGCGTTCGAGCCGCTGCCGTCATTTCTCGCGCGACGTAAACGGATGCTGGAGCGTGTTCATGTACACCGCGGGGTGCGACGATGATCTGCCGGATCGCGTCGACGTCGTGGGTCTCGCCGTGCCGGATCGTGATATCGGTCATGACTGGGTGGAGTCGAATGTATCGGGCCGGGGCATGTCGCCGCGCGAGCGCAACAACACATCGAGCTTATCCGATTTCATGCGAATGAAACATGGTCGACGCACAAGTCTATGAAGTTGCACGCGCAACGACATGGCCTCACGTCGCCTTCAGGAAATCGGCAATTTCCTACCGCCATCACTCGCACAAATCGGTAATTTCCGACCATTCCAACATCCGCACCGCGCGTCGCTTGTTCGTTGCGCACGCAACGTCACGACCGCACAGCGTGCCGAATCCCGGCAACGGCTGTCGCGCGCGTTGCCATACGAGCTGCATGCGAGCGTGCAGATCGACGCCCGCAAGGGCGCGTCAAGCTGACGTTCGCGAACACGGGCCGCGCGGCAGCGGTGTTCGACATCACGACGAGCCGCACCTCGACCGCGCGCCACGCCGCTACGTCGTCGAACCGGGCAAGGTGCTGCGCGGCGACTGGGCGGCGCTGGCCGACGACGGCGGCAAATATGACCTGTGGGTGCTTGGCCCGCACGGCTATCGCCGCCGCTTCACCGGCGACCTCGCCCACTGGTACGACTTCGTCGTCACCGCCGACAGCGACGCCATCTTCTCGCCCCGCGTGACCGGCCGCGTCGAAACGGGTCGCCACTCGGTCAGCGCCCCGGCGATGGGGCTCACCGGCCGCTTCCGACGGCACTGCGCCCGCCCGACCCGAGCACCGGCCGAGCGCCGGGCGCGGCGCGGTCCGATCCGGCTGAAACGCCCGCCCGGCGCGGCTCATACATCAGAGGGATCGGTGGTGCAGCCCTCATTTCGGGTCCACGAAAATGCTCCGTATTGCCGCCCGTTCGCGTTAAACTTCGTCAAGCTGCATTCAACAACGACATCTTCGCCAATCTGGCACACACGACACGAGGATAGGTTCGATGCGCACAACCGGCTCATCCGGGGCAATGACCCTGCTCACCGAACACGACCCGGCCGACGGCCGCGAACTGCGCTCGCTCAGGCTCGAATCGACCGGCGACGGCAAGAGCGTGCTGCTGATCGAGATCGACGAACGCAAGCCCGGCATTCACCGCGAGGTCCGCTACGAGATCACGCCGGCCGAACTGATCGCGGCGATCCGCTCGCACGGCGCCGAGCTGCCCGGCGAAAACCACGGCGCCGCCTCGCTCGCCCGCACCCCTTCCTGATGTCGAACGGTGAGCCGCGTGCAATGCACTGGCTCACCGTTCTGTCCGCATTTCCCTGCCGCCGTCAGGCGCTTTCCGTCATTCCCCTCCGCCCGCTTGAAAATGGCCGATAATCGGCCCATTCGCGTACCGTCCTCACGCGCTCCCTTTTCGGCCAGCCGTCATGCTCCGTGACCTCGTCGCCCAATACGGGCCGCTTCTCGTCTTCGCCAACGTCCTGGCGGCGGCCATCGGCCTGCCCGTGCCGGCGATGCCGACGCTCGTGCTGTTCGGCGCGATGGCCGCGATGCATCCGGCGATGATCGGCTCGCAGCTCCTGACGGTGCTGGCGCTGTCGGTCCTCGGCGCGCTGATCGGCGACACCGTGTGGTACGTCGCCGGGCGGCGCTACGGCGGCACGACGCTGAAGACGATCTGCCGGCTGTCGCTGTCGCGCGATACCTGCGTGAGGAAAACCGAACGCTTCTTCGGCCGCTACGGCGTGCGCGTGCTCGCGGTCGCCCGCTTCATTCCGGGGCTGTCGCTCGTGTCGGTGCCGATGGCCGGCGCGCTCGGCACGCGCTATCGCACGTTCGCCGGCTACGATGCGCTCGGCGCCGCGCTGTGGACGACCGTCGGGCTCGTCGCGGGGCTCGTGTTCTATCGACAGATCGACTGGCTGTTCGCCGGCGCGAGCCGGCTCGGCCGCGCGGTGCTGCTGGTGATCGTCGCGCTGCTGGCCGTCTATGCGGCCGTGCGCTGGATGCGCCGCCGTGCGCTGATCCGCCAGCTCGCGAGCGCGCGGATCGGCGTCGACGAACTCGATCTGCTGCTGCGCGACGCGGCCGCGCCGGTGGTGCTCGACGTACGTTCGCCCGAGCACCGCAAGCTCGACCCGTTCACGATTCCGGGCGCGCAGTTCGCGGACGAGCGGCACATCGAGGACATCGTCGCGCGCTACCCGTTCTCGCAGAAGTTCGTCGTGTATTGCTCGTGCCCGAACGAAGTGACGGCCGCGCTGATGGCCAAGCGCCTGCTCGACGCTGGCTTCACCGATGCGCTGCCGCTGCGCGGCGGCCTCGACGCCTGGCGCGACACGGGCCGCCAGCTCACGTCGCTGGTGGAAGACATCCCCGCCGCGAACGATCCGGTGGCGGGGTTGCACAAGCCGGCCTGATCGAACTGACCGCAGGCCGGCCGCGCGAGACGAGAAATGCGGAAGGGGGCGTTGCGCCCCCCTTCGATCAGAACGCGTGCAGCGGCACGTTCACGACCAGGCGGTATTCCTTGTTGGTCGCGTCCGAGTAGTGCGCGGAACCGTTGTGCCACATCGCGATGAACGTGACCTTCGTGTCCTTCAGCTTGCCGCTCTGGAACGTGTACGACGGGATGAAGCCGAACTCGTGGTGACGGCCCTGCACCGGTGCACCGTTGCTCCAGTAGATGCTCGACTTGCTCGGATCCGCCGCCGCGCCCGCGCTCGCATCCGCGCCCCAGCCCGTCACGCCCCACACCATCGCCTTGAAGCCCGGCAGGCCCGCTTCCTTGCCGTAGAACGTGTAACGCAGCTGCAGCGACTTTTCGTGCGGCGCGTTGTAGTCGACGTCCATCGAGTTGGTCAGGAAGATGCCGTTGGTTTCGTTCAGGTAGTCGAAGAACTGGTCGCCGAGCACCTGCTGATAACCGAGCAGCAGTTCGTGCGGGCCATGTTGCGCGGCCAGCGACAGGCTGTACGCGTTGTTGTTGATCTTGCCCTGCAGCGCGTCGCCCGTGTCGTGCGTCGAGTAAACGTTACCGAAGCCGGTCCACTTGATCGACTTCGTATCGCCGATGCTGTGCTTCACCGACGCGTAGTACTGGTGCCACACGTCATCGGCCTGGTTTGCGTACAGCGCGACTTCGCCGTCCGGCGAGTAGTCCCACGTGCCGCCGACGTAGGTCAGGCGATTGATGCGCGTGCCGCCGTACTGGGTCGTGAGGTTGGTGAGCGTCGTGTGGCCGCGCGCGTCGGTCTTCGTGAAGCTGCCGGCCTCGAGCATCACGTTCTTGAACTCGTTGCTGACGATCGTCGCGCCGAGGAACGTCGGCGGCAGCGCGCGGTTGTCGTGCTGCTCCATGAACGGGTTGTCGACGGCCTGCAGACCGTACTTGACCACCGTGTTCGAGATGCGCGCCTTCACGTCGTAGATGCCCGGATAGGCCCACGCAAGCTGGTTCGAACCGCCGCCGCCCTTCGCGATGTGCACCATGCTGCCGGCGCCGGCGCCGCCGTCGAGCTTCAACGCCGCATACAGCGACGCGTCGAAGCCGATGCCGATCAGGCCGGTCGTGTAGCCGGATTCGAAGTTCGCCATCGCACCCTGGACCCACGCGTGACGATGCGGTCCGCCCTTGTTGTCGAGCGTGTCCGCATAGTTGCGGAACAGGAAGTTCAGGTGGCTGTCGGCGATGAAGCCGTTCGACTTCGACTGCGCCGAAGGTTCATCGGGCGGCGTGACGGCCTGGTTCGCCTCGGCGTTGATAATGGCGTTCGGGGTCGTTGCCTGCGCAACCGTCGCGCCGGCGGACGGCGCGGCCTGCGCGACCGTCAGCGGTGCGGGGGCCGCGTCGTCGGCGTGCGCGACGCCGCTCAGCGATACGCCGGCAAGCGCAGGCAAGCCCCATGCAAGCAGCATCTTCGATGCCGTCCCGATCGTCTTTTGCTTTTTCATCGTCATTCTCGTCTTGTGTTGATGTCGTCCACGCCGGTTGCGATCCGCTTCCAGCCCCCCGGCGAGCCCGGTTAAGGACGCGCCTTTACCCGCGGCGCGAAGATCGTTCGCGCCGCACCTACCCCTGTTGACCTGCCTGGTTATGTTTGCTGCGTCACTTCATGCCGCCACGCCCGCCCGGATGCACGCGACACGCGCCGCCGAGCCGTGCCGCACTTCCGGCAGCGGCACGTCCTGCGCGCACGCGTCGATCGCGACCGGGCAGCGCGTGCGAAACGCGCAGCCGGACGGCGGGTTGAGCGGCGACGGCATCTCGCCCGCCAGCAGCATCGGACGGCGAGCACGCTCGCGCGCCGGCTCCGGCGTCGGCGCCGCATCGAGCAGCGCCTTCGTGTACGGGTGCTGCGGCACGCCGTACACGTCATGCCGCGTGCCGAACTCCATCACGCGGCCGAGATACATCACGAGCACGCGCTGGCTGATGGCCTTCACCACCGCTAGGTCGTGCGCGACGAACAGATAGGACAACGACAGTTCGCGTTGCAGATCGCGCAGCAGGTTCACGATCTGCGCCTGGATCGACACGTCGAGTGCCGAGACGGGCTCATCGCAGATCACGAGCTTCGGCTCGCCGATCAGCGCACGCGCGATGCCGACACGCTGACACTGTCCGCCCGAAAATTCGTGCGGGTAGCGCAGCAGGTGATGCGCGTTCAGGCCGACCCGCTCGAGCATCGTGACCACGCGGCGCCGCACTTCGGCGCGGCCGAGGCCGGCGTGGTGCGTGACGAGCGGCTCCGCGACGATCTGTTCGATCGTCATGCGCGGATCGAGCGACGCGAGCGGATCCTGGAAGATCATCTGCACTTCGCGGCGCATCGCGGTGCCGCGCAGATGGTCGGGCGCGACGGCTTCGCCGCGCCAGCGCACCGTGCCTGCCGTCATCGGCACGAGGCCGATCAGCGCACGCGCGAGCGTCGACTTCCCGCAGCCCGACTCGCCGACGAGCCCGACCGTCTCGCCGCGCTTCACGTCGAACGACACGCCGTCGACCGCGCGCAGCGTGCCCTTCGGCGACCACGGATAGCCGCCGAGCGGCACGCGGAAATGCACCTTCAGATCCTCGACGGACAGCAGCGTGTCGCCCGTCGCGCCGGCATTGCGGCGTTCATCGACGCTCATCGCAGACCTCCCGTCAGTTCGGCCAGCGGCCGGTGGCACGCGCGCACCGCGCCGGTGGCGCCATAGGTTTCGAGCGCGGGGCGCGCGGCGCCGCAGCGCTCCTGCGCATACGTGCAGCGTTTCGCGAACGCGCAGCCGGCCGGCGCGGTGCCGGGCATCGGCGGATTGCCGGGAATCGCGACGAGCGGCGCATCGTCGGCGTCGGTCAGGCGCGGCAGCGCGTTGAGCAGACCGATCGTGTACGGATGCGACGGCGCCGCGAAAATCGATTCGGCCGGCGCGTATTCGACGGTGCGGCCCGCATACATGACCATCACGTCGTCCGCGAGGCCTGCCACCACGCCCATGTCGTGCGTGATCAGCACGATCGCGGTGCCGCGCTCGCGGTTCAGCTCGCGCAGCAGATCGATGATCTGCGCCTGCACGGTCACGTCGAGCGCGGTGGTCGGCTCGTCGGCGATCAGGATTTCCGGCTCGGACAGAAGCGCCATCGCGATCATCACGCGCTGGCGCATGCCGCCGGAAAATTCGTGCGGATACATGCGGATGCGGCGCGCCGCGTCGGGAATGCGCACCGACTCGAGCGCCTCGATCGCGCGCCTGGTCGCTTCCTTGCGCGACAGCTTGCGATGCAGTTGCAGCGTCTCGGTCATCTGCCGCTCGATCGTCAGGAACGGATTGAGCGACGTCATCGGATCCTGGAAGATCATCGCGATCCGGTCGCCGCGCACCGCGTTCAGCGCGCGCGTATCCATCTCGAGCAGGTTGTCGCCGCGATAGCGCGCGGTGCCCGTCGTCGTGCCGTTGCCGGCCAGCAGGCCGAGCAGCGCCATCACGGTCTGACTCTTGCCCGAGCCCGACTCGCCGACGATGCCGAGCGTCTTGCCGGCTTCGAGCGAGAACGACACGCCGCTCACGGCGTCGATCGGCGGCGCGTCCTTGCGCGAGAAGCGCACGCCGAGGTTTTCAACTTCCAGCAGTGCAGCCATTTCAGCGATCCTTCGGGTCGAGCGCGTCACGCAGGCCGTCGCCAACGAAGTTCACGCAATAGAGCGTCACGCACAGCATGACGGCCGGCGCCAGCAGCAGCCACGGCATCGATTCCAGTTTCTGCGCGCCGTCCTGGATCAGCACGCCCCAGCTCGTCATCGGCTCCTGCACGCCGAGGCCGAGGAACGACAGCACCGATTCGGTCAGCACGATGTTCGGCACCGACACCGTCGCGTACACGACGACCACGCCGAGCAGGTTCGGCACGACGTGGCGCACCACGATCGACGCCGGCGACACGCCGATCGCGCGCGCCGCGTCGACGAACTCGCGATTGCGCAGCGACAGCGTCTGGCCGCGCACGACGCGCGCCATGTCGATCCACGAGAACGCGCTGATGGTCAGCACGACCAGCATGAACGAGCGGCCGAACAGGGTCATCATCAGGATTGCGATCAACAGATACGGGATCGCGTACATCATGTCGACGACGCGCATCATCGCGGAGTCGACACGGCCGCCCGCGAAGCCGGCGGTCGCGCCCCACGCGACGCCGAACAGGCCGGACACCAGCGTGCCGAGCAGGCCGACCTCGATCGACACGCGGCCGCCGATCAGCGTGCGCACGAGCAGGTCGCGGCCGAGTTCGTCGGTGCCGAACCAGTGCTGGTTCGCGAGCGTCGGCGGCAGGCTGATCGCGCCCCAGTCGCTCGCGGCGGGATCGGCCGCGAGCAGCCACGGGCCGACGAAACACGCGAGCGTGATGAGCGCGAGCAGCACGAGGCTGAACACGGCCGCGCGGTTGTGAAGAAAGCGCGCGAACGCGAGCGCGAGCGGCGAGCGTGAACGCGGCGGCGAGTCGGTCTGCACGGGCAGACTGACGACGGGAGTGGTCGGAGTCATCGCAGTGCCTCGCTCAATAACGGATGCGCGGATCGAGCCACGCGTACGCGAGGTCGACCAGCAGGTTGAACAGCACCGCACAGACGGTCGTCAGCACGACGAGGCCGAGCACCAGCGTGTAGTCGCGGTTGATCGCGCCGTTCACGACGAGCTGCCCGAGCCCCGGCAGCGCGAACACCGATTCGGTGACGACGGCCGCCGTGATCGACGTGATGCAGACCGTGCCGAACAGCGACACGACCGGCATCAGCGCGGGCTTGAGCGCGTGGCGCAGCACGATCGTCGAGCCCGGCAGGCCCTTCGCGCGCGCGGTGCGGATGTAGTTGCTCGACAGCGTCTCGATCATCGAGCCGCGCATCACGCGTGCGAGGAGCGACACGTTGATGAAGGTCAGCAGCACGATCGGCAGCAGCCGGTACTGCCAGCCGCCGTCGCCCCAGCCGCCGGCCGGCAGCCAGCCGTTGCCGGCCGACGTCTTGAGCAGGATCGCGAAGATCCACACCAGCACCGGGCCGAGCACGAACGGCGGCACGACGTTGCCGAAGTTGCCGATCAGCATCACGAAGCGATCGATCAGGCTGTCGCGGCGCACGGCCGCGACGGTACCCAGCAGCACGCCGAACACGATCGAGATCGGGATCGACACACCGCCCACGCCGAGACTCACGGGCAGCGCCTTCTTCACGAGATCGTTCACCGACCAGTCGACGTAACGGAACGACGGGCCGAGATCGCCTTGCAGCAGCGAACCGAGATACAGCAGGTACTGCTTCCACAGCGGCTCGTCGAGGTGGTACTTCGCGTTCAGGTTCGCGAGCGTCGCCGCGGACAGCTGCTTCTCCGTATCGAACGGACCGCCGGGCGTGAAGTGCAGCAGCAGGTAGCAGACGGTGATGACGGCGAGAATCGTCGGCACCGCCCACAACGTGCGTCTCAATGCGTAGGCCAGCATGATCGCTCCGCTCAGTGCTTGATCAGGTACATGTCCTGCGAAGCACGCATGTCGATCACGTTCTTCAGCGAGTAGCCGCCCACGTAGGGCTTCACGAGACGGTCCGCCGAGTACTGGAACAGCGGCACCATCGGCGTGTCGTTCATCGCCGTGTCGTGCGCCTGCGTGAGCAGCGCGGCGCGCGCCTTGTCGTCGAGCTTCTGGTTGCCGTCGTCGACGAACGTGTCGACCTGCTTGTTGCAGTAGCCGACGGTGTTCTGCGAGCTGCCGCAGCGGATCAGGTCGAAGAAGGTCATCGCGTCGTTGTAGTCGGCGAACCAGCCGTCGCGCGCGATCTGCACCTTGCCGTCATGCCGTTCCTTCATCAGCACCTTGAACTCGACGTTCTCGAGCTTCGTGTTGATGCCGAGCTTCGTGCGCCATTCCGATGCGGTGAACAGCGCGACCTTCTTGTGCAGGTCGTTGGTGTTGTACGTGAGCGTGAACGACAGCGGCTTCGCGTCGGAGTAACCAGCCTGCTTCAGCAGGTCCTTCGCGGTCGAGATACGCTTGGCCATCGGCCACGACGCCCATTCCGGCGTGAACGGCTGCACGCCCTTCGTGCCGTTCGGCATCAGGCCGTACATCGGCTTCTCGCCGGCCTGCGTGAGCTTCGACGTCAGCACGTCGCGATCGATCACCATCGACAGCGCCTGGCGCACGCGCTTGTCCTTGAGCGCCGCGTCGCTGTTGTTCAGGTAGTAGTAATAGGTCGCGAGCTGCAGGCCCGGACGCAGTTCGCCGCCGAACTGCTTGCTGACCTGCTGGAAGATGCCCGACGGGATCGAGTAGCTGTAGTCGATCTGGCCGGCCTGGTACATGCGCATCGCCATTTCGTCGCTTTCGATCGGCAGGTACGTGACCTTGTTGATCACGACCTTCGGCGCGTTCCAGTACTTCGCGTCCTTCGAGATCACGATGCGGTTGTTCGGCTGCCAGTCGACGAGCTGGTACGCACCGTTGCTGACGATGTTGCCCGGTCGCGTCCATGCGTCGCCGAACTTCGCGACGGTGTCCTTGTTCACCGGCGCGAGCGGCACCATCGCGGTCAGTTCGGGGAAGAACGCGACGGGCACGTCGGTCGTCACTTCCAGCGTGTACGGGTCGACCGCGCGCACGCCGAGCGTCGTCGGCGCGGCCTTGCCGGCGATGATGTCCTTCGAGTTCTTCACGAACTCGACGAGGATCGTGTATTTCGAGCCCGTCTTCGGATCGACGAGGCGCTGCCACGCATAGACGAAATCGGCGGCCGTCACCGGCTGGCCGTTGCTCCACTTCGCATCGTGGCGCAGCTTGAAGATCCACGTCTGCGGCGACTTGCGCTCCCACGACTGCGCGACGCCCGGCACGACCTGGCCGGCTGCATCGATGCGGGCGAGCCCTTCGAACAGATCGAGGCCGATCGTGTTGCCGGTCCACGACTCGATGTGCGCCGGGTCGAGCGACTCGACTTCGGCGGGCACCTGGCGCGTCAGGTCCTGTTGAGGAGCGAGCGCGACGTTCGACGGAACGGTCACGGCGTGAGCGGTGGGCGTCGTCAGGGCGAGCGCGGCCAGCACGGCCGACATGGCATGCAAGGATTTCATCGTGGCGGTCTTGAGAAGGTTGTTCGGTGAGCGATGCGCGGCGAATGCCGCGGTTACGCGTGAGACGCTGACGGGTTCAGCGATTGAGGAGGCCCGTGATTCTCGTATTGCATCTTAGTATTCCTTACGTTTCTTTCGACAGGCATTCCGTCTCGGAAACGAAGGAATACCTGTGCGTTAGAACAGCCGCGGTGTACCGACCCAGACCACCACCGACTCGATCTTCGCGGTGTTGACCCAGCTGTGCGGGACCGTCGACTGATAGTGCGAACTGTCGCCGGCCTGCAGGACGAACGTCTTGCCTTCCAGCGTCAGCGACACTTCCCCTTCAATCACATACAGGAACTCCTCTCCTGCATGTGTCGTCACTTCAGACCGCTTCTGTCCCGGCGGCATCCGCACGAGGATCGCCTCGAGCTGACGCCCTTCGGTCACGTTGGTCAGCCTCGCGAACAGGTTCGCCGAATCGGCGAATCCGAAGAAGCGCAACTGATCGCCTCTGCAGACCGAGCGTTCCTCGCTCGGCGTATCCACGAAGTACTGCACCGTCACGCCGAGCGCCTGTGCGATACCGGCCAGCGACGTCAGCGACGGCGACGCGAGCCCGCGTTCGACTTGAGACAGAAACGGCTTCGAAATCCCCGCGGCGGTAGCGGTGTCGTCGAGCGTGCGCTTGAGTCGTTGGCGCAACGCGCGGATCTTGCTGCCCAGTGCTGCGGCAGCGTCTGCCGACTGCGAGTTTTCAGTGGGGGGAACCATAGCAGGCCGAAAAGTGGTCGTCAAAAAATGTTTGATGGAAAGTAACTAAGTTAGATCGATTTGGCTTAGTCTTCGGTTTCGCACACGTCTTCGGTGTTGAGCCCGGTGCACTAAACAGGGCACGAAGCGAGCGAAACGACGCGCTATCTTGCCAGACTCGCCCGCTTCACAGGCAAGCTGCAAGCGGCTCTCCGGGAATTTGCGGAGAACGGGCGCGAAGCTTACAAATAGATGATGAGACAAATGTTCCTGAAAGCTGCTGCCATATCGGGAGTTTCCCTGAGTGGCGCGGACCTGACGCACCGGACCGGCAAACGTTACCATTCGCGCGCCGGTCGGGGCCTTGCACCGCCTTGCCTGGCGGCGTTCGACCCCGGCCCGGGCTAACCGCCCGACTGCTCCATCGCCGACGCAAAGCCTACCCGGCCACAGTGCTCCGGCGCCAGTTCGACCCCCAAGGCGACGCGCGATCCGCGCCGTCCGTTTCAAACGAGATTGATGATGCACGCACCTGTTTCACAGACCCGATCGTTTACGACGGTCTTCCTTATCGAAATGTGGGAGCGCTTCGGCTATTACGGCATGGCCGCGCTCCTGGTCCTCTTCATGGTCGACCGGCTCGGTTTCACCGACAGCCATGCGAACCTGACCTGGGGCGCGTTCACCGCGCTCGTCTACGCGTCGCCGTCGATCGGCGGCTGGATCGGCGACAAGGTGCTCGGCGCCCGTCGCACGATGATCATCGGCGCGGCCGTGCTGTGCGCCGGCTACCTGATGCTGGCGGTGCCGAACGACGCCCTGGCATACATGTATGCGTCGCTCGGCGTGATCGTCGTCGGCAACGGCCTGTTCAAGGCCAACGCGGCGAACCTCGTGCGCCGTATCTACGAAGGCGACGATGCGCGCATCGACAGCGCGTTCACGATCTACTACATGGCGGTCAACATCGGCTCGACCGTGTCGATGCTCGCGACGCCGTGGATCAAGGATCACTGGGGCTGGCACACCGCGTTCGCGGTCTGCTGCGCCGGCATGCTGCTCGCGATCCTGAACTTCATGCTGATGCACCGCACGCTCGCGCACATCGGCTCGCAGCCCGACGACGAACCGATCCGCTGGAAGCGCCTCGGCGGCGTGGCGGCAGGCGGCGTCGCGCTCGCGCTGATCACGCTCTACGTGCTGCAGCACAAGCAGCTCGCGGTCGCGAGCGTGTGGACGGCCGCATTCGCGATCCTCGCGATCTTCGCTTACATGATCGCGAAGTCGGAGCGCTCGGAGCGCGCGGGCCTGATCGCGGCGCTCGTGCTGATCGGCCAGGTGATCCTGTTCTTCATCTTCTACGTGCAGATGTCGACGTCGCTGACGCTGTTCGCGCTGCGCAACGTCGATCCGCGCTTCATGCTGTTCGGCACGACGCTGTTCACGTGGAGCGCCGCGCAGTTCCAGGCGCTGAACCCGATCTGGATCATGATGCTGAGCCCGGTGCTCGTGTGGGTCTACAACGCGGTCGCGAAGAGCGGCCGTGACCTGCCGGTCGCGGCGAAGTATGCACTCGGCTTCGGCGCGGTGGCGGCCGGCTACCTGGTGTTCACGATCAGCGGCCGCTACGCGGTGGACGGTCGCGTGTCGTCGTGGTTCATGGTGTGGGGCTACGGTCTCTACTCGCTCGGCGAACTGCTGGTGAGCGGCCTCGGCCTCGCGATGATCGCCCGCTACGTGCCGGCGCGCATGAGCGGCTTCATGATGGGCGCGTATTTCGTCGCGACGGGTGTGTCGCAGTATTTGGGCAGCGTCGTCGCGAACTTTGCGCAGATGCCGTCGCACGACCTGCCGGCCACCGAATCGCTGCCGCTCTACCTGTCGCTGTTCGAGAAGCTCGGCTGGCTCGCCGCGATCGGCATGCTGCTCGCACTGCTGCTGCTGCCGATGATGAACCGCCTGTCGCGTCAGCATCAGCGCTGCGCGGAAGAGCGCCGCGAAGAAGAAGCCGTTCAGGCGCAGGCGATGGCCTCGGCGCAGTAAGTACTATCCCTCGGCGTGCGGCCTGCACGCCACATTCTCCCGCCAGCGCGGCCAGCACGTCCTACACTGGTTGCAACGGCGCATCCGCTCCGTCGCGATGCGCACTGGCGGGAGAAGATCATGAAAAGCAAAACGACTCGGCTCTTGAGAATACTGTCGGATATCCGGCACGCGCAGCGCTGCACCGCGTTGCGCGCCGCCCGGGCCGCGGCCGAAGCCGACGCGGTGCTCGCGGAGCAGGACGATCCGAAGTCCGACGAACGCGACGACGCCGAATCCGACGACGCGACCGCCGTCCCCCGCTCCCGCATCGGCTCACCTCACTGAGCGCACCTGCGCCGCGCGGCACCCTGCGTGCCGCCTCCGTGCTTCCGCGTTGCCGATGCTTCCGTGCCGCTCATGCGGTCGCGCCGCGCCAGCGCGCGAACCACGTTCCCGAACCCGCCACGGCCATCATCAGCCCGACCGCGCATGCGTCGGCCGCGAAGCCCACGCCGATGTGCCGCAGCTCGGCGCCGTTCGCGACCGGATGCAGCAGCGAATCGATGACGAGCGAGATCGCCGCGCCCGCGACGAAGCAGATCAGGCCGCGCCGGCCGACCGCGACGACGGGCTGAACGGCCTGCGCGATGCGCGCGATCCAGCCGCGGCGCACGCAATCGGCCATCAGCCACGCGATCGCCGCGAAGCTCACGATGCGCGGCAGCGCGAGATCGCGCTTGAGCACGCCTTCCGGCACCGGCAGCCCCGAGAACAGCTTGTAGCTCGCGCAACCGAGCACGATCGCGCACGCGACACCGGTCGCCGCGGCGCTCCAGCGCCCGAGCGCGACGTGCCGGTAGAACGGCTGGCAGCGCGCGAGCACGCCGGCGACGAACATCAGTTGCCATGCAAACGGGTTGAAGCTCCAGCGAAACCCGTCGGTGTCCAGCAGTTCGGGGCCGAGCCAGCCGGCCGCGAGCCACGACGCCGCGCTCGACGCGACGAGCAGCCACGGATGGCGGCGCGCGAACGGCACGATCACCGGCGACGCGAGCGCGAACAGCACGTACATCGGCAGCACCGACGCGAGATACGGCTGGCGCTGGAACGTGAGCAGCTCGGCCGCGCCCGTGAGCGGCGACGCGAGCATCACGCTGACGTCGTCGAGCGCGAGGTTCGGCGCGTCGATCCCGTAATGGTCGAGCACGGCGGACACGACGAGCATCAGCGTCGACGTCGCGAGAAACGCGCGATAGATCTGCATCGCGCGGTGCACGAACCGCCGCTGCGCGGCGCGCGCGCCGTGCCGGTCGGCGATCGCGCCGTACGCGCTCGCGGTCGCGAAGCCGCCGAGGAACACGAACACCTCGGCCGCGTCGCACAGCGCGAATGCGTGGAGCGTCACGCGCGACAGCATGCTCGCGCCGATGTGATCGACGACGATCATCAGCAGCACGATGCCGCGGAAGAAGTCGACTTCGATCAGGCGGCCGCCGCGCGCCGGCGGCATCGAGACGGCGGGCGGCATGCTCAACGACATGGCCGCACCTGCGCGACGACGGCGCGGCACGCACCGGTGGAAGATTCGGAAGAGAGAAGGCGAACGCGATCGGCGGCGATGCGCGTATGCTCGCATCGCGCCAATCCGGCCGGCCCGGCACGGAAATGACCGTTCATGGAAATGCCGCATACGAAGAAAAGACGGTCAGGTCAGTCTAGCGGCCGGTCGGGGGATACCCTAAGTAACAAAGTGCAACGGAATCTTCTATTCGATTACAGGCGTGACGTCGACGATACGAAGCTGGCAAGGCCGCCAGCCGGGCGTCAGCACGATGCCAGTTCGACGCCGGCATCGCGAGATTCGACGCAACGCACGCGCGATGCGCGGCACGTTCGCAGCCGCCGTCGCGCCGCCGCGCGAAGACGCTCAGCCGCGCATCGGCAAGCGCCGCATCAGCATCGCGCTGTGCCACGCGGTCAGCGCGACGGCGGCCCAGATCGGCCCGTACGTCGCGAGCTGCGCGACGCTCAGCGTCTCGCCGAGCAACAGCAGCGACACCGCGACGAGCAGCACCGGCTCGACGTAGCCGAGGATCCCGAACAGCGCCATCGGCAGCATCCGGCTCGCCTTCAGGTAGCTCGCGAGCGCGAGCGTGCTGAGCACGCCGAGCCCCGGCAGCAGCACGGCCCACAGCAGCGGATGGCTGGCGACCGGCGTCGCGCTTGCCGACACCATCGCGAGCGCGACCGGACACAGCAGCGCGATCTCGAGCGCGAACGCGGCGAGCGAATCGGCGTTGATCCGGCGACGCAGCACGAAATACGGCGGATAGCCGAGCGCGACGACGAGTGTCGGCCACGCGAACGCGCGCGTCGCCCACACCTCGTGCGCGACGCCGAGCGCCGCGCACGCGACCGCCGCCCACTGCAGCGGATCGAGGCGTTCGTGATAGTAGAAGCGGCCGACGAGCACCATCGTCAGCGGCAGCAGGAAATAGCCGAGCGACACTTCGAGCATGCGCCCGTGCAGCGGCGCCCACAGGAACAGCCACAGTTGCAGGCCGAGCAGCGCCGCGCTCGCCGGCAGCGCGATCAGCAGGCGCCAGTCGCGCACGCCGCGCCGCACGAGGTCGACGAGCGCCGGCCAGCGGCCGCGCAGCGCGATCAGCGCGAGCGCGCCCGGCGCGGTCCACAGGATGCGCCACGCGAAGATGTCGAGCCCGGTGAGCGGCGCGAGCAGTTTCGCGTAGGCGGACATCAGCGCGAACAGCGTCGACGCCATCACCGACAGCGCGATGCCGCGACCGGCCTCCGGATACCCCGTCATGTTGTTTTCGCCTTACTGCTGCTGGAAGCGCTCGAAGCGCTTTTCGACCTGACGCTCCTCGAACGTCACCTCGGTCACGTGCGCGGACGGCGGCCCGTGCCGCAGCCAGGCGAGCATCCGGTCGATCTGCGCGCCGGGGCCCTGGATCATCGCCTCGACACTGCCGTCCTCGAGATTCGCGACCCAGCCGCGCAGCTTCAGCGCGTGCGCCTCGCGCACCGTCGCGTGACGGAAGCCGACGCCCTGCACGACGCCGCGCACCCGCACGTAGTAGGTCTCGATCCGTTCGTCCAGTTCATTGCGGCTCATCGCGTCGCTCTCCCGTAGCATTCAAGCCCGGCATTGTAGTCGCGTCGGCGGCTTCGCACACGCGCCCGGCAAGCGGGCCGCACGCGGCCGCCGACGCCCGCTGCGGCCGCCGCGCGGCGCTCGCGTCGCCGGGCGCGCCGACCACGTACAATCTCGCCGACGCACAACCGCCGCGCCGCCCGCGCGCGGCCCCGAAGGAAACGCATGACTGATACCTCCCGCGATCTCGTTCTCGTCACCGGCGCGTCCGGTTTCGTCGGCTCGGCCGTCGCACGCATCGCGCAGCAGAAAGGCTATGCGGTGCGCGTGCTGGTGCGCCCGACCAGCCCGCGCACGAACGTCGCGGATCTCGACGCCGAAATCGTCACCGGCGACATGCGCGACGAGACGTCGATGCGCGCCGCGCTGCGCGGCGTGCGCTATCTGCTGCACGTGGCGGCCGACTACCGGCTGTGGGCGCCGGATCCGGACGAGATCGAGCGCGCGAACCTCGAAGGCGCGGTCGCGACGATGCGCGCCGCGCGTGCCGAGGGCGTCGAGCGGATCGTCTACACGAGCAGCGTCGCGACGCTGAAGGTCACGAGCGCCGGCGATCCGTCCGACGAGAACCGGCCGCTGACCGCCGAGCAGGCGATCGGCGTATACAAGCGCAGCAAGGTGCTGGCCGAGCGCGCGGTCGAGCGGATGATCGCCGACGAAGGGCTGCCGGCCGTGATCGTCAACCCGTCGACGCCGATCGGCCCGCGCGACGTGAAGCCGACGCCGACCGGCCGCATCATCGTCGAGGCCGCGCTCGGCAAGATTCCCGCGTTCGTCGATACCGGCCTGAACCTCGTGCACGTCGACGACGTCGCGCACGGCCACTTCCTCGCGCTCGAGCGCGGCCGCATCGGCGAGCGCTACATCCTCGGCGGCGAGAACCTGCCGCTGCAGCAGATGCTGGCCGACATCGCGCAGATGACGAACCGCAAGGCGCCGACGATCGCGCTGCCGCGCTGGCCGCTCTACCCGCTCGCGGTCGGTGCGGAGGCCGTCGCGAAGTTCACGAAGAAGGAGCCGTTCGTGACCGTCGACGGCTTGCGGATGTCGAAGAACAAGATGTATTTCACGTCCGCGAAGGCCGAGCGCGAGCTCGGCTACCGCGCGCGTCCGTACCGGGAAGGACTGCGCGACGCGCTGGACTGGTTCGGCTCGGCGGGCTATCTGAAGTAACACAAAGCGGCGTGCGTCACGCCGCTTTGCGCACTTTGTTACACGTCGCTGACGGACCGGCACCGGCGCAGCGGTTAAAATCGCGGGTCTTACGCAGAGAAGACACGCATGAACCTGAACGAACAGATCGATTCGCTCAACGCGGGCGTCGATCGGCTCCTCCACGATCACCACGCCGCGCAGCAGGCGGCACGCAGCGCGGAAGCGTTCGCGCGCGCCGCCGCGGCTGAAGCCCAGGCCGCCGCCGCCCGTCACGCCGCCGCCGAGACCGAAGCCCAGGCCGCCGCGCAGCGCCACACGGCCGCAGCCGCCGACGCCGAAGCCGCGCAGCAGCGCCACGCGGACGCCACCGCCGCGGCCGAAGCCGCCGCCCAACGCCACATCGAAGCCACCGCACAGGCCGAGGCCGCCGTCCAGCGGCACGCCGAGGCGACCGCGCTGACCGAAGCGCTCGCCCAGCGTCACGCGGATGCCGAAGCCGCGTCGCAGCGTCATGCGGCCGCGATCGCCGAAGCCGAGGCCGCCGCGCAGCGTCATCACGCCGCCGCGACCGAAGCGGATGCAGCCGCGCAGCGTCATGCGGCGGCCGCCACGGAAGCCGAAGCCGCCGCGAAGCGCCATGCCGAAGCAACCGCCGAGGCCGAGGCCGCGACGCAGCGTCACGCCGCCGCGATCGCCGAGGCGGAGGCACTCGCGCAGCGTCACACGCAGGCGATCGCCGAAGCGGAAGCCGCCGCGCAGCGCCATGTCGAGGCAACCGCCGAAGCCCAAGCCGTCACGCAGCGCCACACCGAAGCGATCGCGCAAGCCGACGCAGCCGCGCAACGCCACGCGGCGGCGACTGCCGAGGCCGAGGCCGTCGCGCAGCGCCACACCGAAGCGATCGCGCAGGCCGAAGCGGCCGCCGAGCGTCACGCGAAGGCGATCGCCGACGCGGAAGCGCTGGTCGAAGCCGTCGTGACGGACGCCGCGACGAACGCGGCGGCTATCGCAGCCGCGCCGGCCGTCGCGGCCGAAGTCGTCGAACCGGTTGTCGAGTCCGCGGTCGAGCCGGTAGCGCACGCAGCCGTGGCGGTGACCGCCGACGAAGCCGCGGCAGCGCCCGCCGATGCCGGCACCGCCGTCGTCGCGCCGGCCGCCGACACCGCAATCGAAGTCGCCCCCGCAGCCGAAACAGCGGACGCCGTCGCGGACAAGCCGACGCTGCACGTCGCCCGCCCGTCGCAGAACGAACTGACGCTGACCGTCAACGGCCAGTCGATCACGCTGCACCCGGAGCAGCTCGGCCAGCTGATCGAGGAACTCGCGCATGCGCGCGCGTCGATGCAGCCGGAACCGCCGCCGGGCATCCCGGCGGGCTGGCGCTTCGTGACGACGAAGAACCCGATGATGGCCGTGCAGAAGCAGTCCAACGGCGACCGTCTGCTGGTCGCGCGCCACACCGGCTACGGCTGGGTGCCGTTCACGTTCTCGCCGGACGTCGTGATCCAGATGTACATGATGCTGACGCAGCGGTAAGCACGTGCGGCGGCGCCGCCGCATATGACAAAGCCCGATCGATTCACAATCGATCGGGCTTTTTGCTTTCCGAAATCCGGAGGAACGACCGGCATCCGCCGGCGTCCGTCAGCGCTCCACCGGTGCCTGCACGCGCGCCTTCCACTGGCCGCCCTTGCCGCGCCAGTAGCGCCACGCGGACGCGAACGTCGCGCCGACGTAGAACAGCGCGACGAGCGGCAGCGCCGGCGCCCACAGCGGCGAGCGGCGGTAGTAGCGCAGCATCGGCGCATATGCGGTGCACATCGACGCCCATGCGAGCCACGCCGGCCAGGCGCGCGCGCCGTACGCGAGCGCGGCCACGGGCGGCACGAGGTAGATGATCGTCATTCCGAGCAGCGTGCCGGCGAGCAGCAGCGGCGAATAGTGGAGCTGCGTGAATGCGGTGCGCGCGATCATGTTCCAGATGTCGCGCCAGCTGTCGTACGGACGCAGCGACACGCTGCGGTCGGCCAGATCGAGCCGGATCGAATGCCGGCCGCTGCCGCGATGCTTGATCTGCGCGGCAAGACTGCAGTCGTCGATCAGCGCGCCGCGGATCGATTCGATGCCGCCCGCCTCCTCGAGCGCGCTGCGCTTGACCAGCATGCAGCCGCCCGCGGCGCCGGCCGTCCGGTTGCGCGGATCGTTGATCCACGAGAACGGATAGAGCTTCGCGAAGAAGAACACGAACGCCGGGATCAGCGCCTTTTCCCAGAACGAATCGCAACGCAGCCGCACCATCAGCGACACCAGATCGCGTTGTTCGGCCTGCGCGCGCGTGACGAGCTGGGCGACGGCGTCCGGCGGATGGCCGATGTCGGCATCGGTCAGCAGCAGATAGTCGGCCGGCAGCCCGAGCGTGCGCACCGCGGCGATGCCCTGCGACTGCGCCCACACCTTGCCCGACCACCCCGCCGGCAGCGGCTTCGCGGCCAGCACCGTCAGGCGGTCGGCGCGGTTGATCGCGAGCGCGGCGGCGCGGGCCACATCGGCGGTGCCGTCGTCGCTGTGGTCGTCGACGATGATCAGATGAAAGTCGCCCGGATAATCCTGCTCGAGCAGCGACGTCGCCGCCCGGGCGATCACGTCGACCTCGTTGCGGGCCGGCACCACCGCGACCACGGCCGGCCAGCCGGCCTCGGCCGCGGCGCCGCGTGCCTCGGGCGGCAGCGCCCGCGCGGGGCGCGCGCGCCAGAAGCCGCCACGCGCGACGAGCAGCACGATCCAGATCAGCAGCGACAGGCCGGATACCAGGAAGGTAATCGCCAGCATCATCGGCACGCCTCCTGCCGGATACCGGCGTGAGCGGCGCCGGATCGTCCGGTCATAATCGGGGTCGGAGTGAAAACGCCCATGACCGCATCGGCGGCAGGGCAATACGCGTAAGAATCGACGGTCATCGAATGGCCTTGAAATGAGCGCGACGCCGGGCAGCCGGACAGGTTGCCCGCGAAACCGCGCAGTTTACCGGGTTCCGCGCGCGCGAGCGCCGACGCGGCTCTGCGGCGGATGCAACACGGCCGATACGGCACCAGAGCAAGGACGGCGCGATAGGGTTAAAATGCGCGATTAATTCGGGGTTCCGGGGCCTGGCCTGGCCGGTTCGTTTCCTGCCTTCATAACATCAAGCCGGGGCGAGCGAGCAGTGCCAGCTCCTCGAACCCCGGCGTCTGTCGTCGGAGTTCGCTCACTTATGCGAGTCATCCTTGCCCAGCCCCGCGGCTTTTGTGCGGGGGTTGTCCGTGCGATCGAGATCGTCGATCGCGCGCTGCAACAGCACGGCGCGCCGGTCTATGTGCGTCATGAGATCGTGCATAACCGGCATGTCGTCGAAAATCTGCGTAATAAAGGGGCACGATTCGTTGAGGAGCTCGACGAGGTGCCGCATGGCGCCGTGGCGATCTTCAGCGCGCACGGTGTCGCCCAGACGGTCGAACGCGACGCCGAAACGCGCGGGCTCGACGTGCTGGACGCAACCTGCCCGCTCGTCACGAAAGTGCACGTGCAGGGCCGCCAGTACGTCGCGGCGGGCCGCCGGCTGATCCTGATCGGCCATGCGGGCCATCCGGAAGTCGAGGGCACGATCGGCCAGATTCCGGCCGAGGTGATCCTCGTGCAGAGCGAGGCAGAAGTCGATACGCTGACGCTGCCGGTCGACACGCCGGTCGCGTACGTCACGCAGACGACGCTGTCGGTCGACGACACGCGCGGCATCATCGAAGCGCTGCAGCGCCGGTTCACCGACATCGTCGGCCCGGACACGCGCGACATCTGCTACGCGACGCAGAACCGCCAGGCCGCCGTGCGCGAGCTGAGCGGCCAGGTCGACGTGCTGCTGGTCGTCGGTGCGACGAACAGCTCGAACTCGAACCGCCTGCGCGAGATCGGCACCGAAAGCGGCGTGCCGAGCTATCTCGTCGCCGACGGCTCGGAAGTGAAGCCCGAATGGTTCGCGGGCGTGCAGACGGTCGGCCTGACCGCCGGCGCGTCGGCACCCGAGGAAATGGTTGAGGATGTAATCGGCGCGCTGCGCGCGCTGGGGCCCGTCGATGTCACGACGATGGCGGGCCGTGAGGAAAAAGTCGAATTCAAGTTGCCGGCGAAGCTTACGCAAGCTGTCGCCCGCGAAGTTTAAGGAGGACAACTCTTGTCTATTCCGCTGCTCCAGCAAGTCCGCGTCGGCGCATACATCATGCGCCAACACCTGTCCGGCAACAAACGCTATCCGCTCGCGCTGATGCTCGAGCCGCTGTTCCGCTGCAACCTCGCCTGTAACGGCTGCGGCAAGATCGACTATCCGGACCCGATCCTGAACCAGCGCCTGTCCGTCGAGGAATGCCTGGAAGCCGTCGACGAGTGCGGCGCGCCCATCGTGTCGATCGCCGGTGGCGAGCCGCTGCTCCACAAGGAGATGCCGGAGATCGTCAAGGGCATCATGAAGCGCAAGAAATTCGTGTACCTGTGCACGAACGCGCTCCTGATGGAAAAGAAGATGGACGACTACCAGCCGAATCCGTACTTCGTCTGGTCGGTCCACCTCGACGGCGACAAGGACATGCACGACCATTCCGTGTCGCAGGAAGGCGTGTACGACAAGGCGGTCGCGGCCATCAAGGAAGCGAAGCGCCGCGGCTTCCGCGTGAACATCAACTGCACGCTGTTCAACGATGCGATCCCCGAGCGCGTCGCGAAGTTCTTCGACACGCTGGGGCCGATCGGCGTCGACGGCATCACCGTGTCGCCGGGCTATGCGTACGAGCGCGCGCCGGATCAGCAGCACTTCCTGAACCGCGACAAAACGAAGAACCTGTTCCGCGAGATCCTGAAGCGCGGCGAAGGCGGCAAGCGCTGGTCGTTCAGCCAGTCGTCGCTGTTCCTCGACTTCCTGGCCGGCAACCAGACGTACAAGTGCACGCCGTGGGGCAACCCGGCGCGTACCGTGTTCGGCTGGCAGAAGCCGTGCTATCTGGTCGGCGAAGGTTACGTGAAGACCTTCAAGGAACTGATGGAAGACACGAACTGGGACAACTACGGCGTCGGCAACTACGAGAAGTGCGCGGACTGCATGGTCCACTGCGGCTTCGAAGCCACCGCCGTGATGGACACGATCGCGCATCCGCTGAAGGCGTTTGCCGTGAGCCGCAAGGGTATCAAGACGGAAGGCGCATTCGCGCCGGACATCTCGATCGCGAAGCAGCGCCCGGCCGAGTATGTGTTCTCGCGCCACGTCGAGATCAAGCTCGAGGAAATCCAGCGCGCCGGCAAGGGCAAGCTGCAGAAGCCGGCGAAGCCGGCAACGGCGGCTTAAGCGCGTATCGCCACGCGGAGGTTCGCGCCTCCGCGTCGGCCCGCATCGAAGAAGCGCCACGGAGTTCGCTCCGTGGCGCTTTTGTTTTGATGGGCGTCGTCGTAATAACGCCGCGTGCAGTCGCGCACGCGTGAGCATGCGAATGCCCGCACGCTAGTGTCTCGACTCGGCCGCCGCGATCAGCTGCCATGCGGTCGGCCCGCGATCGAGCAGCGGGTCGGACGGCGGATCGAAATCGTGACGATGCGCGTCGTCGGACGGCAGCGCCTGCGACTTCGCGATGCCGATCTCGTCGCCGCATACGGTGCATCGATAGATGCCCGCAACCGGCGTCTCGCTGCCCGGCGGCAGGTTCTCGTTGAATGCGCGGCCGCTTCCGCACGTGAAGTAGCCACCGATCCTGTACAGCGCCATCGCGCCTCCTGACTGAAACGAATGCATTCGCGGCGACACGCACGATCGCCGCGAACGCGAGGATGGATGGTCATCGACCGAACCCGTTGGCGGCGAGCGTCAGCCCCGGGGAACGGAACGCGCATGAAACGCAGCGAGGGCTCGGTCGCGTTGCCACCGCTCAATGCAGAACGCCCGCTTCCCGCATCCGGGCCGCCGCCTGCGCGACCAGCCCCGGCTGCTCGCTCGATGCGAACGCGCACACGTGGCGCCACAGCTCGGCGAGCCGGTGCCGCGTGAGCGTCGCGACGCACGCGTCGTTCGCCGCGAGCACACGTTCGAGCGCCGCGCACTCGTCGTCGTGCAGCGTCCATGCGCCGCTTTGCGCGGCGCGCGCCATGCTCGCGTCGAGTACGCGCTCCGCGTCGACGCACAGGTCGATGCTCGCATCCGGGGATACTGCGTCGTCGAGCGCGAGGAACACCAGATAGACGCTCGTGCGCAGCCGCATCAGCAACGTTTCGTTGCCGTGCTCGCCGCGCAGCGCGACGAGCGCCATGTGGCATTTCAGCGAGATGTCGCGCACATGCGCCGGTGGCAGCGGCAGCAGCCACTCGCGCGTCAACGGCGGGTGGCGACGGCCTTTTCGGGCGGCCTTCATGATCCGCCCTCGCCTGCCGCGACGTCGTCCACGTCGAATGCCGGCCACGCGGTGCGGCACGCGCAGGCGCCTCGCCGTGCATCGCGACCGCCGTTCGCGCGGCGCCGCGCGCCGCCGTACACGTCGTCCCGTCGCCGCGTCGCACACGCCTGGGGCAGCCGGCGGATCGCGGATGCACGCAACACATCGGGGAGTCGGTCAAGGCATGCCATGCTCTGCTCCCGCATCAGAACGTGTTCTCGCCCTTCAGGTAGTACGCGGTCTTCACGAAGAACGCCTTCACCGGATGACCGCTCTGCGCCGCGCTGGCCGCGCGCGCTTCCATCGCGGCCTTCTCCTCGCGCGAGCGGTCGGGCATCGGGTACCTCACGCGTTCGAGCGCACGCTGCATCGCGAGCGGGTAGTTCTGATTGCCGGCTGTCGTCGCACGATAGCCGGCGCGCGTCATCTGCCGCAGTTGCACATCGGTTTCGGCACGCGCCGCCGACCAGGTCAACGGCGCGACGTTCGACTGCCACTCGGTATCGACGGACTGCGCGAAGCTCGCAGCGGGCAGCACGGCAAGCGCGCCGGACAGGACAGCAAGGGAAACAACGGATCGCATCATGGCCTCCAGATGGTTGTTTCCGCATCGATCGTCGTCGTCGATGCGGTGCAATCATCGTATGTCGCGTGACCACGCGCTTGAATAGCCGATTCCGCAATTGATATTTTCGGCACCGACGGACGGGTTGTGATCCATGCGATTCGCCAATGCTGCCCGAGCGGAATTTCTTTATTTCATTCAACTACCTGATCGCGTTTTTGCAGACGAATCGACGTGCCGCGTGAATCGCTTTTGCGTTTTTTGAAATGACGTATTGCCGATGCGATTTCGGCCAAAGCCCTGCCCGGCGCGGCTTTCGGCGCGATGCCGCACACGCCGGCACAGGCGGGAAACGATTCGACAAATGCGCTCGTTTTCCTGACATACGACAAAACCTCCGCGCCGATTTACCGCTCCGCGAGAAGACGTGTGCGACACGGACGCGCGATAATTGCGCATCGCGCCGTCAGTCACGGCGCTTATCCGTTCCCTATTCTTTTCCCGAGTTCCGCCATGGCTGCCATCGACACCACCGCCATCGACAATTGGCACGCACACGTCTACTTCGACGCCGCGAGCCGCGACGCAGCCTGGGCGTTGCGCCTCGTCGTCGAAGAACGATTCGGCGCGATCATCGAACTCGGCCGCTTTCACGAGCGCCTCGTCGGCCCGCATCCGGCCTGGTCGTACCAGATCGCGTTCGACGCCGCGCGCTTCGACACCATCGTGCCGTGGCTCATCCTGAATCACGGCGCGCTCGACATCTTCCTGCATCCGAATACCGGCGACGATCTGCGCGACCATCGCGACAGCGCGGTGTGGATCGGCAAGTCGCATGACCTGAATCTCGGCGCGCTCGCGGGCTGACGAGCCGCACGCGGTCGCGTTCGACATACGCGGCATCCACGTTTCGGCCCGAGCTGAAACGTCCGGCGGCGCGGCGTCGATACAGTGGTTCCGTTACCCACGTTTGCCGGAACCCGCCATGACACAAGCCGACACCGATGCACAACGCATCCATCAAGACTGGCACGCCGCCGTCGTCGCACGCGACCTCGACGCACTGATGTCGCTGTACGCGGACGACGCGATACTCGAAACGCCGCTGATCGTCGTCACGCTGCCCGATCACGGCTCGGGCGTGCTGCACGGCAAGGGCGCGATCGGCGCGTTTTTCGCGGCGGGCCTGCGCAATCCGGGAAACAAGCTCGGACGCTGGTATCGAACCGGGCTGTTCTTCTCGAACGGCCGGCAACTCACGTGGGAATATCCGCGCGAAACGCCGGAAGGCGATCAGGTCGATCTCGTCGAGGTGATGGATCTGCGCGACGGGCTGATCGCGCATCACCGCGTCTACTGGGGGTGGGTCGGGTTCATGGCGCTGCGCGGCGCGGCACGGGCGGCCGGGCACGCATGACGCGCGCCGTGCCGCCCGCATGCACGCTCACGCGACATACATCGCGACGCTGACGAACTGGCACAGGCTGCCGGCCAGCACGAAAAGATGCCAGATACCGTGCCCGTGGCGGATGCGCTCGTCGTTGATGAAGAAGTAGATCCCCGCGCTGTAGATGACGCCGCCGGCCACGAGCCATACGGCACCCACCGGCGGCAGCGCATGAATCAGCGGGCGGATTGCAACGAGGGCGAGCCAGCCCATCAGCACGTACAGCACCATCGACACGATGCGCGTGCGTCGACCGAGCGTGAGTTCCTGCGCGATCCCGAATGCGGCGAGCCCCCAGCTCACGCCGAACAGCGACCAGCCCCACGGGCCGCGCAGCGTGACGAGCGTAAACGGCGTGTAGCTGCCCGCGATCAGCAGATAGATGGCCGAATGGTCGCACTTCTGCAGGATCGCCTTCAGGCGCGGGTTGCGCACGCTGTGATACGCCGTCGAGATTCCGTAGAGCAGGATCAGCATCGCACCGTACACGCTGAAGCTCACGATCTTGTAGGGATCGCGGTCGAGCGCGCCCATCGTCACCAGCGCGACCAGCCCTGCCACCGACAGCACCGCGCCGACGAGATGGGAAATGCTGTTGAAACGCTCACCGACATGCACGACGGGTTCTCCTGCGCGGATTCTTCGGGAAAAGAGGATGCCTCATATGATACCGACGCCCGGACTTCTCCGCGCTGGACGAAGTCAAACGCCGCAGTGACGGGCGCCTCGCGCGCACCGCACCGGCCCGCCAAAGAAAAAGCGCCGCGAATGTCTTCGCGGCGCTTCCCGGTCCGTCACCGGACCGCCTCACCGGCCGGCTGCGCCGGCCCGGTTCAGCAACACTTCCCTGCCCCCGACCCGTACCGCGCATTCTGACGCTCGCGGAAGAATTCCTCGTACGTCATCGGCTCGCGGTCCGGATGGGTTTCGCGCATGTGCGCGACATAGGTGTCGTAGTCGGGCAGGCCGACCATCAGCCGCAACGCCTGCCCGAGGTAACGCCCCGCACTGCGCAGGTCGCTGCCGAGATCGGTGAACATCGCGGCCTCCCGTTATCGTCCGCTGCCGAGCGCCTGCGCGGCCGGCATCGCTTCGTACGGCGTCTCGCGCACGGTCGGCTTCGACTCGCGACGCGCGCGCAGCACGGCGAGCAGGCCGTACCCCGCGATCGCCACGACGACGAAGATGAACAGGCCGGCCAGCGCCGCATCGATGTAGTCGTTGAAGATGATCCGCTTCATCTGCGCGATCGACTTGGCCGGCGCGAGCACCTTGCCTTCGTCCACCGCGGCCTGCAGCTTCGCCGCGTGCGCGAGGAAGCTGACCTTCGGATTCGAATCGAAGATCTTCTGCCAGCCGGCCGTCAGCGTGCAGATCAGCAGCCATGCGGTCGGCACGATCGTCACCCATGCGTAGCGCTCGCGCTTCATCTTGAACAGCACGACGGTGCCGAGCACCAGTGCGATCGCGGCGAGCATCTGGTTCGAGATGCCGAACAGCGGCCACAGCGTGTTGATGCCGCCGAGCGGATCGACCACGCCCTGATACAGGAAATAGCCCCACGCGGCCACGCACAGCGCGGTGGCGACAAGGTTCGCCGGCAGCGACTCGGTGCGCTTGAGCGCCGGGTGGAACGTGCCGAGCAGGTCCTGCAGCATGAAGCGGCCCGCGCGCGTGCCGGCATCGACGGCCGTCAGGATGAACAGCGCCTCGAACAGGATCGCGAAGTGATACCAGAACGCCATCATCGCTTCGCCGCCGATCACCTGGTGCAGGATGTGCGCCATGCCGACGGCCAGCGTCGGTGCGCCGCCCGCGCGCGCGATGATCGTCGTTTCGCCGACGGCCTTCGCGGTCTGCGTGAGCATGTCGGGCGTCAGCACGAAGCCCCATTGCGTAACCGTGTTCGCGACGGCTTCAGGCGTCGAGCCGAGCACGGCCGCCGGCGCGTTCATCGCGAAGTAGATGCCCGGCTCGATCACGCACGCGGCGACCAGCGCCATGATCGCGACGAACGATTCCATCAGCATCGCGCCGTAACCGATGAAGCGCGCATTGGTTTCGTTGTCGATCAGCTTCGGCGTCGTGCCCGACGAGATCAGCGCGTGGAAGCCCGACACCGCGCCGCATGCAATCGTGATGAACAGGAACGGGAACAGGTTGCCCGACCACACCGGGCCCGTGCCGTCGACGAACTTCGTCAGCGCGGGCATCTTCAGTTCCGGTGCGACGACCAGAATGCCGATCGCGAGGCCGAGGATCGTGCCGATCTTCAGGAACGTGGACAGATAGTCGCGCGGTGCGAGCAGCAGCCACACCGGCAGCACCGATGCGACGAAGCCGTAGCCGATCAGGATCCACGTCAGCTGCGTGCCGCTGAAGGTGAACCATGCGGCGAGCGCCGGCGAATCGTGCACGGTCTGGCCGAACGCGATCGACGCCATCAGCAGCACGAAGCCGATGATCGACACTTCGCCGATGCGGCCCGGGCGGATGTAGCGCGTATAGACGCCCATGAACAGCGCGATCGGAATCGTCGCGGCGACGGTGAACGTGCCCCACGGCGAATTCGTCAGCGCCTTCACGACGATCAGCGCGAGCACCGCGAGGATGATCACCATGATCAGGAATGCGCCGAACAGCGCGATCACGCCGGGCACCGTGCCGAGCTCCATCTTGACGAGGTCGCCGAGCGAGCGGCCGTCGCGGCGCGTCGAGATGAACAGCACGATGAAGTCCTGCACCGCGCCCGCGAACACGACGCCGGCCAGGATCCACAGCATGCCCGGCGTGTAGCCCATCTGCGCGGCGAGCACGGGCCCGACGAGCGGCCCGGCGCCGGCGATCGCGGCGAAGTGATGGCCGAACAGCACGTACTTGTTGGTCGGCACGTAGTCGAGGCCGTCGTTATGCCGGACGGCCGGCGTCATCCGCAGCCCGTCGAGCTGCATGACCTTGCTGGCGATGAAACGGCTGTAGAAGCGATATGCGATCAGATATACGCAGACTGCGGCGATCACGATCCAGAGCGCGCTGACGCGTTCGCCGTGCGCAAGTGCGATCGTCCCGAACGCGAACGCGCCGAGCAGCGCGACCGCGATCCAGAGCAGGGTACTGGAAGCCCGATTCATGGCGTCTCCTGGTCTCCAATGTGGTTTTGAGTGGATCCGGCGAGGCGCCGGACCCGCGTGACGTCGATGCGTCGTGCCGCGTCTCGCGGAAGACACGGCGGTGGGCCGTAGTATTCCGCGCGACGGGGGAGGCTTACAAGCGCACAACTACGTATGCGAGGCTACGTAGAATTACGTAGCCGAGGGGCGAAAGCTCGGGTTGCGGCCGTGACCGACCGACGCGCGGCCGGACACGCCCCGCGGTTGGCCACGCCCGGCGCATTGCGCGCCGGGTCGGTTGCATCAGTGCTTGTCGTCGAGCTTCTTCGGCTTCGGCGGCGACGGCACCTTCGCGTACTGGAACGCGGGCGTTGCCTTCAGCGCGTCCTTCGTTGCGCCCGGCAGATAGATGTTGCCGTTGCGGACGTCGAGCGACGCGATCGGCACCGCGACGTCATGCGCCGCGACGCCCAGGAAACCGCCGGCCGACACGATCGCGGCCGAGACCGAGCCGTCAGGCGCGACGATCAGGTCGCGCACCGTGCCGACTTTCTGGTTCTGGTCGTTGTACACGGCCTTGCCGAGCACGCTCTTCTTCACGCTCCAGCCTTCGAGCAGCGCCTGCGATTGCTCGACGGTGACGCTGAGTGGCTGGGCGCCCGCGATCTGCGCATGCACGTTGAGGCTCGATACGAGAACGGCGGCTGCGACGATTGTCTTGGTGAAAGCCATGCTGATTGCACTCCGGTTAGGTTGTTGTTGGTGCCGGGAGCGAAGCGGCGCGGGTGCGGTGGCGAATCGGTGAGCACCCCGCGCTTCGTCGATGCAGCAGCGGCCGGCCGCGCCGCCGCTGCGTGTGCGCGCAACGGGCCCGGACGGGCCCGTCGGTTAACGCAACACGGGTCATGGTAGCGCCAGTCGAGAAGTGCTGCCATGAGGCTGCATTGCACAGCGATGAACGAAGATCAATGTCGGCGTGAAAAATGCCGAGGGAGAGTCGGAATCAGACGACGCTCAATGTTTCTCGAGCAGCTTGCGGGACGCGAACAATTCGGCATCGCTACGGATGCCGAGCTTGCGATACGCCGATTGCTTTTGCGCGCTGATCGTCTTGCGGCTGCGGGAAAATTTCAATGCGATATCGGATACCGACATGCCCGCCAGATAACAGCGCAGCACCTCGTGCTCGCGCGGGCTCAGGCGCAGGTCGGCGGACGCTTCCGATTCGGCCGCCGGCGCATCGTCGCTGACCGCCGGTTTCGGCGCCGTCACACTCTGGACAGGCGTCGCACTCGCCATCACCCTGCCTGCCAGTTCGGCACTGATATACGAACGTCCGTCTGCGACCACACGGATCGCATGCACCAGTTCGCGAAGATTTTCGCTCTTGCCGAAGAAACCGAGCGCGCCTGCGCGCATCGTCATGTTGACGGTCGCGGGCGTATCGCTGCTCGACGTCATCAGGATCTTGCAATCCGGGAAGCGCGTGCTCACCAACTTGACGAGATTGAGGCCGTCGATCTCGTCCGGGCCCAACGTGTAGTCGAGCAGCACGACGTCGGCGTGATTCGACTCGAGCCAGCTGATCAGATCGCGCGACCTCGCAAAGCTCGCCGCCACTTCGATGCCGGTCCTCTCCGTCAGATAACTCGCGATCCCGTGCTGGACGACGGCATGGTCGTCCAGGATCACGACGCGGATCGGTTGGAGCTCTGGTCTCATTACTACCCCTTTTCATTCTGGCGATACGGCCCATCAACGGTTGGCCGCTTCTTGCCATGGCAAACCGGAACGGATGATCCGGATTAGCTTACCGGCTTTCTGGATAATTTTTAACCCCGCCAGCTAAACAGCCGAGGTGCGGGCAGTCATGGCGGACGCCATGCAGTCCGATTCGGCATCCGCGGCAGCGACAGCGTGGGAAACGGCCCGCGCGCCCCGCAACGAATCGCCGACGCAGGCGCTCGCGTCATCGAAAGGCACGGTTGATGTTGTTGCTCGCGTCCGCACCGCGTTGCGTCGACGCAACAGACCCTTTGTGATGACGACCTCGCTCCGAGTATTTCTCACGCTACCACTGCAGCGCCTGATACAGGTCATCACACGTGCGCGGTTCACGCCTGAGGCGAAGGCATCGATAGCCGCGCATCCGGGCGTGCGCACCTGTGCCGACACGCATTGGCGTCCGTTCGAATTTCGCAAATCAGCTGACTGCGCTTCGAGTATGTCGACAACGTAACATCGGCAAATTCGTACCACGCTCTCATGACGGGGAAGATCGACATGGCGGCGGACGCGTCAAGAAGCGGCGCCATCGTCAGCCTGCCGTGGTTCGTCGGCACGATGGTCGTCGTCGCAACGGAGCCCTTGAATCTCTTCGTCGATCTTGAGACTCCGGCAGGCAAGCAGATCGCGATCAACGGTAGCGGCAGGCTCGAATAAGCGATCCGGCATGCCGGCGTGCCCGTGATCCTGCTGATTTGCGACGACGAACGCGGCGGTTGCTTCGGAATCGCTGCTGACGTTGCTCGACGACATCCTGAAATATTCGTCTCGAGTCTCGAAACGTGACGCTCGCGTTCGAGTCGACGCCCGGCCGCGCATGAGCGTAGCGCAGCGCCGACATGATGCGCTGGCGCGTCGACGAGAAAAACCTCAACCTGGAACTCGAACTCGCGTGCCCGCCGCGCTGTGCGTGCCGATCGATCCGGTGCGCATGCGGCAGAGCGTGCTGAACCTGCTTGCCAACGCGATCAAGTTCACGTCGGCCGGCTCGATTGCGCTGCGCGTCGTTTATCTCGACGGTAAACCGCGCCATGCCAGCTCGCGCGCAATCGAAGTCCGCGACACCGGCATCGGCATTCCACCCGATCGCCAGCGTCGCATTTTCGCGCCGTACCCACGCGTCAAGCAGCCGGGCAGCCGCCGCGTGAACGGCAGTGGACCGGGACTATCGATCTGTCGGAGACGGGTCGACTTGATGAACGCCGTGGAGTTCGCGAAGCCGCGTTTCGACATGCGACGCGATATTGGCGATATCGCCCAGTTTGGCCAGATGCGACGCCCCCGCAATCCGGTGCGCGGCCCGGGCGGCTGCGGCGAAATCGCGCGACAGCAATTCGTTGACAAGCGCGTCGAGATCCTTCGCCACTTCGCGGTCATAGACGGCGTTGAGATTGGCGGCATCGTCGGCATGCGCTGCCGCCGGTTCCATCTCGGCATACGCCGGGCACCACATCGCGATCAGTTGCCGCAACGTTTCGAGCCGCAGCGGCTTGCCCAGCACGCCGTCCATGCCGCTGTCGAAGCAGCGCTCGCGATGCGCATCGCCGGATACAGCGGAAATCCCGATGATCGGAACGTGTCTGGCCTCGCGTGCCGATTCGTCCTGACGGATCATCTTCGCGAGCGCATAGCCGTCGACGTCCGGCAGATCGCCATCGAGCAGCACGAGGTCGACACGGCCGTCCGCCAATTGACGCAACGCGTCCTCGCCGGTGCCGGCGACGATGCCGACGCAGCCGAGTTCCTCGCATTGCTGCTGCAGCGCGAACTGCACGGTTTCGTGATCGTCGACAATCAGGATACGCGGCGATTCAGGATGAGCGTGTCCAGGCAGTGCGTCGACCAGCACGGGCATCGATGCGGCGGACCGCACCGGCAACGGCTCGTCCACTGTCGTGACCGGCAATCGCACCGTCATCGTCGTTTCGACGTGCGGCAGGCTTTGGACGGTGATCGTGCCGTGCATCAATGCGACCAGTTCACGGCAGATCGCGAGGCCAAGCCCGCTGCCGTTGATGTCCTGGTGAAGCGAGGCAGGCCCCTGCCAGTATGCATCGAAGATGTGTTCGAGCCGCTCGGGCGCAATGCCGATGCCGGTATCGCGCACCGCGAGGGTCAGCGTGCCATTTTGCCCGTGGCGACCTGAAACATACTCGACGCGCAGCGTCACCGAGCCCGCGGATGTGAATTTGATTGCGTTGACGAGCAGATTCAGCACGATCTGGCGCACACGGACCGGATCGATTGCAACACGCACCGCCGACGGACAAGCAAAGTCGAGCTCCAGGCTCAGATTTTTCTCGTCGGCACGCCAGCGCACCATGTCGACCGTATGCCGCGCCCACGACTCAAGCTCGACGGCCTGCGTGGCAAGCCAGACCTTGCGCGATTCGAGGCGAGAATATTCGAGGATATCGTCGAGTAGCGTCAGAAGCGTCTCGGATGCCGAGATTGCCGCATCCGCGCGATTCGCCTGTTGCCCGGTCAACCGCGAGCGTTGCAGCAATTCCAGCGACGACAGGATCGTATGCATCGGCGTGCGGATTTCGTGACTGACGAACGCGAGAAACGTCGCCTTTTCGCGCTCGCTGCGGATCGCGGCCACGCGCGACTTCCACGACAGGAATGCGAGCATCGCGAATGCCAGCAGCGCGGCGGCAATCGCGAGCACCTGGGGCGCCCGGTAATGCAGGATCGAACGGAGCGTCGGCTTGCCGTAATCGGCCATCTCGACCCAGTCGCGCGTGAGCTCCGCCGTCTTGCTCACGGGAATGGCCGCGAGCGACTTGTCGATGATCGACGCCAGGATGGGCAGGTCTGCCCATGTAAGCATCGCCAGCGATACGGGGCGGTCGGCAAGCATCCCCGACATGTAAAGCTGCCCGGGAAACTGCCGCTGCACGATCGGCAGAATCGTGACGTCGACGCCGAGCGCGGCATCGGCCTCGCCGTTGGCAACCGCGGCAAGCGCGAGTTCCTCGGTGTCGAACGTAAGCACGTCGAGCATCACGCCGCTGTTGCGCGTGAAATACTCGACCGCGCCTCGCCCCTTGATCGCGACGCGCCGGCCTTCGAGCCGCTTCAGGTTGAAGATCATCGCGGAGTCGTTGCGCGTGACGGCCGTCAGCCGCCCGACCAGGTAGGGCGCACTGACGAGAGCACCGGCGCCGACGCGGTCCGGCACCAGGTCGCGCCATACGCCGGGCAGCAGATCAACCTTGTGCGATGCAAGCGCATCGTACGCATGTCCCCATTCCGTGCCCGGCACCGTCTTGAACGTCAGCCCGGTCATTTTCGAGATTGCGTTCAGGTACCCTGCGACGAGGCCGGCATGGTTGCCGTTGCGCATGTATTCGATGGGATGCCAGTTCGCCTCGACTGCGATATTGACGACCGGATGCGCGCGCATCCACCGAAGCTCCTCGTCAGTGAAGGTGGGCTTCCAGCAGGCGGTCGCGCCGTTCGCAGGGAGCGACGAGACGACGAACCAAAGGAATATTGCGCGCAAGAGCAGGCGCGGTGCGGCGCGGCACGCGATAAGACGTCCTTCCATGTACGATACGGCGGCCGGAGCGAGTGCATCGGAGACCATGCACGGCATGCGCCGTCGGTTGAGGTTTGCAGATGGGGCGACTCTATCCGACGATCCGCAAATCGGCCGTCCATCCAATCCTATTTCAGACAGACGCCTTAGGAATTGTCCTAATTTTGGCCGGAGGCGAGGGGATTCGTATCTGCAGGATCGCCCACAGCGCGACCGCTCGCCGCACGGCACTTCGGGCGCGCGCGCCGCTATTCCAGTCGTTCGGATATCGCCGCTATGCGACGTGCCGCCGCTCGGCACCCGTCTTCGTCGATGGGCCGACCATGACGGCGGCGGGCATCAACCCGCCGCCGCAACCTCATGCATTGCGCGAATACACGCGCCGATGCCGCACCGCCTCCGCCAGCACGTCGAGCACCGGCTCCGTCTGCGTCCAGCTCAAACACGCATCCGTAATCGACACGCCATACTGCAACGGCACGCCGGGCTTCAGATCCTGACGCCCCGCCTCGAGATGACTCTCCACCATCACGCCGACGATCCGGTGCTCGCCCTGCGACAGCTGCCGCGCAAGATCCTGCGCGACTTCGATCTGCCGCTCATGCGACTTGTTCGAGTTCGCGTGCGAGCAATCGACCATCACCTGCTCGCGCAACCCGCTCTTGCGCAGCACCGCGCAGCTCGCCTCGACGTGCTCGGCATCGTAGTTCGGCCCGTTCTTGCCGCCGCGCAGGATCACGTGCGCGTCGTCGTTGCCGCGCGTCTCGAAGATCGCGGCCATGCCCATCTTCGTCATCCCCATGAACGCGTGGCTCGCGCGCGCGGCGACGATCGCGTCCGACGCGACCTGCACGCCGCCGTCGGTGCCGTTCTTGAAGCCGATCGGGCAGCTGAGCCCCGACGCGAGCTGCCGATGGCTCTGGCTCTCGGTCGTGCGCGCGCCGATCGCGCCCCACGCGATCAGGTCCGCGATGTACTGCGGGCTCAGCAGGTCGAGGAATTCGGTCGACGCCGGCAGGCCGAGCGCGTTGATGTCGAGCAGCAGTTGCCGCGCCGCGCGCAGCCCTTCGTTGATGCGGAAGCTGCCGTCCAGGCGCGGATCGTTGATGTAGCCTTTCCAGCCGACGGTCGTGCGCGGCTTCTCGAAGTACACGCGCATCGTGATCAGCAGGTCGTCCTTCAGCGCATCGGCGGCGGCCTTCAGGCGACGGGCGTAGTCGAGCGCCTGGTCGTGGTCGTGGATCGAGCACGGGCCGACGACGAGCAGCAGCCGGTCGTCCCGGCCGTGCAGGATGTCGCCGATCGCGCGGCGCGTGTCCTCGACGAGCGTCTGCGTGGCGGCCGGCACCGGCAGTTCGTCCTGCAGCAGCGCGGGCGAGATCAGCGGGCGCACGGCGCCGATGCGGACGTCGTCGATGCGCGTGGTGTCCTGCGTCGCGTCGGCGCTGCCTACCTCGCGATCGTGAGAAGGATTGTCGAGGTTCTGCATGGGGGTTCTCCGGGGACGTCTGGAATGATGTGCAGGCTCGATTATGGCACTCGCGCGTGGCGGCAGCGAGGCGCGGCGGGGGAAGGCGACCGGCGTCAAGGCGCCGGATGAAAAAAGGCGATCCGCGAAGGATCGCCCGGCGATTGCGTCGATGCGCGGGGCGGCTAGTGCAGCGTCTCGGGCGCGAGCGAGTTGCTCGGCAACAATGCCGTCAGCGCGCAATTGCTCGGCGCGGCCTTGCCGCCGAAGCGGTCGTAGAGCCAGGGCAGCATGCCGGCCACCCACGGCGCGATCGCGCCCGCATGTTCGAGCGGATATTCGGTGTACACGACCGGCACGCCGCTGGCACAGAACTTCTGCGCCAGCGCGCGTACATCGTACGCGAGCATCACGCCGTCGCCCACCTGGCTGCCGAACGTGCCGTCGAGCACGCCGGCCGTGCCCTGAACGATGTACATCGGAATCGTCGGCGACGGGGCCAGCCCGGCGTTCACCTTGTTCGCGTAGGTCACGTACGCCGGAATGCTGTTGATGTCGTTCGCGTATTGCGGCTTGAACAGCGTCGCCCAACGCAGCCCCGTGTATTTCGGCAGGATGTAGGCGAGCGACTGGTTCTGGATGTCGTTGAATACGGCGACGCCGCTGTCGCTCAGATACGGCGTCAGATCGAAGCCGAAGCCGCGCGACAGCCCGGCGAGCGCGGCTGCCGCGACACCGCCCCAGACGATGCTGCCGTCGACGTAGCGCAGGTTGTGCGCGGGGTCGACCAGCACGCCGCCCTCGGCCGCGCCGACGAGCTGCTTGTTGACGTCCGGCGCATAGCTCGGCGCGAGTTGCGCGGCCCAGTTCGTCGCGATCGCACCGCCGGAATAGCCGATCATCGCGACCTTGCTGGACGGCGCGAGGCCCGTCGACGGCGTGTTGAGCGCCGCGCGGATCGAATCGAGCGTCGTCATCCCGTATTCGGGGCCGGCGGCGAAGTCCCCCGTCTGGCCTTCCGTGTCGGGCACGATCACGTCGTAGCCGAGCAGCAGCAGCGTCGACAGCGGGATCGATTCCGCGCTGTAGAGCAAGGTGCCGGCGTTGATGATCTTCGTGACGTCGCGATCGCCGGCGATCACCTGCGACGGTTCGTCGTAAGGATTCAGCGAGTCGTAGGCCGACTGGTAGGAGATCGCCCGGCCGTTGCTGACCGGGCTCCGGATCACCGACGTCACGTTGACGACCGGCCGGTTCTGCGCGTCGTTGGTGCGATACAGCAACTGCTGGGCGGTCACCGCGGTCGGCATTCCGGCCACGTGATAGGTAACGGTTCGCGTGTTGAGCACCGTGCCGGGTGGAATCGATTTCAACGGCGTGGCGCCCGTATACGTGTAGAACGGGTCGGTCACGGTGGCCGCGCCTGCATGAACCGACGACGTGGCGACGGCCAGCACGGCGGCCGCGATCGTCATCAAACGTTTGGAGGACATCGGAGTGGCCTCTGGGGATAACCTGCTTTTCATCGAGGAAGTTCGCTGTGTTGCGACTTGTCCGGACTGCGGCGTCAAGACGGGTTCCTGGCCATCGGATGTCTCCTTTGAGTGAAGGGTCCCTTCTGTTTTCGTTATCTCATTTAGTAGGACTGCAAACCGGATGAATTGAAGCACAGCGATAACGGAATCGATGCGGATTTCCCGTTGTTTGAAGGTAAACGCCTAAACCCCGTCGCGACGATCACGCTCCGCGAGACGCTCCGGCCGTACGGCCGAGTGTCGCGTATAACTTAGGTATCGTACGATCACGACTGTCCGCCGCCGATGGGGCCCGACGTTCGGCACGAGCCATCCACGACTCACACACATACATGAAAAAGACACTTGCCGCGTTGCTGCTGTGCATCGCGTTGCCTGCGTCGGCCGAGGTCAGCACCGAGGTGCTGTGCTTCAGGACGACCGGCGACAAACCCGTGCGCTTCGAATTGCGCACGTATTACGACGACGTGGCGAAGTGGCAAGGGGGCGTCGTCCGCTACGCGAAATCGAAGACGGTGATTCCGCTGCTGCTCAAGCACGTGGATCAGGAAGCACTCGCGGAAGGCCGCCCGTACCAGTTCACGACGACGTGGTGGGAAATGGTCGACGGCAAGATCAACGGCGAATACGAAATGATGAGCCAGGGTGCGATCGTCTATTCGATGACGTACACCAATGCACGCACCGGCAAGAAGACCGATTTCGCGTGGGCGCAGGACGTCGATGCGTCCGAGAAGACGGGGTGCCGCTGGTAGCGCAGGTTCGAGCGGTGTCGGGAGGTGCGTTCGTCAGCCGGCGCGCCTTGATCCGCGCCGGTGTCGAGTTGGCTCGGGCGGGCGGTCAGCCGGCGTCGCCCGGGGTGTCGACGTCGATCCCGAGTTCGGTCGCCATGCGCTGAACGAGCGCGTTCAGCCGCGCCACTTCATCCGCAAGCCGCTTTTGTTCGGCCTTCAGCGCCTCGAACTCGGACGGCGGAACGGAATCCGCGCCGCCGCCCGTGTCCGAACCGGCGAAGTCGGCGACGTTCACTTCGCCGCACATCAGGTGCATCCAGCGATTCTCGCGTGCACCGGGCGCGCGCGGCAACCGGACGACGAGCGGCTGCGCACGCGCCGCGAGTTCGTCGAGAAACGCCTCGACCGACGAGATGTCGGCGAAGCCGTGCAGGCGTGCGCTGTTCAGGCGCAGTTCGGCGGCCGTCTGCGGGCCGCGCAGCAGCAGGATCGTCAGCAGCGCGATCGCCTGGCTCGGAATCCCGAGCACACGGTTCATGTTGTGCTCGAAACGCGGCACGCGGCTGCTGCTTCCTTCCATCACGAGGCTCAGGTGCTTGAGCCCGTCGAGCGCGGTCGTGACCTCGTCCTCGCTGACGTTCATCACCGGCGAGCGCGCGGTCTTCTGGTTGCAGCCCGAGGTCAGCGCATTCAGCGAGAGCGGATAGGTGTCGGGCACGGTGTGCTGCTTCTCGACGAGCACCCCGAGAATGCGGGCCTCGAGGGGCGTAAGTTCGCGCAAGGCGCGTGGCGTGGGCATGTCCGGCGTGGTGTTCATGGATGCGTCGCAGCGTGCAGCAAGTGAAAGGAAACGGTCGCGCCCCGTCCGGCGTCGCGAACGGGCGAGCCATATGATAGCTCGCGACGTGGGGCCCGGCGCCACGCGCCGCCATGGCGTGCGGACTTGCCGCAGTCCGCTTTCGTCCAACGTATCGGCCGCGCGGCGGTGCATGCGTTCGACGTCGCGAATTCACGCACCGCGCCCGCGCGCGGCGTCGCCCGCGTTTGCGCGTCGCGCGGGCCGGCGCTACGATACGCGTTCACTTTTGGACATGCCGCGCCGCACGCGGCCGACTTCGCCCGCCACGCCAGCACCGCGCATCGCCCGTCCCGCACGCCGTGCCGCGGCGCATGCGCGCCACGCGTCAACACGCTTCATCCGTTCACTCATTCACCACCATGACCACATCCATCTCAGCGCCGCACGTGCGCGCCATCGTCACCGGACACACGCGCGGCCTCGGCGCGTCGCTTGCCGAACAACTGCTGCAGGAAGGCATCGCCGTGCTCGGCGTGTCGCGCAGCCGTCATCCGTCGCTCGCCGCGCAGGCCGGCGACCGTTTCGCCGACATCGAGCTCGACCTGTCGGACACGTCGGCCGTCGCGGCCTGGCTCGCCGGCGACACGCTGCGCCGCTTCGTCGACGGCGCGTCGATCGTGCTGCTCTTCAACAACGCGGGCGTCGTCGATCCGATCGGCTCGCTCGACGCGCAGGACCCGGCGCTCGTCGCGCGCGCGGTCGGCGTGAACGTCGCGGCGCCGCTGATGCTGTCGGCCGCGCTCGTGCAGGCGGCGGCGGCGCCGACCGAATGCCGGATCCTGCACGTGTCGAGCGGCGCCGCGCGCAACGCGTATGCGGGCTGGAGCGTCTACTGCGCGACCAAGGCGGCGCTCGATCATCACGCGCGCGCCGTCGCGCTCGACGCGAACCGCGCGCTGCGGATCTGCAGCGTCGCGCCGGGCGTCGTCGACACGGGCATGCAGGCGACGATCCGCTCGACCAGCGAAGCGAACTTCCCGATGCGCGAGAAATTCGACCGGTTGAAGTCGAGCGGCGCGCTGTCGACGCCCGAGGCGGCCGCGCGGCAATTGATCGGCTATGCACTGAGCGACGCGTTCGGTTCGGTGCCGACGGTCGACGTTCGCGAATTGCCCGCAACCTGATCCGGGATAGAATTTCGCGGTTGCCTTCCCCCGAGGATCCCCCGATGGTCACGAAGACCACCGCTCCGTTCCAGCAGATCAAGACGCTCGTCCGCCAGAATGTCGACGCGGGCGACTGGCGCCCGGGGGACCGCATTCCGTCCGAACTCGATCTTGCCGCGCAATTCGGCGTCGCGCGCATGACGGTCAACCGCGCGCTGCGCGAGCTGACCGAGGAAGGCGTGCTGAAACGCATCGCGGGCGTCGGCACCTTCGTCGCCGAGGTGAAGCCGCAGTCGAACCTGCTGATGATCGCGCACATCCGCGACGAGATCCGCGCGCGCGGCCACGAATATCGCTGCCGCGTGCTCAGCCAGTCGCGCGAGCCCGCGTCGTTCGACGTCGCGGCCGCGTTCGGGCTGGCGGTCAACACGCCGGTCTTTCACGTGGTATGCGTGCACGAGGAAAACGGCCGCCCGATCCAGTTGGAGGATCGCTACGTGAACCCGGCCGCCGCGCCCGAATTCATCGACCAGGATTTCCAGGTCGAGCCGCCGTCCGAATACCTGTTCAACAACGTGTCGCACTACGAACTGGAGATCGAGCACGTGGTCGACGCGTCGCTGCCGACCGGCGAACAGGCGCGGCTGCTCGACATGCGCGCCGACGAGCCGTGCCTCACGCTCACGCGCCGCACCTGGACGAACGGACTACCCGTCACGTTCGTACACTTCCTGCATCCGGGCAACCGCTATCGGCTCGGCTCGCGCTTCAAGCCGGGCGCCGGGCGGCACCAGACCTGAACCTCCCGCGACGCTCGAAAACGACCACGCGCGGCGTCCGCTTCATCGCGAAGCGGACGCCGCGCGCGTGATGTCACTTGATGTCGTCGCGATCCGCCGCTTACGCCCGGATCGCCCCGACCTGCCCCGCGCCGCGCGACCACACGACCGGAAACAGCGGATGCTCGAGCGGCGCGCCGTCCGGCAGTTCGTCCGCGAGCCCGGGGAAATCGGGCGACGTCTTCCAGCGGCGCGGCGCGTGACGGATGTCGTCGCCGACGAAGCGAATCGAAAACGCGCGCCGGCGGTTCTGCGTCCCCCCCGACGCGTGCAGCGTCAGCATCCGGAAGCACACCATGTCGCCCGGCTCGAGCGCCCAGTGGCGGATCGGGAACGCCGAGCGGTCGGCCTCGATGTCGGGCAGGTCGGCGAGGCTGCCTTCCGGAAACCACTTCGCCTCCTTGTCCATGAACGTGCGCGGCATCAGCCACGGCCCCCGGTGCGAACCCGCGACGAACTCCAGCGTCGATTCGAGCGGCACCGGATCGACCGGAATCCACATGCTGACGTTGTCGTCGCCTTCGATGTTGTAGTACGGCTGGTCCTGATGCCACGGCGTGCGCTGCCGCGTGCCGGGCTCCTTCACCAGAAGATGGTCGTGATGCAGCCGCACCGTCCGCGTGCCCATCAGCGCGGCGGCCACCGACGGCGCGGGCGAGCGCACGATGAAGTCGCGGTACGCGTCGTTGTGCTGCCAGTTGCAGAAGTCCTCGAAGAACCAGCCCGGGTCGTCGGGCCGGCTCGCGACTTTCGCGCGCTCGCTGGGCTGCGCGAGGTTCGCGTCGATGCCGGCACGCAGCGCGGCCACTTCGTCGGGCGAGAAGATGCCCTTGATGCAGACCGCGCCTTCTTCACGGAAGGCGGCGATCAGTTCGGGCGTCACGGCTGTCGCGACGCGGTCCTGGATACTCGTCATGGCTTGCCTGTCGATTGAATGCGTCACGGGGTCACGGTGCGGCGGTCAGCTGCTGCTTCGCGCCGTAGATGTCGAAGTCGAAATATTTCGCGGCGATCTTCTGGTACGTGCCGTTCGCGCGGATCGCGGCGATCGCGTCGTTGAGCCGCTTCTTCATCTCGGCGTCGCCCTTGCGCACGCCCATCGCGACGCCGTAGCCGGTGATGCGCACGTCGGTTACGTCGGGGCCCGCGAACGCGTAGCCCTTGCCGCGCGGTGTCTTCAGGAACGAATAGCCGGCCTGCGTCTTGTCCTGGAAGGTCGCGTCGAGACGACCGTTCACCAGATCCTGATACACCTGGTCCTGGTTCTGGTACGACACGATCGTCACGCCCTTGGTCGCCCATTCGGCCTTCGCGTACGCCTCCTGCGTCGTGCCCTGGTCGATCCCGACGCGCTTGCCGGCGAGCGACGCGGCGGTCGGCAGCAGCTTCGAGCCGGCCGGCGCGACGAGCGCACCCGGCGACGCGTACAGCTTGTTCGAGAAGTCGATCTGCTTGAGCCGCTCGTCGGTGGCCGTCATCGCGGACATGATCACGTCGAACTTGCGCGCGCGCAGCGCCGGAATCATCCCGTCGAAGCCCTGCTCGACCCACACGCATTTCGCGCGCAACTGCTCGCAGATCGCGTTGCGCAGGTCGATGTCGAAGCCGGCGAGCGAGCCGTCGGGCTGCTTCGCCTCGAACGGCGGATAGGTGGGATCGATGCCCCAGCGGATCGTCGCCGTGTCCTGCGCGACCGAGACGAGCGGCGCGAACGCCAGCGCGGAAACGACGAGCTTTGCAGTGCGGTTCATGGTGTGTCCTTGTGGTCTCGACGCGGCGGGCGAGCGCCGGGCGTCCGTTGGGAAGCGTCGTGCCGGCAGGCCCGGCGCGGTACGCGAAAGACTGGGACTTCGATGAAACTGCGATGCAGTCTAGACCGCTCGATTTTCGAGTGCAAGCCGAAGAAATGGAGGCGGAGTGGACGGGCGGGAATTACGCGGAGAAATCGCGCAGAAAGAGCGATCTAACCCACAAAATATAGAAACTTGCCGGGAGTTTGTGGGTGTTCAGGCGTTTACCCGGTGCTGAGCACAGGTAGCAGAGAGCATATCTGATCGGATATCCACAAGCCGGGACGATCAGAAATCGCCGGCAAATCAGACCGTCGCCCTTCGGGAGTTACCTTGGCTGCGATTCCGACCTATACCGCATCGATGCCACGGTCGAACCGAATCATGTGATCGGCGTTCATACCCGCCCGCACCGCTTCCACATCATCGCCGCCCGTGCACCGCAATCAGCCGCGCAGCCGGTCCGCGGGGCGCCGGGTCCGGCGAAACCGCGATTGCCCACGGGCTCGGCCCATGTTAAAAATCGTCGCGCGTATTTGAAAATGAAATGTTGCAAGCCGAAAAAGTGCGGATATGAATAGACCTTTGTTCGACCTCGACCTGTTGCGCGCGCTCGTGATGGTCGCCGACTGCGGCAGCTTCACGACCGCGTCCGCGCGCCTGCATTCGACGCAGTCGACGGTCAGCCAGAAGGTGCGGCGGCTGGAGGAGATCGCGGGGCACCGCCTGCTCGACCGCGGCACGCGCGACGTGCGGCCGACCGACGCCGGCGTGACGGTGCTCAGCTACGCGCGGCGCATGATCGCGCTGAACGACGAGATGCTGGAGGCGCTGTCGGGCGCGACCGTCGCGCTGACGATCCGGCTCGGCGTGCCCGACGATTTCGCGGCGGGCCGCACGACCCATGCGCTCGCCGCGTTCAAGCGCGATCATCCGCAGGTGAAGCTCGAAGTGATGTGCGGGCTGAGCCGCGACATCTGCGCGGCCTACGATCGCGGCGAGCTCGATCTCGTGCTGATCAAGCAGCGGCGCGACAGCCGCGAGGCGGTGGCGCGCTGGCCGGAGAAGCTGCGCTGGATCGACAGCGCGCAACATCCGACGATCGAGCTCGACCCGGTGCCGATCGTCGTGTTTCCGCCGCGCGGGCTCTATCGCGACGACATGATCAAGGCAATCGAGGAACGCGGCCGCCGCTGGCGGATCAGCTTCACGACATCGAGCCTGAGCGGCATCCAGGCGGCCGTCGCGGACGGGCTCGGCATCAGCGTGCTGCCCGCGCGCGTGGTGACCGACGACCACGTGGTGCTGACCGAGGAACACGGCGGCTTCGCGCCGATCGAGAACATGGACATCGCGATCCTGCATCGGCCGACGGCCGATCCGATGGTCAGCGAACTGACGAAGGCGCTCGCGGCGATGCTGGAGCACGAAGAGGATTGAGCGCGGCGATGCGGGTCCGCATCAACCGAGCAACCGCGTAACCGTGGAATGCACGCGCATCAGAACATCGTGTTCCCGTTTGCCGCCTGCTCCGGCACCGGCTGGTTCACGTCCCAATGCTCAACGATCTTGCCGTGCTCGAGTCGGAAGATATCCATGATCGCGCTACCGCGCGTGCCGGGTTCGCGCACCGCGTGCACGTGCAGGATCACGTAGTCGCCGTCGACGAACGACCGCTTGATCTCGCTGTGCGACCGCGGATACTTGTCGCGCAGAAACGCGACGAACTGGCGGAAGCCGTCGCAGCCGTCGGCCGCGTTCGGGTTGTGCTGCACGTATCGGTCGCCGACATAGGCGAGCGCGGCATCCGCATCCTTCTCGTTCAGGCCTTTCTCGTAAAACGCGAGCACCGTGCGGCGATTCGCTTCCTGCCGCGCGTCGTCGGGGCCGGCCGCCATCGCATGCGCGGCCGTCGCCGCGAACGTTGCCGCCGCCATCCATCTGGCGGCGCGTGCCGCCCTCGTGCGCGTGCATCGCATCGTCGTCTCCCCGGAGATCAGGCTGAAGAAGGCCCGATCATACCGGCACGATGCGGCGCTCGGCTCAGACCAGCACGCCGTTGCGCGCGACGATCTTCCCCGACGACACGACAAGCCGCCGCGTCGGCCGCGCGACGACGGCCTCGGCGAACGTCAGCGCATCGACGAGCACGACGTCCGCACGCTTGCCCGCCTCCAGACCGTAGTCGGCGAAGCCGCAGCCGCGTGCCGCGCCGTGCGTCACGCAATCGAGCGCGACTTCGAGCGCGTCGTCGCGGCGGAAATCGTTGCGCATGCCGATCAGCATCGCGCGTTCGAGCATGTCGGGCGAACCGTACGGCGTCCACGTATCGCGCACGCCGTCGTTGCCGCCGATCACGGTCACGCCGGCCGCGCGGCACGCGGCGACCGGCGGCACCGGCACCGCGGCCGGCGCGGTCGTGACGATCGCGACGCCGAGTTCGGCCATCCGCGCGAGCAGCGCGTCGCGCTCGCGCTCCGCGATGTCGCCGAGGCAGAAGCCGTGGCTGATCGTGACCTTGCCCTGCATGCCGAGCGCGGCGGTGCGCTGCAGGATCAGGTCGAGCGAGTACGCGCCCATCGACCCGCGCTCGTGCAGGTGCAGGTCGAGCCCGCGGCCGTGACGCTCGGCAATCCCGAACAGCACGTCCACTGCCTCGACCGGATCGCCTTCGATCGCGCACGGGTCGAGCCCGCCGAGCAGGTCGGCGCCCGCGCCGAGCGCGTCGGACAGCAGCGCGGCGGTGCCGGGCCGCTTCAGCACGCCCGACTGCGGAAACGCGACGATCTGGATCTCCACCTGGCCGCGCAGCGTCTCGCGCGTCGCGAGCACGCCGTGCAGATGCCGCAGCCCGGCCTCGGTGTCGATGTCCACGTGCGTGCGGATGCGCGTCGTGCCGGCCGCGAGGAACGCGCGCGACAGCGCGAGCGATGCGGCGCCGGCATCATGGCCGCTCGTCGCGCGGTAGTTGCGTTCGTTCTCGATGCGGTCGACGAGGCGCGGCCCCACCGCGTTGCGATACCACGGCATCCCCCAGTGGGTCTTGTCGAGGTGCGTGTGGCCTTCGACGAGGCCAGGCAGCGCGAGCGCGCGCGCGCCGTCCTCGATCGCGCAGCCGGCGGGCGCGTCGAGCGACGGGCCGACGCGCGCGATGCGCTCGCCTTCGATCAGGATGTCGAGCGCTTCGTCGGCGTGCGTGCGCACGTTGCGGATCAGCAGGTTCGTCATGTCGGTTCCGGTGTGGTCGGTCAGTGCAAGGCCGTCACGATGCACGCACCGCGACGGCGGTCAGGTCGTTATCGCGTTATTGCGTGAAACGCTGTGCCGGCGCGAACGGCGCACCGGTATCGCTTTCGCCGCGTCGGAACACCCAGCGTTCGGCCGGCACGCCGGCGACGGCGGCCGCCGCGTTCGGCGCGCGCACCGCGACGAAGCTCGCGTCGCAGCCGACCGCGATGCCGTAGTCGGTCTTGCCGATCGCGCGCGCGCCGGCATGCGTCGCCATGTCGAGCGCGATGCCGAGCGCTTCGTCGGTGTAGAAACCCGAGCGGTAGCCGACCATCATCGCGCGCTGCAGCATGTCGCCGTTGCCGTACGGCCACCACGCATCGCGGATGTTGTCGTTGCCGGCGAACACGTGCACGCCCGCATCGCGCAGTTGCCGCACCGGCGGAAATGCGCAGTCGCCCGGCGCATTGGTCAGGATCGACACGCCGGCGCTGGCGAGTGCCGCGGCCGCACGCTCGACGTCGCCGTGATCGACCTGGCCGAGCGCATACGCGTGGCTCACGTTCACGCGGCCGCCGAGGCCCGCCGCGCGCGTGCGCGCCGCGATCCGCAACAATTGCGCGATGCCGGTCTCGCCCGGTTCGTGCAGGTGGATGTCGATCTTCGCGCCGCGCTTCTCGGCGATGCCGAACACGATGTCGAGCTGGCCGTCCGCGTCGCCGTCGAGCGTCGTCGGGTCGATCCCGCCGACCACGTCCGCGCCGTCGCGCACGGCCGCATCGAGGATCGCGGCGGTGCCCGGACACGTCACCACGCCGGCCTGCGGGAACGCGACCAGTTCGATGTCGACGATCCCGCGCCATTGTTCGCGCGCGGCCATCACGGCCTGCAGGTTCGACAGGCCCGTCGTCGCGTCGACGTCGACGTGGCTGCGCATCGCGATCGTGCCGAACGCGGCGGCCTGCGCGATCAGCGCATTCGCGCGTTCGACGATCGGCGGCGCGGCCGCGAGCTGGCGCTTCTCGACCGCGAGCCGCTCGCGCAGCGAGCCGACCGGTTCGTGCGGCACCCAGCGGTCGCCGACGAAGCTCTTGTCGAGATGGATGTGGCCGTCGACGAAGCCGGGCAGCACGACGCGCCCGCCGAGGTCGATCGTTTCCGCGCCGGGCGCGGCCGTGCAATCGGCCCCGATCGCGACGAAGCGGCCGTCATGGACGGCGAGGTTGACGGGCTGGCCGCCGGCATCGACGGCGTTGGTGAAGAAGCGATCGGTCATGACTCGGAATGGGTGGGGCGGTTGCTGCGCGACGCCGGCGCGGACGGGGGAAAGCACCGCGGCCGGCATGGCACGACCGTCGGCAGGGAATGCGGTCACGATATCGGACGGGGCGGCCAGTGGCCAATTAAATGTCGCGATGCCGCGCATTCGATTTCGCGATGTGCGGACGGGCCGTCCCGTCGGGCCCGGCATGGCGATGGGGTGCGATCATCGGGGCGGCGCCCGCCTTGCCGATAAACGGGCATCGGCGCGGTCTCGGTCGGGCATCTCGCGCCGCCGCGCCCGGCCGCGATTTGCGCGGCAACAGACTTTACACGTTGTTACCCGGCCGCACCGGACGCGCAATCGCCCTTTCCTTATACTCACGCCGAGTTCGCCACCCGTCCCGGAATTCGTCGGCGAACACGTTGCCGATGCAGGAAACATCATGATGCGCATGCCTTCCACGAAGACCGTTCTGTTCGCCTCGCTCGTCGCCGTGGCGGCGCTTCCGCTGACCGCCTGTGTCGCGCCGGGCTACTATGGCGCGCAGCCGGGCTATCCGCAGCAGCAATACGCGACGCCCGGTTACGCGCAGCCCGCGTATTCGCAACCCGGCTACGTGCAGCAGCCGGCGTATCCGAGCCAGGCGCCGCAGTACGACCAATACGGCAACCCGCAGTACGGCGGCCAGTACGGCAACGGCTACGGCACGCAATACGGCACCGTCGCGAACATCCAGCCGGTCAGCGGCTCGATCGGCGCGTCGGGCGTGGCCGGCACCGTCGTCGGTGCGCTGGTCGGCGGCCTGGTGGGCAACCAGTTCGGCCGCGGCCACGGCCGCGATGCAGCCACCGTGATCGGCGCGCTCGGCGGCGCCGTCGCCGGCAACCAGATCGGCCAGCAGATGGGCGCGGCCCAACCGCCGAGCAGCTATCGGATCGACGTGCAGGTCAGCGACGGCTCGACGCGCTCGTTCGACGTGCAGTCGCCGGGCAACCTGCGCCCGGGCGATCGCGTCCAGATCAACGGCAATCAGCTGTCGCGGTATTGACATGAGTCGCATGCGCCTGAGCTGATCGGGCGCATCGCGGGCACCTCGCCTCACCTCACGTCGCGTCGGAATTTCGCGCGCCCGGCATCATGCGCCGCTTCGGCGCAACGCAAGGGCGCGCCTCGCTTCATCCCGCTCCTTCCCTCCGCGCGGCATGCTTGTCGCGTACGGCATGGCGTCGTCACGCACCGCACGTCGCGCGCCACCCGCGGTCGGGCTCGCATCGAACGCAGCGGCCGGTATGTCCGCATCCGGCTCGTTTCCACTTGCATCCGTTCGACACCGAGTGCGCGATTGCCCGCAGGCATCGCGAACGCTCATCGATTCTCCACGCGTCACCTCCATCGCCCTTTCGCCCATCGGTGCCGTGTTGCTTCACGCATGCCGATGTGGCACGTCGAACGCACGAGCAAGCGCATGCGTTTCCGCTTAGCATTGCCGATGCCCTGCCGCGCATCGCGCCGCAGATTCCGATATCCCGGCACACCAACGACAATCCCGACCGATGATCACGATCCGCCTGCTCGACGCCGCCGACGCGGCGCAATTCCAGTCCGTCCGCCTGCGCGCGGTCGACACGTCGCCGACCTCCTTCCTGCCGACCCGCGACGAAGAAGCAGGCGTCCCGATCGATGAATTCGCGACGCGCATCACCCCGACCCGCGAGCGCGCCGTGTTCGGCGCGTTCGACGGCGCAACGCTCGTCGGCATCACGGGCGTGCGCCGCGATGCGCGCGCGAAGGTCGCGCACAAGGCGACGATCTGGGGTGTGTTCGTCGACCCCGCGTATCGCGGGCGCGGCATCGCGCAATCGCTGCTCGACAGCGCGACCGCGCACGCAGCGCAAACGTGGCAGTGCACGCAACTGGTCCTGTGCGTGAACGCGATCAACGGCACCGCGGAACGGCTGTACGCGTCGCAGGGGTTCGTCCGGTTCGGCACGGAACCGCGGTCGCTGTTCGTCGACGGCCGCTTCTACGACGAACACCACATGGTCAAGACGCTGGCATGACGCATCGCTCCGTCACCGCTTGTCGGTGATCGTCACGTTCGTCAGCGTCATCGCACTCACGTTGAACGCATGGATCGGCCCCTGCGCGCCGATCGCCTGTGTGCGCCCACTCACTTCTCAGCCATAGAGAAAAAGACATACGTTGTCGTATCTTTATGCGCAAAAACTCCATGCCTGATGGATACGCGGTCAGGCCCGAATCGACCGCGCGCATGGAATATGACAAGCTCGCGGAAGCATCACCCGTCCATGCAACCCCGTCACAGGAGCCTCAATTGCAGACCCGCCACGGAGTCGACCTCATCCGCGCCCGCGCACTGTTCGATCGCGAGCGCCGTGCATTCACGGAAGCCATGCCGATCTCCCGCGCGTTGTCCGCGGAAGCGTCCGAGCATTTGCTGTTCGGCGTGCCGTTGCACTGGATGCAGGACTGGTCGACGCCGTTCTCGCTGCTCGTGAAGGAAGCGCGCGGCGCGACCTTCACCGACGTCGACGGTCATCGCTACGCGGACTTCTGTCTCGGCGACACCGGCGCGATGTTCGGCCACGCGCCCGAGCCGGTCGCGCGCGCACTTGCCGAGCAGGCGACGCGCGGCTACACGACGATGCTGCCGAGCGAGGACGCGGCGTGGGTCTCGCGCGAACTCGCGCGCCGCTTCAAGCTGCCGGTCTGGCAATTCGCGCTGAGCGCGAGCGACGCGAACCGCTTCGTGCTGCGCTGGGCGCGCGCGGCCACCGGCCGCAATACGATCGTCGTGTTCAACGGCTGCTATCACGGCACGGTCGACGACGTGTTCGTCGATCTCGTCGACGGCCGCCCGGTGCAGCGCGACAGCCTGCTCGGGCAGTCCTACGACCTGCTCGCGAACACGCGCGTCGTCGAGTTCAACGATCTAAACGCGCTCGAAGCGGCGCTGAAGGACGGCGACGTCGCGTGCGTGCTCGCCGAGCCGGCGATGACGAACATCGGGATGGTGCTACCCGATCCGGGCTTCTGGGAAGCCGCACGCGAACTGACGCGCCGCTACGGCACGCTGCTCGTGATCGACGAAACGCACACGATCAGCAGCGGCCCCGGCGGCTATGCGGCCGCGCACGGTCTCGAACCGGACGCGCTGGTGGTCGGCAAGCCGATCGCGGGCGGCGTCCCGTGCGCGGTCTACGGGTTCAGCGCCGAATTCGCCGCGCGCGCGAAAGAGGCGAAGCTGAACGCGCCGCCCGGCCATTCCGGGATCGGCACGACGCTCACCGCGAACATGCTCGCGATGCATGCAATGCGCGCGACGCTCGCCGAAGTCGCGACCGATGCCGCGTATGCGCACATGTTCGAACTGGCCGCGCGGCTCGCGACCGGGCTCGAACGGGCGATCGCGAAACACGGGCTGCCGTGGTGCGTGACGCGCATCGGCGCGCGCACCGAGTTCCAGTTCACGCCCGTGCCGCCGCGCAACGGCACGATCGCGGGCGAACAGCTCGACAGCGAGCTCGAGCACATCGTGCATCTGTACCTGCTGAACCGCGGCGTGCTGATCACGCCGTTCCACAACATGATGCTCGTGTGCCCGCAAACGACGGCCGACGACGTCGATACGCTCGTCGCGCAGTTCGACGCATGTCTGGGCGAACTGGCGTGACGTGATGCAGCGAGCGTTCGGCTCGCCCGCGACGGCAAGCCGAACGCACGCCCGGCGCTACTTCGGCAGATCCGTCGGATCGAACTGCGTGCCGGGCACGCCTGCGGTGCGCGCGCTCGCTTCAAGCTCGTCGCGCAGCGCCGCGCGCGTGTCGCCGCCGCCGGAATCCTGCCCCGACGCACCGCCGCCATCGAGTGCCGGCAGGATGTAGCCATTCACCATCCGGCGGAACAGCTTCACGTTCTCCGCGTCGCGCAAGCCGCCGTCCACCGGCAGCACGCCGGTCATCACGATCACCGTGTTGCGCTTCGGCAGCACCGTGATGAATTGCCCCTTGAAGCCCATCGCGTCGAATTCGGGCTCGCTCGCGACGATGTTGTTGATCCACCAGTAGTAGCCGAAATGCGGCGACACGCGCGGCGACGTCATCTGCGCGATCCACGCCTGCGGCACGACCTGACGCCCCTGCCAGCGCCCGCCGTCGAGCACGAGCATGCCGATCTTCGCCATGTCGACCGCGCGCAGCCGCAGCCCCCAGCCGGCCGATACGAGCCCCGTGCGGTCCGCGCGCTCCCATGCGGCGCGCTTCATGTCGAGCGGGCCGAACAGATGCGCCTGCGCATAGCGCTCGACGGGTTCGCCGGCCGCCGCGCTCAGCATCGCCGACGCGAGGATCGGATTCACGTCGGTGTACTCGAACGCGGTGCCGGGTGCGATCTTCGGCGCGGCAGACGCGGCAAGCTTCAGCCGGTCCGGCGCGGTGTAGTAGATCGGATCGTCCTTCGGGCTGAAGTCGTAATGCAGGCCGCTCGACATCGACAGCACGTGCTTCAGCTCGATGCCACGCTTGTCCGCGAGCGCGTCGCCGAGATCGGGGCGCCATGCGGCGAGCCGCGCGGCCACCGGCTCGTCGAGATGCACGGCACCGCGATCGACCAGGATGCCCGCGACGAGCGACGTCACGGCCTTCGTCACCGAATACAGTTCGTAGGTCGAATCGCGCGACGCGTTCGCCCCGTAGCGCTCGAAGATCAGCTTGCCGTCCTTCACGACGAGCAGGCTGTACACGTCGAGCTTCTGCTCGCGAATCCAGCGCGACAGCTCGACGAGCTTGCGCGAATCCACGCCGACGTCTTCGGGCGCGGCCGCCGCGATGCCGGTTTCATGCAGCGGCGGCAACGTATCGTCCGCATGCGCCGCGGACAGCACCGGCGCCGACGCCAGCACGCCGCCGCCGATCAGCAGCGCCGCCACCCGCGCGAGCAGCCGTCGCATGAAAGGCGCCGCGGGACGCCGCCCATCGCGACGCCACGTGGACGAAGGGTCAATTACATGTGCAATCCTCATCAAATCTCCGGCGCATCGTTGAACGCGGCGGCGGTGCCGGGCACACCCTTCGTCCGACGGCTGCGCGCGAGTTCGTCGCGCAGCGCCTGCGTGGTTTCCGCGCGCTCGACCGGCGGCTGCGCGGGCGTGAGCGCCGGCAGGATGTAATCGCCGACCATCCGTCGATACAGGTTCAGATAGGTCGCGTCGCGCAAGCCGCCGTCGGTCGGCAGCAGGCTCGTCATCACGACGACCGCGCGCTGCGCGGGCAGCACCGTGATGAACTGCCCCTTGAAGCCCATCGCGCCGAATTCCGGCGTGCCGTGTTCGACGACGTGGCTGATCCAGCAGTAATAGCCGTAGTCGGCCGCGGCCGGCGACGGCGTGGTCATCTGCCGGACCCAGCCGGCCGGCACGATCTGCTTGCCGTTCCAGCGGCCGTTGTCGAGCAGCAGCATGCCGATCTTCGCCATGTCGACGGCGCGCAGCCGCAGGCCCCAGCCGCCCGCCACCGCGCCGGTGCCGTCGGCGCCGCTCCAGCGGTAATGCGCGAAGCCGAGCGGCTCGAACAGCCGCTGGCGCGCGAAGTCGTCCTCGCGTTCCCGCGCGGCGATCGACACGGCCGTGCCGACCAGCACCGGGTTCACGTCGATGTAGTCGAAATGCGTGCCGGGCGCCTGCGCGGCCCGGCTCGTCACCGCGACGCGCAGCCGGTCGGGCGCGTCGTAGTACAGCGGATCGGTGCCTTCGCGCGTCGTGTAGCGCAAGCCGCTCGACATCGACATCAGATGCCGCAGCTCGATGTCCTGCTTGTCCGCGAGTTCGCTCGCGAGATCGGGCCGCGCGGCCGCGATCAGCGGCGCGACCTTCGTCGACGGGCCGAGCTTGCCCTCGCCGTCGAGGATGCCGGCGAGCAGCGCGGTGATCGTCTTCGTCACCGAATACAGCTCGTAGTTGTTGTCGCGCGTGAGGCCGTCGCCGTAGCGCTCGAACACGATCCTGCCGTCCTTCACGACGACGAGGCTACGCACGTCCATCCGGTCGCGGCGCAGCCATTCGGACATCTGCACGAGCGGCGCCGAATCGACGCCGGCCGCTTCGGGCACGACGCTCGGCAGGTCCTGCGGCGCGCCGCCCGCGGCCAGCGCCGGGCCGCCGCACGACCCGGCGACGATCGCAGCGGCCGCGATGCCGCGCATTGCGAGGGAAACGCTCATCCTTGCTCCTGTTGAAACGCGCGCCCGCCATGTCGAGCGGGCTGTCGCGTCGAATCCCGGGAAGTCAGTCGAGACACGGCTTGCCGGCCGGCAGGAAGCGCCCGCGCCCCGGCTCCGCCGCGAGCAGCCGGCCGTCCTCGACGAGCAGCTCGCCGCGCGACAGGCAATGACGCGGCCAGCCCGTCACCTCGATCCCCTCGTAAGGCGTGTAGTCGACCGCATGATGCAGCGACGCATTCGCGATCCGCACGCGCTTGTCCGGATCCCACACGACGATATCCGCATCGGCGCCGACCGCGATCGTCCCCTTGCGCGGATACAGCCCGTACAGCTTCGCGGGCCGCAGCGACGTCAGCTCGACGAACTGATGCAGCGACAACTGCCCCTTGCGCACGCCGTCGAACAGCAGCGGCAGGCGCGTCTCCAGGCCCGGGATTCCGTTCGGGATATGGTCGAACGACACGGCCTGCCCGCCCGGATGCTTGCCGCACGGATCGTCGTAGTTGAACGGCGCGTGATCGGACGAGAATACCGAGAATACGCCCTGCTTCAGCGCCTTCCATACGGCCTGCTGGTTGGCCGGATCGCGCGGCGGCGGGCTGCATACGCATTTCGCACCTTCGTAGCCGTCGTGACCGTGATGACCGAGATCGGCTGCCGTCAGATACAAATACTGCGGGCAGGTTTCGGCCAGGATCGGCAACCCGCGCGATTGCCCCCAGCGGATCTGCTCGATCGCCTCGGCGCCCGACACGTGCACGATCAGGATCGGCACGTCGACGAGTTCCGCGAACGCGATCGCGCGATGTGTCGCCTCGCGCTCGACCACCGCCGGCCGCGCATGCGCATGGAAATGCGGCGCGACGTGGCCGTCGCCGAGCAGCCGCTCGGTCAGCCAGCCGATGCAGTCCGAGTTTTCCGCATGCACCATCACGAGCGCGCCGTGCTCGCGCGCGACCGACAGCACGTCGAGCATCTGCCGGTCGTTCAGCTTCAGGTCGTCGTAGGTCATGTACACCTTGAACGACGTGTAGCCGTTCGCGATCAGCCGCGGCAGCTCCTCGGCCAGCACGTGCGGCGTCGGATCGGCGACGATCAGGTGAAAGCCGTAGTCGATCAACGCGCGCCCTTCCGCGCGCCGGTGATAGTCGTCGACGGCCGCCTGCAGCGACTGCCCCTTCGCCTGCGCGGCGAACGGCACGACGGTGGTCGTGCCGCCGCACAGCGCGGAGCGCGTGCCGGACAGGAAGTCGTCGGCCATCTTCAGCCCGTCGGGCATCGGCTGGTCGAGATGGCAGTGCGCATCGACGCCGCCCGGCATCACCAGCATCCCGGTCGCATCGAGCTCGCGCGGCGCGCGCGGGAGCCCGTGGCCGAGCATGGCCACGCGCCCCGCGCGGATGCCGATGTCGCACGAGAACCGGTCCGCCGCCGTCACGACGTCCGCGTGACGGATCACGAAATCGAGATCGTTCGACATGGCGCGCGCCTCAGATCACGTCGCTGAAGAGACGCCCCCAGCCCTTCACCTGCCGCGTGTCGTAGTCGGCGAGCTGCAGCGACTTCCACACCACGGTCGAGATCGTGTCGTAGATCGGAATGCCCGTCTCTTCCTCGAGCGCCGGCACCAGGTGCGCGGCGTTCAGGTTCGTGCAGAAGATCGAGATCGCGCGCGGGCCGGCCTTCGCGACTTCGCGCACCATCGCGCCGATCTGGTCGCCCGTCACTTCGGAGAACGAGAAATTGACCTTCAGGTTCAGGTGGCGCTCGGCGATGCAGTTCAGCCCCGAGCGGTGGTAGTTGTCGACGATCTTCGTCTGCACGTCGTCCAGATACGGCGTGACGAGGCCGAACTCGTGCGCGCCGGTCTTCTTCAGGATCTCGTTGAGCGCGAGCACGGAGGTCGTGGCCGGAATGCCGGTCGCTGCGGTGATGCGCTGGCACAGCCGCTCGTCCGCCTCGAAGCCGAGCCAGCCGGACGACGTGCCGTTCCACGCGATCACGTCGACCTTCGCGTCGGCGAGCAGCATCGCGGCCTGGATGATCTTGTCGTCGTCGAACTGGCCGAGCGCCTGGCCCGTCAGCGAGATCTCGGTGACGGGAAAGCGCGCGAAGTGCGCGGACACGCCCGGCAGGCCGGCGACCATCGCGCTCGTCAGCGGTTCGAGCGACGTGTTGGACGACGGGGTGAGCATGCCGAGCAGGGTACGTTTCTTCATGATGGATTTCTCTTTACCAGTGAATGCAGCCGATGCAGTGAAAGGGGTCGGTCAGACGGGGAGCTTGTTTTCGTAGTCGATCGCGCTGGAGCACGCGAGCAGGCCGACGCCGGCCGCCGCGAACACCATCAGCGCAAGGAAATAGGAACCGGTGAACTGCACGATCGCGCCGACGACGATCGGCACGGTGATGCCGCCGATGTTGCCGCCGAGGTTCATGAAGCCGCCGAGGAAGCCGATCTTGTCGCGCGTGCCGAGCGACGACGGAATGCACCAGTACAGCCCGCACCAGCGCAGGAAGAACAGCGTCGACGACAGCAGCGCGACGCATACGACCGGGCTCTTCACGTAGGCGACGGAAAAGATCGACACGGTCGCGATCACGGCCGCGATGCCGAACAGCGTGCGCATCACGACGTTCGGCCGGCCGCCCGCGGCCTTCCACTTGTCGGCGATCCAGCCGCCGAGCAGTTCGCCGACGAAGCCGCAGAAAAAGATGATGAAGGTCGAGCCGCCCATCTGCTTGATGTCGAAGCCGTGCACCTTGTGCAGATAGTTCGGCATCCACGTGAGCAGCCCGTAGAACACGCTGTTGAAGCACATCCAGCCGAAGAACATGCACCACACCGAGCGGTACTTGAAGAAGTCGCGCGAGCGGCCCGATGCATCGGCCGGCTCGGCCGCGAGATCGCTCGCGTGCGACGCCTCGATGTAGTCGGCTTCGAGATCGTTGACGCCCGGGTGCTCGCGCGGCGTGTTGCGGATGTAGTACCACGCGAGGAAACCGGCCAGCACGGTGCCGACCCCGGCCACCGCGAACGCGAGCCGCCACGAGCCGAGCAGCGCGATCAGCCCGGCGATCAGCACCGCGCCCAGGGCCGCGCCGAGCGGCGCGCCGCCGTCGAGCAGCGTGGCGCCGCGGCCGCGCTCGGTCTGCGTCATCCAGATCGCGTTGAGCTTGCCGCCGGCCGGATAGATCGGCGCTTCGGACGCGCCGAGGCCGAGGCGCGTGAGCAGCAGCGCCGGCGCGCTCGTGCACAGCGCGGCGATGGCCTGGAAGAAGCCCCAGAACACGGTCGCCGTCGCGATCACGATGCGCGGCTTGAACCGGTCGGCGAGCATCCCGCCCGGGATCTGCATCACCGCATAGGTCCAGAAGAACGAGCTGAGGATCAGACCCTCCATCGCCGGCCCGATGTTGAACTCCTGCGAGATGTAAGGCATGGCGACGGACAGCGACGCGCGATCGACGTAGTTGATCGCGATGAGGCTCAGCATGACGACGAATATCTTCCAGCGGACGGCGGATTTGCCGACCGTCAGGCCGGCGACACCGGAGGTTGAAGACATGGACGGACTCCAGGAGTGAACGAGGATGGTCAGGACGTCGCGCAACGTGGAACCGAGTATAGGATTAGAAATTTATAATTACCGTTAGCGTAAACACTTGGTTTCATTGAATTTGTTTGATCACTACGATGGTGCAGGGTAAGCCCCGATATCGTGATAAGCTTGCCCCATCATGAGCCAGACACCCCGCAATCCCCTGCTTCTGCGCACCCGCGGCATGGCCGCGGAGATCGCCGCGCGCCTGCGCGTGATGATCGACGAAGGCGAATTGCCGCCCGGCGCGCGGATCGACGAAAAGGAACTGAGCCTCGCGTTCGACGTGTCGAAGACGCCGCTGCGCGAAGCGCTGAAGGTGCTCGTCGCGGAAGGCGCCGTCACGCATCGCCAGTACATCGGCTATCGCGTCGCACCGATCGACGTCGACGATCTCGTGTCGACGTTCGAGCTGCTGCACGGGCTCGAGGCGATGGCGGGAGAGTTGCTGCGCAAGCGCATCGCCGCGTCGACGCTCGCCGCGTTGCAGGCGAAGCACCGGCGGATGGTCGAGTGCCACGAGGCCGGCAAGCGCGTCGAATATTTCCGGCTGAACCAGCAGATTCATCAGATGATCGTCGACGCGGCGGGCAACCCGGTGCTGTCGGGCATCTACGCGTCGCTGATGTCGAAGGTGCACCGCGCACGCGGCGCCGCGAACGCGGACACGCTGCGCTGGGCCGAATCGCTGCACGAGCACGAAGCCATCATGGCCGCGCTCGCCGATCCCGACCACACGCAGCTGCCGCAGGTGCTGCGCAGCCATTCGGAAAACACCGCGCGCGAAGTGCTGGCGATCCTCGATCGCACGAGCACGGCCGATGCGCCGGGCAAGCGGGCGGCCGAAGCGTAAAGCCGGCCGCGCGCAGGCCGCCCTGCTCCGGCGGCAGCCGCATGAAGGTCGGGCTCGCGGTGCCGGTGGAGATCGGAGACTGACGACCGGCGTCAGCGCCGGTCGGCGGCCAATGAACCGAAAAACGTCGCGACCTTGGCCTTGCTCGTCGTCTGCAATCGCGACATGAGCCCGTGATCGACTTGTCGCAGCCCGTAAGTCTCGCCGATGTCGCGCTGCATCCGGCACCACAGATGGCTCGCGATCTCCGCGTCGACCATCGCGCGGTGGGCGCGGCCTGTCTTCGGCAGCCGCAGCATGTCGGCGAGGCTCGACAGCCGGTGACTTTGCGCGTGCGGGTAGATGCGCCGCGCGACGAGCATCGTGCACGCGAACGCATGCTCGGCCGCCACGCCGAGCATGCCGAGCTCGGCCTGCCAGAACCGCTTGTCGAAGCCGGCGTTGTGCGCGACGACGGGGTGGCGTCCGACGAATGCGGCGGCTTCCTTCATGACCTTCGACACCGGCGGCGCCGACGCAATCATCTCGTTCGTGATGCCGGTGAGCGCGACGACGTCGGACGGAATGCGGCGCCCAGCGTTCATCAGGCTCTGGTAGCGGTCGACGATCTCGCCGTCGCGCAGCAGAATCACGGCGATCTCGGTCGCCCTGTCGCCCATGTTCGGGGAAAGCCCGGTTGTTTCGAAGTCGAGTACCGCTACGGTTTGCATGGTCGAATCGGAGGAAGGATACCTGGCGCGCCACGTCGATCGGGACGCGTCGCGCCGACGGAAAAGCGCCATAGTATCCCCGGATACGGTGTCGGGCGGCAAACGCCGTCGTCGTGCGTGGCGCATCGCCAGGTCCGTTCAGGCCTGCACGCCCGCTGCGTCAGCGACAACTGAAGCTCGCCGCCGAATTCACGTCGCCCGACCCGTTGTAGCGCGCGACCTGCGGATACGGACACAGCGGACGCGTGCGTCCCGCGCCCCACGACGTCGGCACATCCGCATTCGGCACCGCGTTCGTCGTGTCGCGCGCCGTGGCGACGATCGCCGTGGGCGCCTGCCCCTGCTCGACCCACGCGACGAGCGGCGTCAGCACGTCGAACTGGTCGGCTGCCGGCCCGCCCGAGCAATGGTTCATGCCCGGCACCGGATAGAGGCGCGCGAAGTCCGACGCGTCGCCACCGTTCGCCTGCGCGAGCCGGCCGTACCAGTCGCTCGTGTCGTTGTACGAGAACACCGGGTCGCCGGTGCCGTGATAGACCAGCAGCTTCGCGCCGCGCGACTTCAGCGCGGACAGGTTGGTCTCGTCGGGCGGCGTCATGAACGACCACGCGGATTGCGTGTAGACGCCGTTCGTCGCGAAGATCGCCGGCGCGTCGTTGTCCATGTCGAAGCCGAGCGCGAAACCGGCGAGGTTCGCGAGCGTCGCGGCGGTTTTCGGCGGCGTCGTGAACGTAAACGCCATCGCGGCCGGATCGAGCGTGACCGAATTCGACTGCTTCCACGCGGCCCAGCCGCCGGCCGCGACGCCCGGATCGTACGGAAAGCTCGCATAGAGCGCCGTGCCCGCGCTGTTGCGCGCGCCCGCGAACACGTTCTCGAGCGCGCTCTTCTGCGCGGTCGTCAGGCAGGCGCCGGTGCGCGTGCCGTTCGCGCAGGTCGGGATGTCGGTCTCGACGCTGAAATGCGCCTGGCATGCGCCGACGTCCTGCACCATCCCGTCGGCCACGCCGTCGAGCGCATCGCACTTGTCGAGAATCGCCGCGCCGACCAACCGGCGCTCCGTGTCGGTGAAGCCGCTACGGATATCCGGCAGCCCGTTCGCGCCGGTCGCCGACGCGATCTTCGCGAACTGCTGCGCGCCGTACATCTCGCCGATCGCCGCCTTCGGCAGGTGGAAGCCCGGGTCGCCCGCGATGATCCCGTCGTAGTCGCCCGCGTTGCGCACGGCCGTGACCATCGCGTGACGGCCGCCGTTCGAGCAGCCGCCGAAATAGCTGCGGTCGGGCATCTTCCCGTATGCGAGCCGGATCACCTGCTTCGCCATCGGCGTGAGCGTGTCGACGGCGCCGTAGCCGTAGTCGAGCCGTGCCTGCGGGTCGAGGCCGAACAGCGGGTTCTGCGCGGCGCTGTGCCCGGAATCCGAGCTGATCACCGCGAAGCCCATGTTCAGCGCATCGGTCAGCGGCCCGCCGCCGCCGATCTCGCCGGTCGCGGTCATGACGTTGCCGTCGAGCCCGCCGTTCGCCTGGTAGAAGAAGCGGCCGTTCCACGCTTTCGGCAAACGCATCTCGAAGCCGATCGCATAGGTCTGGCCGTCCACCGCGCTCACGCGCTCGTTCATCTTCCCGTCGATCACGCAGTGTTCGGCGATCGGCTTGCCGGCCACCTTCAGCGCGCCGGCGGCCGCGGTCGTCACCGACGTGAACGACGTGTTCGCATACGACAGCTTCGCGGCGAGCGCGTCGCAGGCCTGCGTCATCGCGGCCGGCGTCGCGGCGCTCAGGTGCGTCGGCGTGGCGCTGACCGAATCGTCGCCGCCGCACCCGGCGAGCATGGCCGCCGCCGACAGCGGCGCAATGCAAAGGAATGCAGATTTTCCGTTCAAGATATCTCCCCTTCGTCAGGCTGCCGGATCAGAACATGTGCCGCACGCCGACCATCGCGCCGAGCTGCCCCATCCCCGCGCCGGGCGTCGTGCCGGGCCCGCCGCCGCTGACCGCGTAGCGTGCATGCGCGCTGTTCCACAGATACGAGGATTGCGCGTAGACGGCCGTGCGCTTGGTCAGCAGATAGGTCGCGCGCAGCGTGGCCATCGTCGCGCGCGTGTCGTGCGCGCTGTTGACGATCCGGTAACCCTCGCCGTCGACGACGAAGTCGGGCTTGATCGCATACGACGCACCGAGGAAGAACAGATCCGAATGCGCGCCGGGCGCGGCCGGCGAACCGGTCGACACGCGCCGCCCGATCCACCCCGCGCCGATACGCGCGCCGGCCGCCTGCGCATACGCGCTCACGTGCGTGCGCGCGTCCTTGCCGCCGCTGCCGGTGAAGGCGACCGGCGCGACGCCGTCGAAGAAGTTCGCGGCCGCGCCGGTGCCACCGCGCTGCTCCTCGTACGACGCCGCCGCACCGAAATACGCGCTGTCGTACTTGAGCATCACCGACCAGTTGCGGCACTGGACGGCATCGCCCGGCACCTGCCCCGCGCACGTGCCCTGCCCCGGCGAGTTGCCGGTGCCCGCGCCGTCGCGGCCGAACGAATACGCGGCGCCGAGCGTCACGCCGCGATACGTGCCGACGTAGGTCACCGCGTTGTCGGCGCGGCCGTTCGGCACGTATGCGTCGAACGAGCCGAGCCCGTAGATGTCGGGGCCGATGATGTCCGCGCCCTGCAGCGCGAGATAGGTCATCGTGTACTGGCGGCCGAACGCGAGCGTGCCGAAGCCGCTCTTCAGCCCGACGAACGCCTGCCGCCCGAACAGCCGGCCGCCCTGCCCGAGATCGCCGCCGCGCACGTTGAAGCCGCTTTCGAGCGTGAACACCGCCTGGTAGCCGCCGCCGAGATCCTCGGTGCCGCGCAGGCCCCAGCGCGACGGCAGCTCGCCCGTCACGCCCGGCATGCGCACGACGTGATCGCCGGCCGCGTTCGCGTGCGACACGAACTCGACGCCCGTATCGATGATCCCGTACAGCGTCACGCTCGACTGCGCGTGCGCGCCCGGCGCGGCGAGCGCGCAGCACGCGCCGGCGGCCAGCAGGCCGTTCCTTGTCTTCGTCTTCATAGCGTTGCGTCTCCAGACCGTGTTGAATCGCGCGCTCTGACGGCGCGCATTGAAAAAACGAAACGTTTCAGTCGCCGGCTTGCGGGCGGCGAATCAGCACGAATGCAGCGAAGGCCGCGACGAGCGTGACGGGGATGCTCGCGCCGATCACGACGGGCGCGCTGCGGCCGGCGGCCAGCAGCGTCGCGGCCGCGAGCGGCCCGACGACGGAACCGAGCCGGCCGACGGCCACCGCCGCGCCGACGCCGGTGCCGCGCATCGCGGTCGGGTAGTAGATCGCCGCGAGCGCATACAGCACCGACTGCCCGCCGACCACGAACATCCCCGCCGCGAACGCGGCCGCCGAGAGCGACGCGAAGCCGGGCGCGGCCGCGAGCGCGGCGAGCGACAGCACGATGCCGACATACATGCCGCCGACCACGCGCGACGCGCGCATCCGGTCGAGCGCCGCGCCGATGCCGAGCGCGCCGAGCCCCGCGCCGACGTTGAACGCGATCTGCACGAGGCCGACGTGCGCGCGATCGAGCCCGCGCGAGGCCATCAGCGACGGCAGCCAGTTCAGCAGGAAGTAGAGGACGATCAGCGTGCAGAAATAACTGACCCACAGCGCGACCGTCGACGTCGTGCGGCCGTCGCCGAACAGCGTGCGCGCGACGCTGGTGCGCGCGGCCGGCGTGCCGGCGACGTCGAGATACGCGCGCGATTCCGGCAGGAACAACGCCAGCAGCGGCACGAGCAGCAGCGGCCCCACGCCGCCGACGTAGAAGATATGGCGCCATTCGGTGTCGCCGGCGAGCAGCACGCCGATCAGCGACGCGATCACGCCGCCGAACGGGATGCCGCAATACATCGTCGCCACCGCGCTGCTGCGCGAGCGCGGCTCGACCGCTTCGGACGACAGCGCGATCAGGTTCGGCATCGCGCCGCCGAGGCCGATGCCGGTCAGCACGCGCACGACGACGAGCATCGCGAAGGTCGACACCTGCGCGGTGGCGATCGACAGCAGTCCGAACAGCATGGCCGACGCGATCAGCACGCGCTTGCGTCCGATCCGGTCGGCGAGGCGCCCGCCGAGCATCGCCCCCGGCAGCAGCCCGAAGGTGCCCGCGCTGAACGCGATGCCCATCTGCGACACGGAGAGCCCGAATTCGCGCGCCATGCGCGGCGCGGCGACGCCGACCGACTGCAGGTCGAGCCCTTCGAGGAGTGCGATCGCGAAACACAGCGCGAGCGTGGTCGCGACCGTGGGTTTTTCGGCAACGTAAGTGTTCATCGTGTCTCCAGTCCCATGTCTTGTAGTCGGTCGGCCTGCATCGGCCGACCTTATCAGGCAGCCTGATTCACTGGCCGCAAGAATGCCTGCCGGTATCGTGGCCGGCAGGTCGTTGTCGCTGCTTGCTTCGGTTTGCTTCGGTTGGCTTGCGCCTACGCGTAAATCACGTCGGGATCGCGCCGCGCCGGGTCGTACAGCGCGTCGATCGTCGCCGCGCGATGCTTCTGCACGGCCGCCTGGTTCAGCGAACCCTTGTCGGTCACTTCACCGAGATCGAGCGACGGTGGCGTATCGATCAGCCGGATGCGCGCGACGAACGTCGAACCGCCGCTTGCATGCCGGTTCAGCACGGCAAGCCACGACGCGAACGCCGCGCGCACGGCCGGCGCGCGCAGCACGTCGGAAACCGGTGCATCGGCTGCGAGCCCCGCCAGCGCGCGGCATGCGTCGATGCGCGGAAACACCAGCAGCCCGATGTCGTCGCGGTTGATCCCGGTGACGACCACGTCCTGCACGTACGGCGCGCCGCTCGACACCGCGTTCGCCCGCAACGGCCCGACGCTGACGAAGGTGCCGCTGCTCAGCTTGAAATCCTCGGTCAGCCGGCCGTCGAACAGCAGCCCGAGTTCCGGCCGCTCGGGATCGGCGAAGACCCCCGCGTCGCCGCTGCGGTAATAACCCTCGTCGTCGAATACGTCGCGCGGATCGACGTCGGCATGCCAGTAGCCGCGCATCACGTTCGGCCCCTTGAAGCGCAGTTCGAGCTTGCCGCCGCACGGCACGAGCTTCGCGTCGCAGCCGGGTGCGGGCAGGCCGATGTAGCCGGCGCGCATCAGCGGCCCGGTCGTGAACAGGCACGACGGCGACGCCTCCGTCATCCCGAGGCCGGCCATGATCCGGATGCGCTCGCCGCAATGCGCGTCGGTCACGCGGTCGAGCCGGTCCCACGCGGCCTGCGACAGCCCCGCGCCGCCGAAGAAATACAGCTTCACACGCGAGAAGAACGTGTCGCGCAGCACGGCATCGCGTTCGAGCGCGGCGGTCAGCTCTTCCCAGCCCTTCGGCACGTTGAAGTAGATCGTCGGCGCGATCTCGCGCAGGTTGCCCACGGTTTCGTCGAAGCGGCCCGGCACCGGGCGGCCGTCGTCGATGTACAGCGTGCCGCCGTTGTACAGCGCGATGCCGAGGTTGTGACTGCCGCCGAACGTGTGATTCCACGGCAGCCAGTCGACCAGCACCGGCGGTTCGCGCGTCAGCTCGGGCATCGTCTGGCGCAGCATCTGCTGGTTGCTGCACAGCATCCGGTGCGTGGTCGGCACGGCCTTCGGCTGCTTCGTCGACCCCGACGTAAACAGGATCTTCGCGAGATGATCGGGGCCGATCGCTTCATGGATCGCGTCGATCGTGCGCGGAACGGTCGCGAGCAGGCGCGACAGCGGCACGACGCGGCCCGCCGCGGCGCCATCGGCATCCGCATCGCTCGCGACGATCAGCGCCGCATCGGCCGGCAGCGTCGCGTCGAGCGCACGCGCGAACGGCGCGCGCTCGGCGACGAACACCGCGCCCGGCCGCAGCACGCCGAGCGTGTGACGCAGCTTGCCGTAATCGGTCGACACCAGCGAATACGCGGGCGAGATCGGCGCATACGGCACGCCGGCCAGCATCGCCGCGAACATCAGCTGCAGATGCTCGAGATCGTTGCCGGACAGCACCGCGAGCGGTCGCTCGACCGACAGCCCGAGATCGACGAGGCCCTGGCCGAGCGTGCGGGCGCGTTCGAGCATCTGCGCGTAAGTGATCTCGATCCAGCGGCCGTCGGCGCCGCGCCGCGCGGCGAGCACGCGGTCGGGATGCGCGTGCGCGCCGCGCACGAGGCAGTCGGTCAGGCGCGTCGGGTAGTCGCCGAGCGGTTCGCGCGAGCGCAGGTACCACGTGCCGTTTTCCGCGCGACGAATCTCGGCCGCGCCGACCGCGACGGCCGCCGCGCGATAGCGCACGCCGCCGGTGTCGTTCGCCGGCCCGCTTACGGGCGTCGCAACATTCATCGTCGGCTCGCTCATATCGGGTAGTGACGCGGTGTGGTCTGCACGGTGATCCAGCGCAGCTCGGTGAATTCGGCGATCGACGCGCGGCTGCCGAAGCGGCCGTAGCCGCTCGCTTTCGTGCCGCCGAACGGCATCTGCGCCTCGTCGTGCACGGTCGGCCCGTTGATGTGGCAGATCCCCGATTCGATCCGGCGCGCGACCGTCATCGCGCGTGCGATATCGCGGCTGAACACGCTCGCCGACAGCCCGAACTCGCTGTCGTTCGCGAGCGCGACCGCTTCGTCGTCGCTGTCCGCGCGCAGGATCGCCACCACCGGCGCGAACGATTCCTCGCGATACAGCCGCATGTCGCGCGTGACGCCGTCGACGATCGCGGGCTGCATCGTCGCGCCCTCGATCCGGCAGCCGAGCGGCAGGCGCGCACCGTGCGCACGCGCATCCTCGACGAGCGACGCGGCACGCGCGGCCGCGGCCGCATCGACCATCGTGCCGAGCGCATGGCCCGCCAGCGGATCGCCGGCGACCAGCGAGCGCGCCTTGTCGGCCAGCCGTTCGACGAGCGCATCGGCGATCGGCCGCGCGGCGATCACGCGCTCGGTCGACATGCAGATCTGCCCCTGGTTGAAGAACGCGCCGAATGCGATCGCATCGACGGCCGCATCGAGATCGGCATCGTCGAGCACGAGCACCGGCGCCTTGCCGCCGAGTTCGAGCAGCACGGGTTTCAGGTGCGCGGCCGCATGGCGCGCGATGATGCGCCCGACGTGCGTGGAGCCGGTGAAGTTGATCCGCTTCACGTGCGGATGCGCGATCAGCCGCTCGACGAGTTCGGGCGCATCGGCCGCCGCGTGCGTGATCACGTTCACGACGCCCGCGCCGAGCCCGGCCTCCTCCAGCACCGCGCCGATCAGCGCGTGCACGCCCGGGCATGCTTCGGACGCCTTCAGCACGACCGTGTTGCCGCATGCGAGCGGCATCGCCAGCGCGCGCGTGCCGAGGATCACCGGCGCGTTCCACGGCGCGATGCCGAGCACGACGCCGCACGGCACGCGCATCGCCAGCGCGAGATTGCCGGGCACGTCGGACGGGATCACGTCGCCGTCGATCTGCGTCGTCATCGACGCGGCCTCGCGCAGCATGTTCGCCGCGAGCGTCACGTTGAAGCCGAGCCAGCCGGGCGTCGCGCCGGTTTCGGCGACGCCGGTCGCGATGAACGCGTCGATGCGCGCATCCATCAGGTCCGCGGCCTTCAGCAGGCGGCGGCGCCGTTCGGTCGGCGCGAGCGCCGCCCATGCGGGGAACGCGCGATGCGCGGCTTCGATCGCCGCGTCGGCGTCGGCCGGGCCGGCCGCCGGCGCGCGCGACGCGAGCGCGCCCGTCGCGGGGTTGAATCGGTCGAAGGTTCGGCCGTCGCGGGCGGTGCACCACTCGCCGGCGATCAGCATCCGTCTGTCGGTCATGTCGTCTCCTGCCTTGCCTGTTTCTGTCGGTTGCGTCGGCGCTTGTATCAGCGCTTGTATGCCTGCAGGCCCGGCTTGATCGTCTTGTCGTCGAGGAACTGCTTCAGCCCCTGCTCGCGGCCGCGCTCCGGATCGCGCAGCTGCGCCTGGTCGAGCTTCGCATACAGGTAATCCTCGCACTGCTCCCACGTGAGTTCGCGCGAACGCTTGAAGCCGTGCTTCGCCGCGCGCAGCACGACCGGGTTCTTGTCCATCAGCCGCGCGGCGAGCGCGATCGTCGCGTCGCGCAGGCCGGCCAGCGGCACGCTGCTGTTCACGAGGCCCATTTCGGCTGCCTCGACACCGGTGAACGTGTCGCCGGTCATGATGTAGTGCAGTGCGCGACGATGCCCGACCGTGTCCGCCATCGCCTTGCTGACGAGGTTGCCCGGCGGGATGCCCCAGTTGATTTCGGACAGCCCGAACACCGCTTCGTCCGCCGCGATCGCGAGGTCGCACGCGACGAGCGGCGAGAAGCCGCCGCCGAAACACCAGCCGTTCACCATCGCGATCGTCGGCTTGTTGTACATCCGCAGGCGGCGCCACTGCCATTCCGACGCGTCGCGCCGCACCTTTTCCTGCAGCGCGTCGGAGCCGCCGTCGATCTCGCGGAAATATTCCTTCAGATCCATGCCGGCCGTCCACGCGGCGCCCGCGCCGGTCAGCACCAGCACCTTCGCCTCGTCGTCGAATTCGACCGCGTCGAGGACCTCCAGCATCTCCCGGTTCAGCGTCGGGCTCATTGCGTTGCGCTTCTCGGGGCGATTCAGCGTGACCCACGCGATGCCGGCCTCCACTTTCACTTCAACGGTCTGCCAGCGGTTGTCGTACTTGCTCATGTCTGTTCCTGTCGTTCGTTCCTGTGCGATTCGGTGCGCAGCATTCCTGCTGCGGACGGCTTCATTTAATATCAGGCTACCTGATATTGCAAGCGGCACGAGCGCCGGTGTAAACCCGGAGCGGAAAGCGGCGGCGACGCTGGAATCGGGGAACGGTCAGGCGACCGGCGAGCAGGCGGGAACGCGAACACGGGCCGCACGGGCCCGTGTCGTGAAGGTTCGGGAAAGGGTCAGCGGCGCAGGTTGCGCGCGAACAGTTCGAGCGTGCGCTGCACGTGCGTGGCGTCGTCGATGGAGACGTCGCCGAGCATCCGCGTCTCGAGCGGACGCAGCACGGCTTCGCATTCGCGCAGCATCGCCGCGCCTTCGTCGGTCAGCGTCAGCAGGATGATGCGGCCGTGCGACGGGTCGGCTTCGCGCGTGACGAAACCGCGGGCGGCCATCACGCTCATCACCTCGTTCGCCGATTGCGGCGTGATGAACGAGCGTTCCGCGAGTTGCGCGTTCGACGACGCGCCGCGAGCCTCGAGCACCGACAGCGCCGTGTATTGCGCGAGCGTGATGCCGAGCGGCGCGAGCGCGTCGGTCATGTGGCGGCGCAGCAGCCGTTCGAGACTGCCGACCACATAGGTCAGGCGCTGCGGCACGCGGGCCTTCTGCTTGTCGCCCGTCGCGCGGGCGGCGTTCTTCGCGGCGTTTTTCGGGTTCGCGGGCTTGGTCGGTGCGGAACTCATGGTGCGGGCAGGATGGAATTGCGGGCCATCTTACCAGCACGTCGGGGAGCGAACGGCGTGTTCCGGCACGCCGGATCGCCTCCGTGCGCGCGTGCATGCGCGGCCGACCGCGCGCCGGATCGCCTGGCTCGCTGCGTCGGACGCATCCCATGAACGGGATCCGACACGCGGTCAGCCGCGCGGCGCCCCCGCGAATCTTGCGGTCGGCAGCCCCGTGTAGCGCGTCCGGGCGACGAATACGCCGCCGGCGTGCGCATCGCTCGCCAGCGCGTCGTCGCTCAACCCGACGCGCGCGCTCGTCACGTACAGCCGGCCTTCGCCGTCGAGCGTCACGCAGCTCGGCTGCGCGGTCGGCACGGTCACGCGGTCCGTCTCGACGCCGTCCGGCCCGTAGCGCACCACGCGCCGGCCGCCCCACTGCGCGTTCCACAGCCCGCCGTCGCGATCCATCGTCGAGCCGTCCGGGTCGCCGTCCGCATCGGTCAGTCGCGCGAACGGCCGCGCGTTGGCCACGTCGCCGCCCGCGCGGTAATCGCAGACGAAAATCTCGCGCACCATCGAATCGCAGAACGTCATCTTCGTGCCGTCCGGCGAGAACGCGATGCTGTTCGCGATCGCCGCCGCCGGCAATGCAAGCCGTTCGAGCGTGAGGTCCGGATTGAGCCGGTAGAAGCCGCCGACCGCGCGCGGCGGGTCGCCGCCTTCGTCCTTCATCCCGAACACGAACGCGCCGAACGGATCGCAGCGGCCGTCGTTCAGCCGCGTCGGCAGATCGGGTTCGACGTCGACGATCCGCGTGAATTCGCCGCTGCGCAGATCGAAGAACGCGAAATGCGTCGCGAGCCCGACGAGCAGCACATGCGGCTCGTGCGTCAGCGCGAAGCACGCGAGCCGCTCCGGCATCGGCCACTGCGCGAGGTCCGAGCCGTCCGCGCGGCAGCGCCACAGCCGCGCGCCTTCGATGTCCGTCCAGTACAGCGCGTGCGTCGCGTCGCACCACGTCGCGCCTTCGCCGAGCGTGTTGCGGCTGTCGACGAGCAGCGCCGCCGCGCCCGGATCAATCTGTTGCATGCCGTCTCCCGATATCTGTCGCCTTCGCGGGCGGACGCGCGTTCGTCAGGGTCAGATCTTCATCGCGCGCCGCTGGTTGCGACGATACTGGTCGAACAGCACCGCGAGCAACAGAATTCCGCCGCGTATCAGATATTGGTAAAAGGTCGGCACGTTCAGCAGGCTCATCGCGTCCTGCACGGAACCCATGATCAGCACGCCGACCAGCACGCCGGAAATCGTCGCGACGCCGCCCGTCAGCGACACGCCGCCGAGCACGCACGCGGAGATCACGCCGAGTTCGAGGCCGACCGACGTCTTCGGATCGCCGAGGCTCATCCGCGACGCGAGCATCACGCCGGCGAAGCCGGTCACGAGCCCCTGCAGCACGAACACCGCGATCTTGATGCGCATCACCGGCAGCCCCGCGAGCAGCGCGGCCTCGCCGTTGCCGCCGACGGCCAGCACGTTCTTGCCGAACACGGTCTTGCGCAGGAGGAAGCCGAACACGACGAAGCCGACGATGTTGCTCCAGATCGGATACGAAATGCCGAGGAACGACCCGCCGCCGAGATCGAAGAAGCGCTCCTCGGAAATCATCACCGCGTCGCCGTTCGACGTGATGAACGCGAGCCCGCGCACGACTTCCATCATCGCGAGCGTGACGATCAGCGAATTGATCCGCCAGCGCGCGATCAGCACGCCGTTGACGAGCCCGACCGCGCCGCCCGCGAGCACGCCGGCCGCGATACCGAGCACGACGCTGTGCGTCGCGGTGATCAGCGTCGACGCGACGACGCCCGAGAACGCGACGATCGACGCGACCGACAGGTCGACTTCGCCGAGCGCGAGCACGAACATCATCGTCACCGCGATCGAGCCGATCAGCGTGACCGACAGCAGCAGGCCCTGGATGTTGCGCGGCGTGAGGAAGTCCGGCACGGTCAGCGACAGCGTCGCGAACAGCACGAGGAACACCATCACGATGCCGGAGCGGTTGATCAGTTGCCACACGCCGCCGCGCGCTCGCGCGGGCGCGGCCGCGGCATCCGGGGACGGGGAAGTACGTTGGGGTTGCATTGCCTGGCTCATATCGGTTGCTTTCCGGTTGACTGCGCTAGCGCGGCAGCGCGAGCTTGATCAGCGCATCGGGCGTCGCCTGCGCCTTCGCGATCTCGCCCGCGATCCGCCCTTCCTTCATCACGACGATGCGGTCCGACACGCCGATCACCTCGGCCAGGTCGCTCGACACGATGATCACCGTGCGGCCCGCTTCCGCGAGCTCGTAGAACAGGTTGTAGATTTCCGCGCGCGCGCCGACGTCGATGCCGCGCGTCGGCTCGTCCATCAGGAACACGTCGATGCGCTCGGCCAGCCAGCGCGCGAGCACGACCTTCTGCTGGTTGCCGCCCGACAGCGCGCCGATCGGCGTCTCGCCGTCGCGGGTCTTGATCGCGAGCCGCTCGATGTAGCGTTGCGCGAGTTCGCGTTCGCGCCGCGCGTCGAGCAGCACGCGCGCCGGGCTGAAATGGCGGCGCGCGCTGATGTTCAGGTTGTCGGCGACCGATGCGATCGCGACGATGCCTTCCTGCTTGCGGTCCTCCGGGCACAGTGCGATGCCGGCACGCACCGCGTCGCGCGGGCTCGCGAACGCGACGCGCTTGCCGCCCAGCTCGACGTGCCCGCCGCTCGGGCGCGCCGCGCCGTACAGCAGCTTCATCAGCTCCGAACGCCCCGCGCCGACGAGCCCGAAGAAGCCGACGATCTCGCCGCGCCGCGCCGCGAACGACACCGGCTCGGACAGGCCGGGCCCCATCAGCCCCTTCGCCTCGATCAGCACGTCGCCGGCCGTGCGCGGCCGGTAGCCGTACACGTCCTCGATCGAGCGGCCGACCATGCAGCCGATCAGCCGGTCCCGGTCGAGATCGGCGACGGATTCGAACGTCTCGATCCGACGGCCGTCGCGGAATACCGTCACGCGGTCGCACAGCGCGTCGACTTCCTCCATCCGGTGCGTGACGTAGATGATCGCGCGGCCTTCCGCCCGCAGCGAACGGATGATGCGGAACAGCTGCGTGGTCTCGCGCGCGGACAGCGAGCTGGTCGGTTCGTCGAATGCGATCACGCGCGCGTCGCGCATCAGCGCCTTGCCGATCTCGATCATCTGGCGCTGGCCGATCGACAGATACTTCACCGGAATGTCCGGATCGATATGCTCGCCGAGCCGCTCGAGCGCATCGAGCGCGCGCACCGCAAGCGCACGTTCGTCGACCACGCCGAGCCGGCTCGGCAACTGGCCGAGCATCAAGTTCTCCGCGACCGTCAGCTCGGGCACCAGATGCAGCTCCTGGTAGATGATCGCGATGCCGGCCTCGAGCGCGGCGCGCGTCGACGCGAAGCGCTGCACCGTGCCGTTCAGCGTCAGCGTGCCGGCCTGCGGCTGGTTGACGCCGGACAGCACCTTCAGCAGCGTCGACTTGCCCGCGCCGTTCTCGCCCATCAGCCCGTGCACTTCGCCCGCGCGCACCGACAGCGACACGCCGTCGAGCGCGCGCACGCCCGGGAACGTCACGGTGATGCCGTCGAGCGCGAGCAGCGCATCGCCGGACGTGGCCGCGTCGTCGTGGTCGGACACGGCCGTCATCGTCTGCATCGTCATCGCGTCGTCGCCCCGCACGCTCAGATGCCGAGCTCGGTGCGCACGGCCTGCCAGTTCGTGCGCGTCATCAGCTTGCCGCTCGTCTGCGTGTCGGCGGGCGGCGTCTTGCCGTTACGGATCCAGTCGACGAGGTTCTGCGTGCTGTCCTTGCCGTGGTTCGTCGAGCTGACCGCGATCGTTCCGTAGAAGCCGGTCGGTTCCTTCTTCTGGAATTCGGCGAACGCCTCGCCCGCGCCGTTGATGCCGACGCCGATCACGTCGGCCGCCGGGATGTGCAGCTGTTCGGTCGCGCGCACCGCGCCGAGCACGGTTTCCTCGTTCAGCGCGAAGACCACCCATTTCTTCACGTTCGGATGGCGCGAGAGCACCGGGAAGGCCGCCTCGAGGCCGCCGCTGTCGTCGGTCGTCTTCTGCGGCGCGTCGAAGATGTTCTCCTTGCGAAAGCCGTTCGCGAGCAGCGCCTGCGTCGCGCCGTCGGTGCGCAGCTTCGCCGTCGGCAGCTCGTAGTTGGTGATGCGCAGCGCGCCGACTTCCTCGGGCTTCCAGCCGCGCCGCTTCATCTCGTCGGCGATCGCCTGGCCGACCTGGTTGCCGATCTTGGTCGCCGACATCCCGAGGTGCGGCACGTTCGTGAGCGGCTTGCCGGTCGAGTCGACGAGCTGGTCGTCGACCGTCACGAACTTCATGTTGTAGCGCTTCGCGCGCGCGGCGATCGCCGGCCCGAGGCGCACGTCGGGCGCGCAGATCACGAAGCCCTGCGCGCCTTGCGAGTTGAGGTTGTCGATCGCGGCCAGCACCTTCTCGCCGTCCGGCGTGCCGATCTTCACGACCGAGAAGTTTTCCTTCTGGCCCAGCGCGGACGCCGCGTTCTGCTCGTTGATGAACCATGCCTGCTCGGGCATCTTCACCAGGAAGCCGATCTTCAGCGGCGCGTCGGCGTGCGCCGCGCCGTGCATCCCGAGCGGCGCAATGCAAAGCGCGGCCAGCAGCGCGCGCAGGGTGTGTCGGCGAATCGTGCGGTTCATGCGGTGTCTCCTTGTATTGGCTTGGGTCTTCAACTACCGTCGTGCGCGGTCGCGCTCGCGATGGCGCGCGCCGGCACGGTGTCAGCGGCCGAACGCGTCGGTCCCGACGCGCCGCCCGAACAGAAACGCATCGGCGACGAGCCGCAACGGCCGCACGTCGACGTCGCTTTCGCCGCGCGCGATCAGCGCGCGGAACTGCGCATACAGCGCCGGATACTCGCGCTGCGGCCCGATCTCGACCGGCTCGCCGCCGATCGACAATTGCGCGCCGCCGCGGCTGATCGCGAGCACGCCGTCCGACGTGTCGACCGCGATCTCCCATTGCTCGACCGGGCCGTGCCGCCAGTCGAATTCCGCGCGCACGGGCACGCCTTCCGTATCGGCGCAATCGAGTTCGGCGGCGATCGGCATCTGCGCGTCGCTCGGCACGTAGAGCGTCGCCTCGCGCAACACGAGTTCGCGCGGCAGGATCCGCGTGACGATCGACAACGCGTTGATGCCGGGATCGAACACGCCGAGGCCGCCGGGTTCCCAGATCCACTGCTGGCCCGGATGCCAGCGCCGCACATCTTCCTTCCAGCGCACCTGCACCGCGCGGATCGTGCGCGTCGCGAGCCATGCGCGCGCCGGTTCCACCGCGCTCGCGCAGCGCGAATGCCAGGTCGCGAACAGCGTGAGGCCGCGTTCGCGCGCGAGCGCGTCGAGCGCGGCCACTTCGCCGAGCGTCGCGCCCGGCGGCTTCTCGAGCATCACGTGCTTGCCGGCTTCGAGCGCGGCGCGCGCCTGCGCGTAGCGCACCTGCGGCGGCGCGCACAGCGACACCGCGTCGAGTTCGGGCTCGGCGGCCAGCAGCGCGCGCAGGTCCTGATAATTGCGCACGCCGCTGACTTCCGCGTGACGGCTCGCGCACGCGGTCAGCACGAAACCCGGTTCGGCGGCGATCGCCGGCAGGTGCTGGTCGCGCGCGATCTTGCCGATCCCGATCACGCCCAGCGAAATCACGTTGCTCATCTGCGTTCCTCCTTCGCCACTTGCTCAGTGCGCCCAGCGCAGCACGAGCGGATCGAGCCGGCGCGCGATCGCGATCAGCTCCGCGCGCGTGTCCGGATGCAGTTCCGGCATCGGATGCCGCGGCCGCTCGCACGCGATCACGCCGCCTTCGCGCATCAGCGCCTTCGCGGTGAGGATCCCGGACTGGCGGTTCTCGTGATTGATCAGCGGCAGCCACGCCTGATAGCGCGCGAACGCATCGTCGTGCCGCCCTTCGCGGAAGGCTTCGAGGATCGGCCGGATGCCGTCCGGAAACCCGCCGCCCGTCATCGCGCCGGTCGCGCCGGCATGCAGGTCGGCGAGCAGCGTGATCGCTTCCTCGCCGTCCCACGGCCCTTCGATCGCGTCGCCGCCGAGCCGGATCAACTCGCGCAGCTTGTTCGCCGCGCCGGGCGTCTCGATCTTGAAGTACGCGACCTGCTCGATCTCGCGCGCCATCCGCGCAAGGAACGGCGCGGACAACGCGGTGCCGCTCGCCGGCGCGTCCTGGATCATGATCGGGATGTCGATCGCGTCCGACACGCGCGCGAAGAAGTCGAAGATCTGCGCTTCGGGCACGCGGAACGTCGCGCCGTGATACGGCGGCATCGCCATCACCATCGACGCGCCGAGCTGCTGCGCGCGCAGGCTGCGCGCGGCGCACACCTGCGTGCCGTAGTGCGACGTCGTGACGATCACCGGCACGCGGCCGGCGACGTGTTCGAGGATCGTGCGCGTGAGCACGTCGCGTTCGTCGTCGGTGATCGCGAATTGCTCGGAGAAGTTCGCGAGGATGCACAAGCCGTCGGAGCCCGCGTCGATCATGAAGTCGACCGCGCGCTTCTGGCTCGCGAGGTCGAGCTCGCCGGTGTCGGAAAACGTCGTCGGGACGACGGGAAAGATGCCGCGATAACGCGGCGTGCTGCTCGATGTCATGGTTCGGTCCTGCGTCGGCCTCGAGGCGAGGCCATCAAGCGTTCACGGTTTCGTATCGCCACTTCGCGTCGCGCGGGCCATCGCCCGCGCCCGCCTGCCGCTCAATGCGAATGACTCGGCACGTCGGCACCGCGCATGCCGACCAGGAAGTCGAGGTCGCACCCCTCGTCGGCCTGCAGCACGTGATCGATGTACAGCCGCGCGTAGCCGCCCTTGCCGAGCTGGCCGGCCACGCCGGGCGCCGCGGTCGGATCGACGTCCGACAGGCGGCGCTGCAGTTCGTCGTCCGTAATGTCCAGGTGCAGCGTGCCGGCATCGCAGTCGAGTTCGATCCAGTCGCCGTTGCGCACGGCGGCCAGCGGCCCGCCCGCGGCGGCTTCCGGCGCGACGTGCAGCACCACCGTGCCGTAAGCCGTGCCGCTCATCCGCGCATCCGAGATCCGCACCATGTCCTTGACGCCCTGGCGCAGCAGCTTCGGCGGCAGCCCCATGTTGCCGACCTCGGCCATCCCCGGATACCCGCGCGGCCCGCAGTTCTTCAGCACCAGCACCGAGCTGGCATCGACGTCGAGCGCTTCGTCGTTGATCGTCGCCTTGTAGTGATCGAGATTCTCGAACACCACCGCGCGGCCGCGATGCTTCAGCAGCTCGGGGCTCGCCGCCGACGGCTTCAGGACCGCGCCGCGCGGCGCGAGATTGCCGCGCAGGATGCAGATGCCGCCGTCCGCGATCAGCGGCCGGTCGAGCGGACGGATCACCTCGTCGTCGTAGTTCGGCGCTTCGCGCACGTTGTCCCACAGCGACTTGCCGTTGACCGTCAGCGCGTCCGGGTGCGGCAGCAGCCCGCCTTCGCCGAGCCGGCGCAGCACGGCCGGCAGCCCGCCCGCGTAATAGAACTCCTCCATCAGGAAGCGCCCGGACGGCATCAGGTCGACGATCGTCGGCGTGTCGCGGCCGATGCGCATCCAGTCCTCCAGCTCGAGCGGCACGCCGATGCGGCCCGCGATCGCCTTCAGGTGGATCACCGCGTTGGTCGAGCCGCCGATCGCCGCATTCGCGCGGATCGCGTTCTCGAACGCGGCGCGCGTCAGGACCTTCGACAGCACGAGCCCTTCGAGCGCCATCTCGACGATGCGGATGCCGGACATGTGCGCGAGCACGTAGCGGCGCGAATCGACGGCCGGAATAGCGGCGTTGTGCGGCAGCGCGACGCCGAGCGCCTCGGCCATGCACGCCATCGTCGACGCGGTGCCCATCGTGTTGCAGGTGCCGGCCGAGCGCGACATCCCGGCCTCGGCCGACAGGAAGTGGTGCAGGTCGATCTCGCCCGCCTTCAGCGATTCATGCAACTGCCACACGGCCGTGCCCGAGCCGATGTTCTTGCCTTCGAGCTTGCCGTTCAGCATCGGCCCGCCCGACACGACGATCGCCGGCACGTCGCAGCTCGCCGCGCCCATCAGCAGCGCCGGGGTCGTCTTGTCGCAGCCGGCGAGCAGCACGACCGCGTCGATCGGGTTGCCGCGGATCGCTTCCTCGACGTCCATCGACGCGAGATTGCGCGTGAGCATCGCCGACGGCCGCAGGTTCGATTCGCCGTTCGAGAACACCGGGAACTCGACCGGGAAGCCGCCGGCTTCCGAGATCCCGCGCTTCACGTGCTCGGCGAGCTTGCGGAAGTGCGCATTGCACGGCGTCAGTTCGGACCACGTGTTGCAGATGCCGATGATCGGCCGGCCGTCGAACTCGTGATCGGGGATGCCCTGGTTCTTCATCCAGCTCCGGTACATGAAGCCATTCTTGTCGTTCGTGCCGAACCATTGGGTGGAGCGCAGCCTGGGTTTTGTTGCCGACATCGTCAGTCCTGTGGTGACGGGATACCGGCGCAGTCTAGGCAGAATTTTGATAACTGGCTAATGACGTTTTAGGCGATTACGATATCGATTCCGATATCGATATAAACCCGTACGATGCAAGAAGCCAGCCCGTGGGGAAACCGCAACCGCCTGAAGACCCGCCAGCTCCTGCTGCTCGTCGCGCTCGCCGACGAAGGCAGCATTCACCGCGCGGCGGCCGCGCTGAACATGACGCAGCCGGCCGCGTCGAAGCTGCTGCGCGAGCTCGAGGAATCGATCGGCGCGGTGCTGTTCGAGCGCCTGCCGCGCGGGATGCGGCCGACGCTGTATGGCGACGTGCTGATCCGCCACGCGCGCGCGGCGCTCGGCAGCCTCGACCAGGCGCGCGAGGAACTGGCCGCGCTGAAGGCCGGCCATCTCGGGCACGTGGCGGTGGGCGCGATCACGTCGCCGGGGCTGCGGCTCGTGCCGCCGGCCGTCGCCGCGGTGAAGGGCACGCATGCGAACGTGCGCGTGTCCGTCGCGATCGACACGAGTAATGCGCTGCTCGAACACCTCGCGCAGGACAAGCTCGACATCGTGCTCGGCCGGCTGTCCGCCGAGCACGACAAGCTGCACCTGCGCTACGAGCCGCTGACCGGCGAGCCGGTTGCCGCGGTCGTGCGGCCCGGCCATCCGCTGCTCGCGCAGGCGCCGCTGTCGCTCGCCGACGTGCAGCGCGCCGCGTGGGTGATGCCGCCGGCCGGCAGCGTGCTTCGCCACCGCTTCGAGCTCGTGTTCCAGCGCGCGAGCCTGGCGCCGCCCGCGAACGTCGTCGAGACGGCCGCGCTGCTGTTCATCACGCAGCTGATCGAGCAGAGCGACATGATCGCGGTGCTCGCGGAAGATGTCGCGCTGTACTACGCGCGACACGGGATCGTCTCGGTGCTGCCGCTGGAGATGGATTGCCGGATGGACGATTTCGGGATCATCACGCGCACCGACCGGCTGCATTCGCCGGCCGTCGAGGTGATGGCGGATGCGATTCGGGCGGCGGCGAGGGAGGTGTATGGGGTCATGCTGTGACGGGGGCGGCGAGTTCGGTGATGCCTCGGCAGAGCCCTGCCCTCTCGTCGATCGGAACAGTTCCGTCGTGCGAAGAAATAGGCCCTAAAATCTACCTAAAGGCAAACAGACTGAACCGTTGCGCCGTGTTCTTGAGTAGCCCCTTGTAGCGCACCTTGCGATGACGGAACAGGTTCTTGACGACATGAAACGGATGTTCGACCCGCGCGCGGATTTGTGCCTTGGTTCGCTCGAGCGCCACACTCCAGCACTTGACACCAGACTGTAGCGGCCTCGATTGATCCCGATTCTCGATGTAATCATCGTAGTTGCAGCAGTGGCGAGAATCAATCCGATCGCGCACTGACAAAACTTGACTGGATTCCAATGAAACTTCGCAGAGACGGGACTTGCCTACGGCGACGTATTACGGCGTAGTTCCCGGGGTGCCGGCCAGAAACTTTTGCCGGTGAGCGCGCCGTGTTGATGCCGTGGGAGGCACCCTACCCCTCTCGACGAGCGCCAATGTCCTCGGTCGCCCCTCGGCGACGGGAACAATGATCCACAGGCCGTCATAGCGGCGCCGCAGTCAGGTCGGGCTGCGGGCGGCTCAAGACGTGCCTTGGTGATCGCGTGCGCCGTACGGCCGGGTACGCAACGTCTCCCATAGGGTCGTGGCCTCGAGCACGTCAAGCCGGTCAAGCGCCGCGCGACCGAGCGCCGTCAACTCGGCGGTTTCGATCGGCGGGGGCACGTACCGAGACCGTTCCGATACCTGCTGCGACAGTCGAGTCGGCTGGCGGACCCAGACGATCAACCCGATCTGCGCAAGGACGTCGAACAACGGGCCATGCCGATACCGCACCACTTGGCGACGACAAGCATGTCGCAAACTGTCGAGCACAGCCCCATACGAGGGAGTCGAACTCACGGCCACCGCAGCATTCTCCCCAACGCTAACCACACCCCGATCACCGAGCCACACACACCACCGCTCGCGAACAGCGCGCCCCATCCCAATCGGATAAGCCAGGCGGAAAATCGGCCCGATACGGCCGACACGATGTCATTGCTCATCTGCATGTGTGTTCTCGTCTCCAACCGCAGCTCGCTGGACGAGCCGCAAAAGCTACGAGTATCGTCCCACTCTCGGCAGGTCATCACCAGATCGGCGATTTCCGGTACAAGCCGGACGCATGGATCTTCGGGTATGCAGCATTTTAATCCGGGATCGATGCGGGTTGCCCGCAGTGTCAATGATCGTCAATTATTTTGCAGAACTGAGTTGCGCAGCGTTGGCAACGCTTACGTTGCCCGCTCTCAACAGCGACGCCGATTCATTTGTTTTACTGAATTGTTCGACATGGCGAGTACGGATGCCTTAGCAATCTTTGACAGTCGAAAATTTCCGATACCGGTAGATTCGCACCGGAACACACTTCGAACGATGCGGAGTCCCGACATCAATTTGGCAATGTCAACGGATCCTGCGGCGCGACTTGTATCTAACGATGAGGATATCTGGATGGCTCCGATCAATCTTTTGCAATCGCTGGAATCACTGCTCACCGAACCGATTGCACAACAGGCACCGGCTTTTCTCACCGAATCGCGGACGAGTGTGGTCAACGGCGTCGGTGTGGCCCTGTCGAACTTGCTGGGTGCCGTCGTACGGTTTGGCACGACCGCAAATGGAGTGGATTCACTCCTGCGCGTGTTGAGTATGCCGAACGTCGATCCAAGCCTGCTCACGCAGGATCTCGCGGGCATGTTCGCCGGCGGAGCTGCAACGCACAAGCTGATCGATCTTGGCAAGTCGCAACTGGAGCTTCTGTTCGGTGCGAATACAGAGGGTTTTAACGCCGCACTTGCCGAAGCCACCAATCTTGCGTCGAAGCACGCCACACTGCTCACCGGCATGGTGATTCCCTTTGTATTGGCTTCGATCAAACAGGCGGCGACCCGCATGGGGCCGCTCGAGCCATCGGTACTCGGCACTGTACTGGACACTCAAAGTCAGCACTTGGACGGGCGCCTCTCGGAAAAGTTGCTTGGTGTCCTAGGACTCGGCGGCCTTGCTGGCTGGCTCGGCGCGAAAAACAAGCAGCTCGGTGGTGAGATCCGTCCGAATGAAGGCAATACCAATCGCGCTGCGGTGGCCGCCAAACATGATGTAAACAACCGTACGCGGATATGGACACTGCTCGGTTTGCTGTTGCTCGCGCTTTTGGCACTCCTGTCGCTCGGGTTCTGCATGAAGCGCACGCCGAACACGGCACAGCCGACTGAGATCGCGGCGTCAAGCACCGCGACGACGATGGCGAAGGATGCGGCAAGTGCTGTGACGGACGTGATCCCGAAGGGTGCTGGTGTGATTGCCGGGATGCTGGAAGGCAAGCCCGCACTGAAAGTCTTCTTCGATTTCGGCAAAGCCGACCTGCCTGTCGATTTCACCGACAAGGTGAAAGACGTGCTCACCTATCTCAAGGACAACCCCTCGTCGAGGGTGAGTGTGTCGGGTTTCACGGACTCGAGCGGCGATCCGACGCTGAACGCCGAATTGGCAAGGAAGCGTGCTGAATCCGTCAAGGCCGGGTTGTTGGCGACTGGTATCGACGGATCACGCGTCAGCCTGGATAAACCGGCGAGCGTGAGTGGCGATACGCCGGATGCGGGGAATCGACGCGTCGAAATTCATGTGCAGTAGCGCTGTCTGGATCGCCAGCCCGACGTCGCTTCACTCGAGAGAATTTTGGAGCATGATCTCCCAGTTGCAAGGATGGTCGACGGCGGGGCGCCAGCAGCACACGAAGTATCGTGTGCCGTCAATTTTGAAACTGTCAGTTGATTGGGGCGCCTTTTTGAGCTGACGTGACAATACATGACAGTCACGGCCCGATTTTATCGCTAAGCTGATTCTTGCAACTGCTATCCGGCGTTGTGATGTCCACGTGCTCCTGAGCCGCCAGATTTCCCCGGTCTGGCGGCTCTTTTTCCGAGGCTGCGCGTTTATGGCACGTCCGCTCCGTCCACCTGCCCGGATGGTTAACTTCGTTGTAACGGCGCAGCGATCAGACGGCTCGGTTAAAGGAGTTCCTCGCAAACTGTCGCCGGACCGTATTGGCAGTCGCCGGCAAGAGGCGGGCGGTCGACACTCCATATCATCGAATTCGAATCAAACTATGGTTGAAACAGGCCATGGCGACAAAGCGGCGTTCAACATAGACTGCACGACGGGCGCCGGCTTTTGGCGCAGGACTGCTGCGTTCGGCATCGACAGTATCGTCCTCGGACTCATAGGGATAGCTGCGATTGCGCTTGGCTTCGATTGGCTAGGGCGTGTTCACACTAGCGTAGGGCTTCGACGATCAGGGCAAAGTTGATAAAGGCGATGAACATCAAATCGAGTTTGTCGAAGCGGAGAAGATGCGACGAAAGCCCTTCAACCGCCGAAACAACCGCTCGACTTCGTTGCGACGTTTGTACATTTCCCGGTCGTACTCCCAGGGCTCAACGCGCGTGCTCAACGGAGGAACGACAGGGATAAAGCCGAGAGCGAGCGCGAGTTGCCGGGTTTCATTCCCTTCGTACGCCTTGTCCATCAATAGATGCAGCGGTCGATTCGGCGGCCCCAGGCGTTCGAGCAGTGCACGGCCGTGCGGCGCATCGCCGGCCTGACCGGGAAACAGTGCGAACGTTATGGCTGTTCGAGCATCCGCGGCAACCATATGAATCTTGGTTGTCCATCCTCCGCGAGACTTGCCGATGGCTTGGGGTCCATTTTTTTTAACGCACCGGTACCGTCAGAATGAACCTTCACGATCGTGCTATCCAGCGACACCGCTTCAATGCGAACGCGGATGATCTGTGCGCGCTGCAACTCCGTGAATACTCGGTCCAGTACGCCGTTGCGAGACCAGCGGTTCATGCGCGTGTAGATCGTGTGCCAGCGGCCAAAACGTGGCGGCAGGCCGCGCCATTTACACCCGTGCTCGGCAACATAGAAGATCGCGTTGAGCACTTGCAGGTTCGACAGGCTCACATTACCCCGCTGTCGCGGCAAGCAATGTTCGATCTGTTTGAATTGGGCTTCGGAGATTTCCATCTCCGAAGCATAACCTTAAATTTATGTAGTGTGAACACGCCATGGGGTGTGTTCACACTATCGCAAACCTTCAATGATCAAGGCTAATCAGGCGATGCGCATTCTTGTTCATTCTCGTCGGCGCGGCCCGCGTCCAATCGTTCGTTATTGAGCGCGAGATTACCGAAACGACGTGCAATGACTGTCAAAAATCGCCAAACCATCGAATCGACAC
>NZ_JBSAXA010000119.1:0-335 GCF_053427615.1 Burkholderia sp. AW33-5 | reverse complement strand
CGGGCGCGCCGAAGCGCGCGCGCAGCGTCGCGCGCGTCGCCGATCTCGACGCGCAGGTGCAGGAATCGCATCTCGAAGGCACGACCGGCGTCGCGCACACGCGCTGGGCGACGCACGGCGCGCCCGTCACGCACAACGCACACCCGATCTTCTCGTCGAACGCGCTCGCGCTGGTGCACAACGGCATCATCGAGAACTTCGAGACGCTGCGCGAAGCGCTGCGCGCGAAGGGCTACGAGTTCGTGTCGCAGACCGACACCGAAGTCATCGCGCACCTCGTGCACAGCCTGTATCGCGGCGACCTGTTCGCGGCCGTGCGCGAAGCCGTGCAGCAG
>NZ_JBSAXA010000118.1:0-336 GCF_053427615.1 Burkholderia sp. AW33-5 | reverse complement strand
ATGGCGTCAATGCAGTCGTGGGCGAGCAGCAGCTCCTGGGGCTCCGAAGATCGCCGTTCGATCGCCAGTAGAGAGTCCCGTGACTCGATGGCGGATCGATATATGGAACTAGAAGCCCGGATCGCCCGTGAGTCTGGCTATGGCGACACGCGGTACGGACAGCGCGAATACCGAGAGCTGAAGAGCACAGCAAGATGGGCGGATACACAGACCAAGGCCGCCTTTGGCGATCTGGAAGAGTATTGAAGGTAAGCACTCGACTGGTGTGCGCGAGATCGCCCGCCGTATCGGTGTGAGGTCGGGCGGAATTCGTGGAGGCCAACGGGTTAAGCAGCG
>NZ_JBSAXA010000117.1:0-366 GCF_053427615.1 Burkholderia sp. AW33-5 | reverse complement strand
ATCATCAGCACGATCGTGACGATCTTGATCAGCGCGAACCAGAATTCGAATTCGCCGTACAGCTTGACCGCGATGAAGTTCACCGCGCCCATCGCCGTGAGCGCCGCGAGCGCCCAGATCCAGTTCGGCACGCCCGGGAACCACATGTGCATGTAGACGCCGACCGCGGTGATCTCCGCCATGCAGGTGACGATCCACACGAACCAGTAGGTCCAGCCGGTCAGGTAGCCCGCGAGCGGGCCGAGGTAGTCGCGCGCATAGCGGCTGAACGCGCCGGCGACCGGATTGGAGATCGCCATTTCGCCGAGCGCGCGCATGATCAGGAAAATGGCGATGCCGCCCAGCAGGTAGGTCAGCAGGATGGCA
>NZ_JBSAXA010000116.1:0-369 GCF_053427615.1 Burkholderia sp. AW33-5 | reverse complement strand
TGCGCGCTGCGTCGCGCCCCAGCCGCCATAGCCGCCGTACTCGCGCACGGGCGACCAGTCCGGCATCGCGGACGGAATCGGCGCGTCGTGCGACGCGAACGGTCCCGCGCCCCACACGATCCTGCCGCCGACCACCGTCAGCAACGCCGTCGTGCCCGCGATGTCGTCCTCCGCGCACGCGAAGAAATCGCGATCCGGGACCACCAGGTCGGCAAGCTGCCCGACCGCGATGCGCCCCTTCTTGCCTTCCTCGTTCGAGAACCACGTCACGTACTCGGTCCACATGCGCAGCGCCGTTTCGCGATCGAGCAGGTTGCGCTGCGGATACATGCGCAGGCCGCCGACCGTCTTGCCCGTCACGAGCCATGA
>NZ_JBSAXA010000115.1:0-369 GCF_053427615.1 Burkholderia sp. AW33-5 | reverse complement strand
GTTGCGCTGCGTCGCGCCCCAGCCGCCGTAGCCGCCGTACTCGCGCACGGGCGACCAGTCCGGCATCGCGGGCGGAATCGGCGCGTCGTGCGACGCAAACGGCCCCGCGCCCCACACGATCCTGCCGCCGACCACCGTCAGCAACGCCGTCGTGCCCGCGATGTCGTCCTCCGCGCACGCGAAGAAATCGCGATCCGGGACCACCAGGTCGGCGAGCTGCCCGACCGCGATGCGCCCCTTCTTGCCCTCTTCGTTCGAGAACCACGTCACGTACTCGGTCCACATACGCAGCGCCGTTTCGCGATCGAGCAGGTTGCGCTGCGGATACATGCGCAGGCCGCCGACCGTCTTGCCCGTCACGAGCCATGC
>NZ_JBSAXA010000114.1:0-371 GCF_053427615.1 Burkholderia sp. AW33-5 | reverse complement strand
ATCGACAGTCGCTACAGGTTGAGTTCTCGCGTTGTGCCGTATTCCAATTGAGTCGAACATAAAGTTCGAATCATCTTGAGATACATCGATACAATCACAACCCGGATAGTTTTCACGTCCATCTCAAGACGCTTCCGCTATCCAAATTACTTACTTCTTCCAGATTGTTAAAGAACGACAGCCGATACGTACTCCGTACCGCTCTGACTGGCTCAATCGCCAATGAGAAAGACTCGAATGAATCATCAATCGAATATTTTTCATTGAAGATTATCGAAAGCGGCCGGCATTATAACCGATAAAACCGCTAACAGACAGTCTTTCTGTCTTAATCAACAGCCGATAAGCGTGAGCGCTCAATTTTGCGAGAT
>NZ_JBSAXA010000113.1:0-390 GCF_053427615.1 Burkholderia sp. AW33-5 | reverse complement strand
CCGGATGGCCGCCGGCTCGACTGGCTGACGTATGGATCGGGGCACGTGCACGGCCTCGTGCTCGACGGCAGGAGCGTCGCGAACGTCGAGCGGGACGACGCGCACCGCGAGACGCTGCGCGAACTCGGCAACGGGCTGAAGCAGGCGACGCAGTACGACGAGGCGGGCCGGCTTGCGCGGCAGACGCTGCAGGGCGCGGGCGGCAAGGTGGCGGAGCGCCGCTACCAGTACGACGCGGCGAGTCAACTGACCCAGATTGCGGACATGCGGCGTGGCGAGATCCAGTATGCGTACGATCCGATTGGCCGGCTCACGCGCGCGCAGTCGTCGCTGGGCGTGGAGACGTTTGCGTTCGATCCGGCGAGCAATATCGTGGACGCGACGGAGCGA
>NZ_JBSAXA010000112.1:0-395 GCF_053427615.1 Burkholderia sp. AW33-5 | reverse complement strand
CCGAGCGGATCGGTCGCCTCGGTCACGCGCCCCTTGCTGTCGTAGTACCGCTGCCAGCGATGACCTTCCGAGTCCTGCAAGCCGATCATGTCGCCACTACGGTCGTAGACGTAATATGCGGTCCGCCCGTCCTGCTGCGTATGCGACGTCAAATGCCCTGCGTCGTCCCACGTGAACGATTCCTCGGTGCCGTCCGGGAACACGTGACGCGTCACGTGCCTGGCGGCATCGCGAAAGAACCATTCCTCGGTCTGGTCCGGATACACGATCCGGTACACGTAGCCGTCGATGTCGTAGTACTGCTGCGTCGTATGACCGAGCGCATCCGTTACGAAGGTCAGGCGCAAACGGTCGTGCCACGTCAGCCGCGTATCGAATGTGCCGTCGTCCGCCCA
>NZ_JBSAXA010000111.1:0-400 GCF_053427615.1 Burkholderia sp. AW33-5 | reverse complement strand
AAGATCGAGCGGGCCAACCAGGTGTTCGCCCTCGACACGACCTACATTCCGATGGCGCGAGGCTTCGTGTACCTGACGGCGGTGGTGGACTGGGCGAGCCGCAAGATTCTCGCGCACCGGGTTGCCATCACGCTGGAAGCCACGCATGCCGTCGAGGCACTGGAAGAAGCGTTCGCCCGCTACGGGCTGCCCGACATCGTGAACACCGATCAGGGCAGCCAGTTCACGGCGGGCGCGTTCACCGAAGCCGTACTGGGTCGAGGCGTGCGGCTGTCGATGGACGGCAAAGGGGCTTGGCGTGACAACGTGTTCGTCGAACGGGTGTGGCGCAGCATCAAGTACGAAGAGATTTACCTGCGGGCCTACGAGTCGGTCAGCCATGCCCGGCGCTCCATCGGCG
>NZ_JBSAXA010000110.1:0-424 GCF_053427615.1 Burkholderia sp. AW33-5 | reverse complement strand
TGGACCTGACGGCGTTGCACGCCAAGATCGGCCAACTGACACTGGAGAATGATTTTTTAGAAGGTGCGCTCACCAAGGCGGGATTGCTGAGCGCAAAACGATGATCGACCGTACGCATGCGCTGCCGGTTTCGCAACAGACGCGACTGGTCGGCATCGCGAGATCGAGCGCGTATTACCGGCCGCAGCCGGTCAGCGAAACCGATTGGTTGTTGATGCGGCGAATCGACGAACTGCACATGGAGTTCCCGTTTGCCGGGGCACGGATGCTGGCGCGCCTGTTGCGTCGGGAGGGCCATGAAGTCGGCCGCCGTCGCGTACGCACGCTGATGAAGAGCATGGGCGTGGAGGCGCTGTACTGCAAGCCGAACACAAGCCGCCGCAACGCGCAGCACAAGATCTGGCCGTACTTGCTGCGCGGCATG